>NZ_VCHX02000320.1 GCF_005768555.2 Streptomyces sporangiiformans
CGGGGCACCGGCGTCGGTGCCCCGGCCCCCGTCGGCTCCGCGGCCTCAGGCCAGCGGCTTCGGCAGCGGCCGGGGATGCGCGGCGCCGGCGCGGCGCAGGGCACCCCACAGCCCCGCCGCGACAACCGCGGCAGCAGCGCCGAGCAGGCCCACCGCACCCGCGAGACCGCCGACCGCCGACTCCAGGGCGAGCAGCACCAGCGGGCAGACGAACGCACCGCCGAAGAAGGCCGACGTCCAAAGCCCCGTACCGCGGCCGCGGTCCTCGAACGCCAGGCGGGACATGGCACTGGTGAGGAGGGCGGGCAGCAACATGCCCGTGCCCAGGCAGTTGACCACCGCGCCGACGACCAGCAGGGGGACGCTGCCGGCGAGGAACATCACCCCGAAACCGGCGCCACAGATCGCGAAGACCGCGGGCAGCGCCACGTCCGGGGAGCGCTTCAGCCGGGCGAACACGAGTGCTCCGGCCACGGTGGCGGCACTCGCGATCGCCGTGGCCAGACCGATTACGCCGGGGTTCTCCACACCGAGGTCGTCGAGCAGGTACGCCATCTCCACCGGGACCGTGTAGAAGACCATCGCTCCGAAGAAGGTGAGGGCGCAGATCCCCGCCATCGGCCGCCAGGGGAACGGACGACGGGCCACGGCCACGGCCGGGGCCTCCTGGGTGGCCGCGCGGGCCGCCGGGTTGGGCAGAGCGGCGGCCATCAGCGGGGCGATCAGCAGGCTCACGGCGTAGATCCAGAAGGGCGCGCGCCAGCCGGCCGCGCCGACGGCGCCGCCGACCACGAAGAAGGCGGTGGCCGACGCGGAGGTGCACACGGCCTGCAGCGCCAGGTACTTCACCCGCTGCCGGCCGCTGTAGTAGTCGCCGATCAGTGTGGTGCAGCAGGTCATGATGGCGGCCTCGGCGACACCGACCAGGGCGCGGCTGCCGATGATCGCGCCCAGCGAGTCCAGCCAGAGCGGCGCCGTTCCGAACATGGCATACAGGACGGTAGCCACGATCAGCAGGCGCTTGCGGCCGAGCCGGTCCACGATCACCCCGGCGAACGGGGCCAGCAGTGCCAGCGACAGCGCCGGAACGGTCAGTGCGAGGGGCACCAGCGCCTTGGCCCCCGGAGTCGAGGCGAAGTGGTCCTGCATCCTCGGCAGCACCGGGGCGATCAGCACCGCCCCCAGGACCGGCAGACAGCTGCCCGCCATCAGCAAGGTCAGGCGCAGCAGATGCGCCGGGCCCGAGACGGCGACGGGTGACGGAGCGGGGTCGTCGACCGCGGTGGGAGACGGCGGCGGAACGGAACCGGGCATGGCGACTCCAGGGGACGGTGTACGGGAGCGGGCATGCCTTTCACGGGCGCCGACGGCGCACGGCATGCTGAGGACGGCCGCACGTTTGGCGGCTGATCCGACAGCGGCGTGCGGGTAGGGACGACTATGAGTGGTTCGGGGTCTTGTCGCCATCCTCTGCACGATCCGAATTCCGTATCCGGCCCATCCACACGGTGGATGGCCAGGCGGCTCTCCCAAGCCGAGGTTCAGTGACGGCTCGACGAGTCGTTTGAAATTTCAACCGCGAGCCGGTTAGGCTTGCGATCATGACCACGTCGCCACGTTGGCTCAACAGCGAGGAGCAG
This sequence comes from Streptomyces sporangiiformans, assembly GCF_005768555.2. Taxonomy (GTDB): domain Bacteria; phylum Actinomycetota; class Actinomycetes; order Streptomycetales; family Streptomycetaceae; genus Streptomyces; species Streptomyces sporangiiformans. Next base: position 1,641 of record NZ_VCHX02000320.1, read on the forward strand.
CGGGCCTGGCTGGCCTACATCGACTTCTCCACGCTGCTGGCCGACCATCTCAACCGGCAGCTCCGCCGGGACGCGGGGGTGACGCACTCGGACTACAGCCTGCTTGCCCACCTGTCCGCGGCCCCCGACCGCACACTGACCATGTCCGAGCTGGCCGAGCGCCTGAAAATCACGCGCAGTCGGCTCACTCATGCCGTGACCCGCCTCCAGCAGGCCGGTTACGTCGGCCGCCGCGACGACCCCGGCAACCGCCGCATTCAGCTCGCCGTCCTCACCGCGCGGGGGCAGACCCTTCTGGACCGGGCGGCCCCCGGCCACGTCGAGGCTGTACGCCGCGCCGTCTTCGACGCGCTCACCCCGGAGCAGGTGCGTCAGTTCGCGGAGATCGGCGAGAGGATCAACGGCGCACTTCAACGCATGGACGCCGGGGGCGACGTCCAGGAGGCACTACCTTGGCGCCGACGGTAGGGCGGCGTTCGCACGCGCTCCACCCCCTGCGCGAGGCTCGCCGAGATCGACGCCGCCACACGCGACGTCCCGATCCCGAAACCGGGCAGAGCGGCGACCCTGACGCCGCCATTGTCACGCTCCCCTTCCCTTGGCCGTCCTCCGTCGCCGTTCGTGGTCCTTCCCCGTGGCCGGGGGACGGGTTCAGCAATGCTGTCAACCGACGTCGAAGAGATTCGGCAGTCGGAGGAGGTAACGGGTGCGGTCGTGGCGTTTGATCCGCTCGAGCTCGGGGGCCCGGTACAGCGGGGTGACGGTGCAGCGTTCCGCGGCCGAACCGATCCGGTCCAGCAGGGCGTTGACGGCCTGCCGGGCCGAGGTGTTGGCGCCTTCCATGGTGGCCAGATCGATGGGCACGGCCACATAGTCGCCGGACAGGAAGAGGTTGGGGATCTTCGTGGCCGATCGCGGACGGTGGTGGAAGGTCCCTGTCGGATGGATGAGCAACTGCTCCTCGTTGACCGGGTTCGGAGTGCCGAGGCCGTCGACGGCCGGATCGAGGAACCAGGAGTGGAGCACGGAGTCCTTCAGGACCGTACGGCCGCTGTCGTTGAGCGCCGCCTTCAACTGCGCCCACACCTCGCGGGCGACTTCGGCGCGGGTGCACTGCTGGGCGGTCTTGCCGTACAGGATGCCCGGCTGGTCCCACTCGGAGACGTCCACGGAAAGACAGTCCGCGACAGTCCCGTCGCCGAAGTCGACAGGGAAGTCGTGGCCCGGCCAGTGCTGGGCCTGGGCGATCGCGGTCAGCGACCAGGGGGAGTCGATCAGGTCGAGATGGCCGTGCAGTATCGGCGTCCGTTCGGTCAGATAGAACTGGATGCCGGTCATCCAGTCCGTCTCCAGCCGGTCGCACTCGGCCAGTTGGGGATCGGCGGCGCGCACGGCGGAGTTCCAGGTGCGGCGGGCGTGCTCGACCGGCATGGCCGAGATGTAGTGGTCGGCGGTGACAGTCCGGCGGGCACCACCCGGGTCCTCCACGACGGCCCCGGCGATCCGGCCCGCGTCCAGGGTCAGGTCCCGTACGGTCCAGCCGATGCGGAACTCGACCCCGAGTGACTTCAGATATGTCACCCAGGGGTCGATCCAGGCCTCGTTGGTGGGCGCGTTGAGGATCCGGTCCAGCGATCCGTCCGCGCCCCGCCCGAGGAGGTTGAAGGCGAAGGCCTCCAGCAGGGTGGCGACGGTACGGGTGCTGGCCTCTTCCGCCTTGGTGGCCACGATGTTGCGGGTGATGCCGACGGCGAGGATCCGCTGGTAGTCGTACGACATCCGTCCGGCCCGTACGAACTCCCACCACGGCATCTGCTCCCAGGCCTCGTCGCGGCGTTCGTCGCAGCTGGTGAGGAAGACCAGGAAGCGGTTGGCGAAGTAGAGGGCCTCGTGGAGGGGGAGGTTGAAGGCGGTGTCCAGGACCGAGGTGAGGGCGCGGCGGATCTCGTCGGGGGTGAGTTCGGCAGGAGTGTTGCCGGGCCAGGGAAGCGGGATCCGGATGTCCTCGCGGCCCCCCGACCGGGCGAACAGCATCTCCTTGGGGGCGACGAGGTTGTCGTGGACACCGTTGGGGTTGCCGGGGAAGGGGATGCGCCGCATGGTGTCGGGCAGGTTGTGGTAGATGCCGGGGATGAAGCGGAAGCCGTGCTCCCCGGGCAGGGGCCCGCGGCCGCCCGTGCCGGTGCCCGGTACGTCCATGCTGCGGGCCTTGCCGCCCAGCGCCTTGCGTTCGTAGACCGTGACCCGGAAGCCGCGTTCGGCGAGTTCGTGGGCTGCCGTGAGCCCGGCGACGCCCCCGCCCAGGACGGCCACGGTCTGTGGGGCGGCGCCGTTCCGGGCCGCGGCCCGTTGGGAGGTCGCGAGGGCGACCCCGCCGCCGGCGGCCGCGGCCGAACCCAGGAACCCTCTGCGTGTGGTGCCGCCCATCGCTACCCCTTACCGTAGGTAACCACCGGCGCACGAGGATATGGGCGACGCACCGATCCCGGAAGACGACCAACGGAGCTTGGGCCTCTTTGGCTTGATGCCGCATCACCTCGGCGCACCCGACGGCGTGCGGCCAAGGCGTTCCAGATCCCACTGCGGCCAGCCGCATGCCGAAAGGCGGGGAAGTGTTGAGGTAGCGAATTTCATCCTGGAGCGGAGCAGCGACAGCGGACTCCGGTACGTGCTGGTCGAGACGATCACGCAGTCACGTGCAGGCGTACCTGCCAACAGGTGTCTGAGTCGGCAAAGGGCGCCGGAGGGGCAATTACTGTTTCAGGCGCCCGACTTGATGGTTCTAGAAGAAGCCCAGCTTCTTCGGCGAGTAGCTCACCAGCAGATTCTTCGTCTCCAAGCGGATGTGTTGGCCCGCCCAGTGCTACGGCGAGGTGGGCAGGTGCGGGGTGCGGAGCACGAGCAGGGTGATCTCGCTGGGGGCGAAGACGCGGAACGGCGGGCCCCAGAAGCCGGTGCCGCGGCTGGTGTAGAGGAGGGTGCGGGTGCCGTGGTGGCTAAGGCCGGCGAGGGCGGGCTGGTCGATGCGGACCAGGTGGTGGAAGGGCCAGATCTGGCCGCCGTGGGTGTGGCCGGAGAGTTGGAGGTCGATGCCGTCGGCTGCCGCCCGGTCGACGAACTTGGGCTGGTGTGCCAAGAGCAGGACGGGTAGGTCGGGGTCGGCGCCGTCCAAGGCTCCGGCGAGGTGGGCGCGGTGGCCTGCCAGGCCGGAGGACTCGGCGGTGACGTCATCCACGCCGGCGACCACGAGGGTGTCGCCTCCGCGTTCGAGCAGCAGATGACGGTTGCGCAGCGGCTCCCAGCCCAACTCGCCCATCAGGTCGACCCAGCCCTGGGCCTCGCTGTAGTACTCGTGGTTGCCGGTGACGTATACACGGGCCCGGGTGGCCCGCACGGTACCGAGTGGGACGGCCTGGGCGCGGCGGCGTTCGGCCGTGCCGTCCGCGATGTCGCCGGTGTGGCAGACCAGGTCGGCTTCCAGAGTGTTCACCGTCTCGCATACCCGCGCCGACCAGCGAGTGCGATCGAGCGGGCCGTAGTGGGTGTCGGTGATGAGGACGACGCGGATGCCGTCCAACCCGGCACCCAGCCGTGGGAGTTGCACGTCGAGTCGGCGCACGCGCGGCACGCGGCGGGCTTCGGCGTACCCCCAGGCGAGTAGTACGGCGGTTATGCCAAGGACGGCATAAGTGACGATTCGGGCCCGGTCCTGACTCTCGTCGACGCCGGCCACGGTCAGGGCGAGCCGCAATGGGACGCCGAGCAGAATGGACCAGGTGAACAGAACCCAGCTGGTGCCCAGCAGGGTGTCACCGACGATCGCCGCCCGGTCCTGCTGGCGCCGGCCGTGGCCGCGCACCATCGCGAGCGGCATACCAACGAGGCCGAGGGCGAACAGGGCCGTGCCGACCAGCGTGACGGGCATCGGCCAGTGCTGGCCGGTGTGCAGGAGCACCCAGCAGGGCACTGCCCACAGCAGGACGGGGGCGATCAGGGGGATGTAGCGCATCAGGTGGTGCAGTCGGCTCTGCCGCGGAGCTTGCGCTTCCCTGTCGGCGGGTCGGGTGTTGCTGGTGTCGGTCACGCTTCCCCTCCCTGACCAGGCTGCCGTCTCGCGCACTGTATCCGGTCGCCTCGGGCCGGCCGGACCGGCGTTCATGGGCGCGGCCCCTTGGAGCGAAGGGTTCTCTGCGGGATGGCAAGACTCCGCCGCAGACACCTCCCTTGGCATGAGCCGCGATCAGGGCGCTACTGCCCCGGCTTGGTATCGCCGCCAGTGGAGCGCGCGCCGGCGGGGGCCGGCGTCGGGAAAAACCGCATCGCCCGTGGGGTGGTCCGCGCGCTGGAGAGCCAGGTCGTCAACACCGCGCGGTACATGGGCCGGCCCGACCGAAGCCTGGCTCGTCCGAAGCAGCGCACCAGGCGACCCGCTGCGCCTGGGCCGCGCGCAAGCGCCACCGGCGGCGGCACCGCGTTACGGGATGGCCCTCGGGCTGGTGAGCGTCGCCCGACCCCGCGCTCCGTCGTCGTATGAGCGCTGACGTTGTCGCGTGACCCGGGCGGGCTCGGCCTTCCGCCGAGCCCGCCACGCCGGCTCCATACCGGAGCCGGACTCGTGTCACGCCGTCAGCGCTGCAGTGTCAGCAGACCCGGACGGTAGGGCAGGAGGCCGTAGTCACCGCCGGAGTTGGGGCTGCGCCCCTGGTAGAGCAACTGCAGCTTGCAGGGATCGACGGTCATGGTCTGATCGGCGCTGGTGCGGATCAGTTCGCCATGGCTGATGTCGTTGGTCCAGGTGGCGCCACTGTTGGCCTTGCCGGCGAAGGGATTGCCCTCGGTCGCGGCCTGGGGTGTCCATGAGCCGTTCAGACTGGTGGCCGTGAACGAGCGGAAGTAGCGGCCCTGCGAGCCGATCGCCTCGACGATCATGAGGTAGCGGTTCTGGCCCTGTAGCTTGTAGACCTGCGGGGCTTCGAACAGGTTGTTCGTCGTATCGCTCATGATCGTCGTGTACGACGAGCCGAAGCTGCCCGGGAAGTTCCCGATCGGCATACTGGCCCGGTAGATCTTGCCGTTGTCACCGGCGAAGAACAGGTACATGTTCGTCCCGTCACCGATGAGCGTCTGGTCGATGGGTCCTGTTCCGGAGTCGGGGATGCTTCCGGAGAAGAGCACCTGCGGGGATGACCAGCCATTCGGGTTGGTGGGGTCGCTCGACGTCCGGTAGGAGAAGGCGGTCCCGCCCCACTGGTAGGCGAGCACCCAGATGTTCTTCGGCGCGAAGTAGAAGAGCGTGGGCGCGACGGTGGAAGCTGACATCGTGTTCTGGCTGGCCGAGGCCATCTCCGACCAATTGGTGAACAGGCCGAAGTTCATCGAACCCCAACTCGTCCCCGTGTCGTGCGTCGTCGCATAGACGAGTTGCCTGCCGTTGTAGGGGACGACGGTGAAGTCCTTGAGCGAGACCCACCCCGGCTTGGGCTGTGCCAGCGCGCCCGTTGATGTCCAGCGGTATGTCGACGGAAGATCGCACGGGCCGGGATTGTCGCCGCCGACCTTGACGAGCTGCCACTGCTGGTTGGTGCCGCCCCAGTCGTCGTACTGGACGATGTTCGCGTTGTCGGCGGTGGAGGCGCCTTGTACTTCGAGGGCCTTGTTGCTGTGGCGCGAGATGAACCTCACGTAGCCATCCGAGCTGTCGGCCAGCCGCCACTGCTGGTTGGTGCCGTTCAGGTCGGCCCACTGGACGATCGAGCCGCCGTTCGCGGTGGACCAGTTGTGGACGTCCAGCACCTTGCCCGAGTGGCGGGACTTGATGCGGTAGTAGCCGCCCCCGGAATCGACGAACTGCCACTGCTGCTGGTTCTGATCGTTCCTGGTCCACTGGGTGATGCGGGCGCCGTCGTTGGTCGCCATGTTGTAGACATCCAGGGCCTTGCCGCTGTTGCGGTTGACCAGCACATACGAGGCGTTGGGGTCTACGGTCGCCGCGTCGGCGGGCTGGGCACCGAGGAAGGTGGCCACGAGCAGCAAGGGCGCAAGGACGGCGAGAAAGCGTCTCAGACGGACCGAGGACGGGTGGCGAAACCACATCAGAGAACCTCCTTTGGGGGCGGGGGTGAGGTGACCCCGATGAACCGCGGGGCGGAAGTGCCGGGGGAGGGCAGGGACAATCTCGAAACGTTTCGAAGAATTTCCGGATGCTTTGACGCCACAAGCTAGGAATGCGGGGCCCTTTGGTCAAGGTCTGTCGCCGATCTGTCCACAAACAGCGCCTCCCCTTTGGGTTTGACAGGCTGTCGCGCCGATGGGAAACACTCCGGAGTTTGCGATACGGCTCGCCAGTCCAAGGCGTCCGCGCGGAGGAGAGAAGTCGAGCAAGCGGCGTCCGCACACTCGTCCCGGCGCCGGCCCCGGCCCCGGCCCTACGGCATCCGCCGACGGCGGCGCCGGGGGTTCGCCGTCCGGCTCGCCGGGGTTCCGGAAATTTTCGGGCGAGGAACGGAAATTTTCTTCTGCGGGGAGTATTGACGATCCATCGTCAATACCTCAATCATCCCTGTCTGAGAAAGCGCGCATAGTTCGAGATATCGAACCGCGTCGGCCCTGAGCAACTGTGCTGCACGGCAGATCCACGCACAGCTGCACCGCAGATCCGCGCACCAAAGCACCTGCGCCACCCCGTTTCGTTCCGGTGAGGTTCGCACCAGCGCATCCTGGCTCTTCGCGCAGTTGGAGAGGTACGCGACGCCGCGTGGCGGTCCCCCGGCTGAGCCGCGATGGAGTACCCCCATGCCTGTGTCGAAACACCGCCGCCGCCCGCCGCCCGCCGCCCGCCGCCCNCGCCCGCCGCCCGCCGCCCGCCGCCCGCCGTACGTCACCCGGCGGCCGACCGGGTGCCGTCCGTGCCGGTTGAGATCGTCCCGGTCCCTTGACCGCGGTGTCCGGTGATTCCGTGCTGCCCGGGTTCCGGCCCGCCCCGTCCGTCTGCCGAGTGGGAGCGGACGACGCATCCCCCTGCGCTTCAGTCCTTCCGTGATTTCTACCTTGGAGGCACAGTCATGGGCTCGTATGCCCTTTCCAGACCCGTTGTCCGCCGGAAGATCCGCGGCCTGCTGTTGACTCTGGTCGTCGGCGTCCTCGGTGCGGTCGCCGCACTGGTCGCGCCGCCGACCGCACACGCCGCCGAGACCACGCTCGGCGCCGCGGCGGCGCAGAGCGGCCGCTACTTCGGCACCGCCATCGCCTCGGGCAGGCTGGGCGACTCGGCGTACACGACGATCGCCAGACGTGAGTTCAACTCGGTGACGGCCGAGAACGAGATGAAGATCGACGCCACCGAACCGCAGCGGGGCCAGTTCAACTTCACCGCCGGTGACCGCGTCTACAACTGGGCGGTGCAGAACGGCAAGCAGGTGCGCGGCCACACCCTGGCCTGGCACTCCCAGCAGCCCGGCTGGATGCAGAACCTCAGCGGCAGCACGCTGCGCCAGGCGATGATCGACCACATCAACGGCGTGATGGCTCACTACAAGGGCAAGATCGCCCAGTGGGACGTCGTGAACGAGGCCTTCGCCGACGGAACTTCGGGAGCCCGGCGCGACTCCAACCTGCAACGCACCGGCAACGACTGGATCGAGGTCGCCTTCCGCACCGCGCGCGCCGCCGACCCGGCCGCCAAGCTCTGCTACAACGACTACAACGTCGAGGACTGGACCTGGGCCAAGACCCAGGCCATGTACGCCATGGTCCGAGACTTCAAGCAGCGCGGCGTGCCGATCGACTGCGTCGGCTTCCAGTCGCACTTCAACAGCGGCAGCCCCTACAACAGCAACTTCCGCACCACCCTGCAGAACTTCGCCGCCCTCGGCGTCGACGTGGCCATCACCGAACTCGACATCCAGGGCGCCCCGGCCACGACCTACGCCAACGTGACCAACGACTGCCTGGCCGTCCCGCGCTGCCTCGGCATCACCGTCTGGGGTGTGCGCGACACCGACTCCTGGCGACCGGAGCACACGCCGCTGCTGTTCAACGGCGACGGCAGCAAGAAGCCCGCCTACACCGCCGTCCTCAACGCACTCAACGGCGGCTCCTCTACGCCCCCTTCGGATTCCGGACCGATCAAGGGCGTCGGTTCGGGCCGCTGCCTTGACGTGCCCGGCAGCAGTACCACCGACGGCACCCAGCTCCACCTGTGGGACTGCCACAACGGTACCAATCAGCAGTGGACGTACACCGCCGCCGGCGAGCTCAGGGTCTACGGCAACAAGTGCCTGGACGCCGCCGGCACCGGCAACGGCACCAAAGTCCAGATCTACAGCTGCTGGGGCGGGGACAACCAGAAATGGCGCCTCAACTCCGACGGATCCATCGTCGGCGTCCAGTCCGGCCTCTGCCTCGACGCCGTCGCAGGCGGCACCGCCAACGGCACCCTGATCCAGCTCTACTCCTGCTCGAACGGCAGCAACCAACGCTGGACCCGCACCTGAGGGGACCTGCCACAAACGAAAGGGTGAATCGATGAAGACCTACGGTGCGGTTTCTCCCGCCCCTCCACGATTACATCGCTGGTGGTCCCGGGTCGCCGCGGTGGTGGCGGCGACCCTCGCGATCGGCATGCTCGCCGCGGTGAATCCGGCGCCCGCCGAGGCAGCGACGGTGGACACCAATGCCTGGTATGTCCTGGTCAATCGCAACAGCGGCAAGGCGCTGGACGTCTCTGGCGCGTCCACCGCCGACGGCGCGCGGGTCAGCCAGTGGACGCGCAACGACGGAGTCAACCAGCAGTGGCAGTTCGTGGACTCCGGCGGCGGCTTCTACCGCCTCAAGGCCCGGCATTCGGGCAAGGTTCTCGACGTGGCCGGCGCCTCGAGCGCAGACGGTGCCGCGATCCAGCAGTGGGCCGACCACAACGGGGCCAACCAGCAGTTCCGCCTGGCCGACTCCGACGCGGGCCACGTCCGGCTGATCAACCGCACCAGCAGCAAGGCGGTGGAGGTGCAGGGCGCCTCCACCGCCGACGGAGGCAACGTCGTCCAGTACACCGACTGGGGCGGCGCCAACCAGCAATGGCAGATGATCAAGCTGTCGTCCGGTGGCGGTGGCGGATGCGGCAGCCCCCCGACTCTGGCGAGCGGTACGCACACGATTCAGAGCGGCGGTAAGAGCCGCAGCTTCATCCTCAGGGTTCCCGCCAACTACGACAACAACCACCGCTACCGGCTGATCTTCGCGTTCCACTGGCGGGGCGGAACCGCCGGCGACGTCGCCTCGGGCGGCACGAGCGGGAACGCCTGGTCCTACTACGGCCAACAGGAACAGTCGAACAACGGCGCGATCCTCGTCGCCCCCCAGGGCCTCGGCAACGGCTGGGCCAATTCGGGCGGTGAGGACATCACCTTCGTCGACGACATGATCCGGCGCATCGAGGGCAGCCTCTGTGTCAACCCGGCACAGCGTTTCGCCACGGGATTCAGCTGGGGCGGCGGTATGAGCTACGCACTCGCGTGCAGCCGGGCGAACGCCTTCAGGGCCGTCGCGGTCATCTCCGGCGCCCAGATCAGCGGGTGCAGCGGCGGCACCCAGCCCATCGCCTACTTCGGAATCCACGGCATCAGCGACTCCGTCCTCAACATCGGGCAAGGGCGGTCCCTGCGCGACAGATTCGTCAGCAACAACGGCTGCACCCCCCAGAGCCCGCGCGAGCCCGTGCCGGGCAGCCGAACGCACATCACCACCGCCTACTCGGGCTGCCGTGCCGGATACCCGGTCCAATGGGCCGCGTTCGACGGAGGCCACATGCCCGGTCCGGTCGACGGCTCCCCCGGCGAAAGCGGCGTCGCCACCTGGACCAAAGCAGAGATCTGGAGGTTCTTCGCACAGTTCCAGTGACACGCCCGCACCACGGAGTGGAGCCAGGATGATCCTGGCTCCACTCCGTCGACGTCTGCCAACGCAGCGGTGTCCGGTTCTCGCCAGTCCGCGGTAAATGCCTGGACTGAGAACCTCCCCTGACGGGAAACTTCCGACTTCCCAACCTCCGGGAGTGTGATGGGGACAACAGATACGCGAGGGCCGACGCCGGGCAGGAGCGCGGTCGTTCTGGCACTGCGCCGCTACGGCCGGGAACTGCTGCGACTACGACGGCTGGCCCTGCCCGCGCTGCTGCTGCCGGCCGTGGGCAACATCGGCATCCGCTACGTCGCTCCCCTGCTGATCGCCAAACTGGCAGGGCAGGCCGCCGACGACGGCGGTCTCACCCTCAGCTCGGCGCTGCCGTACGTGCTGGGCTTCGGCGTGACGCTGCTGCTCGCCGAGGCCGTGTGGCGGGTCGGGCAGCACTGCCTGAACCGCGTGGACGCCCTCGGCATGGAACACCTGTATGTGAGCGGCATGGACGAACTCCTCGCCAAGGACGCGGCATTCTTCCACGACAACTTCGCCGGCTCTCTGACCAAACGGGTGCTGAGCTTCGGCAAGCGCTTCGAGGACTTCGTCGACACGGTGACGTACCGGATCGTGGGCAGTCTCGTCCCCCTGGTGTTCGGTGCCGTGGTGCTGTGGAGCTACGAACCGATGCTCGTCGCCGGCCTTCTTGTGATGATCGCGCTGACCGTGGTAGCCGCGACACCTCTGATCCGTCGCCGGCAGAGGCTCGTCAACGACCGTGAGGCGGCGATCGCCCGGGTCTCCGGCCACGTCGCCGACAGCCTCATGAACATGGAGACCATTCGGGCGTTCGCGGCCGAGGGGCGGGAGGCCGACGAACACCGCAGCCGTGTCGCGGACTCCCGGCGCCTGACGCTGAGGTCGTGGGACTACGGCAATCTGCGCGTCGACACCCTGATCGCCCCCATGTCCGTGCTGACCAACGTGCTGGGCCTGTTGGTCGCCATCGCCTTCGGTGGCCCGGGCCAGGGAGTGGAGGAGGTCGTCGTCGCTTTCACCTACTACTCCAACGCGACCCAGATCATGTTCGAGTTCAACCAGATCTACCGGCGTCTGGAAAGCTCGATGACCGAGGCCGCGCAGTTCACGGAGCTGCTGCTGGATCCGCCCACCGTGCTCGACCCGACGGAACCCGAACCGCTCACACCGCGGGACACAGGCATCCGCTTCGAGGCGGTGACCTTCGCCCACGCGGGTGCGAAGCCGATTTTCCAGGGACTCGACCTGGACGTGCCGGCAGGCGCGCGGATCGGTCTGGTCGGCAGGTCCGGCGGCGGCAAGACCACACTCACCCGGCTCCTGCTGCGGATGTCGGACATCGACGACGGACGCGTCCTGATCGGTGGGCAGGACATCAGCCGGCTGCGTCAGACCGACCTGCGCTCACTGATCGCCTACGTCCCGCAGGAACCCGCCATGTTCCACCGCAGCCTGCGGGACAACATCGCCTTCGCCCGGCCCGGCGCCGCCGACGAGGAGATCCACGCGGCGGCCGCGGCCGCGCACGTCACGGAGTTCGCCGACCAACTCCCCGACGGCTTCGGCACTCTGGTGGGGGAGCGGGGAGTCAAACTCTCGGGCGGCCAGCGCCAGCGCGTGGCCCTCGCCAGGGCCATCCTGCGCGACGCCCCGATCCTGCTGCTCGACGAGGCGACCAGCGCGCTGGACTCGGAGAGCGAGCTCCTCGTTCAGGACGCCCTGTGGCGGTTGATGGACGGACGTACGGCCCTTGTGGTCGCCCACCGTCTGAGCACCGTCGCCGGCATGGACCGTCTCGTCGTCCTCGACCGCGGAAGCGTCGTCGAGCAGGGCACCCACGAGGAGCTGCTCGCGGCGAACGGTGCCTACGCCAAGCTGTGGCAGCACCAGTCGGGCGGCTTCCTCGGCGAGAGCACCGAGTCGGCCCCCGGACGCCCGGTCCCAGGAGCCGGTTCCAGCGGGCTGCCCGGACCGGCCGACCCAGCGCCGGACGGGGACCGCAGGACGTCGTCGCACGCTCGTACGAGCACCGGGTCCACGTGACCGAGTCGGTTTCCGGACATCCTCGACCGCAGGCCGCGTCACGCTGATACGTCCGTCGCATGCGGCAAACCGCGAAACGCCGAGGGCCCGGTCCGGGTATCCCGCCGCGGCCAGCCCCGGCCCACCTGTGCGAGGGCCAGGGCAAGGCCGGGCTCGTGGGCCGCCGGGTGCGCCACGGCCAGGCCTGGACGAGAGCGGCCGCCTCCTCGGCCGCGTGCAGGACGCGGTCGGGGCTTCGGCGTCGAAGATGTGCCGGCCCACTTGCTTCGCATCGCGGATACGCCTGGGGCCGTCGGCGCGGCGTAGCGCTCCAACTGGCCCGTGGCTGGTCCGGGAGCCGCGCAGATTCGCGGCGAATGGTGCTGGAAAGTTCCCGAGTGATCGCGGATAGTGACTGCGGGTCTGGGTTGCCTGGAGGGGCGAAGCTCCTCCAGGCAACCGCTTGAGGTTCTAGAAGAACCCAAGCTTCTTCGGGCTGTATGAACAAAGAATGTTCTTCGTCTGCTGGTAGTGGTCCAGCATCATCTTGTGGGTCTCGCGGCCTATGCCTGAGCCCTTGTAGCCGCCGAACGCCGCGTGCGCCGGGTAGGCGTGGTAGCAGTTCGTCCAGACGCGGCCTGCCTGGATCGAACGGCCCGCGCGGTAGGCCGTGTTGATGTCCCGCGTCCACACGCCGGCCCCGAGACCGTACAGCGTGTCGTTGGCGATCTTTATGGCGTCGTCGAAGTCGTTGAACGACGTCACCGACACGACCGGCCCGAAGATCTCCTCCTGGAAGATCCGCATGCGGTTGTCGCCTTCGAAGATCGTCGGCTGGACGTAGTAGCCGCCTTTCAACTCGCCGCCGTGCTCGATGCGTTCACCGCCGGTGAGGACCTTGGCGCCCTCCTGCCGGCCGATGTCCAGGTAGGAGAGGATCTTCTCCAGCTGGTCGTTGGAGGCCTGCGCGCCGATCATCGTGTCCGTGTCGAGCGGGTTGCCGGTCTTGATCTGCTCGGTGCGGGCGACCGCCGCCTCCATGAACTCGCTGTAGTGGCCGCGCTGGACGAGCGCCCGGGAAGGACAGGTGCACACCTCGCCCTGGTTCAACGCGAACATCGTGAAGCCCTCGAGCGCCTTGTCGCGGAAGTCGTCGTTCGCCGCCCAGACGTCCTCGAAGAAGATGTTGGGCGACTTGCCGCCGAGTTCGAGCGTCACCGGAGTGATGTTCTCCGAGGCGTACTGCATGATCAGCCGCCCGGTCGTGGTCTCGCCGGTGAAGGCTACCTTCGCCACGCGCGGACTGGACGCGAGCGGCTTGCCCGCCTCGACTCCGAAACCGTTGACGACGTTCACGACGCCCGCCGGCAGCAGATCCGCTATCAGGCTCAACCAGTAGTGAATGGACGCCGGGGTCTGCTCCGCGGGCTTGAGGACCACCGCGTTTCCCGCGGCCAGCGCCGGCGCGAGCTTCCACGTTGCCATCAGGATCGGGAAGTTCCACGGGATGATCTGCGCGACCACCCCGAGCGGCTCGTGGAAGTGGTAGGCCACCGTGTCGTCGTCCACCTCGCCGAGCGAGCCCTCCTGAGCGCGGATCGCCCCCGCGAAGTAGCGGAAGTGGTCGATGGCGAGTGGGATGTCGGCGGCGAGCGTCTCGCGGACCGGCTTGCCGTTCTCCCAGCTCTCGGCGACCGCGAGCTTCTCCAGATTCGCCTCCATCCGGTCGGCGATCTTGAGGAGGACGTCGGCACGGGCGGTCACCGAGGTGCGGCCCCACGCGGGAGCGGCGGCGTGTGCCGCGTCCAGCGCGCGCTCCACGTCCTCGGCGGTGCCCCGCGCGACCTCGGTGAACGGCTGCCCGTTCACCGGACTCGGGTTCTCGAAGTACTGCCCCCGCGCGGGCGGCACGTACTCCCCGCCGATGAAGTGGTCGTAACGCGCCTCGTAGGAGACGATCGCGTCTTCAGTGCCGGGCGCTGCGTAACGGGTCATGCGGCTCTGCCTCCCAGAGAAGCGCTGCCCGCCGTTGGGCAGCTCTGCGCGCGACGGTAGGCACCGGGAGGTTGCATGTACGTTGCGCGCCGGTGTGCCTGCTGGTGTGCCGGCGCTGGTCCGGGTGGCCAGTTCCGGTGCGAGGCGAGGCGCTGCCCGTCCGGATGCGCGCAAGCGTGCTCGAAACGTCAGCCCGGCGCCCGCGCGTGAAGTGCCGACTGCTCGTTCTCCAGCTCCTCCAGGCGTGCTCGTACGGTTGCCGTCGGCCGCGCCGCAGCGAGCGCCCGCCAGACGTCGAGGTCGTCCTCGCCCCACGGCGCGTGGGCCCAGTCCGCAAGCAGGTCCGGGTCGCGTCGGGCGACGAGCGCCGCGCGCAGCCCGTCGGCGAGCCTTCTGCGCAACCGCGCCACCGCCGGTGCCTGCGAACCGGGCAGCAGCGGACCCGCGTACGCCCTCACGGCCGCCGTGACCGCACCGGTGCCGAGCCTTCGCTCCACGACCGCGACGTCGGACTCGACCGGAACCGCCAGCCGATACGGCCGTGAGCCGAGCACCCCAGCACCGAGGAGACGCCGCAACCGGGCCAGTTCCGCGCGCAACGTCACCGGCGTCACCGACTCGTCCTCGTACAGCGCGCACAGCAGCTCGTCTCCGGTCAGCCCCTCCGGGTGCCTGGACAGGAGCACCAGGATCTCGCTGTGCCTGCGGCTCAGACGCAGCTTGCGGCCGCCCGCCAGGAGCAGTGCCTCGTCACGGCCCAGCGCCGTCAGTTCGAGCGCGTCGGTGGTGACCGGGGCCGGTGTGAGCAGCGCCAGCTGGGACTCCGCCGCACGTGCCACCGCCTGCACGAAACCCAGACTGTGCGGATGCGCGAGCCCGTCGCCGCCGGTGATGTCGACCGCGCCGAGCAGCCGTCCGGTGCGCGGATCGTGCACGGGAGCCGCCGCGCACGTCCATGGCTGCACGCGCCGGAAGAAGTGCTCGGCCGCGAAGACCTGCACCGGTCGATCGAGCGCCACGGCCGTACCCGGAGCATTCGTGCCGACCGCCGACTCCGCCCAGCGCGCCCCCGGCACGAAGTTCATCACGTCCGCCTTCTGCCGGGTCCCCGCGTGGCCCTCGACCCACAGCAGCCTGCCCTGCGCGTCGCACACCGCCAGGAGATGCTCGCCATCCGCCGCGAACGTGCCCATGAGTTCGCGGAACAGCGGCATCACCTGGGCCAGCGGGTGCTCAGCGCGGTACGAGCCGAGGTCACCGTCGGTGAGCTCCACGCACGCCGTGCCGTCCGGTCCGACGCCGGCCCGTGCAGATCGCCGCCACGACTCGGCCACCACGGAACGCACCGGCCGCGGCACCGTGCCCGCCTCCGTGAACGTCTCGTGGGCGGCGCGCAGCACCCGCACCCGCTGTGCGGGATCGGCCCCCGGCTCCAGGGCCACCCATGGATCGGTCAACTCGGCCTCCCCGGAATGCGATGCGGCTTTGGACATCGTCACCCCGGTGGCGAGTGCGGACAAGCTTCGTGACCGCGCTCCTGGCAGGGCCCTCCCCACGGCCCCGCCGGACCTGACCGACGGGGCCCGCCCGTCACGCGGAGCCGACGAGCCTCATGTAGCGCGTCCAGTCCCAGTTCGGCCCCGGATCGGTGTGATCCGAGCCCGGCACCTCGTAGTGCGCGATGATGTGCGCACGGTCCTTCGGGATGCCGTATCTGGTACAGATCGCCGCGGTGAGCTTCGCCGACTGCGCGTACATGGCGTCGGTGAAGTACGCGGGCTGATCCACCCACCCCTCGTGCTCGATGCCGATGCTGCGTGTGTTGTAGTCCCAGTTGCCCGCGTGCCAGGCGACGTCCCGCTCCCGCACCATCTGCGTGACATGTCCGTCGGCCGACCGCACGACATAGTGAGCGGACACCTGCTTCTTCGGGTTCTGGAAGATGCGCAGGGTGTTCGCGTAGGTCGCCTGCGTCATGTGGATGATCAGGAAGTCGACGGGATGGCTCGTCGGACGGTTGGACGCCGTGTAGTTGGCGGTGTGCGCGGGAGCCCACTCGGCAAGCGGGTAGTCGAACGCCTGGGTTTTCGCGTCGGCCCGTGTGCTGGGCAGTAACACGGTGGAGAGCGTGGCGAGGGCCGTGCTCTGCAGCAGGCGACGTCTGCTCGGGAGCGACTTGGGCACATAGCGGGTTCGGTTCAAGGAAGGAACTGCCTTTCGACGGGAGTCTGATGAGGGGTGGGACGAGCTCCGGGTGATACCGCCGCACGCAGTGGCCGCGTAGCCGGCGGTCGAGTACCTGAGCACGCCGCAGGGCGTGTTGTGGTCGGCGCGCAGAGCAAGGATGGGGAGCAAGGGACGAAACAGACCCGGAGCATGGAGGCGCGTAGACCATAGGACGCAGAACCGGGATGTGGCTTCGAGGTTCAGCGCCCCAGCGTCGTCGCCGTTTCACGCAACCGTGCGTGCAGCCCGCGATGTGTCTCGCGCTTGGGCAGCCACTCCTTACGGAGCTTGGCCACACACGTGTAGTTGGTGTCGCAGACGTTGGCGAGCGGCGACTCGACGGCCTGGGTCGCGAACTGGTAGGCGTCCAGCTCGCTGAACCCGTAGTCCCGCACCAGCCACCGCACCAGGTCGAGCTGGGATATTCGGAACGCGTCCTCCAGAGGACGAGCCGAACCGGTCGAGATGATGTGCGTGTCGGACTCGATGCGGGGCCAGGGCGTGGAGATCCCCTTGAGGAGCTCGACGATCACCACGGTGTTCATCGCACACTCGACGGCGACACCACAGGTCTCGCCCTCGCCCTGCCGCGCGTGCCCGTCACCGAGGCTGAGCAGCGCGCCGTCTACATTCACTCCGAGATAGCAGGTGACACCGGCCCGCATCTCCGGCGTGTCCATGTTCCCACCGTGCGCGTCGGGCACCAGTGCGGAGCGCACCTCCAGGTTGGCGGGCGCCACCCCGACGGTGCCGTGCATCGGATCCATGGGCAGCTCGACCTCGATGTCACTTTCCCGGGCACTGAACAACGCTGTCCGCCTGTCCCGGTCGAGCTGCCAGATCCACACGGTCTCCGGCAACGGCGGCTGCAGCGTGGCCGTGGTGTGCGTGGAGGTGAGCGCCCCGAACAGCGGGACCGTCGTCGACGCCGCCCAGTCGCGCGCCGGTTCGATCGACACAAAGTGCACCGCGACCGTGTCGCCCGGCTCCGCGCCCTCCACATGGAACGGGCCCGTCTGCGGATTGAGGAAGGGGAACTCACACACCTCGGACACCAAGTCCTTCTCGGACCGAACCCGACCCGCGAAGCAGTCCTCCGTATACAGTTCGAGGACGGTGCCCGGCATGATCCGAGCCACCGGCGGTGCGCCGCCGAACGTCCATGCGTACTCGCCCGGTTCCGGGCGCACGGTCAGGATCCGCGGGTCGCTCACGGCTGCACTGCTCCGTTCTGCCGAAGGCTGACGGCTACTGCGGTGGGGGCCATCGCCGTGACGTCCTGGAGCAGGACTTGGCGCCGGCCGACGGCCCCATGCCGCAGTCCCTGCATTGTCTTCCCCGACATATGAATCCCCCGAATTCCCCGACTCTTGAACACACTGGTCCTTGGCGCGCCGCCGTCGGTCGGATGGCGGTGTCTCGCGTGAATTACGGTACGGCGCCAGCCGGTTGGGGAGGAAGAATGCCGCCCTGCTCAGTGGACAACGTCGGAACTGTGGACAACTCAGTCACCCGTAAGGGGGAGTGAGGGGCCGTACGGTCGCCGCCACCGCGTGCTGGGTGAAGGGAGGCCCGCGGCCTACGCTCCGCTTGCCACCGCAGCCGGATCATCGAGCACCGCCCGCACCACGGAGTGTGCCGCGCCCAGCAGCGGTCCTTCGGGGCCGAGCCGGGATACGGTCACCGGGCATGCGGGGCCTGCCGAGCGCCTTGCCAACTCCCGCTCCAGCGACGGCAGCAGCCAGGGCGCGAGCTCGGACAGCGCCCCGCCCAGCACCACGGCCTCAGGGTCCAGCAGATTGACCGCGCCGGTCAGCGCGATGCCCAGCGCGGTCCCGGCGCCGCGCAGGGCGCGCCGTACGTCCTTGTCGTCCTGCGCGGCGCGTTCCGCCAGTAGTCCGACCCGGTCCGAGCCCGGCTCCAGACCAGCCGCACGCAGAACGGCCTCCTCGCCCGCGTACTGCTCGAGACAGCCCCGCCCGCCGCACGCACACGTCGGCCCGTCGGGACGTACCGGAACATGGCCCAACTCGCCCGCGAAGCCGTGCCGGCCGCGCAGCAGGCGACCGTCCACGACGACCGCCCCACCGATGCCGATCTCCGCGGAGACATGGAGGAAGTCGCGCGGCGCCGCCTCGTTGAGCCAGAGCTCGGCGAGCCCGCCGAAGTTCGCCTCGTTGTCCACTGTCAGCGGAAGTTCGCCGGGCAGCAGCGCACCGAGGTCCGTGTCGTGCCAATCCAGGTTGGGGGCGCGTACCACGGTCCGGGCGTCGCGGGCCACCAGACCGGGCACGGCGACGGCAAGGCCCGCGGGCCACAGGCCTTCCCGGTCCGCATCGGTGACAACCTGGCGTACCAACGCGGTCAGTTCTCGCAGCACCGGCTCGGGAGCGCGGCCTCGATTGGCGCCGTTCCGCACAACCCGTGCCCGCACCTTGCCGCGCAGATCCACCGCGCACACGGCGAGGTGGTCGACGCCTACTTCCGCGCCGATTCCGGCGGGGCCGCGTCCGCTGACGGCCAGCGCGGAGCCGGGCCGCCCCACCCGGCCGGGCCGCTCGGGGCCTAGCTCTTCGAGGAGCCCGGAGCGGATCAGCTCGTCCACGAGGGTCGAGACGGCCGCCCGGGTCAGCCCGATGCGGGAGGCGACGGCGGCACGGGACAGCGGCCCCTCGGCGTTGACGGTGTGCATCACACGGGAGAGGTTGCGGCGGCGCATGCCCTGCTGGGTGTCGGGCAGTTTGCGGCCGGGACTGCTGGGGTGGGCCTCGTGCAGCGGTGCGGTCATGCCTCCGTCAGTCCTCGTCCGGTCGGTCTCGTCAGGGCTGTCCTGGTCGGTACGGGCCTTGTTCCCGCGAGGGAGACCTCGTCAGTGCCGGTCCGGCTCGCGCTCCAGCAGCGGGGCCGCGTCGGAGAGTACCCCGGCGATTCGCGCGAGTGCCGCCTCGTCCCGCTCCACGGCCTCGAGCACCGGTCCCCGCGCGGTGTCCCACCTGCGGGCCACCGCCGCCGGGTCCTCGCCGGTCAGCACCCCCGCGGCCTGTGCGGCGGCGCCGAGCGCGACCAGTTCCTTGGCCTCGGGCACCTGAACGGGGCGTCCCGACAGACGGCGCACGGTCTGTTGCCAGGCCGTTCCGCGCGCGCCTCCTCCGATGAGCAGCAGCGGAGCCGACCGGTCCGCATCCGTGTCGAGCACCAGGTCGAGGGCACCGAGCAATGAGTGGACCGCACCGTCGTAGGCGGCCTGCAGCAACTGCCCGCGCGTCGTGTCGTGACGCAGTCCGTGCAGCAGCCCGGAGGCGTGCGGCAGATTCGGGGTGCGCTCGCCGTCCAGGTAGGGGAGCAGTGTCACGCCGGTGCCCGGCTCGACGGCTTCGCGGTCGATGTCCAGCAGGGTGGCTACGCGGTCCACGGCGAGCGTGCAGTTCAGGGTGCAGGCCAGCGGCAGCCAGTCGCCGCGCGCGTCGGCGAAACCGGCCACGGTCCCGGTCGGGTCGCCGGGCCGGTGCGTCGAGACGGTGTACACCGTGCCGGATGTGCCGAGGCTGAGGACGGGGGTGCCCGGACGCAGTCCGAGCCCGAGTGCCGCGGCGGCGTTGTCTCCGGTGCCCGGAGCGACCAGTGTGCCCTTGGAGAAGGGCAGGTCTCCGCTGTGGCGTACGGTCCCGACCACCTCGCCGGGCCGGACCACGCGGGGGAGCAGTGCCGGGTCGAGTCCCACGTGGCCGAGGATCTCCTCGTCGTACGTCTCGGTCCCGGACGCCCACCAGCCCGTGCCGGAGACATCGCCCCGGTCGGTCGTGCCCAGTCCCGTGAGGCGCTCGGTCAGGTAGTCGTGGGGCAGCCGTACGGCCGTTGTCGCGCGGACCGCCTCGGGCTCGTGCTCCGCGAGCCATGCCCACTTGGTGATCGTGAAGGAGGGGCCCGGCACGCTGCCGGTGCGCTCGGCCCACGCCTTCGGACCTCCCAGCTCCTCCACCAGGCGGCGGGCCTGCGGGGCCGACCGTACGTCGTTCCACAGCAGGGCAGGGCGCACCGGGGCGCCCTGCGCGTCGAGCGTGACGAGACCGTGCTGTTGACCGCCCACGGACACCGCAGCGGCCTCCCGCGCCGCGTCGCCGCACTGGTGCAGCGCCTCGCACAGCGCGTCCCACCACTGCCGCGGATCGCTTTCGCGGCCCGCCCCGGAGGAGACGGTGTGCGGTGCCTGCCCGCTTGCCACCACCTCTCCGGTGGCCGCGTCCACGACCAGCGCTTTGGTGGACTGGGTGGATGTGTCCACGCCGACGACGAGCGGACCCTCGGCTGCTGACATCGAGCTCTCCCTCTTTCCGCGGCTCCGCGGGATACGGCCTGTTCCGGGGCGCCCCGAACCGACTCGGTCCGGGTTTCGCATCTCGTCTCTTCCCAGAGATGTCTCCGCATACTAATTTGTTAAGCGCCATGACGAAATGGTCGGAGTCAACCCGGAGCGAACAAGGAGCCGCGGCATGAACTACCAGCCCACCCCCGAGGACAGGTTCACCTTCGGACTGTGGACCGTCGGCTGGCAGGGAAGGGACCCGTTCGGCGATGCCACCCGGCGAGCCCTGGACCCGGTTGAGACGGTGCAGCGCCTGGCGGAACTGGGTGCCTATGGAGTGACCTTCCATGACGACGACCTGATCCCCTTCGGGTCCTCGGACGCCGAGCGCGAGTCGCACATCAAGCGCTTCCGGCAGGCGCTCGACGCCACCGGTATGGCCGTGCCCATGGCCACCACGAACCTTTTCACGCACCCTGTCTTCAAGGACGGCGCGTTCACCGCCAACGACCGGGACGTGCGCCGCTACGCACTGCGCAAGACGATCCGCAACATCGACCTCGCGGTCGAGCTGGGCGCGCGGACCTACGTTGCCTGGGGTGGCCGGGAAGGCGCCGAGTCCGGAGGCGCCAAGGACGTACGGGTCGCGCTCGACCGCATGAAGGAGGCGTTCGATCTCCTCGGCGAGTATGTGACCTCGCAGGGGTACGACCTGCGCTTCGCGATCGAACCCAAGCCGAACGAGCCCCGTGGCGACATCCTCCTTCCGACGGTCGGCCACGCCCTGGCGTTCATCGAGCGCCTGGAACGGCCGGAGCTGTACGGCGTCAACCCCGAAGTGGGACACGAGCAGATGGCCGGGCTGAACTTCCCGCACGGCATCGCCCAGGCCCTGTGGGCGGACAAGCTCTTCCACATCGACCTCAACGGCCAGTCCGGCATCAAGTACGACCAGGACCTGCGCTTCGGCGCGGGTGATCTGCGAGCGGCCTTCTGGCTGGTGGATCTCCTGGAGAGCGCCGGTTACGCGGGGCCGAAGCACTTCGACTTCAAGCCGCCGCGCACCGAGGACCTGGACGGAGTGTGGGCGTCGGCCGCGGGCTGCATGCGCAACTACCTCATCCTGCGGGAGCGTTCGGCCGCCTTCCGGGCCGACCCGGAGGTTCAGGAGGCCCTGCGGGCCTCGCGTCTGGACGAACTGGCGCAGCCCACCGCCGCTGACGGTGTCCAGGCGCTGCTCGCCGACCGTGCGGCCTTCGAGGAGTTCGATGTGGAGGCGGCCGCCGCGCGCGGGATGGCGTTCGAGCACCTGGATCAGCTGGCCATGGACCATCTGCTGGGTGCCCGGGGCTGACTCCGCCTCTGGTGAGGCCCTGCGTGGAATTCCCCGGAATCGTGCGATCCGCGTTATGAGTCCGTATCAAGTTCCGCGCAGGGATCGCTTTATGACCGGTTCGAGGCGACTCTTGACGGTATGGCCATGCCGCCTTTACCGCCCCAGCCCCCTCGGCCGCCGGATGACACACCGCCTCCGGGCAACGGCGGCTTCGGCTCGCCGCCCGGAGGATTCGGCCCGCCTCCCGGGGGTTACGGACCTCCTCCTGGAGGCAATGGACCGCCGTGGCAGGGCGGCAGCGGTTGGCAGCCACCGCCACCGCCGCCGCCCGGCTCACCCGGCGGGCCGGGAGGGCGCCGCAACGCTCTCTTCATCCTGCTTGCCATCATCGTGGGGGTCGGGGTCGTGGCCGCCGTGGTGCTGGTAGCCACCAGCGACAACGGCTCTTCGGGTGAGAAGTCGCCCGCGGAGAGCAGTGGGGCGGCGGAGCGTACGCCCACACCGTCGCTGAGCATCCCCCCGGAGGTGCCCAGCCGACTGCCTTCCTTGCCCTCCCTGCCCTCCGATGTGCCGTCCGATCTGCTGCCGAGCGGCGCGCCGAGCGACTTGGAGTCGCTGTTGCCGTCTCCCGCGGGCGACGAAGTGCCGTACTACATGCTGAAGGCCGGTGACTGCTTCAACACCGACGACAGCAGGCCCGGCCAGGCCACGAAACGATCGTGCCGTACGGCGCATGACGCGGAAGTCGTGAAGATGGCCGAGCTGGAGGGCACTTACAAGACCGATGCCGCCCTCAAGAAGGCGGCATCGGCGCTCTGCGAGAAGCCGCTCCAGGCCAAGGCGGCCAAGCAACCGGCCGGGTCGGTGCGCGGCACCCTGGTGCAGTATCCGGATCCCACCGGCTTCGGCCTCGGCATAGACAGCGTCGCGTGCAGCCTGGCCGCGGACGTCGGCGGGAACCGCAAGCTCACCAAGCCGTTGGCGTGAGCCACGCGCGTGCCCCAGGAAAAACGCCGTTCGGCCGGATGCGCGCTCGGCGTCAACCACTCATCTGGCGGGTGGTGTCGGGGTCATTCGTGCCCTTCCGCGAGGGCGAGTGCCGTGGCCGGGTCCTGGGCCGGCGGACCCGCGGGTGCCCATAGCCCCCGTTCCTTGCGATAGGGCCACCAGCGGCCGTCGAGCCCCAGCCGCAATTGTGCCGACGTGCCGACGACGGTCCATCGGTTGCGGTACGCGCGCAGCGACGGCCGCTCGTCCTCCTCCCAGGCGGATTCGAGAGCGGCACGCGCGCGTGCGAGCGTTTCCGCCTCCACCACCCACTCGGTTTCGAGTACGTCGAGCGCGGCCGCACCCCCCAACTCCCAGGCACGGACAGCGAGCGCCAGCCCCTCGAGGTCGCGGCCCGATCCTTCGGCGAGCCGAGCGGTCGCCTGACTCTCAGGGTCGCCCGCGGCCAGCCGTACGGCGTCCTGCGAGAGGGTCAACTCCTCCTCCACAAGGCGCTGTTCGTGCCCGGACCCGAGCGCCTCGGCGAGCAGACGGTGTGCCTCGCGGGCGGTCTGCTTCGCCAGGAACTCCAGGGCGCCCGGATCGATCCCGGGCCCGGCTCCTGCCTCCGTGTCCAGCGAAGGCGGCTGTCCCGGTTCTCCGGGCAGGGGAGGAGCCGCGGGCAACGGCGGCAGGATGTCCGCCGCCGCGTACGCCTCGGCGGCGTCAACCCCCTGGTGCGGCTCATCCGATACGGGGGCCGCTTCGGGAAGGCGGACACTGCGCACCTGCAACTCATCGAGCAGTTCGCGCTCACCACGACCGCGCATCAGCAGCAGTACGAACGGGTCCTGGTCCAGCAGCCGCGCCATTTGGTAGCACAGCGCCGCGGTGTGGCCGCAGTGGTCCCACGCGCCGCAGCCGCACTCCGGCTCCAGATCCCCCAGACCCGGCAGGAGTTCGACACCGGCCGCCTCCGCGTCCTCGACCAGATGCGGCGGCATCTCGCGGTCGAGCAGCGCCGCGATGTGCCCGGCCTGTTCGACGGCCATGTCCAGGAACCGGTCCCACTGGTCCTCGGACAGTTGTTGGAGCAGGACATCGGCGCGGTACGGCGTGCGGTCCCGGTCCTGGACCACCGCTGTGATCCGCCCGGGGCGCACCGAGACGGCTCCCACGGTTCCCCCGCGCGCGAGCCTGCGGCCCGTCTTCACCTGCTCCGAGTCCAGTGCCGCGTCCTCCAGCGCCTTCAGCCAGGCCTGTCCCCACCACGTCTGTGCGAAGCCCTGCCCGCGCGCGGGCGGCAGCGCGTCGAAGGTGCGCTCCAGGTTGTCGTTGTGCGGGTCGCTCATCGGTCGCCTCCTCGCAGCTCCACCAGGTCGGCCAGCTCGGTGTCGGTCAGCTCGGTGAGCGCGGTCTCCCCGGATCCGAGCACCGAGTCCGCCAACTCCCGCTTGCGCAGCAGCATGTCCGCGATGCGGTCCTCGATCGTTCCCTCGGCGATCAGCCGGTGCACCTGCACGGGCCGCGTCTGGCCGATGCGGTACGCGCGGTCAGTGGCCTGAGCCTCGACGGCCGGGTTCCACCAGCGGTCGTAGTGCACGACGTGTTCGGCTCGTGTCAGGTTCAGGCCCGTGCCCGCGGCCTTCAACGACAGCAAGAAGACAGGCACTTCGCCTTCCTGGAAGCGTTGCACCATGGCCTCCCGCTCGGCGACGAGGGTGCCGCCGTGCAGGAACTGGGACGCCATGCCCCGTGCCGCCAGATGGCGCTCGATCAGCCGCGCCATCCGCACGTACTGGGTGAATACCAGAACACCCGCTCCCTCGGAGAGGATGGTGTCGAGGAGTTCGTCGAGCAGCTCCAGCTTTCCGGAGCGACCCGCGATCTTCGGACTGTCCTCCTTGAGGAACTGCGCCGGGTGGTTGCAGATCTGCTTCAATCCGGTCAGCAGCTTCACGATCAGGCCGCGCCGAGCCATGCTGTCGGCGCCCGAAATCTCCGCCAGAGTCTCGCGGACCACCGCCTCGTACAGACCTGCCTGCTCCTTGGTGAGCGACACCGCACGGTCGGTCTCCGTCTTCGGCGGCAGCTCGGGAGCGATGCCCGGGTCCGACTTGCGACGACGCAGCAGGAACGGTCGTACGAGCTGGGCGAGCCGATCCGCCGCGGCTGGATCCTGACCGCCCTCGACGGCCTGCGCGTACCGGGTGCGGAACGTGCCGAGCCTGCCCAGCAGTCCCGGAGTGGTCCAGTCGAGAATCGCCCACAATTCGGAGAGGTTGTTCTCCACCGGGGTTCCCGTGAGGGCCACGCGCGCGCGTGCGCCGATCGTCCGTAGCCGGCGTGCCGTGTCCGAGTACGGATTCTTCACATGCTGCGCCTCGTCCGCCACGACCATGCCCCATGACGCTCCGGCGAGCCGCTCTGCGTCGAGCCGCATCGTGCCGTACGTCGTGAGCACGAACTCATCGCCGGCCAGACCCTCCAGGCTTCGCCGGGAGCCGTGAAAACGGCGCACAGGGATGCCCGGAGCGAACCGCTCGATCTCGCGCTGCCAGTTGCCCATCAGCGATGTCGGGCAGACGACGAGCGTGGGACCCGCTGCCGACTCGTCGGTCTGCCGGTG
The DNA here is from genome assembly GCF_005768555.2 of Streptomyces sporangiiformans. Taxonomy (GTDB): domain Bacteria; phylum Actinomycetota; class Actinomycetes; order Streptomycetales; family Streptomycetaceae; genus Streptomyces; species Streptomyces sporangiiformans. The sequence continues at coordinate 27,069 of NZ_VCHX02000320.1, forward strand.
CAGATGCAGGGCGATCAGTGTGATCGTCTTGCCCAGGCCCATGTCGTCGGCGAGGCATCCGCCCAACCCCAACGACGTCATCCGGGCCAGCCAGTTGAGGCCCCGCAGCTGGTAGTCCCGCAGCGTCGCGGCGAGCGCGGCGGGCTGCCCGACCGGCTCCTGAGCCTCCGGGTCCGAGAGCCGCTCACGCAGCGTCGCCAGCCACCCGGTGGGCTGAACGTCGACGCTGTGGCCGTCGACGTCCGTGGAACCCGTCAGAGCGGCGCTCAGCGCGTCGACGGGCGTGACCTTGCGATCCTGCTGTGCGCGGGCGCGGCGCACCTCCTGCGAGTCGACGAGCACCCACTGGTCGCGCAGGCGCACCACGGGGCGGCTCGCCTCGGCGAGCCGGTCCAGCTCCTGCCGCGTCAGCCGCTCGTCCCCCAGGGCGAACGACCAGTTGAATGCCAGCAGCGCGTCGGCCGACAGGAACGACGGTGTGTCCGACGACAGACTGCCCGTGACCTGCTGATCGTCCGGCGGACCGATGACCGCGCGGGCCGTCAGCTTGCGCGCCAGCTCCTTGGGCCAGTGCACCTCGACCCCCGCGGCAGTGAGCGTCCGCGCACCTTCGCCGAGAAGCTCGGTGACCTCCTCGTCGGCGAGTTCGATCGCGTCGGGCACGGCCGCCGACAACAGGGGCGAGAGCGGAGCCCACGCTCGTGCCGCGCGACGCAGCGCGAGCAGGGCGTCCATTCGCGCGCGCGGCCCGAAGGCCGGGCCCGGCGAGTCCGATCCGGCCCACACCTCGGCGGCGTCCGCGACCAGAGCAGGATCGTTCACGCTGTGCAGCTGGAGCACCGCACGAAAGGGCAGTCGTGTCTCGTCCGACACGGCCGAGGCGAGGCCCGGCACCTCGATGCGCAGCGAGATCCGTACGCCCGCGTCATGCCCCGCGGCGACGTCGGCTGCCCACGCGCGCTGCTCGGGGATGTGCTGCGGTGCGACTGCCGCGAAGGCCGGGCCGCCCGCTGCGAGCGTCGCCGCCGGGGACCGGGGGAGCGCGTCGGCGACCGCGTCGAGGAACGCACGCACCAGCCGCTCCGGGTCGGGCAGACGCAGGGGGTCGGTCTCGTCGGCCGGCACCGCATGCGCGTGGGGCGGCATCGCGGCGGCCAGTTCGCGGATCCGTTCCACCTCGTTCGCCCGGAGCGGTCCGGCACGCCACGCGTCGTGGTCGTCGGCGCTGAGACCGGGCAACAGCAGTCCGCGCGCGGCGAATTGCAGCGCGAGCACGGTTGCCGCACCCCAGAAGGCGGTGGCTCTGTGCGTGTGCGCGGCGGCACGCGCGCGCGTGAGGACCGGCAGTGCGGCTCGCACCGGGAGCAGTACCGCCGGGACGGTCATCAGCTCGACCCCGTCGTCGCCGGGCAGGGCGACGGTCAGTTCCTCGACGGTGCCGGATGCGACGACAGGAGTGCCGTCGCCGTCGGGATGCCAGAAGGCGACGCTGCCGGTGCGGGCCGGTTCGGCGGGTACGAACACGGCACAGCAGCGGGCCAGTTCGAAGATCGCTGAGGGCGTTACCACGGGACTTCTCTGCACAACGATAGCTTATTCCTCAAATTTGACTACTTGGCGGAGCCGCCGAGGATACACCACGTTTGCGATCTCGCGAGCACGGTGAAGCCGTGAGGCGGGTCACCTTGCTTGGGGTGTCGTCAGGTCCACCTGAGTGCGGGTGGGTTCCCCCGCATGTACACGGGTGGTGGCGCCATGGTCGCCCAGGGTCACCGATTCGTACGTTTCTTCACGTCAGCCCGTTCCTCGAGAGACCGGAGACCCGCCATGCCCCAGACCGCCGCAGCTCTCGTGGAAAGCCCTCCCGGGGCTTCCAAGGGCAGTGAGTTCGCGCCGCTCCTGCGCACCGTCAAAGGTCAAGGTCTCCTGGACCGCAGACACGGTTGGTACGCGGTCGCCATCGTGGGCAATGCCCTGGCCCTGGCCGCTGTCGTCGTCGGTGTGGTCCTGATCGGCCACTCCTGGTGGGTGCTGCTCTTGGCGCCGCTGCTCGCCGTCCTGTCCGCACGGACGGCCTTCATAGGGCACGACGCGGGCCACTCCCAGATCACCGGGAACCGGTCCATGAGTCGCGTGATCGGACTCATCCACGGCAATCTGCTGCTCGGAATGAGCAATTCCTGGTGGAACGAGAAGCACAGCCGCCACCATGCCAACCCCAACCACATCGACAAGGACCCTGACGTCGCCGCCGACATCCTGGTCTTCACCAGCGAGCAGGCCCGAGGGCGTGCCGGCTTTCGCCGCTGGCTCACCCGCAACCAGGCGTGGCTGTTCTTCCCGCTCACTCTCCTCGAAGGCATCGCCCTGAAGGTCTACGGATTCCAGGACCTGCGTCGACAGCCCCCTCGTGAGCGCATGGTGGAGGGCTTGCTGCTGGTGACCCATGTCGCCGCCTACGCGACGTTGCTGCTCACTTCGATGTCCCTCGGGCAGGCTCTCGCCTTCGCCGCACTTCACCAGGCGCTCTTCGGCCTGCACCTGGGCATGGCCTTCGCGCCGAACCACAAGGGCATGGACATGCCCGACCCCGAGGGGGACCGCTGGGGACATCTGCGCCGCCAGGTGCTCACGTCCCGCAACATCCGGGGCGGCATCGTCACCGACTGGTTCCTCGGCGGTCTCAACTACCAGATAGAGCATCATCTGTTCCCGAGCATGCCGCGCCCCCATCTGCGACTGGTCCAGCCTCTGGTGCGTGCCCACTGCCGAGAGTTGGGTATCCCTTACGCGGAGGCGGCGCTCGTGGACTCCTACCGGCAGGCCCTGCGCCACATGTACGAGGTCGGAGCGCCCCTCAGGGGCGAGTAGGGGTCGCGCATCAGGGTCGTATCAGGGTCGCGGTCCGGAACCGCCGAGGGCACGGACCCGTTCTCAAGGCAGAGAGCGGCAGTGGCCGCGAAGGAGGCGACACAAGATGTCGAAGAACGCGAAGATCGCCGCAGGAGGTGTGGCGGCCGGGCTCATCCTGCTCATCTGGCTGCCCTGGTGGGCCGCCCTGCTGATCGTTCTGGGAGTTCCCGCGGCAGCGTATCTGACGCTGGACCCCTCGCAGCGGCGCAGGCTGCGCCGCGTCACTCGCAAGGAGATCGGCCGCTGAGACACCCGCCGACCGAGTCAGCTCCCTTCCGGAGCGCAAGAGTTGACCACATCGCTGCTCGTGGGCCTGCCGACGGCACGGTCCGCGGGCGGCTGTGTGCGCCCCGGAGTGCGCAGTGCGGGAAGGCCGTACGGCCGGGCTCAGCTCGGGCGCACGGCCATCTTGTCGAGTGCGTCCAGCAGGCCCGGCAGCTCTGGTCCACGGCCCACGGGAAGGATTTCGCCGGGCTTCTCATCGAGAAGGACGAAGGCGATGTCGTCGGTTCTGGCCACCATCGACCAGCCCGGACCGTCGGCCCGAAGGGTCCGCGCGTCACCCGGTGCAAAGGACGAGCGCACGCGGCCGAGGGGCGGCGGCGTGTCCACATACGCCCGAGCCTCCGCCAGCACGCGCTGTATGCCGCTGCGCGGCTCGCTCCCGCCGTCGCCGCCCTTCGCCGGCTCGTCATCGACCTGTGAGGGCTTCTCGGTCGCCGCATCGCCGTCCGGACGCCTGAACTCCTCGTCGTCGATCTGCTCCCGCCAGGCCGCCCACTGAAGCGCGATCTCGTCGGCGCCGAGCCTTCGCTGGGCCGGGCCCCAAATGGAGGTGTCCGGTGGCGACAGCGGCTGCTGCTCGGCGATTTCGGGCGCGGGGTCGTGCGGGGCGGGCACCCCGGGTGCCGCGACGGCGACGGCCAGTGGCCACCCGGGCAGCGCCGCGACCATCGAGCGCTCGTCGGGCGACAGGTCGTACTCCATGCCGCAGTCCCAGGACGCGATGGCGACGGCGACCAGCGAGACGTCGTCGACGACGACCGTCCACCGCGCCCCGTCCCCGTCCTGCCCGAGTACCAGGCCGTACCCGTCGGCGAGCGGAGCCAGTCCGAGGGCCGCGCAGGCCTCCGGGTAGTCGTCGCCCAGCACACTGGGGAACTGCGCGGGCGTCAAGAGCACCGCCGTCAGCACATACAGTGCGTCATCGTCCCCGGCGGTGATGGTGTCGTCGTCCGGCCCGGCCATCCCAGCCTCCCCATCGCTACGTCCGTCGGCGCACACTAATGCGATCCGTCGGCGCTTGTCACGGGCCATGAGTGCACGCGGAGCTGCAGTTATCCGGCCGGACGGGGGCGAAACGGCCGTCCTCGACGCCTGCCGAGTGGGCCGTCCGCCATGCATCCGGTCCTCGTCCCGAACAAGCAGCCCCGCCGACGTCAGACGGCGGGCAGGCCGAGGAGCGTCCGCGCGACGGCCCCGGGCGACTCGTCACGTTCCCGCGCGAGAGCGATGACAGCCCGGCACGCCAGCTCGTTGACCCCGAACGACAACGCCTCGGGTGACACCCAGGTCGCGGCCTCGTCGATCCCGTCCTGGTCGTCCTCGGCGCACGCCGACACGTAGGCCGCGGCCGCCTCGAACAAGTTGTGAGTGCGCTTTTCCGGACGTTGCTTTTCCGGACGACTGTCTTTCTCGGACCCGGCCGTTGCCAGGCGTGAGAACAGCCTGCGGAGTCCAGCCAGCATGTCGGCCATTTCGGGCCACCTTCCCCCTGTGTGTCTGCCATCGCTGAGCGCCCATCTGTCGCTATTCAACGTAGAGTTGAAGCTCCGGCACCAGAAGGGGGGCGGTGCTGTGAAGAGCCGCGGCACGGCACCGAGTCCAGCCGTTACCTGCTCCGCTGCAGCGGGGCGCCCTGCGCGCCACCGCGCGGGCATTCAGGTGCCACTCCCGTCGAGCGAGTCGATCGTGGACCGCAGCCAGGCGAGTTCGGCACCGCTCGTGGCTCGCGCGATGGTGAGGATGCCGCTCCGGAACGGGTCGTCCAACTCCTCGGCCCGCAGCGGCCGGTCGCCTTCGTAGAAGAAGCTCGCGGGTTCCTCCAGGAATGCGAGCCGCCGCCGCAACACGGCCGCCTGAGCGGCGGCGTCATCGAGGTGCCGGAGAAAGGCGAGCACCGTGAACCAGCGGTTCTCGTCGGTGATGTCGCGCTGCATGGGATCCCTGAGCCTGCGGCGCAGTTCCTGCCTGCCGTCCTCGGTGAGCGTCAGGACGTGACGCGGAGCGGCTACGGCACCGGGCTCCGTCGCCCGGTCCAGTAGACCGGCCTTTTCCAGCCGCTTGATCGCCGGATACAGCGTGCTCTCGGCGACGGGCCGTACGTGCCCTGTCAGCGCCGTGATGCGCTTGCGCAGCTCGTAGCCGTGCAGCGGGGCGTCATACAGGAAGCCCAGGATGGCGAGTTCCAGCATGCCCCCATTTTGCCCTGCGGTCGTGGTACATCGCATCAGCTATACATCGGTTCCGAGGTATCATCCGGTGAGGCGCGAGGCGACGAGGGAGCGTGGCGATGAAGCAGGCCGAGTTCGACGGCAGGGGAAGCCTCATACGCTGGACGGAGACGTCGGGCGACGAACCCGCGCGGGTGTACGTGCACGGGCTGGGCGCGGCGTCGGCCGCCTACCATGCGCACATCGCGGCCCGGCCCGAACTGGCCGGCCGCCGCTCGCTGTTCGTCGATCTGCCCGGGCACGGCATCAGTGACCGGCCCGAACACTTCGCCTACACGCTGGAGGATCATGCCGACGCGCTGGCGGCGGCTCTCGACGAGGCACGTGTCACGAGAGCGGAGCTGATCGCGCACAGCATGGGCGGCGCCGTGGCGATCGTGCTCGCCCGCCGGCGGCCCGACCTTGTCTCACGGCTCGTCCTTACGGAAGCCAACCTTGATCCGTACCCGCCGGACACCGCGGGCAAGAGCGGCATCGCCTCCTACGAGGAGGACGCCTACGTCGACGGCGGCCACGCGCGCGTGCTGGACCGGGTCGGCCCTGTGTGGGCGGCGACCATGAGGCTCGCCGAGCCACGAGCCCTGCACCGGACGGCGACCGGCCTCGCCCGGGGATCGCGCCCCACGATGCGCCACATCCTGGAAGACCTGCCGATCGACCGTGTCTACCTTCAGGGTGCTCTCAGTGGCGAACTGCCGGGAAGGCAAGCCCTGGAGTCCGCCGGAGTGCGGGTGGTGACCGTGCCCGGTGCGGGGCACAACATCATGTTCGACAATCCGGACGCATTCGCCGAGGCGGTGGCCGGAGCGTCGTAGGACATGTCCTGAGCCTGGCGCACGTCCTCAGCTCTGGCGCGCGCGTCCTCAGCTCTGACGTACGGCCAGTGCGAGGAACCGGGCGTCCTCGTCGACGTACGAAGTCATACGCCAGCCGGAGCCGGCCAGGAGCGGGCCGAGGTTGTCCTCGGCGCGCAGGTCGTCAGGTGTGATCTGCCGTCCCTGGCGTGCCGCCAGGGCGGCCCGGCCGATCGGGTGGAAGAGCCCCAGCGTCCCGCCGAGCCGCACGACCCTTGCCAACTCCCGTAGATTTTCGGCGGGGTTCGGCAGGTGAGCGATGAGCCCTGCCGCGAAGACGGCGTCGAGTGACTCCGAACGCAACGGCAGCGCGGCCACATCGGTGAGCAGCAACTGTCCCGCTCGGTCCCGCCCCGCCCGTACCGCGGCCTCCAGCATGGCAGGGGTCAGGTCAGCGCCGACAACCACTCCGGAAGGCCCCACGGCTTCTCTCAGCGGCGGCAGTGCCCGTCCCGTGCCACAGCCCGCGTCGAGCACGCGGTTGCCCTTCCGCAGGCCGAGTTCGGCGACCGCCGCCGCGTACGCCGGATCGTCGTCGGGGAACCGGGCGTCCCATTCGGCCGCGCGGGCCGCGAAGAACTCCTGCACGTGTGTGTGGTCGTCGCTCATGCTTCGCATGATCTCGCACCCACACGGACCGGCATGACCGGCGCCGAGGCGGAACTCGACGCGGCGCACATGTTTGAGCATGGCGCGATCGTTCCGGTACAGCTCTGCGTCATATTCCAGCACCTTTCGAAACGCGCCCCCTTTGCGCGCCCCGGTCGGGACTAGCGTCCCGGAGCCATGGGACACCTGGACCACGCCACCTTCGGCTGGCTGACGCCCGTACTGTCGTACGTGATGGCCTGTATAGGCGCCGCCCTCGGGCTGCGCTGCACGGTCCGCGCCCTCGGCGCGTCGGGACGGTCGCGCCGCAACTGGCTGCTCACCGCGGCTTCCGCGATCGGCACCGGCATCTGGACGATGCACTTCGTGGCAATGCTCGGCTTCGGTGTCAGCGGCACCGACATCCGCTACAACGTGCCACTCACCGTCCTCAGCCTGCTCGTCGCCATGATCGTCGTCGGTGCGGGCGTCTTCGCCGTCGGCTATGGCCGGCACCGTGGCCGGGCGCTCGTGCTCGGTGGCCTCACCACCGGCCTGGGCGTCGCGAGCATGCACTACCTGGGAATGGCCGCGCTGCGGCTGCACGGCGACGTGAACTACGACCCGGTGCTCGTGGGCACCTCCGTCGTGATCGCCGTGGTCGCGGCGACAGCGGCCCTGTGGGCGGCGCTGAACATCAAGTCGCCGATCGCGGTCGCCGTCGCCTCCCTCGTCATGGGAGGGGCGGTGAGCAGCATGCACTACACCGGGATGATCGCGGTCAGCGTGCGTGTCTCCCCCTCCGGCTTGGCCCTGCCCGGGGCCACGGCGATGCAGTTCATCTTCCCCCTCGCCGTCGGCCTCGGGTCCTACCTCTTTCTGACATCGGCGTTCGTCGCGCTCTCCCCGACGGCTGGGGAACGCGAGGCATCCGCATCGGCCCAGCGACCCGTCGAGAGCGTCGCCCCCTGACGGGGGGCCGGCCTGGCGACAGGCACGCGCCCGCCGAACCACTCCGAGCGAGGAGGCCATGCGTACACCCCGTAGGACCCCCACAGACGGCTCCCGGCCATCGTCCCCGACTCCGGTTCGGGGCCGCCGCGCGCACGCCGGCCCACCAGCAGACGAAGGCTCCGCCCCGCAAGAGCCCACCGGCACGGCGCCCACCGATACACCCACGCGCGCGGGACTGTGGAGTCCTCGCCCCCGCACCGTACGGGCGAAGATCGTCTGCCTGTTGATGGTGCCCGTCATCTCCTTGCTCGCCCTTTGGGCGTACGCCACCGTCACCACTGCTCAGGACGTCTCACAATTGCGGCAGCTGCAACGGGTGGACTCCCAGGTGCGTGCCCCGGTGGCCGCCGCCGTGGCCGCCCTCCAGGCCGAGCGCACCGCCGCGGTGCGCCATGCGACCACCCCCGCCGCCGGGCGGGAGAGCGACCTCAGGGCACTGGCGTCGCGTACCGACCGGGCCGTGGGGAAGTTGCGGCTCGGGGACCGCAACACCGTCGCGGACAGCGAAGAGCTGCCCTCCGGAGTTGCGCAGCGGCTCGCTGTCTTCGTCACCCGAGCCGAACAACTGTCTTCCCTGCGTACCGCGGTGCTCGACCGGCGGACCGAGTGGAACGAGACATACGCGCAGTACACCGAGACCATTTCGACGGCCTTCGCAGTCGGCGGAGCGCTCACCGGAATCCAGGACGCGGATCTCGGCTCGGACGCGCGCGTGGTGCTCGAGTTCTCCCGCGCGGGGGAGGCGCTGGCACAGGAGGACGCGGTGCTCGCCGGCGCCCGGCTCGCCGGGGCCCTCGAGGGAGAGCGGCTGCGGCTGTTCACCGGTGCCGTCGACACACGCCGGTTGCTCACCGAGTCCGCTGTCGCGGATCTGCGAGGGCCGGAGCGGGCCGCCTGGGACGACCTCGCGGAGGGGAGCGCGTATGCCGGCATACGCGCCGTAGAGGACAAGGTGCTCGTGACCCAGCCCGGCCACAGGGCCATCGATGCCACGCGGGAAGCGGCCTGGAATGCCGCCCACGCGCGCGTGCAGGACGACATGCGGACGATCGAGGCGGGTGCGGGTCATGGTGTCGCGGACCGGGCCGACCCGCTCCGGCGCGGCCTGCTCTCACCGGCAGGTGCCGCGGTCCTCCTGGGCCTGGTCGCCGTGGCGGCGTCGCTCGTCATCTCCGTCCGCATCGGACGCGGCCTGGTCGTCGAGCTGGTCAGCCTGCGCAACGGCGCACTGGAGATCGCCCGCCGCAAACTCCCGCACGCCATGCGCAGGCTGCGGGCGGGAGAGGAGATCGACGTCCGTGCCGAAACCCCGCCCGGACCGCCCGCGGAGGACGAGATCGGACAGGTCGCGGAGGCCCTGAGCACCGTGCACCGGGCCGCCCTGCACGCCGCGGTCGAACGGGCGGAACTCGCCAGCGGCATCTCCGGAGTGTTCGTCAACCTCGCCCGCCGCAGCCAGGTTCTCGTGCATCGTCAGCTGAACCTGCTGGACAGCATGGAGCGCCGATCCGAGGACCCGAACGAACTGGGCGACCTGTTCCGCCTCGACCACCTGACCACGCGGATGCGCCGTCATGCGGAAAGCCTGATCATCCTTTCCGGAGCCGCTCCCGGCCGGGCCTGGCGCATGCCGGTGTCGCTCACCAACGTGGTCCGTGCGGCCGTCTCCGAAGTCGAGGACTACGCGCGCGTGGAGGTACGGCAACTCCCGGAGACGGCGGTCGTCGGAGCCGCGGTCGCCGACCTCACGCACCTCCTGGCCGAGATCGTCGAGAACGCCGCCCAGTTCTCACCGCCCCACACCAAAGTGCGGATAACCGGCGAGCCGGTCGGCAACGGCTACGTGGTGGAGATCGAGGACCGGGGCCTCGGCATGGGCAAGGAGACCCTGTCCGAGGCCAACCGCCGCATCGAGCGGTCCGAGGCGCTCGACCTGTTCGACAGCGACCGGCTGGGACTGTTCGTGGTGAGCAGGCTCGCCGCCCGGCACGACATCAAGGTGCACCTGCGGACCTCGCCCTACGGCGGCACCACCGCGGTCGTCCTGCTGCCCACAGCCCTGCTGCACACCGCTGCGGCGGAACGTTCCGGTGCCGACCGGGTGGACAGCACACAGCCCTCGGAACGTGAGCACGCGCGTGTGCCCGGCGCCGCCACGAAGCAGGACTCCGTAGAGGCCTTGGCCGAGCGGCCCGCCCTGGTCGCCCCGGCGCACGATCCCATGGGAGCCCCGGCGGACGGACCGCATGAAGCACCGCCGCCCGGCGTCACAACCCTGAGGTTGCACCGCCCGACTGACGAGCCCGAGCAGTCCGACGAGCTCCCGCGGCGCGTACGACAGGCGAGTCTCGCCCCGCAGTTGCGGGTGGAGCGACCTGCCGAGGCCACGGAATCGGCGCCCCCTCAGGGCGACCACGGACGCACCCCCGAACTGGTACGGGACCGCATGGCCGCCTATCGCGCCGGCTGGGCCCGCGGCGGCGGACGTTCACCCGGCCTCGGCGCAACCTCCGGCCCCGTAGCGGGCGGCGACAGCAGCGAAGGAGACCCCGCATGATCCAGGACCCGGGCATGGCGACCGCTCAGCGTGCCGGTGAACTCGACTGGCTGCTGGATGACTTGGTGCTGCGCGTCGGTGAAGTACGGCATGCCGTGGTGCTGTCGAACGACGGGCTGGCGGTGGGCGCGTCCAGCGACCTCCGACGGGAGGACGCAGAGCACCTCGCCGCGGTCGCCTCGGGCTTCAACAGCCTGGCCAAGGGCGCCGGCCGCCACTTCGGTGTGGGCGGCGTACGCCAGACCATGGTGGAGATGGACGACGGTTTCCTGTTTGTGGCGGCCGCAGGCGACGGCTCCTGCCTCGCCGTTCTCAGCGCCGTGACGGCCGACATCGGGCTGGTCGCCTACGAGATGGCTCGTCTGGTCAAGCGTGTGGGCGAGCATCTCCACGCAGCGCCACGTGGCGCCGTGCAACCGCCCGTGTCCGGGTGAGCGAAGGGGGTCGGCGCACATGAGCGAGGACAGAGCGGGCACTTCTGAGCAGTTGGGGAGTCAGTGGTACGACCACGAGGCCGGGCCGCTCGTCCGCCCGTACGCGATGACAGGCGGCCGCACCAAGCCCGGTCCCACGGGCGTGCGCTTCGACCTGATCGCGCTCGTTTCACTCGACGCGGGAGCCCCTGACGTCGGCGACGACAGCTCTCTGGGCCCGGAACACCTCGCCCTGACCGAACTCTGTCGGGTCGAGACCCAGTCCGTCGCGGAGTTGGCCGCGGGCGCCGACCTGCCCGTGGGCGTGGTCCGGGTGCTTCTCGGCGACCTCCTGGAGCTGGGATGCGTCACGGTCAGCCGCCCGGTGCCGCCCGCACAGCTGCCCGACGAGCGCATCCTGCGCGAGGTCATCGAGGGACTGCGAGCGCTGTGATGACGAACCAGAACCCCCGACGACCGTTCCCACACACTGGTGCGCACTCAACCGGGCACCGGATGTGCGCCGGACGGTCACAACGGTCAATTTGCGGTCCAACCACCCGAAGTCAAGCCGCAGTTGTCATGATGCTGACTTCGCGCGGACGCACTGTCGTCGGCCGTTGCCGTTACTCCCGAGAGAAGTGATCGATGGTCTCCGAGCACTCCGATGCCACGAACGCCGAGACGGCCGCCCTGGCGTTGAAGATTCTGGTCGCCGGCGGGTTCGGCGTGGGCAAGACCACGCTGGTGGGCGCCGTCAGTGAGATCAGGCCCCTGCGCACCGAGGAACTGCTGAGCGAGGCGGGTCAGTCGGTGGACGACACCGACGGCGTGGACGAGAAGGTCACGACGACCGTCGCCATGGACTTCGGGCGCATCACCATCAGGTCCGGCTTGTCGCTCTACCTGTTCGGCACGCCGGGACAGGACCGGTTCTGGTTCCTGTGGGACGAACTGTCACAGGGCGCGCTCGGCGCCGTCGTCCTCGCGGACACCCGGCGGCTCGAGGACTGCTTTCCCGCGGTGGACTACTTCGAGCACCGGCGCATCCCGTTCGTGGTGGCCGTCAACTGCTTCGTCGGCGCGCGTCCGTACGGCGGAGACGAGGTGTCACGCGCCCTCGACCTCGACCGAGGGACGCCCGTGGTGCTCTGCGACGCCCGTGACCGCGACTCGGGGAAGGAGGTGCTGATACGTCTCGTCGAGTACGCCGGGCGGATGCACACTGCCCGGCTGCTCGACTCCGTCAGCTGACACGCGGCTCGCTCAGTCCGCGACAGCTGCTTGGGCGAGGACCTTCTCGATCCTTACGCGAACGAGGAGTTCACCGGGCACGCCATTGCGGGCACCGAACTCCTCGGCCCGCTCCTCACCCATGTAGCGCGCTCCGATCCGCCCTGCCCAAAGCCGTATCTCGGCCAGATCCTCCGAAATTCGGGCTCGTCCCTGCAGGACCACGAAGGCATACGGAGGGCGGTCGTCGTCCACACACAGGGCGATTCGCCCGTCCCGTGCCAGATTCCGGCCCTTGACGCTGCTCTTTCCGGTATTGAAGACCACGTCGTCCCCGTCGAGCAGAAACCAGATCGGTGTCAGATGCGGGCTTCCGTCGGCCCTGACGGTCGACAATTTGCCAGTGCGGGTGCCCTCTGAGACGAAGGCCCGCCATTCCTCATCGGTCATCTTCTGTGCCATGCCCCCATCCTGCTTGCTCGCGCGGCGGCTGTGGGGAAGGGTGGCTGGTCAGATCCTCCGGCCAGGGGGGATCACAACACGGGGAGACGGAGTATGGCGCAGAACCAGGGACTTGGCTGGCTGTTGGACGACCTGACCGAGCGTGTGGAACATGTGCGGCACGCGCTGGTGCTGTCCAACGACGGGCTGGTGACCGCCGCGAGCACGGGACTCAGGCGCGAGGACGCCGAACACCTCGCCGCCGTCTCGTCGGGCCTGCACAGCCTGGCCAAGGGCTCCGGCCGGCACTTCGGCGCCGGCCAGGTACGCCAGACGATGATCGAGTTCGATGACGCGGTGCTCTTCGTCACGGCGGCGGGCGCCGGCAGCTGTCTGTGCGTACTCAGCGCGGCCGAGGCAGACATAGGCCAGGTCGCGTACGAGATGACGCTGCTCGTCAACCGCGTCGGCGAACATCTCCGCATCGATGCGCGACAGCCGGAACGCGCACCCGTCGTAGACCTCTGACCTGCATGGACGTCGACGCGCTCAGAGTTATCCACAGGCTCGGCGCGAGACGTTGCGAACCGGCTACGGTTTTTCCCGAAGCAAGCGCACGCAAGTCGGGCGCAAGCAGGGCAAGGGCACGCAAGTGCACGTCGCTGTACGGGGGAGAACCACCATGTCCGGAAACACCATCACGCAGGCCCGCCCATCGCTCGCACAGAGCCGCGCCGCGCGAGAACTGGGGCTCAAGCGGGGCGAGTTCGACCTCGCCGTCCGCCTCGGACGCATCCGGACGGTGCCGGACGAAGGGGGCGGGGGCCGGCGCGTGGCCCGTGCGGAGATCGACCGGGTGCGTTCCGAGGACGGCTTCCCCGACGCACTGCGGAAACATGTCAAGGTCGTGGGCACTTCGCAGGGCGCGGCTCTCATGGACGTGACAGCGGCCCGGTTCACACGGCTCGCCCGCCTGGGCTTGGTCGCTCCCGTGAAATTTTATTTGAACCGCTACCGGGCGGTGGTCTGGCTGTATCTGGCCGAGGAGGTACGGCAGTTCGCCGCGAGCAAGGAGAACGCCCCACTGCTGAGCGGCCGTACGCCCGAAGGGCTGCGCGACCAGCTGGACGCGGGTCTGGATCTGCGGGCCCGCAACTGGCGGGGACGGCATGTCGGATTTCTGCTGCGGCAGACCAAAGACCCCTGGGCGCGGGCCGCGGCCGTGGCCTCCCTGCTCGACCCCGTGCAGATCGGGGAGATCATCGACGATCCGTACGAACGCGCGTATCTGAACCGCTACCGGCCCGAACAGCCATCCCACGGTGCGCCCGGTTCGCCCGCCGCGCACATCGCCGCGCGGATCATGACAGCCGAGGACCCGGACGAGATCGACTGGCTCCGCAGCGACTTGGCGAACGCGATCGCGGAGGCCCGCGCGGAGCGTCCCGCGCCGCGTCCGACACCGAGGCCGGCGCCTCCGGCCCCACCACCACCGACGACCACCGGGCAACCGGAATGCTCGCGCGGCCTCATCGGATGGTTGCGCCGCAGAAACCTCTGACCCCTCAGGCCTCGAGCTTGCGGAAAAGTCCTTCCTGGACCACCGAGACGAGCAGGCGTCCTTCCCGGTCGTAGATGCGTCCGCGCGCCAGGCCGCGGCCACCCGTGGCGATCGGCGACTCCTGGTCGTACAGGAACCACTCGTCGGTGCGGAACGGCCGGTGGAACCACATGGCGTGGTCCAGCGAGGCCATGTCGAAGCCCCGCGGACCCCAGAGCGGCTCCACGGGGATGCGCACGGCATCCAGGAGGGTCATATCGCTCGCGTAGGTGAGCGCGCATGTGTGGACGAGCGGATCGTCGCCCAGCGGTCCGACGGCGCGCATCCATACGGCGCTGCGCGGTTCGGCACCCTCGACTTCCTCACGAGCCCAGCGCAGCCGGTCCACGTAGCGGATATCGAAGGGCTGGCGTCGGGCCATGCGCTCCAACGTCTCAGGGAGCACGCCCAGATGCTCCTTGATCTCCTGACTGACGGTCGGGAGCGACTCAGGATCGGGGACCTTGCGGGCCGGCGGCAGCTGGTGCTCGAAGCTCCCTTCCTCAGGCTTGTGAAAGGAGGCGGTCAGATTGAAGATCGTGCGGCCCTGCTGCACGGCGGTGACGCGACGCGTGGTGAACGACCGCCCGTCGCGGACCCGCTCGACCTGGTACACGATCGGCACGCCCGGCCGGCCCGGGCGCAGGAAGTACGCGTGCAGTGAGTGCACGGGCCGTTCCCCGTCCGTGGTGCGGCCGGCGGCGACCAGGGCCTGGCCCGCCACCTGCCCGCCGAAGACCCGCTGCAGGGACTCCTGCGGGCTGCGGCCACGGAAGATGTTGACCTCGATCTGCTCCAGGTCGAGCAGATCGACGAGTCGTTCGGCTGGGTTCGTCATCTGTCACGTTCTCCTGTGCTCACAACTGGCCGACGTCGGTGACCTTCACGACGGCACGTCCCTCGGCGTCGGAAGCCGACAGGTCGATCTCCGCGCTGATGCCCCAGTCATGGTCGCCGTTCGGATCGGCGAAGGTCTGCCGGACGCGCCACAGGCCGTTCTGCGGCTCCTCCTCGATGAGCAGCAGCTTGGGGCCGCGAGCGTCGGGACCGGTGCCGAGGTCGTCGTACTCGTCCCAGTACTTGTCCATGGCCTCGCCCCAGGCGTCGGCGTCCCAGCCGGACTCGGCGTCCAGCTCGCCGAGTTCCTCGACGTGGTCGAGTGCGGCGAGCTCGACACGGCGGAACATGGCGTTGCGAACGAGGACCCGGAAGGCTCGCGCGTTCGCGGTGACCGGCCTGACCTGGTCAGCCTTCTCCTGGGCTTCCTCCGCCGTCATCTCCTCCGGGTTGGCGAGCTGCTCCCACTCGTCGAGGAGACTGGAGTCGACCTGACGCACCATCTCGCCGAGCCAGGCGATCAGGTCCTCCAGATCGTCGGACTTGAGATCGTCCGGGACCGTGTGGTCGAGAGCCTTGTACGCGCTCGCGAGGTAACGCAGCACGATGCCCTCGGTGCGGGCGAGTTCGTAGAAGGAGACGAACTCGGTGAAGGACAGGGCCCGTTCGTACATGTCACGGATGACGGACTTCGGCGACAGCGGATGGTCACCGACCCAAGGGTGGCTCTTGCGGTAGGTGTTGTACGCGTGGAAGAGGAGCTCCTCCAACGGCTTGGGGTACGACACGTCCTGGAGCCGCTCCATCCGCTCCTCGTACTCGACGCCGTCGGCCTTCATCGCCGCCACGGCTTCGCCGCGGGCCTTGTTCTGCTGAGCGGCGAGGATCTGCCGGGGGTCGTCCAGCGTGGACTCGACGACGGACACCATGTCCAGCGCGTAGGAGGGGGACTCAGGCTCCAGCAGTTCGAACGCGGCGAGCGCGAAGGTGGACAGCGGCTGGTTGAGCGCGAAGTCGTGCTGGAGATCGACCGTCAGCCGCACGATGCGGCCCTCGGCGTCCGGTTCGTCGAGCTTCTCGACGATGCCGCCGTCAAGGAGCGAGCGGTAGATGGCGATCGCTCGGCGGATGTGCCGCAACTGCTGCTTGCGCGGCTCGTGGTTGTCCTCCAGGAGATGGCGCATCTCCTCGAAGGCGTTGCCGGGCCGGGCGATCACCGACAGAAGCATCGTGTGTGTGACCCGGAAGCGGGAGGTGAGGGGTTCCGGATCGGACGTGATGAGCTTCTCGAACGTGTTCTCCGTCCAGCCGACGAATCCCTCGGGCGCCTTCTTCCGGACCACCTTGCGGCGTTTCTTCGGATCGTCTCCCGCCTTGGCGAGGGCCTTCTCGTTCTCGACGACATGCTCGGGTGCCTGGGCGACGACGAAGCCCGCCGTGTCGAAGCCCGCCCGGCCGGCGCGGCCCGCGATCTGGTGGAACTCCCGCGCGCGCAGTGTGCGCACCCGATTGCCGTCGTACTTCGCCAGAGCCGTGAACAGCACGGTGCGGATCGGGACGTTGACGCCGACACCGAGGGTGTCCGTGCCGCAGATGACCTTCAACAGACCGGCCTGGGCCAGCTTCTCCACCAGACGCCGGTACTTGGGCAGCATGCCGGCGTGGTGCACGCCGATGCCGTGCCGTACGTAGCGGGAGAGATTGCGTCCGAACTTGGTGGTGAAGCGGAAGTTGCCGATCAGCTCGGCGATCTGGTCCTTCTCCGCACGCGAGCACATGTTGATGCTCATCAGTGCCTGTGCCCGCTCCACGGCCTGGGCCTGGGTGAAGTGGACGATGTAGACCGGAGCCTGCTTCGTCTCCAGGAGCTCGGTGAGCGTCTCCGTGAGCGGCGTCAGCTTGTACTCGTAGGAAAGGGGCACGGGCCGGGTGGCCGAGCGGACGACCGCGGTGGGCCGGCCGGTCCGCCGGGTGAGGTCCTTCTCGAACATCGAGACGTCGCCGAGCGTGGCCGACATCAGGATGAACTGGGCCTGAGGCAGTTCGAGGATCGGGATCTGCCAGGCCCAGCCGCGGTCGCCTTCGGCGTAGAAGTGGAACTCGTCCATGACGACCTGGCCGACGTCGGCGTTCCTGCCGTCGCGCAGCGCTATGGAGGCGAGCACCTCGGCAGTGCAGCAGATGACGGGCGCGTCGGCGTTGACGGAGGCGTCGCCGGTCAGCATGCCCACGTTTTCGGTGCCGAAGATCTTGCACAGCTCGAAAAACTTCTCCGAGACGAGCGCCTTGATCGGCGCCGTGTAGAAAGTGACCTCGTCACGGGCCAGCGCCGCGAAGTGCGCACCAGCGGCGATCATGCTCTTGCCCGAGCCGGTGGGCGTCGACACGATCACGTTCGCACCCGAGACCACCTCGATCAGCGCCTCCTCCTGGTGGGGATAGAGCGTGAGACCACGTTCCCCGGCCCACGACTCGAAGGCTTCGTAGAGGGCGTCGGGATCTGCGGTCTGCGGCAGCTGATCGATAAGGGTCACGCTCCCATCTTGCCTGTGATCCCCCGCAATGAGGGAATCGGTTGCCGACCCGAAGATCACGAACGCTACGCTGTGGCGCCGACGGGGCGTCAGTGCACGTATGCAACTGGACGCCGGTACACGAGGAATGGGGCGGGCCACGGCCATGATGGGACCAGCACACTCACTGTCGGGGGCCGCCGCCTGGCTGGGCGTCGGAGCCGCGGCCGCCGCCGCGGGTCACACGATGCCCTGGCCGGTCCTCCTGGTCGGCGCGCTGATCTGCGCCGGCGCCGCGCTCGCCCCGGACCTCGACCACAAAGCGGCCACCATTTCGCGCGCCTTCGGACCCCTCTCCCGGGGACTGTGCGAGATCGTCGACAAGCTCTCGTACGCCATCTACAAGGGGACGAAGAAGCAGGGCGATCCACGCCGCTCGGGTGGGCACCGCACGCTTACGCACACCTGGCTGTGGGCGGTGCTGATCGGCGCGGGCACCTCCGTCGTTGCGATCACTGGGGAGCGCTGGGCGGTCCTGGCGATTCTCTTCGTCCACATGGTGCTCGCCATCGAGGGTCTGCTGTGGCGGGCGACCCGCGGGTCCAGCAGCGATGTCCTGGTGTGGCTGCTCGCCGCGACCAGCGCCTGGATCCTCGCCGGAGTCCTGGACAAGCCGGGGAACGGCTCCGACTGGCTGTTCACGGCGCCGGGCCAGGAGTACCTGTGGCTCGGGCTCCCAGTCGTCCTCGGCGCGCTGGTGCACGACATCGGGGACGCGCTGACGGTGTCCGGCTGCCCGATCCTGTGGCCGATACCGGTCGGCCGCAAGCGCTGGTACCCGGTGGGGCCGCCCAAGGCGATGCGGTTCCGGGCGGGCAGCTGGGTCGAGCTGAAGGTACTGATGCCGGCGTTCATGCTGCTCGGCGGAGTGGGCTGCGCGGCCGCGCTCAACGTCATCTGAGCGACTCGGCCGACCGCACGGGCAGTGCCTCGGTCGCCCGGCCCGGCAGCCGCGCTCCCGCCACCGGCACCCGGGGCAGCGGCCTGGCAACCGGGCCGAGCGAAGCTTGCTCACGTGTCGCTGTCCGCGGTCGACGGGGCGTAGCCGTGGCCGGGGCCGCCGGCCAGGGCGCAGGCCTCGGCGGACGGAGAGCGACACGCGTCGCCGTCCCCGGCCGGATGGGTTTGATCCGTGGGGAGTCCGCGCGCGGGCAGGGTGCGGTGACGGTGGTGTCAGCCGGACAGGGCATCCCCGTCGACGATGTGCATGGCAGCCTCCTCCGCCGATGCCGCAGCGCCGTCGATGCCCACGTCGGTGGCGATCAGCCGGCTCTCCTCGTCCTCGTGCGCACCTTCGTCGGGGGCCACGAGACGTCCGGATCGTGCGGCGCCCACCTCGTCGTCCAGGGCCTCGCCATCGGAGTCCGGGCAGTCACCGATACCGTCTCCGTCAGCTGGTGCGACCTCCGGCAGTTCTTCTGCCAGGCGTTCCTCCAGCGTCTCGCCGCGCTGCCGTTCGGCCGCGGTCACATCTCTGCGCTCCACCGCCCACGGCCGCTCCGGTGGGGACCAACCCCGGTCCAGGGGGTCGCTCACGCCGTCGGATTCCAGGGTGTCTTCGGCGTCGAGCAGGCCGGCGTCGTCCTGAACCTCGGATTCGTCGGGCTGGTAGACGTCGTCTCCCCATCCGTCGGCGCTGTCCACGGGTACCTCCATGTGGTGCGGGCCGACCCGCTGTCGCCGCGTTCGCCGGGCGGGCGAGCGGGCCCCTGGGCTCGAGCTGCGCCCCCGCGGAACCGGGTGGCTTTTGGGCCTGCCCATGCCGGTGCCGACATCCAGCCTTCCACTCCTCTTCGACTCACCGCAACGCCACGGAGTCGGTACGCCGTCCCGGCCGCGCTCCTGTCGGCGGCCGCGAACCCTGGCCGGGGCCCACGCACAGCCCCGGAGCCGGTCCGCCCGCCCGAAGAACACAGGCGGACCGGACACCGGAGCTGCGGCTCACCCGTGCCAGGACCGCCACAGTGCCGCGTACGCGCCGTCGGCGGCGACCAGCTGGTCGTGGCTGCCGAGTTCGCTGATGCGGCCGCTCTCGACGACGGCGATGACGTCGGCGTCGTGGGCGGTGTGCAGCCGGTGGGCGATGGCGATCACGGTCCGGCCATCGAGGACGCGGGCCAGGGAGCGTTCCAGGTGGCGGGCCGCGCGCGGGTCGAGGAGCGAGGTGGCCTCGTCCAGGACCAGTGTGTGCGGGTCGGCCAGCACCAGCCGGGCGAGCGCGATCTGCTGGGCCTGGGCCGGGGTGAGCGTCAGTCCGCCCGAGCCGACCTCGGTGTCCAGGCCGTCCTCCAGCGCACGGGCCCACCCGTCGGCATCGACCGCGCCGAGGGCAGCCCACAGCTCGGCGTCTTCGGCACCTGTGCGGGCGAGCAGCAGGTTGTCGCGCAGGGACCCCACGAAAACATGGTGTTCCTGGTTGACCAGCGCCACATGGGCCCGGATCTCTTCGGCGGACATCTCGGAGAGCTCGGTGCCGCCCAGGGTGATGTGGCCGTCGCGGGGCGCGTAGATCCCGGCGAGCAGCCTGCCCAGCGTGGACTTGCCCGCGCCGGACGGGCCGACCAGGGCCAGGCGGGTGCCCGGCGCGACCTCCAGAGAGACCTTGCGCAGGACATCGACGCCGGCGCGGTAGCCGAAGTGCACCCGGTCGGCGTGGACGTCACGCCCGTCGGGGGCCGGCGACCCGTCACCGGCATCCGGCTCGATGTCGCGGACACCGACCAGCCGGGCCAGCGAGACATGGGCCACCTGCAGCTCGTCGTACCAGCGCAGGATCAGCCCCACCGGGTCGACGAGCATCTGGGCGATCAGCGCGCCCGTCGTCAGCTGGCCGATCCCGATCCACCCCTGGAGGACGAAGAATCCGCCGATCATCAGGACCGAGCCGAGGACCGTGACATGCGTGATGTTGATGACCGGGAACAGCACCGAGCGCAGCCACAGCGTGTACCGCTCCCATGCCGTCCACTCCCTGACACGGCGGTCCGACAGACCGATGCGGCGCGCGCCCAGGCGGTGGGCCTCGACGGTGCGCCCGGCGTCCACGGTCTCGGCGAGCACGCCGGCCACGGCGGCGTAGCCGGCGGCCTCGGAGCGGTAGGCCGACGGCGCGCGCTTGAAGTACCAGCGGCAACCGGCGACGAGGAGCGGGACGGCGACCAGTACGGCGGGGGCGAGCGGCGGCGCGGTCACGGCGAGCCCTCCGAGCAGCAGGACCACCCACACCACACCGATGGCCAGCTGCGGCACGGCCTCGCGCATGGCGTTGGCGAGCCGGTCGATGTCCGTGGTGATCCGGGACAGCAGGTCGCCGGTCCCGGCCCGCTCGAGGACACCCGGCGGCAGTCCGACCGACCGGACAAGGAAGTCCTCGCGCAGGTCGGCCAGCATCCGTTCGCCGAGCATGGCGCCACGCAGCCGGACCTGGCGTACGAACACCGCCTGGACGGCCAGGGCGATGACGAAGAACGCGGCGGTGCGCTCCAGATGCACCTCGCGTGCCGAGGCCGCGCCGTCGGAGACGCGTTCGACGAGGGATCCCAGCAGATAGGGGCCCACCATCGAGGCGACGACGGCGGCTGTGTTGACGGTGATGAGCAGCAGGAAGGCCCGGCGGTGCCGTTGGAACAGTTCGGCCACGTAGGCGCGTACGGTCTCCGGGGCGCCGACCGGCAGAGTGTTCGCCGTCGTCGGGGCCGCCGGGTCGTAGGCCGGTGGCGCCACGCCGATCATGCGGTCTCCTCGATTTCTTCCAGGTCGTCCAGTTCATTGAGCTGCTTCACATGGCCCCTGTCGTGCGCTGAGGCCTCGTCGTCGGTCTCGCGGGTCACCACGGCTCGGTACCGGGCTTCGCTGTGCACCAGTTCACGGTGCACGCCGACCGCCGCGACCTCGCCCTCGTGGACGAGCGCGACCCGGTCCGCGTGGTCCAGGAGGAGGGGGGACGAGGTGAACACCACCGTCGTACGCCCCTGCCGCAGGGACCGGATCCCGTCGGCGATCCGCGCCTCGGTGTGGGAGTCGACGGCGGACGTCGGCTCGTCCAGGACGAGCACCTCGGGGTCGGTGACCAGGGACCGGGCCAGCGCGAGACGCTGGCGCTGGCCGCCCGACAGGGAGCGCCCGCGTTCGGTGATCCGGGCGTCCATCGGGTCCTCGGCGTCCAGCGACCCCTGGGCAAGGGCGTCCAGGACGTCGCCGCACTGGGCGGCGGCCAGCGCGTCCTCGGCACTCACATCGCCCGAGGCCGGCACGTCGAGGAGTTCGCGAAGGCTGCCGGACAGCAGCACAGGGTCCTTGTCCTGGACGAGGACGGCGCCGCGGGCGGAGTCGAGCGGCAGCTCGTCCAGCGGTACGCCGCCGAGGAGCGCGGACGGCAGGTCCGACGAGGCCGCCGCATGCCCGCCGAGCCGCTCGGCCAGCACGCCCGCCGCGTCCGGGTCGCCGCACACCACGGCGGTGAGCCGCCCGGCCGGAGCGAGCAGACCCGTCGACGGGTCGTACAGATCGCCGGTCGGCGCTTCGGCCTCGCGCGACCCCTCGCTGTCCGTCGCCCGCTCCAGCGCCAGCACCCCGGCCGCGCGCTTCGCGGACGGCCGGGAGAAGGAGTACGCCATCGCGATCTCCTCGAAGTGGTGGAGCGGATACGTGAGGATCATGACGGCGCTGTACACGGTGACCATCTCGCCGACGGTGATGCGTCCCTCCCGAGCCAGATGCACGCCGTGCCAGACGACCGCGATCAGCAGGAGTCCGGGCAGCAGCACCTGGATCGCGGAGATCATCGACCACATACGGGCGCTGCGGACGGCGGCCCGGCGGACCTCCTGGGAGGCCCGGCGGTAGCGGTCCAGGAACAGTTCCTCGCCACCGATGCCGCGCAGCACGCGCAGACCCGCGACGGTGTCCGAGGCCAGCTCCGTGGCACGTCCCGCCTTCTCCCGCTGGAAGTCGGCACGCCGGGTCGCGCGGGGCAGCAGCGGCAGCACCGCCAGCGCCAGGACGGGCACGCCCACGGCGACGACGATCCCCAGCTCGGGCTCGTACACGACCAGGGCGACGCAGACGAAGACGACGGTCAGGGCCGCCGCGGTGAACCGCGACACGGCCTCCACGAACCAGCCGATCTTCTCCACGTCACCCGTGGAGACCGCGACGACCTCGCCCGCCGCGACCCGCCGCGTCAGCGCGGAACCCAGCTGGGCGGTCCGGCGGGCCAGCAACTGCTGGACACGCGCGGCAGCGGTGATCCAGTTGGTGACAGCGGTGCGGTGCAGCATGGTGTCGCCCACCGCGATACCGAGCCCGCACAGCGCGATCAGCCCGCCCGCGAGGGTGAGCCGCGCACCGGAGCGGTCCACGACGGCCTGGACGGAGAAGCCGACGCAGAAGGGCAGTCCGGACACGGAAAGGAAGTGCAGCAGCCCCCAGGCCAGGGACTTCAGTTGTCCGCCGAGTTGATTGAGACCGAGCCACAGCAGGAATCGAGGACCCGAGCGTGCGTCCGGCACACCCGGGTCGCGATACGGAAGATCTTGAATCTGCATGACGTCCCAGAGGCTCGTAGAACGGGGTGGGGGGAGGCAGCAAGCCGTGAAAGGTTCGCGTCACAGAGTGTCCGCAGGCAAACGGTTTTCCGCCGCCTGGCAAAGATTCGGCCCGGACTGTCCTTATATGGCCGGTATACCGAGGGCCGGGACGTAATCGTCCGGAACACGGTGCGACGATGGACGGCATGCGAATAGGCGGTGCGATGCGCACGACGGCAGCCGCGGCGGTCTGCGGTGCTCTTCTGGTGTCCCTGACGGCCTGCGGTGGTTCGGACGGTGAGGACGGTCGCAGGGACGACGCCCGGTCGAGTGACAAGCCAGGGCAGGCACAGGCGCGCACCGTCGACCTCAAACGCATCCCCGACGTCGGCGACCGGCTGCAGAAGCAGATCCCCGTCAACTCCCGCCAGGTGGTGGCGGTCTACGGCGAGGGCAAGGACTCGGCGGACTCCAGGATCGTCCTCTACACCAAGTCGGGTGCCACCTGGGACCAGACCCGCAGCTGGCAGGGGCACAACGGCAAGAAGGGCTGGACCACCGACCACCGCGAGGGCGACAAACGCAGCCCCGTGGGTGTGTTCACGCTCAGCGACGCGGGCGGCGTCCTCGACGATCCGGGCGCCAAGCTCCCGTACACCCAGTCCGCGGGCTTCCAGGCCCCGCGCTACTGGGCCAAGTCGCACTGGAACGACTTCGACTACGTCATCGCCATCGACTACAACCGCGTCAAGGGCACCTCGCCGAACGACCCGACCCGCCCGCAGGGCCAGTCCAAGGGCGGCAGCATCTGGCTGCACATGGACCACGGCAGCGGCACGTCGGCCTGTGTGAGCCTGCCCAAGCGGGGCATGGAGTACCTGCTGCGCACGCTCGACCCGGCCAAGCACCCGGTCGTGGTGATGGGCGACAAGGCGGACCTCAAGTCCTGACGTCTCATTGCGGGAAGGGCCAACTCCCCGTAGAACACCGCCATGAGAAGACGGATCGTCATGTCCATGCTCGCCGGAGTGACCTTCATGGCGAGCACACTCCTCGCAGCGGTTCCCGCCCCGGCCGCCGAATTAGACCAACCATCCGCTCCATCCCCCGCTCAAGCCGGCGAACCCGCCCAACCGCCCGCCGAGTTCGGTACCGACTGGCACGACCCCCTGACGGCGGGCCCGCCCGTCACCAGGCCCGACGCGAAGTCCTGCGAAGTGACGGTCGCCGAGGCGCAGTTCCGGGACTTCACGCCCTACAAGGGCACGTACACGCCCCCACGAGGCTGCGGCGACCGCTGGAGCAAGGTCGTGCTGCGCATGGACGGCAAGGTCAAGGGACGGCAGTTCGACCGGCTCGGCTATCTGCACATCGGCGGGGTCGAGGTCTTCCGTACGTCCACTCCGCAGCCCTCGCCGGACGGGATCGCGTGGTCGGTGGAGAAGGACGTCACGCGATACACCGACACGTTCCGGCACAGCCGCGACGTCGAGATGCTCATCGGGAACGTCGTCGACGACACGTACACGGGCGTCATCGACGTCAAGGTCACGCTGACCTTCTACGAAGGGAAGGCCCCAGCCGTACCCGACCGCGTCCTCACCCTCCAGGACGGCACCCTCACCACGCCCCGCAACAGTGAAAGCATCGTCGCCGAGGTCTATGCGACGGGATCGGGTGGCGGCTGCGAGGAGTACTGGTATCTCACGGTCCCCGACGCCGCTCCGTACTCCTGCAAAGCGGAACACGGGCCTTACCGCGAGGTGCAGATCAAGGTCGACGGCCAACTGGCGGGCATCGCCACGCCGTTCCCGACGGTGTGGACCGGAGGCTGGTCCAACCCCTTCCTCTGGTACGTGATTCCAGGGCCGCGCGCCTTCGACATCAAGCCCGTCGAGTACGATCTGACGCCGTTCGCGGGGCTGCTCAACGATGGCCGTCCGCACCGGATCGAGGTCTCCGTAGCCGGCGTTCCACAAGGGCAGACCGGCTGGAGCACCCCGGTGAACGTCCTCGTCCGGCAGGACGCCAAGAGCAGGCAGGTCACAGGCAAGCTGACCGTTCACCGGGCGAGCGACCTCGCCAACTCCTCGACGTACACGCCCGGTGCGGAGCACCGGCTGGACACCGAGGCCGGTCACCGGCTGACCGTCTCCGGGTACGTCGACACCTCGCACGGCCGTGTGACGACAACCGTCAGCCGGAAGCTGGCCAACACCTCCGCGCACCGGTGGACCGACGGCGAGAACACAGATGCCCTGAAGGCGACCTGGCGTGACGACGAGACGGTCACCGTCGACGGGCGCGGGCCGGCCAAGGCGGCCCGCACGCACCGCACGTACACCATGGACGGCACCACGACGCTCGGCGCAGGGGACCGGTTGCGGACGATCATGTCGCTGGCGGACCGAGCCGCGGCCGTCGAGACGCGGGGAGACCGGCGCACGGCGTGGTCCCGGCTCGACGACACCTACACGGGCGACGCGACCTACACGGCGAACGTGCCGCGCGATCAGCGACACGCGGTCGGCACGACCACAGAGCATTACCGTCTGTACGGCTCGGGCGGGTGCTACGACCGGCTCCTGGCCACGGTGCAGGGCGTGGTGACCAAGGATCGCGGCGGCTGCTGAGCCGGATCATCTGCGACGGCGGTTTCACAGAAATCTTTTACACGGACGTGACACGGGCGTTGTCAGCGGTAGCAAACACCCCCGATAGTGAGCAGCGCGGAATTTATTTTCCGCATACCAGAAGTCTCTTCGGAGGAGTACCACCGTGCCGCCGTCTGTACCGTCCCTGCCGCGACGCGTCGCACGCATGCTGCGCACCTCACTGTTCGCGCAGGTCGCCTGCGCGCTTGTCCTCGGAATCGTCGTCGGACGGCTGTGGCCCGATGTGGGCACAGCCGTCCAGCCGCTCGGCGACGGTTTCATCCGGCTCATCAAGACGATGATCTCCCCGCTCGTGTTCCTGGTGGTCGTCGCCGGTATCACCAAGGCCGGTGACCTCAAGGCCTTCGGCCGGATCGGCCTCAAGGCGCTGATCTGGTTCGAGGTCGCGACCACGGCCGCGCTGCTCATCGGTCTGATCGCCGCCAACGTCTTCAGCCCCGGCAGCGGCATGAACGTCGACCCGTCGCAGCTCGACGCCTCAGCCGTCGACGACAAGACCGAGGGTGGCTCGCTTCCCTCGACCAGCGAGTTCATCCTGCACGCGCTGCCCGAAAGCGCGTTCGGGGCGTTCACCGAGAACGCGCTGCTCCAAGTCCTCGTTCTGGCCTGCCTGGTGGGAGCCGCACTGCTGCACCTGGGCAAGACCAAGGTGCCCGCCATCCTGCCCGCCATCGAGCAGGCCCAGGAAGTCGTCTTCGCGGTCGTCGGGTTCATCATGAAGCTCGCGCCTCTCGCGGTGTTCGGCGCGATGGCCCACCTGGTGGGGGAGTACGGGCTCGGCGTCATCACGACGTACGGCAAGCTCATAGCTCTCTGCTACGCAGTCGCGTTGGGCTTCCTCGTTCTGCTCGCCGTCGCCCTGAAGGTGGTCACCGGGCTCAACCTCTGGCAGTTCGTCCGTTACACGCGTGAGGAGATGTTGCTCGCGCTCGGTACGGCCTCCAGCGAGTCCGTCATGCCGCGCATGATGCAGAAGCTGCGTCAGGCGGGCTGCCGGGACGACGCGGTGGGCCTGGTGCTGCCCACCGGGTACTCCTTCAACCTCGACGGCGCCTCGATCTATCTCTCCATCGGCACGCTGTTCATCGCGCAGGCCGTGGGCGTCGACCTCAGCCTGGGGCAGCAGATCACCGTGATCCTTGTGCTCATGCTGACGAGCAAGGGCATGGCCGGCGTGCCCGGTTCGGCCTTCCTCGCGCTGTCGGCGACCGCCTCCGCGCTCGGGGTCATCCCGGCGGGCGCGGTGGCGCTGCTGCTCGGTGTGGACCGCATCATGGACTCGATGCGTGTGGCCACCAACCTGCTCGGCAACTGTGTGGCCGTCTTCGCGGTCTCGCGCTGGGAGGGCGCGCTGGACCTGCCGCGGGCCAAGAAGATGCTCGCCGGTGAGATCGCGTTCGTGGAGGACGGCGACGACAGTGCGCCGAAAACAGCCACTGCCGAGGGCTCCGAGGGCTCCGAGAGCTCCGACGGCTCCGGGGCCGCCGAGGCCTCTGGAACCGCCGAGGGATCCGACGTCTCCGAGACCAAGGTGACGGCCAAGGAACCCGCGGGCGAGGCGAGTTGAGAGAGGGGCCCGGCGTACCGCTCACCGCCGGGCCCCCGACCGGCCCGACGGCCGTTCGTCAGTCCTCGGGTTTCTCCGAATCGACTCCCCGCCGGGCCTTCTTCCACGACCCGCGTGTGAAGTCCGGAATCGCCTGCGGTGCTCCGTGCGCCTTGATCGAGGCGTGACTCAGCGGCACCGGCGAGGTCCATGTGGCGGCGTCGTACACGTCGAAGTCCGGAACGAGCCCCAGCCGCATGCACTGCATCAGCCGGAACACCATGATGTAGTCCATCCCGCCGTGCCCGCCGGGCGGGTTGGCGTGCTCCTTCCACAGCCAGTGGTCCCAGTCGGCATACGCCGAGAAGTCGCCCCAGACGTCGTCCGTGTGATCCGGCTCCAGGTAGATGCGCTCCGGATAGTCCTCGAAGACTCCCTTCGTGCCGCCGAGGCTGTTGATGCGCGAGTAGGGATGCGGCGTCGACACATCGTGCTCGAGCCGGATCACCCGTCCCTTCGCGGTCTGTACGAGGCTGATGGTCCGGTCGCTCTCGACGTACGTCTCCTTCCAACTCGGGTCGCCCGGCGGCATGTGCGCGGCTCGGTACTCGGCCAGGCCGAGCGCGGGCGTGCCGAAGCTGGAGATGTGCGTGACGCGGTCACCGCGGTTGATGTCCATGTAGTTGGCGACGGGACCGAATCCGTGGTTGGGGTAGAGATCGCCGTGCAGCCGGGTGTGCCACAGCCGCCTCCACGGCCCCTCGTAGTACTCCGGGTCGAACATCAGGCCGCGTAAGTCGTGGTTGTAGGCGCCGGCGCCGTGCAACAGCCTGCCGAACTTCCCGGCGTGCGCCATACGCAGCACCCGCGTCTCGTTCCTGCCGTAGCAGCAGTTCTCCAACTGCATGCAGTGTCTGCGGGTGCGCTCGGACAGGTCGACGAGTTCCCACAGCTGATCGAGCCGCATCGCGACCGGACACTCCACGCCGACGTGCTTGCCGCTGAGCATCGCCGTCCTCGCCATCTCGAAGTGCCGGTCCCAGGGCGTTGCCACGTACACGAAGTCGAGGTCGCCGCGCTCGCACAGATCGGCGAAGTCGTGATCGCCCTTCGTGTACGTCGCAGGGGCAGGCTGTCCCGCGGAGACCACCTTGGCCGCGGCTCTCGCGGTCTTGTCCTTGACCGGATCGCACAGCGCGACCACACGCACCCCGTCGAGGGCCAGGAACAGGTCGATCATGCCGCCGCCCCGGTTTCCGAGGCCGATGATCCCCACGCGTATCGTGGCGCGCCCTTCGAAGGGCACGCCGATCATGGTCTTTCCCTTCGCGGTCGGCGGGGCGGCCTCCGTCGCTGCCCGCGCCGTGCCCCCGCCCGTGAAGGCACCGATGCCCAGACCCGCTCCGGCGATGCCGGCGCTGCGCAGCACCGAGCGCCGGGAGTGGCCCTCGGGGTTCTCGTCAGGTTCCGGTGTCGCGTACTCGTCGTGCATCGGACCTCCTCGGTGGGTGAGCGCCGGTTCGGCGCGCAGTCACCCTCCTCGGGGGCGGAACGGGACGCAAGGGGCGAAAGTGGCCAGGGAGTTGGATCTTCTGTGCAGGGGGTTCTGTGCGGCGTTTCCGGACCTGCGACGCCGCGTCCGCGTCAGCAGCGGTCCTTCGGCTCCTCGACCGCACCGACACCGTCGACCAGGGTGTTCAGCAGTCCGCCGAGCACCTTGCGCTGGTCGTCCGTCAGGGGGGCGAGGATGTCCTCGGCCGCGGCCCGGCGCGCGCCGCGCAGCTCCCGCAGTGCCTGGCGCCCGTCGTCCGTCAGCTCGATCCGGATCACCCGGCGATTGGTCGGGTCGGGCACGCGGCGCACCCTGCCGCTCGCCTCCAGACCGTCGACCAGCGTCGTCACGGCCCGGGGAACCACCTCCAGGCGCTCCGCCAGATCGGCCATGCGCGGCGGCGAGCTGTAGTGCGCGAGGGTGCGCAGCAGCCGGGACTGGGCCGGAGTGATGGCGAGCCCGCACAGTTCCAGTTGACGCTTCTGGATGCGGTGCACGCGGCGGGTCAGCCGCAGCAGCTGCTCGGCGAGCAGGCCGTCGGCGTCGGGGGTGTTCATAGCAGGAACAATATCAGGACTTCGTTCATTGTGAGTATAGGTAACAATGAGCTATGCTCCACCAGTGATCGTCGTCCCACAATCCAGCCTTATGTCCCATCGTCGTCCCCACATCCCGTAGGAGCCCATGCGTCCCGACGAACCCACCTGGACACCACCGCCCTTCGACACCGAACAGCCGCGGCAGGTGCGCCGCATCCTGAAGCTCTTCCGTCCGTACCGCGGCCGGCTCGCCGTCGTCGGTCTGCTCGTCGGCGCCGCGTCGCTGGTCTCGGTCGCCACACCCTTCCTGCTGAAGGAGATACTCGACACCGCGATCCCGCAGGCGCGCACCGGTCTGCTGAGCCTGCTCGCGCTCGGCATGATCCTCAGTGCCGTCCTCACCAGCGTCTTCGGTGTGCTGCAGACCCTCATCTCCACGACGGTCGGCCAGCGCGTCATGCACGACCTGCGCACCGCCGTCTACGGCCGGCTGCAGCGCATGTCGCTCGCCTTCTTCACCAGAACCCGCACCGGCGAGGTCCAGTCGCGGATCGCGAACGACATCGGCGGCATGCAGGCCACGGTCACCTCGACCGCCACCTCGCTGGTCTCCAACCTCACCAGTGTGGTCGCCACGATCGTCGCGATGATCGCCCTGGACTGGCGGCTGACCGTGGTCTCGCTGCTCCTGCTGCCGGTGTTCGTGTGGATCAGCCGCAGGGTCGGCAAGGAGCGCAAGAGGATCACCACCCAGCGCCAGAAGCAGATGGCCGTGATGGCCGCCACCGTCACCGAGTCCCTCTCCGTCGGCGGCATCCTGCTCGGCCGCACCATGGGCCGCGCCGACTCTCTCACGCGGTCCTTCGCGGAGGAGTCCGAAGGCCTCGTCGACCTCGAAGTGCGGTCGAACATGGCGGGCCGCTGGCGCATGGCCGTCATCTCGATCGTCATGGCCGCGATGCCGGCCGTCATCTACTGGACCGCGGGCATCGCCCTCCAGTTCGGCGGACCCGCGGTCTCCATCGGCACGCTCGTCGCCTTCGTCTCGCTGCAGCAGGGCCTGTTCCGGCCGACCGTCAGCCTGCTGTCCACCGGCGTGCAGATCCAGACCTCGCTCGCCCTGTTCCAGCGCATCTTCGAGTACCTCGACCTGCCCATCGACATCACTGAGCCGGAGCGCCCGATCCACCTCGACCAGATCAAGGGCGAAGTCCGTTTCGAGGACGTCGAGTTCCGCTACGACGACAAGAGCGGCCCGATACTCGACGGCATCGACATCACCGTCCCCGCGGGCGGCAGCCTCGCCGTCGTCGGCCCGACCGGCGCCGGCAAGTCCACGCTCAGCTACCTCGTGCCGCGGCTGTACGACGTCACGGGCGGCCGCGTGACGATCGACGGGGTCGACGTACGCGACCTGGACTTCGACACGCTCGCGCGCGCGGTCGGCGTCGTCTCCCAGGAGACGTACCTCTTCCATGCCTCCGTCGCCGACAACCTGCGGTTCGCCAAGCCGGACGCCACCGACGAGGAACTGCACGCGGCCGCGAAGGCCGCCCAGATCCACGACCACATCGCGTCCCTGCCCGAGGGATACGACACGATCGTGGGCGAGCGCGGCCACCGGTTCTCGGGTGGCGAGAAGCAGCGCCTGGCCGTCGCCCGCACAGTTTTGCGCGACCCACCGGTGCTGATCCTCGACGAGGCGACCAGTGCCCTGGACACCCGCACCGAACGTGCCGTGCAGGAAGCCATCGACGCGCTGTCGGCCAACCGCACCACGCTGACCATCGCGCACCGGCTGTCCACCATTCGAGGCGCCGACCAGATCGTGGTCCTCGACTCCGGACGCACAGCCGAACGCGGCACGCACGAGGAGCTGTTGGGGCGCGGAGGGCATTACGCCGCCCTGGTCCGTCGAGACGCCCAACTGGAGCCAACCACATGAAGATATGCCGGATTTGTCCGTTTGTGCGGGTTACCGTGCCCGCATGCAGACCCACACTCCGCCACGGAGCAAGATTCGACTGACGCGCCGGGGCCGGATCGCCCTCATCGCGACCGGAGCCGTCGTCGCGGCCACCGCCGTGGCGGTGCCGCTGCTGAGCACGGAGGAGGACGCCGGGCCCGCGACCCTGGTGATCCCGGAGGGCTGGCGTGCCCGCCAGGTGTACCAGGCCGTCGATCAGGCCCTCGCCCTTCCTGCGGGCACTACCAAGAAGTCCCTGAGCAAGGCCAATCTCAAGCTCCCCAATGACGCGAACGGCAACCCCGAGGGCTATCTCTTCCCGGCCACGTATCCGATCGACAAACAGTCGACCCCGGCGTCTCTGCTCTCGTTCATGGTCAATACGGCGAACCAGAAGTTCACCGGCGGGGCGGTCACGGCAGGAGCCCAGCGGAACGCGATGAACGTGTATCAGACCGTGACCGTCGCCAGCATGGTCCAGGCCGAGGCGGCCACCAAAGCGGACATGGGCAAGGTGGCCCGCGTCATCTACAACCGCCTCGACCGGGGCATGCCGCTGCAGATGGACTCCAGCATCAACTACGCGCTGAACCGCAGCACACTCCGCACCAGCCAGAGCGACACACAGCTCAACAGCCCGTACAACACGTACCAGCGGATGGGGCTGCCGCCCACGCCGATCGCCAACCCCGGCGAGGAAGCGATGCGCGCGGCGGTCAGTCCCGCGCGGGGCGACTGGCTGTACTTCGTCACCGTCAAGCCGGGGGACACCCGCTTCACGGCCAACTTCGAGGAGCACGAAAGAAACGTCGCGGAGTTCAACCGGAATCGCAGGAGTGCATCCGCATCAGCATCCCGCTGACTCAAGCGGCGGCCGGAATCCCCGACAACAGCTGCCTGATGTCCCGTACCGCCGCGCGTCCGGCACGGTTGGCACCGATCGTGCTGGCTGACGGCCCGTAACCGACCAGATGGATCCGCGGATCGGTGACCGCGCGGGATCCCTCGACACGAATGCCACCGCCCGGCTCACGCAGCCTGAGGGGTGCCAGATGGTCGATGGCCGCGCGGAATCCGGTCGCCCACAGGATGACGTCGGCGTCCGTGCGACGCCCGTCGTCCCACTCCACGCCGTCCGGGGTGATCCGGTCGAACATCGGCAGGCGGTCCAGGACGCCGTCCTCGATTCCTTGCCGCACCGCGTCGTTGAGCGGCAACCCCGTCACCGACACGACACTCCTGGGCGCAAGCCCCTGACGAACCCGTTCCTCCACGAGCGCGACAGCCGCCCGCCCGGCGCCCTCGTCGAAGGGCCCCTCGCGGAAGACCGGCGGCCGCCGGGTTACCCAGGTGGTCTCGGCCGCGTACGGCGCGATCTCCAGCAGATGCTGCGTACCGGAGGCGCCACCGCCCACGACAACCACCCGCTGACCGGCGAACTCCTCCGGGCCGGGGTACTGCGCCGTGTGCAACTGCCGCCCCCGGAAGGTCTCCTGACCGGGATAGCGGGGCCAGAACGGACGGTCCCAGGTGCCCGTCGCGTTGATCAGTGCCCGTGTCGACCATGTCCCCGCCGAGGTCTCGACGAGCAGCCGCCCCCCGTCGCCCTCGCGCACCGTCCGCACGTCCACGGGGCGCCGCACGCTCAGGCCGAAGGCACGCTCGTAGGCGTCGAAGTACTCCGCGATGACCTCGGAGGACGGCCGGACCGGATCCGCGTCCGTGAGCTCCATGCCCGGCAGCGAGTGCATCCCGTGCACCTTGCCGTACGTGAGCGACGGCCACCTGAACTGCCAGGCGCCGCCGGGCCGCGGCGCGTGATCCAGGATCACGAAGTCCCGCTCCGGCTCGAAGCCGGAGCGCCGAAGGTGGTAGGCGCTGGACAGTCCGGCCTGTCCAGCGCCTGCGACGATCACGTCGACTTCTTGTGCCGCGTCCTGCGCTCCGGTTTCGTTCACGCTTCTACTAACTCGACCGGAAGCCCGGATCTTCCCGCCGGCGCCGTCCGCGTCCACTCGCGACGAAGTGGGGTGTCTGCCGGGCGCGCGACCTCGATGCGGGAGGATTGACGCATGTCCGATGCCTTCACCACCCGCGTCCTGAACGTCGCCACCGGATCCTCGGAAACGGTCGTCGACCTCACCCATGAATGCGAGGCCTTCCTCAGGGAGGCGGCGGGCGACCGCGACGGCCTGCTGAACGTTTTCGTGCCCCACGCGACCGCCGGAGTCGCGGTCATCGAAACCGGCGCCGGCAGCGACGACGATCTCCTCGCCGCTCTGCACTCCCTGCTCCCCGCCGACGACCGCTGGCAGCACCGCCACGGCAGTCCCGGCCACGGCCGCGACCACGTACTCCCGGCGATCGTGCCTCCGCATGCCACTCTGCCGGTCCTGGGCGGCCGCCTGGAGTTGGGGACCTGGCAGTCGGTGTGTCTGGTCGACACGAACAAGGACAATCCGAGCCGTCAGGTGCGCTTGAGCTTCCTCGCGGGTTCGTGATCAGTGCCCGCCACACGGGGCCAACGCCTGCGCGTCGTTGAGGGGCGCTGACCGTCACCCGGGCGCCGGCTCGCCGCCGAAGGGCAGAATCAGGAGCGCGGCGGGTGGGGCTGATCGGCGCGTTCGGCGTTCTTCTTCTTGATGCGAGCCGCTTCCTTGCGGACTTCGGCCTGGGTGGCTCGCTCCTTCTCCAGCCACTCGGGCCGGTCTTCCTTCAACGCCTCGATCTGCTCGGTGGTGAGGGGTTCGGTGACCCCGCCGCGTGCGAGACCCGCGATGGAGACGCCCAGCTTCGCCGCGACCACCGGGCGCGGGTGCGGCCCGTTGCGTCGCAGCTCCCGCAGCCACTCCGGCGGATCGGCCTGGAGCGCGTTCAGCTCGGCGCGTGAGACGACACCCTCCCGGAACTCGTCGGGGGTGGCCTCGAGGTACACACCCAGTTTCTTGGCCGCGGTGGCGGGCTTCATCGTCTGGGCGTTCTGGTGCGACTTCATGGGGTCCAGACTATCGACCGTGTACGGGACGTCCGACCACGCCCGGTAACCTGGCGGAGTGACAGGCTCGGAGGAATCCCCATCGTTCCGGCTCGCGTATGTCCCGGGGGTGACGCCCGGCAAGTGGGTGCGGACCTGGAACGAGCGCCTGCCAAATGTCCCACTGCACCTCGTCGCGGTGTCGGCGGCCGAAGCATCCGATGCGCTGCGCGACGGCGGAGCCGACGCCGGGTTGGTACGGCTGCCGGTCGACCGTACGGTGTTCAGCGCGATCCCCCTCTACACCGAGACCTCGGTGGTCGTGGCGCCCAAAGATCACGTCGTGACGGCCGCGGAGGAGGTGTCCGCCGAGGATCTCGCCGACGACATCGTGCTGCACCCCCTCGACGACGTCCTCGACTGGGAGCGGCGGCCGGGACGGCCCGCCATCGAGCGACCCGCCACGACGGCGGACGCCATCGAACTCGTGGCGGCAGGCGTGGGCCTCCTCGTCGTTCCCCAGTCGCTGGCCCGCCTGCACCACCGCAGGGATCTCACGTACCGGCCGGTCGTGGACGCACCCCAGTCGAGCGTCGCGCTGTCGTGGCCCGAGGACGCGACCACCGACCTGGTCGAGGACTTCATCGGGATCGTCCGGGGGCGGACGGTCAACAGCACACGCGGGCGCACACCGCAGCAGGCGCAGGCCCAGCGCAAGCGACCCGATGCCGTCGGCGCGCGGCGGAAGCCCACGGCGGGGCAGCCGTCGCGCAAGAACCCGCGGAGTGGTTCCGCCGCCCCCAAGAGCGGCAAGCGCGGCAAACCCCGCCGCCGGTCGTAGGCAGCCGCTGGTACCGCTTCCTCGGAGCCCCGCCCTGGGCTCCGAGGAAGCGGGCCCGCGTCATGCGGCCGCGTGCTCCCCGGGCGCACTGGTCTCGCGCCCGCTCGTGTCATGGTGAATCGGCGTCGCCGAGCCGGTCAGCGGAACGCCCGAGCCGCCGTGTCGCGCCGCGACGATCTCCGCGGCGATGGACAGGGCGGTCTCCTCGGGCGTACGGGCGCCGAGGTCGAGGCCGATCGGGGAGCGCAGTCGGGCCAACTCCCGCTCGGTGAGGCCGGTTTCACGCAGCCTCCGGTCACGGTCCTCATGGGTGCGGCGCGAGCCCATCGCGCCGACGAAGGCGACCGGCAACCGGAGGGCCACCTCCAGCAGGGGGATGTCGAACTTGACGTCGTGGGTGAGCACGCACAGGACCGTGCGGCCGTCGGTCGCGGTCTGCTGGAGGTAACGGTGCGGCCAGTCGACGACGATGTCATCGGCCTCCGGGAAGCGGACGCGCGTGGCGAAGACCGGCCGCGCGTCGCACACCGTCACGTGGTAGCCGAGGAACTTGCCCGCCCGCACCAGCGCCGCCGCGAAGTCGACGGCACCGAAGACGATCATGCGAGGCGGCGGCAGGCGCGACTCGACGAACAGCGTCAGGGCGGCTCCGCAGCGCGATCCACTCTCCGAGACGACGAACTCCTCGCTGCGCCCCGCCTCCAACAGGGCGCGGCTCTCCGCCACCGCTGTGCGGTCCAGCCGCGGATGCCCGCCGAGACCGCCCTCGTACGGTCCGCCGGGGTGGACGAGCAGCGCTCTGCCCAGCAGTTCGACCGGCCCCCGGGTCACTCGGGCGAGCCCCACGGCCCGGCCCTCGGCGGCAGCCGACAGCGCCGCCTCGAACACCTTCCTTCCCGGCGCGTCGGCACGGACGGGGGTGACCAGCACCTCGATCACCCCGCCGCAGGTCAGCCCCACCGCGAAGGCGTCCTCGTCGCTGTAGCCGAACCGCTCGCGCACCGTCTCGCCGCCGTGGAGCGCCTGGACGCACAGGTCGTACACCGCCCCTTCCACACAGCCGCCGGAGACCGAACCGATGGCCGTGCCCTCGCTGTCGACGGCGAGAGCGGCGCCGGGGCCGCGCGGCGCGCTGCCGCTCACGGCCACGACGGTGGCGACGGCGAAGTCCCGGCCCTGCTCGATCCAGCGGTTCAGCTCGTCGGCGATGTCAAGCATCGCGCTCGCCCTCTGCCGCGGCTCCGGCCGGCAGGACGCGGTCGGGCCGGATGGGCAGGTGCCGGTGGCGCACACCGGTCGCGTGCCAGACCGCGTTGGCGATCGCCGCCGCGGCGCCCACGATGCCGACCTCGCCGATGCCCTTGATGCCGACCGGGTCGTCGGGGTCGGGGTCGTCCACCCAGTCCGCCTCGATGTGCGGGACGTCGGCGTGCGCGGCGACGTGGTAACCCGCGAGGTCGGCGCCGTAGTGACCGCCCGAGGCCTGGTCCCTGACCGCCTCCTCGTGCAGGGCCATGGAGATGCCCCAGGTCATCCCGCCGACGAACTGGCTGCGGGCCGTGAGCGGGTTGACGATCCGGCCCGCCGCGAAGATGCCGAGCATGCGCCGCACGCGCACCTCGCCGGTGGTGACGTCCACGGCGACCTCGGCGAACTGCGCGCCGAAGGAGTGCCGTTCCTTCTGGGCGAGGGCGCCGATGGCCGCGGAGGTGTCCGACCGTACCGTGATCCCCTCCGGCGGAATGCCGGTGCCCAGGGTGAGCCGCTCCCGCAACTCGGCGGCAGCGGCCGTGACCGCCCACGCCCAGGACCGGGTGCCCATCGAGCCTCCGGCGATCATCGCCGGGCCGAAGTCGCTGTCCCCGATGCGCACATGGACGCGGTCCGGTGTCACCTCGAGCGCGTCGGCGGCGACCAGGGTGAGCGCGGTCCGGGCCCCGGTTCCGATGTCCGCCGCCGCGATCCGCACGGTGAAGGTGCCGTCCGCCTCCGCCGTCACGACCGCCGTGGACGGCATCGCTCCCGCGCCGAAGGAGGCGGCCGCCGTGCCGGTGCCGAGCAGCCAGCGCCCGTTCCGGCGCAGGCCGGGACGCGGGTCCCGGTCCGCCCAGCCGAACCTGCGGGCACCCTCCTGGAAGCAGGCGAGCAGGTTGTGGGTGCTGAACGGCAGCCCGGAAACGGGCCCCCGCTCGGGCTTGTTGCGTGCACGCAGTTCGATCGGGTCGATGCCGCACTTCTCGGCGAGCTCGTCGAGCGCCGCCTCCAGCGCGAACGACCCAGGCGCCTCGCCCGGTGCGCGCATCCACGTCGGGGTCGGCACGTCGAGCCGTACGAGCCGGTTGGCCGTGTGGTGGGCGTCGGCGTCGTACATCACCCGTGCCACCCCGGCGCTCGGCTCGACGAACTCGTGCACGGTCGAGGTGAGGCTCAGGGAGCGGTGCTCCAGCGCGCGCAGCCGCCCGTCGGCATCGGCGCCGAGCCTGATGCGCTGGGTCGTGGGGCTGCGGTAGCCGGTGAGCGAGAACATCTGGCGACGGGTCAGGACGACGCGCACCGGGCGCTGGAGGGCGGTCGCGGCCATCACGGCAGCCACCTGGTGCGCTCGCAGCCCCTTGCTGCCGAAGCCGCCGCCCACGTGTTCGGACCGCACCCGCACCGAGTCCGGGTCGAGTGAGAACATTTTCGCGAGCTCGCCCTGGACCCAGGTGGTGCCCTGGTTGGAGTCGAGGACCTCGAGCCGGCCGCCGTCCCAGCGGGCCGTCGCCGCATGGGGCTCCATCGGGCTGTGGTGCTCTTCCGGCGTGGTGTACTCCGCGTCCACGACGACGGCGGACGCGGCGAGTTCGGAGTCCAGGTCCCCCTTCTCGGTCACCGCCGGCATGTGGCCTTCCGCCGCGTACGCGTCCGGGCGTTCGCCGGAGAACGCGACGTCGTGCGGCTCCTCCTCGTACCGCACCACGAGCGCTTCGGCGGCCTCCCTGGCCTGCTCGGGCGTCTCGGCGACGACCAGCGCCACCGGCCAGCCCATGTGCGGCACGCGGTCGTGCTGGAAAACGGCCGCGGTCGGGTCCGGGGTGCCCAGCATCCCGACGTAGTCGGAGTCGACACGCGGGGCGTTGTGGTGGTGCAGGACGGTGAGCACGCCCGTCATCTCGAGGACGGGCGCGGTCTC
The DNA here is from genome assembly GCF_005768555.2 of Streptomyces sporangiiformans. Lineage (GTDB taxonomy): Bacteria > Actinomycetota > Actinomycetes > Streptomycetales > Streptomycetaceae > Streptomyces > Streptomyces sporangiiformans. The sequence continues at coordinate 65,398 of NZ_VCHX02000320.1, forward strand.
CAGCGAGCGGATGCGGCCCCGGGCGATGGTGGACACCACCAGCCAGCCGTGCGCGAGCTCGTCAAAGGGGATCTCCGCCGCGTAGCGGGCCGCGCCGGTGACCTTGTCGCGGCCCTCCACACGGGTGTGCGCGGTACCGACGGAGCCGTTCACCGTGCTGGTCCCGGTCGTTGTGGTGGTCATCGGGCGGCCTCCTCGGTGAGTTCGGTGAGCACGGCCACCACGAGGTTGCGTATCAGCGTCACCTTGTATCCGTTGTGCGGCAGTGGCTCGGCGGCCGCCAGTTCGGCGTCCGCGGCGGCGGCGAAGCTCTCGGCGTCGGCCGGTGCGCCCCTCAGCGCGTGTTCGGCGGCCGTGGCCCGCCACGGCCGGGACGACACCGCGCCGAAGGCGAGGCGCACATCACGTACGACCCCGTCCCGGACGTCGAGGGCGGCGGCTATCGAACCGATCGCGAACGCGTAGGACGCGCGCTCGCGCACCTTCCGGTAGCGGGAGAGAGTGGCGACCGGGGCCGGGGGCAGTGTGATGCCGGTGATCAGGGCGCCGGACGGCAGGGCGGTCTCCAGGTGCGGGGTGTCACCCACGGGGAGATAGAAGTCCGCGAGGGGCAACTCGCCCGGCCCGTGGGCGGTTTCGTACGAGACGACGGCGTCGAAGGCGGCGAGCGCCACCGCCATGTCCGAGGGATGGGTCGCCACGCAGTGCTCGGAGGCGCCGAGGATCGCGTGGTTGTGGTGCTCGCCCTCGATGGCGGGGCAACCGCTGCCCGGGAGACGCTTGTTGCACGGTGCGGTCACGTCGGTGAAGTAGCCGCAGCGGGTGCGCTGGAGCAGATTTCCGCCGACCGTGGCCATGTTGCGCAGCTGCCCTGATGCGCCGGCCAGGACGGCCTGCGCCAACGCCGGGTAACGGCGGCGCACTTCGGGATGGGCGGCGAGATCGCTGTTCGTGACGGTCGCGCCGATGAGGAGACCGCCGTCCGGCGCCGACTCGATCCGGTCGAGGGGGAGTTCACGTACGTCGACGAGCCGCGCGGGACGTTCCACGCCGGCCTTCATCAGGTCGACGAGATTGGTGCCGCCGCCGAGGAAGCGCGCGTCGGGGTCGGTGTCGAGCAGCGTGACCGCGCCGGAGACGTCGACGGCACGCTCATAGCCGAACTCCCTCATGCCGTCGCCTCCTTGGCCTCGGCCGAGCGGTCTTCGGCCGTCCCGGTCCGTGTCGTGTGGGTCTCCGGCGTGTGGGTCTCCGGCGTGTGGCTCTGCGCCGTGTGAGCCTCGGCCGCCTGGGCGACTGCCTGGACGATGGACACGTACGCGCCGCAGCGGCACAGGTTGCCGCTCATGCGCTCCCGGATCTCTTCGGCGCTCAGGGACGGCGTACCCGCCTCGGGGCGTACGTCGGCGGTGACCGCGCTCGGCCAGCCCGCCGCATGCTCCTCGATCACCCCGAGGGCCGAACATATCTGGCCCGGTGTGCAGTAGCCGCACTGGTAGCCGTCGAGGTCGAGGAACGCCTGCTGCACGGGATGCAGCCGCTCACCGTCCGCGACGCCCTCGATGGTGGTGATCGCGCGCCCTTCGGCGGCCACCGCGAGCTGGAGACAGGAGACGGCCCGCCGGCCGTCGAGCAGCACCGTGCAAGCGCCGCACTGGCCCTGGTCACAGCCCTTCTTGGACCCGGTGAGATCGAGATGCTCGCGCAGCGCGTCGAGCAGGGTGGTGCGGTGGTCGACGGGCAGTGTGTACTTCTCGCCGTTGACGTTCAAGGTGATGACGCTGTACGTCGATGGCGCTGGGGCCATGATCAGCCTTCTTTCGCGTGGGGTGGTGCGCGTCGAAGTCGAACGGGACGAACTCGGCCGGGATCGTGAGGAGATGGTGCTGTAAGCGGCGGTGGGAGCTTGGGATTCTGGAGGTGTCCGGTGCCCGCCCCCGCTGGTCGTCGATCGGTTCCGATCGCCCGTACCGGTTGGTCTGCCGCTAGGGTGGGCCTAATCGGACAGCTGTCCGCTCACCGGAAAACCTATCGGACAGTTGTCCGCTTAGCAAGGTCGATCGCTGCCGCGATTCCCGGAAGGAGGACGAGTGCAGGCCAACGAGGACAGACGGGACGCGCCGCTGCGCTCGGACGCGCAGCGCAATCGCGAGCGCATCCTGGAAGTGGCGCTGGCGGAGCTGACCCGATCGGCAGACGTCCCGCTGAGCTCGATCGCGAAGAAGGCGGGCGTCGGGCAGGGGACTTTCTATCGCAACTTCCCCAGCCGCGAAGCCCTCGTGCTGGAGGTCTACCGCTACGAGATGCAGCAGGTCGCCGATGCCGCGGCCCAGTTGCTGCGGACCCGCGCACCGGACCGGGCGCTGCGTGAATGGATGGACCGCCTGGCCCAGTACGCCATGGCCAAGGCCGGCCTGGCCGACGCGATGCGGCAGGCGACCAGCGCGCCCGGCAGCCCGGCCAAACCGGGGCACGGTCCGGTGAGCGAAGCCATCGCGCTTCTGCTGAGGGCGAACGAAGAAGTCGGCACCATCCGCCCCGGCATGACCCCCGACGACTTCCTCCTCGCCATCGCCGGCCTGTGGCACATCGACCCCCACGGGGACTGGCAGACCCGCGCGGGACGGCTCCTGGACCTCGTCATGGACGGCCTGCGCGTCGGCGCTCCGGGGCGCTGACCAGCAGCCGGCGGTGTTGACCAGTGGTCGGCCGTCGCCCCGGAAACACCGGGTGGCCATGCTTCACAGCGTCCGCGATGGCTGGATGTCGGGTCCAGAGAGTTCTGTCGGCGGGACGAGGGCCTGGGCCGCCACCTGTTCGAGCGCCCCGTCCGGGAAACGGATCCGCACGCTCCCGTCCGCTGCCACGCGGGCCCGGGTACCCGAGCGCAGGGCATCAAGGTCGCGGTACACGGCCGGATCGGCGGTGAGGACCACCAGGGTCACCAGCAGGCGCGTACCGCCGACATGCTGAGGCAACGTGAGCACAGGTGTCGTCGAGTAGCGGCCGTAGGCGTTGCGGTCGCGCGCGTGCACAACACCGCCGGGGACCGGCACGTCGCGGTCGTCCCACCCGAGCAGGCCCACGAGCACGCTGGTCAATCCGTCATCTCGGCGGGCCAGAGCCCAGCCCGCACCGGTCTCCTCGGCGGGCGGAGCGTTGTCGCAGGCCACCGCCCAGCCGCCTTCGCGGATGCCGACGCCCGTCGGGGCCTGTACACGTTGGACTCGCACCTCCCAGGGGCCGTGCACCGTGCTGGCCGTCGTCATGCGGACGCCTGGATCGTCCTCATGCGCTTCGAGAGGGGTGTGCCACGACGCCGCCTGACGCCCGCGGACATACAGCCGATGGATGCGGCCCCTGCGGGAGGAACCGGAGAGGCCCACCAGGGCGATGTGGTTGTCGGGGCCGGGCGGCTCGTCGGCGGACGGCGTCTCGGGCGCGGCGGCACTCGAGTACGCGAGCTTTGTGTAGTGGGGGCTGTCCTGGGATGCGGCGGGCGGGGGCGGCAGCCGGTCGCTGCCGTGGTTGACCAGTCGTACGATCCCGTCGGCGGCAGTGGAGTGCAGCAGCCATCCCGGAGCGGGCAGGGCCAGACATCGGTCCGCGGTGTCGACAGGGCCGGGCTCCTCGGCCGCCGTCCACACCGGGTGGTCGGCGGGCAGCAGCAGGCCGAGGAACGCCTTGCTCGCCCAGTACGGGGAGGCGGGGCCCGAGTAGCGCTGGGTGACCGGGAGGAAGGGCCGGTACCAGCCCAGGCTCAACAGGCCCTGCTCGTCGGGCGCTCCGCGGCCGGCGAAGTGCTTCAGAGCGCCGGAGGCCAGACGGCGGGTGCGGCCGGGCGGCAGAGGCGTGGCGTCGGCGAGGGCACCTGCCCACAGGGGAGCGGTGGTGGCGAACCGGTAGGTCAGGGACCGGCCCTGGTGCACGGGCGCGCCGTCGGAGCCGAAGAAGTACTGGTGCGTGCCGAGGAACTCACGCAGGCGGGCACGGTGCGTCGCCACCAGGCCGCTGTCGGCCCGGGGTCCCGCGATGCGCGCCCACAGCACCGGATACAGGTGCAGCGCCCAGGCGTTGTAGTAGTCGAATTTCTGACCGTCACCGTCCGTGTACCAGCCGCCGCCCCGGTACCAGTCCTCCAGGCGGGCGAGCCCCGCGTCGATCTCGGCGCGGTCGTGCGGGGCGCCGACAGAGGCCAGGAACTCCTCCGTGATGACCTGGAAGAGCCGCCAGTTGGAGTCGTTCGTCCGCGCGCCGACGAATCCGCCGAGCCAGTCGGCGACCCGCTGGCGTACGCGGTCGTCGAGCCGGTCCCAGATCCACGGCCGGGTCTCGTGCAGGGCGATCGCGACGGACGCGGCCTCCACCATGGGCTGGGCGCGGTCGGTGACGGGCGGCCAGCGCTCGTCACCATACGGATCGGTGCCCGCGGCGAGCCCGGACGCGTACCGCTCGATCAGGCCGGGACCGGCCTGCCCGTCGGAGCCGGCGATACGGAACGCGGCGAGCAGGAAGGAGCGGGCGTACCCCTCCAGCCCGTCGGACCAAGGGCCGGAGTGGCTGGCCGGGCCGGGAAGACGGTATTGGGCCAACCCGGGTGAGGCGTAAGGGAGCAGGCCGGCCAGCAGGCGGTCGGCCGCTGCTTCCCAGTGGGCGCGGGTGTAGCCGGTGAGGGGGGAGATCGAGGGGGCGGGGAGCGGCAGTTGGCTGGAGTCGGCCGAGAGATGCGGCGCGGTCATGCGGGGGTGGGCCCTCCGTCCGTCAGAAGGTGTCGCGCCCTGGTGGGGGCGCGGCGACGCTGTCGCGTACGACGATGTGAGTGCCGAGCAAGTGGTGGGCGCCCGCGGCCTGTTCGGGGTCACGCAGGGCGATGCGCACGGCGGCCCGTCCCAGTTCCTCGGACGGGGTCCGGACCGTGGTCAGCGGTGGGTTGAAGTCCTCGGCGAGCGGGATGTCGTTGTAGCCGACGACCGAGACGTCGCCCGGGACGGTCAGGCCGGCGTCGGCGAGGGCGCGGATCGCCCCGGCCGCGACCATGTCGTCACCGGCGAAGACCGCGGTGAAGTCGTGGTCGCCCTTGAGCAGTTCGGTCATCGCCCGGTGTCCGGCGCCGCGGCCGAGTCCGCAGTCGATGACCTGGGCGGCCTCGGGCGGCAAGCCGTGTTCGGCGAGCGCGGCCCGGTATCCGCAGACGCGCGCGTCGAGGGCCGTATTGCCGGGCAGCCCTCCGAGGAAGACGATTCTGCGGTGTCCCGCGGAGAGGAGATGGCTGGTGATGGCGTGGGCCCCGGCCTCGTTGTCGAACTCGACGACCAGCGCGGGGATGTCGGGATCGGGGGCGGGGCGTCCGCAGAGCACGAGCCGGGCGCCGGCGGCATCGAGTGCCTGCGCGTAGTGGGTGACGCGCTCGCGGTAGGCGTCGTCCTCGACGACCCCGCCGACGAGGATCACCACACGGGCGCCTTCCTCGCGCATGAGCTGGACGAAGTCCATCTCCCGCTGCGGGTCCCCGCCCGTGGTGCCCACCAGGCACAGCCAACCGCGCTCGGCCGCCTCCGCCTCGACGCCCTCGGCGACATGGGCGTAGAAGGGGCTGGTGACCTGGCGCAGGACGACGGCGACCATCTTGCGGCCGCCGCCGACCAGGGCGCGGGCGTGGGCGTTGGCCACGTAGTCGAGGGCCCGGGCCGCGCGCAGCACCCTGGTGCGGGTGGCCGGCGGTACCGGATAGTTGCCGCTGAGCACGCGCGAGACCGTGGCCACGGACACGCCCGCTCGCTCCGCCACCTCGCGGATCGTGACCCGCCCCTTTGCCGCCATGCCGTTCCCCGTTTCTCTCTCGCCTGTGCCGTGGCTGCCTGCGCCGATGACGCCCTTGGACAGGGCCGCCGCGTCACGCGTTGGCGGCGTAGTCCTTGGCGTATTCCTCGGCCATTCTGTCGCCGCCGCGGGAGAGCCATGTCTTCACCGCGGCGTCGAACTCGGACATGGGGGAACGGCCGGCGATCACGGCGGTGACGGCGTCCTCCACCAAGGCTCTGAGGGTGGTGCCCTGAGCGGTGTAGGTGCTGGACTGCAGCCCGTACGACGCGTCGCGGAGGGCGAGCGGCACCACCTTCTGCTGCCAGGCGTGCAGGGCGCGTACGGCCTCGGGCCTCCCCGGCACGAAGAGCACCTGGGGTCCTTCGGCCAGGTACTTGAAGGGCAGATTGGTGATGTTCTCGACCTCACCGAGCTTGGTCGGCTGCGGCGAGCCGTCCTTGCCCCGGCTGAAGTGGGGGCCCTCCAGTCCGTAGTGCAGGAGTTCCCATTCCTTCGTGCCGAACGGGGCGGCCAGGTAGTCGAGGATGCGCAGCAGGAGTTCGATGCGCTCCTTCTTGGCCTTCTTGAGGATGGTGTAGCCGAAGGAGCGGCGGGCGGCGACGATTCCGCCGGGGGTGCCGTCCACGCTGTAGGGGAGCGAGGGCGTCGGCGTCAGCAGGCCTTCGGAGTCGGGATACAGGGCCTGGTAGGCGCCGAAGCCGTTCTGCATGGAGCCGGCTGTCCCGTTGAGGAACAGCGTGCTCAGGTCCGCCGACGACAGCGAGGTGGCATCGGGGTGGTAGGAGCCGTTCTTGCGCAGCTGGGCCTGGAAGGCGATGGCGGCCTTGTAGCGGTCGTCGGTGTAGTTGGCGTGGAATGTGCCTTTCTTGTCCACCGCCCAGCCCGTCGGCGCCCTGTGGGCCGCCGAGTGCACGGCGTTTCCGAACAGGGAGCCCGTCGCGGCGCCCAGTGCGTAGGTCTTGCCGTGGGTGGCCCTCTTGGCGACGGCGGCGAAATCCTGGGAGGTCCAGCCCTCCTTCATCCCGGCGTCGGTGAACGAGCCCTGGTTGAGCCACAACGTGGAGCCGGGCAGCGGGCGTTCGAGGGGAATGCCGTAGACGCGCCCGCCGATGCGCCCCATGTCGCGCCACGCGTGGGTGGGGATGCCGGCCAGGTTGGGGTAGTCCTTGACGGCTTCGCCTGACAGGAAAGGTGTCAGGTCCTCGGCGCGCTTCTGCACGAACTGCGCTTCGCGGGGCAGGGCGAATCCGGAGAAGACGTTGATGATGTCGGGCAGTGACTCGGGGTCGCCGGCCGTCACCGTGGCCATCTTCTTCTGGTAGTCGGCCTGCGAGATGACGGTGAACTCGATCTTGACGCCGAGAGCCTTCTCGACGGCTCTCCAGTACTGGTTCTGAGCCGCTCCCTTCGGGGGAACGCCGAAGCTGACGGACATGACCTTGACGGTGGAGCCGTCGCCCGGGGTCCGTGCGACCGAGGTGACCAGGTCGGAGGGGTAGGAGGTGTAGCCGGCCTGGACCCCGGCATCGGTGGGGGCGAGGTCCGGCTTCGGTCCGGCGGCTGCGGTGTAGGCGGGCCACGGGGCGAGCTTCTTGCCCGCGTTGGAGACGTCGCCGTCACCGGATCCGGTGGAGCAGGCGGTCAGCAGGCCGGGGACGGAGATCGCGGCACCACCCGCGGCCATGGAACGCAGGAGGACGCGTCGGGACATGCTGGACATGAGCGAACGACCTTTCGCTTACGGCTCGTGATGGTGTGTCAGCTCTTGATGGCGCCGGTGAGCACGCCCTTGGTGAAGTACTTCTGCAGGAAGGGGTAGACGAGCAGGATCGGTACGGTGGCGATCACCAGGACCGCCATCTGGATCGTCTGCGGCGCGTTGACGGCGGCCTCTCCGGTCGTCGTGTCGGTGAGCCCGGAACCGGCCACGACATAGGTGCGCAGCACCTGCTGCAGGGGCCAGTGGTCGCTCTCCAGATAGAGCGAGGCGTAGAACCAGGAGTTCCAGTACGCCACCGCGTAGAAGAGCCCCACGACCGCGAGCGCCGCCTTCGACAGCGGAAGCACGATCGACCACAGCACTCGCCAGTCTCCCGCGCCGTCGAGCCGTGCGGCCTCGTACAGCTCCTCGGGAATGCCCTGGAAGAAGCCGCGCAGGACGACCAGGTTGAAGACGTTGACGAGTACGGGCAGGACCAGTGAGGCGTAGGAGTCGAGCAGGCCGAGTTCCTTGACCACCAGGAAGCTGGGGATCATGCCCGGCGGGAAGAGGAAGGTGAACAGCACCAGCAGCAGAACCGGCTTGCCGCCGAAGACGCCGGGGCGGGACAGGGCATAGGCGAGGGTCACCGTGCAGGCGAGGCTCAGCAGCGTGCCGATGACGGTCACTCCCGCACTCACGCCGAGGGCGTGGGTGACGACGCCGCCGGCGAGGATGTCCTCGTACGCCTTGAAGGTCGGGTCCTGTGGCCACAGCACCCAGCCGCCGCCCGCGACCACCTCGCGCTGCGAGGCGAGCGAGGTCGACAGGATGACCAGGAACGGCACACAGACCAGCAGGACGACCGCGACGAGAGCCACCGCCTTGGCGGCCTGTGTGACGGGCTTCGGCTTCTCCATCCAGCCTGGCCGTACCTGGGCGCTCACTTGTAGACCCCCTGTTCGCCGAGGCGGTGGGCGACCTTGTTGGCCGCGTAGACGAGGAGGGCGCCGATGACGCCCTTGAACAGGCCCGCCGCGGCCGCGAATCCGTAGTCGCCGCCGACGATGCCCTGGTAGTAGACGAAGGTGTCGATGATCTCGGCGGCCTCGGGTCCCACCGCGTCGCGCTGGAGCAGCATCTGCTCGAAGCCGACGGAGAGGATTTCGCCCAGGCGCATGATGAGCAGCAGGACGACCACCGGGCGGATCGCGGGCAGCGTGACGTGCCAGAAGCGCCGCCAGGGTCCCGCGCCGTCGATCGCGGCGGCCTCGTACTGCTGCTCGTCGACCTGCGCCAGCGCGGCGAGGAAGATGATCGTGCCCCAGCCGGCGTCCTTCCAGATCACCTGGGCGACGACCAGCGGCTTGAAGGCGTCGGGGTTGCCGATGATGTCGACGGTGCTCAGCCCCGCGTCACCGAGATAACTGTTCACCATGCCGGTGTCGCCGAGGACTTGCTGGAACAGGGCGACGACGATCACCCACGAGATGAAGTGCGGCAGATACGCCACCGACTGCACGAAGCGGCGGACGGTGCTCCACGTGAGGCTGTGCAGCAGCAGGGCCAGGGCGAGCGGGACGGGGAAGTAGAAGACGAGCTGGAGGACCGCGATCCAGAGGGTGTTGAGGACCGCGTCCCAGAACGCGCCGTCCTCGAACATCCGTTGGAAGTTGCCGGTGCCGACCCAGGGGCTGCCCCAGATGCCGTCGAAGGGCACGTAGTCCTTTAAGGCGATGAGGTTGCCGAGCAGCGCTCCGTAGTGGAACACCAGGAAGTACACGAGCCCGGGCACCATCAGCAGGAACAGCGTCCGGCTGCGGCGTCGGTGAAAACCTTTTCGCTTCACTGGAGCGCCTAACGGGCGACGGGAAGAGCGGCTCACCGTCGATTTCCCAGGGCGCTCGCGCAGCAGCGCTGCCACGGAGCCTCCTCGGCTGCGGGTATGGAGTGAAGGGAAGTTAAAACGTTTTCAGAACCAGGGTCAACACTTCTGGCACACATTCGTGGGGCCCGGGCCGGGCCGTGCCCAGCACGGAGACGGGAGTTGCCGGCCGGGAAGGGAAGGCGGATACCACGGACGTGGGGCTGTCGCTCACATGCGGAGCCCCCGCCTTCAACTATCGTCACGTCCGCAACTGTTCGCCCCATGCTTGGAGCTGGCTCCCCCGATGATCCAACGCCAGAGGTGCCTGCCCGACTATGTGGATTTCCGTCCGCTGGGGCGCTGCAATCTCGACTGCCTCTTCTGTTACGGCCCTCGCCACGACCTTCCGACCATGGGGGAGGACGACGCCTTCCGCGTGGTCGAGATCCTGCGGGCCGAACGCGTCAAGGGCGTGGTGATCTCCGGGGGAGAGCCGACGCTGTTGCCGTACCTGGCGCGACTGGCGGCCGCACTCGGAGCGCCGTACGCGCCGGGCGAACCGGGACCGAAGATCGTGCTGTCCACGAATGGACTGGCGCCGATTCCCACCATGGAGAAGATCCTCCCGCACCTCTCCTGGATCGCTCTGCCCCTGGAGTCGGCCGATCCCGGAGAGCACGCCGCGATGCGCATCGGGCACGCACGTCACCGCGAGCGAGTGATCGCCCTGCTCGGACAGGCCCGCAGATCACATCCGTCGGTGGGGATCAAACTCGGCACGGTGGTGACCCGACTGAACGCACGGGGCGCCGACCGAGTCCTCGACCTGATCGAGGACGACCCCTTCCTGCCGGACATCTGGAAGGTCTACGAGATGTCGGAGACCAACTACGGAGCCGACAACCGTCACCTACTGGCGCTCGGGCCGGGGGAGTTCGAGGAGGTCGTGCAGCGGTGCTCCAAGGCGGCCGCCGACCGTGGTGTGGAGCTTCGCGTCTATCGCAACTCCACAAGGAGCGGGAACTACTTCTTCGTCGACCCGGACGGTGGCGCGGTGGTCATCGACGACGGCGAGGAGCGGCGCCTCGGATCCTTCTTCGAGCTCTACGAGCGCGGGGAGGGGTGGTTGCGGGACTGTGTCGAGGGCGACGCGAACGCCGCCAACTTCACTTCGACCTACCCGACATGGTCGCCCACAGGATCTCCAGACGCCGTCGCAGCAGCCACTTGAAGTCCTCCTCCGCCGTCTCGTACTCGTCCACCGTGTGCGAGATGGTCCAGTACTCGTCGAACGCCCGGTCGTCGACGTCGTAGAAGTGGCTGATCTGGCCGAACTCGATCTCGAATGTCTTCAGACCCCGGCGTGTACGGTGCCTCGGGTCAGCGGTCATGTAGGGCTCGAAGAAGCCCACTTCGGAGGTGAGCAGACTCGTGCCCGGGATGTCCATGGGCGCGATGCGCAGCTCGATGAGGTCCCCGTACGTCTCGCGCAGGCGCCGGTAACTGGTGATGACGGGGCGGAACGTCTGCATGTAGTCGCCGTCCTGGATATGGCGCATGGCGACGTCCGGGCTGTTCACCGTCGTGGCCTCGCCGGGCTCCTCCGTCTCGCCGACCAGGAAGTACGACGCGATGCTGTTCCAGGGATTGCTGATGATCACCTTGACCTTCGTGCCCCGGGTCAGTCTCTCCTCGATGTCGGGTTTGTAGCGGTCCAGTGGTCCCATGAAGTAGGAGGCGCCGCCGAACGCGATGATGCGGATCAGGTCCTTCTCCCGCCTGATGGCCTCGGACTTGGCGAAGTTGCGGCGCTCGTTGTCGCGGGGGCGGTAGAAGTGAGCGAGGTTCTCCCTGAGGCCCACCACGGCCTTCGCGTCGTCCCGGGCCGTTGCCAGGTTGTCCGCCGCTGCGATGCTCTGAGGGTGGTGCTCTCCCAGCGCCGTGAACGTCAACTGGACGACGGAGTCGAGGGATTCCACGGCGCTCTTGATGTGAGCGTCGGCGTCTCTCGACCGAGAGAACCGCGCGAGCTCGAATCTGGCCCGTGCCAGGTTCGCCTGGGTGGAGAGGGCGAGCGGGCTCTCCGCGCTGAACAACACCATGGTCTTCTGGGCGACCCGCTCCAGGACGCCGAGTGCCGTGTGAATGTCGTTCAGGGACCCGGCGGTGCGCGCGAGGGTGAGTTTCGCGTCGGCGAGAGTGGCGAGGGCGCTCAGCACTTCGGGCTGCCCCTCGCCACCCTCTGCGAGGAGCCGCAGCGCGGACGCGCCCAGTTCCCGTGCCGCGTCTTCGAGCCGGTCCGGGTCACCCCACTCTTTCGCGATGTCCACGACCACCGACGCCAGGGTGACGTCGAGCCTCCCGGCCTGTGGGTGATCGGGGTGGGCGCGCAGCGCGGCCCGTGCGCGCTCGGCCCAGCTCTCCGCGTACTCGGTGTTGTCGGAGCGCAGGCTGATGACGCTCAGGTTGGTGAGGATGATGACGTCCTGCGACGCGTCCTGAGGCGAGGAGGAAGGGTCGCGGGCCCTGCTGAGCGCGTAGTTCAGGACGAGCCTGGCCTCGTCCAGTTCGCCGTGCAGCGCGAGTTGGACGGCTATCTGGTTCCAGGCGGAGGGCGGAAAGATGGTCTGGTCCGCCTCGACCAGCTCCATGTGCCGCAGCGCCCGCTGAATGACGACCCGGGCGTTCTCACGCATGCCGAGACGGCTGAGCAGCCGGGAGAGGCGCGTGATGCCTTCGGCGAGTTGCTGAGGAGGCTCGGAGGCGGGATCGAGGAGCCTGAGGCGCCGCGAGAACGCGTCCGCCTCTTCTCTGGGAAGGACGTGTTCGTCCTCGTCGGACAGCATCCTCTCCGCGTACGCGACGGCGTCAGAGATGGTTTTGATCATCGTCGGTTTCCCGATGCTCGTCCATCCAGGCTCGGATGCTCTGGATCTGGTGCGCGTCCAGGAGGTCGGCCTTTCCCCACATGTCGAGGAGGAGGTCGGCGTGCTCCATGGGCACGGAGGAATTCCGGCGCTTTTTCTGGTCCGGGCCGTCCTTGCCCTCCTTTCCGTCCTCGCCTTCCGCGGCACCAGCAATGGGCTGCTGTTGCCATGACTCCGCGATCAGGCATTCCAGTAGATGACGATCGCTCAGGCTCTCGAATCTGGTGACGGCTTCCTGGACGGGAACCGCGTACAAAGTGTCCGAGCTCTCCTGGGGCTTCGCCCGGTTCGGCTGCTGCTGCAAGAGGATTCCCAGGATGGCACCACGCGGAAGTGCGCTGCTCGGTTCCAGTTCGACCGGACTGCCGGAATAACCTCGGTGGCTGCCAAGATTTCCGGGACAGAGCAGTTGGATGACCTCGATGACTTCGCCGTCCCTCGCCTTTTTAGGGAGGGACGGGACGGAGACCGTTCCGGTGAGTGCCCCGAGCTCCAGCGTCGGTCGGTACGTGGCACGCCAGGGATCGTCGCGCGTGGCCCTGGCGGTGGTCGGGGGAATGTGCCCGCCCGGACCGCGCGGGAGATGCATCTCGATCAGTGCGATGTCGCCACGTGGGAGTTCCACCACGGTCCCGTCGAACATCTCCTCGTCGCTGCCGTCGACCACCGCCTTCGCGGTATACAGCCGTAAGGTGTCACCTCGCCGGGGGTTGCGTCCCAGACAGTGCGCCGCCGTGATGACGAGATCGTGCGTGAACCGGAGGCCTCCGCCGAGCAGGCGATCGTTCCGGTACATGGCCACCCAGCATGAGTCGCACATGAGAGGTCACCCCGTCCGCTCTATGGAGAGAGTCACCTCGAACGAAGCCTCTCCCGACGCCTTGGAGATGATGACCCCGGCCTCCACGGCCAAAGTCAGCCCGAATGTGATCTGAAGGCCGGAAACTCTCCACCCGGAGCGGTCCGGAAGGCTCTCCAGGGAGTCCTGTGCGATCGCCGACGCCTCTCTGATCGCCTCCTGTACTTCCGTGCTTCGCTCCGCCAGTTGAGCGGTGAGCCGGGATCCCTCGCTGATTTCTCGATTTCCGAGGTCGTCCAGCTCGACCACTTCTACTCGAACATCTGCATCATTCATGCCGCCCCCGGCCCCCGTGTGAATCGATCTCCGGCTCGCAGTGCACAAGTAGGGGGAATTATAGGGAGGTTGACTTCCCGGCGGCAGACAGTCCGGGTTTCTCTCGCGGGCCGATTCTTCACTGGAGCCGCAGCGTCAACTCACGTGTGCGCTCAACGCCGTCGGCGTGCTGTGGGACGCGTTCGCGGAACCGGTCGCGGGTGGCCCCGGTCTTACCGCGCACAAGTAGTTCAGCAAACCTCTGTTCCATCCACGCCGTCTGGCTTGCGCAGGGTGCGGTGCCGTCGCGGACTGGGAACCCGAGGTGCGGGGTGCCGGGCTGGTCGGTGCGGTGCGGTGCTGGGCGGTAGTGAGGATCCGTTCTTCCGGCGGCCGCTGTGGCTGCAGGCCCGTTGCGCCGGCCAGGTCCTGTGGGCCTGCAACGAGGAGCACGTCGACGCACTGTCGGCCTATGTGGGCGCCCAGTTGCGCGAGCGTGGCGGTATGCGGCCGACACGGGCAATGTTGGCGCGGCTGCCACCGTGGATGAAGAAGTCGTCCCATCGTGGGCGCCGGGGCGCCCACGATGGGACGTGCCCTACTGGTGGGAGGTACTCGCCAACCGACCGGCAGCCGCACTTGGACGTGGCGTACGCCGGGATTCCCGGCTACGGTCACCTCGACACGTTCCTCGGCCGGGGCGCCGCCCTCGACGTGTCCGGGCACATCCTCGACTTCCTCGGCAAGCGGCGATGACGGCCACCGGGGCGCTCGGCGACCGTGCCCGGCCCGTTTGCGCACCGCACTTCCCGTACCCGGACCGCACTTCCCGTACCCGGACCGCACTCCAGGAGGGCACGACTGATGCCGCAGCTCGCTGTCGACGGCGCAGGACTGACGTACGACGACGAGGGCCCCCGCGACGGCGACGGCGCGCCCCTGGTGTTCATCCACGGCTGGACGGCCAACCGGCACCGCTGGGACCACCAGATGGCGCACTTCGCCCAGCGGCGGCGGGTGATCCGGCTCGACCTGCGTGGCCACGGCGAGAGCGACGGGGCGCCGGGCACGATCCTGGAGCTGGGCGGGGACGTGCTCGCCCTCCTCGACCATCTGGAGGTCGACCGGTTCATCCCCGTCGGCCACTCCATGGGCGGGATGATCGCGCAGACCCTCGCGCTCGGTCATCCCGAGCGGATCGAGCGGCTGGTGCTGGTGAACTCGATCAGCCGGATGACCTACAGCCGGGGGAGGGGCCTGCTGATGGCGGCGTCGACACTCGTGCCGTTCAAGCTGTTCGTCGCAGCCAACATCCAGCGGGCCTTCGCCCCCGGCTACCCCCGCGAAGAGATCCGGGAGTACATCCGGGCCTCCGCGGCCACGCCGCGGGACGTGGTCATGACCTACTACGCGGCCATGCGGGCCTTCGACGTCCTCGACCGGGTCGGCGAGATCCAGGTCCCCACGCTGCTGGTGCACGGCTACCACGACATCCAGTTGCCGGTCTCGCAGATGCTGCGGATGGCCAAGGACTACCCGGACGCGGTGGTCCGGATCGTGGACGCCGGCCATGAACTGCCCGTGGAGAAACCCGCGGAGCTCACCTCGGCGCTCGACCGGTTCGTGAGCGGCAAGGTATGAACAGTGGGCGGGACGAGGCGGCCGGCCCACGCTTTTAAACCGTTTTAAGAAGCTGGTACCATCGGTCCGGCTTACCGGGCGTGATCAGGGGTGTTTGTGCCGGGAGCCCCGGACAGGAGGATCAGTGGACGAAGCAGCCTCCGCCGCCCCTCGTACGGGCCAGGGCGCGAATTCCCGCCCCCGGCTCGAGGACGTGGCCGCGCGGGTTGGCCTGTCCACGGCCTCGGTCTCCCTGGTGCTCCGAGGGGTGCCCGGCCCCAGCGAGCGCACCCGGCAGCGCGTGCTGCAGGCGGCCGCCGAGCTCGGCTACAAGGCGGACCGCAACGCCAGCCTCCTGGCCAGCCGACGCAGCCGGCTGCTCGGCGTCATGGTCGACATCCACAGCCCCTTCCACGCCGAACTGGTCGAGCACCTGCACACGGCCGCCGAGGAGGTCGGCTACGACCTCGTCCTCAGTACCCTGACCCGCACCCGAGACGAGCAGACCGCCGTGGAGACCCTGCTCGCCTTCCGCAGCGAGGCGCTGATCCTCCTCGGCCCGGTCGCCCCCGCCGACACGCTCATGGCCCTGCACCACAAGGTCCCCGTGGTCGCGGTGGGCCGCCGGATCACGGGCGCCGAACTGGACGTCGTCCGTACCGCGGACGAAGACGGAGTCGGCCAGATCGTCGACCACCTGGCGGGGCTCGGCCATCGGTCGATCGCTTACGTCGACGGCGGCAAGGGCGTCATCGCCACCGACCGGCGCCGCGGCTACCGCACCGCCATGCGCCGCCACGCCCTCGACGAGCACATCAGGATCCTGCACGGCGACAACACCGAGGCGGCGGGTGAGCGGGCCGCCCGCCATCTCCTCGACGGCGCCGAACTGCCCACCGCCGTCGTGGCGTTCAACGACCAGTGCGCCATCGGTGTCCTCACGGCGCTCACCCGGGCAGGTGTCACCGTCCCCGGCGAGGTCTCCGTCGCCGGCTACGACGACGACGCACTGTCCAGGCTGAGCTGCTTCAACCTGACGACGGTCAGCCAGAGCGCCGAGGAACAGGCCCGGCACGCGGTGGCCGCCGGCGTCGAACGCCTCGACGCGGGCCGCACCGAACCCCAAGAAGTCGTGCTCCCCCCGCGTCTAGTGGTGCGGGCCTCCACGGCGGCGCCCTCCTAGCGAGCCGGTGGCGCACGGTCGGCCGACCGTCGCGAAAGGGACAGCCGTACCCGTCACGCGAAGTGGTTCTCCGGTGGCCGCACCACCGTGATGTCGATCTTTCGGGCGGCGTTCTGTGCGGTCCGCCGGCTCTGGTGGCGGGTCCTGCCGGATGCGAGCACGTAGCACAACCGGTCGGTGTTCGAGCCCGTGGCGGTGACGGTTTCCCCGACGGCGACGCGGCACACGACGTCATGGACGCCGGCCGACTGCCGGGCGGCTTCGACTCCGTCGATGGTGTCGACACGGCCGCTGAAGGGCGCCGTGATGTGGGCGAGACACACCGCGCCGTCGGCATGCGGGTCCAGGAACGGCAGGCCGAGACAGCCGCGTAGCACCTGTTCCGCGCAGGAGACGCCGGTGGCGAGATCGATGGCCCGGTGGATCCCCGCGCCCACGAGACGCGTGTTGATCTCGACGAGAACCGGGCCGGTGTCGGTCAGCACGGCTTCGAAGTGGAAGGGGCCGTTGCGGTAGCCGAGTGCCTTGCACACGGCCGCGGCGTAGTCGTCCAGATCGGGGTGGAGGGGCTCCGTGGAGAAGGCGACACTGGTTTCGATGTAGTGGGGAGGCCTGCTGAGTGTGCGGTCGGTGTGACCCCATATCTCGAGCCGGCCGTCGACGGCCATGCCCTCGGCGCTGACCAGGGGACCGTGCAGCTCCTGCTCGCAGATCAGCCGTCCCGCCGGGGTCACCGCGTCGCCGTAGCTGGAACGGCGTCGGTGGTCGGCGACCGCGCCCCGCAATTCCACCGGCGTGGTGGCTCGTACGGTGTCGACGCTGGAGAAGCCGTCCACCGGCTTGACCACGGCCGGTGCCGGTACGGGCATGGCCGTGACGGGGTCGTGGGCGTTGACGACCGCCCATCGGGCGTTGTTCAGGCCATGGTCGTCCAGACGGGCACGCACAGCGGCTTTGTCGTTCCAGCCGCCGCTCGGCCAGTCCGGGTTGGCCGTGTCGAGACCGAGTCGGGTCGCCACCTCCTGGGCGATACCGGCATACGGATCGACCCAGCTGATCAGCGCGTCGAACCGTTGCCCCGCCACCGCATCGGTCACGAGGTCGGCGCTCGTGGTGTCGCAGCCGATCCATGTGTCGACGAGTTCACCGACCGCCGGTTCCAGGCGATGCCGGTGCGCCGTCACGACGACCGTCTCGCAGCCGAGCCTGCGCGCGGCGCGCAGCCCGGCGACGCCGTTGCTGTGCGGACTCGGCATGGCGCCGGGCGGCAGGAGTTCGACGAACCCGATGCGTCCGCCAGGGTGTGGGAGGCGGTCAGCCATCAGAATTCTCCTCCATGGAGGGCAGCCGGCGCATGTTCCGGATCTCCCTGCGCAGCAGGAACGGCAGTCCGCTGATGCTGATCAGCCCCGCGATGGCCAGGGCGGCGCCCAGTCCGGCGCGTTCGCCCCACAGCGCGGAGGCCCAGCCGGCCAGCAGGCCGCCGAGCACCGCTCCCAGCGGGATGGTGCACAGATTGATCGTGCGGGCGGTGGCGTGCACCCGGCCCAGCAGATGCGGTGGGGTGATCAGCTGACGCAGTGTGGTGACGGTGACGTTCCAGACCGGCAGCCACACCGCGGAGACGAAGGCGATGGCGATGACGACCGCACTCGATCCGGTCGCCAGGGCAAGCGGCGCCCCGGCCCAGACGACCCCCTCGGTCACGGTGGCGAGCAGTGCGGGGCCGACTCCCACCCGGTCCACGAGAGCCCGGCTGACGACGGCACCGAGCACGGCCGCCAGCGCTCCGGCTGCCAGGACGAGGGCTGCCGGAGCCGGTGAGAGGCCCATGGCCCGGTAGAGGAACAGCAGCAGGACGGTCTCGACCATGGCCATGCTCAGGTTGCGCAGTGCGGCAGCGGCCGACAGCCAGCGCAGAACGGGGGTGCGCCACATGTGCCGTGCCCCGTCCAGAATCTGTTTCCGCCACGGCGTGTCCGCCGGGACCGGCATGGTGTGCTCGGGGGTACGGATGGTGAGCAGGCCCGTCGCGGAGGCCAGGAAACTCGCCGCGTTGGCCGCGACCGCGAGCGCCGGTCCCAGCACCTGGGTGACCGCGCCGGCGACGACCGGTCCTCCCGCGCGCGCCACACTGCTGGACATTTCCAGGCGTGCGTTGCCCACGGGCAGGAAGTCTCGGCTGACCAGGCGGGGCAGGTGCGTCTGGTATCCGACGTCGAACACGACGGTGCACACACTCGCCAGCGCGGCCGCGACGTACAGGTGCCAAAGGCCGAGGACGTCCGCCAGTGCCAGGACCGCGACCGACAGGAACAGCAACAGCCGCAGCACATCGGCGGCGATCATGAAGGGGCGGCACCGTACGCGGTCCATGAAGGCGCCGACGAACAGTCCCAGCGCGGGGAAGGCGATCGTCGCCATCGCGTGCAGTACCCCGACCTGGGGGCCGCTGGCTTCCAGCACCAGAATGGCGAGGCTGGGCAGGGCGAACAGGGAGACCTGATCGCCGATCAGGCTGATGCTCTGCCCCAGCCACATGCGGCCGAAGTCCCGGCGGCCCGTATCCGGTGTCGCGATGTCGGGACCGGCGGCGGCCGGCCTCACAGTGGTCCCGGGCCGGGCTCGGCCGGCTCGCACATACCGAACGGGCCCTCCATACGGGTGACGAGCACCTTGGCCACCGGCACACCGAGCTCCTGGCGAGTCAGATCGACCGCGACCACGGCATGCCGTGTGCCGGAGGTGACCGCCCGCACCACCGCCCGGAGATCGTCGGCCCACGAACCGGTGGACAACGACGGCCGGTCCTGGAGACTCATGTCGCAGGGCTCGGCGGCGAGTTCGTCCCACACCGCTTCGACCAGCTCCGGGGAGCGGACGCGTTCGACCTCTTCACGGCTCAGGTCGTCCCGGCTGCCGGCGATGTAGGTGAGGCGCTTCTGGAGCGCTTCCTTGATCGCTCCGGCGAAGGCGGTGGCCGGGGACGGGTGGCAGCTGAAGCCGTCGTGCACACCCGCGTCGAGGACTGAGTCGCACTGCGGCGGGGCCAGCACGACGCAGCCGTAACACGGCACCGTCGTGTGCGAGGTGACGTCCCAGACCGCGAGATGCAGACCTGCTGAGCGCACCATCCCCATCAGCCGACGGCAGAGCGGGTCCTCCACCGTGTCCAGACGCACCCGGTGCGACTCCGAGGCCGCACGCCAGCGGGATTCGGCGTCCCGTTCGACGACTTCGCACAGAGCGTGCAGCATCGCCTGCTCGAGCGAGTTACCGGAGGCGAGGCCGTTGGAGTTCCTGGCAAGGCCGGGCTCGCCGAGCTGGTCGGCCACGAAGTTCATCGACACGGACTCTTCGGGGACCCAGGTGACGGCCTGGGTGGTGAGGTCAACTCCTCGTACCCAGGACCGCTTCTGATGAGGATCGAGCATCCCGCCGATGGCGCGGGGAAGTTCGGCCACATCCAAGGCGCCTTCGCCGTCGGCGGTGATGTCGGCGTGACGTGCGGTCCGGGTGGGCAGGTGCAGGTGCTCCGCGTGCCAGGTCTCGACGCTCTCGAGCAAGGCGCCGACCTTGGCCGCGGCCGGGGTGAGGCCCTTTCCGATGCTCGTCACCAGAGAACGGGCCGTAGGACGGATCGCGAGATAAACCGGCAGGCCGACACGGTCGAGTCCGGTCACATCGGCCAGCCGGGTTATCCCCACTTGTTTTCCCACGGGGCCGAAACGCCGCAGTGTGGCTTCCGGCGGTATTCCGGGAGATGTGTGGCCGTGCCGTCTCCGGGGAGATTCGGCCCTGCGGTAATCGGGCAACGCTTAACGGACAGCGTTCGCCGCGCCTGCACTGGACACTGACGACTTCACGGCGTTGGCGGCGCCGGAGGAACTGACTCGACGCTTCACCGAGTTTGCCGCCCCGGCACTGTGGACTGAAGTCTTGACAGCATTGGCGGCGCCCGTGCTGGCGACCTGTTGCCGAACTACCTGCGACATGCATCCTCCATAGTTGGATGACGATCAGCCACGCTGATGCTAGTCATGATCACAATTGCCGTCAATGTGTCCTGCGGGTACGGCTAATTCGTTCCCTCGGCTGCCCTGAGTAAAAGGAAACTATGGGTCTCCTCAAACGTGAAGTTCTCGGCCACTCCACTACGTTCGATTTCTCCGTTTGCAGTTCGCCATAGCGTCTCGACCGCATCGGCGCGCTTGAGGTCGGAGTCCGTCTCCCGCAGGAACCGGCGCAGGTGCGCGGCCTCGGCCTCGCTGCCCGTGATGCTCGAAACATCCTCCACCACCCTGGACCAGTGTCTGTCCCCATAGAACAACTCCTGAGCACGCTGGATGAGTTGCCCCTGAAGGTCCGCGGAGATCACGCCGGAGCGGCGGGCCAGGGCGAGGCCGTGGCGGATGTTGACCAGCGGCTGGGACACCGAGCGGTAGCCGGACTCCTCGTCGCCGTGCATCAGGGCGACCTCATCGTCGCTTTCGTAAATTCCATCGCGGTAGGCCGCGAAGATCCGGCCACATCCCGCCATTCCGTACGGCCATAATTCCGCCGCTCGCAGCGCCCCCATGCTCGAGCATCCGACAACGGTGACATGGCGGGACAATGCGTACATGATTTCCTTGTGCCACACCGACGGCACGCCATGAAAATAACCGTCGATCAACACCAAGGTCTCATATCCGGCCTCTACCGCTCTGAGAACATCACCCACTGCGACAGGTGGAAAGAAATCGGCCATCGCCAGTATCTTTTTGGCCTCTGTCGCAGGGATGGTCGGACCCACGAACACACACGTCCTCATAAAGCGCACCCCGCTGGACAGATCTGGGCAGAATCACAGTCTGGGAAAGGCAGGACAGAAACAGAGAGAAGCCTGGCAAGGTAGCATCGAACGCTCGATGTCGAAACGTCTCGACGCGGAGGTGGCTGTGGGTGAGTCCGTGTGGCTGCTGGACAGGATCCAGAGCGACTGGGAGGTCGACACGCTCTGCACCGCATTGACCGATCAGGGGATTGGGTCGGAGCGCGTCGACTGGGGAGAAATCCTGCCGCACGGTTCCCCGCCCGGATTCTCCGGCCCTCAAGGCATACGCGATGCGCCAGAACTCGCCGTCGTCACGGCGCGCGTGCTCACCCGGCACGTCGAGGGCGACATGGCATTGCTCTACGACTGGCTCAGCATGCTTGAGCGGTGCGGCACCCGGCTGGTCAACGCGGTCGATGCCCTTCGCGTCTGCCAGAACAAGATCTGGCAGGCGGCCGCGCTCGCCGAAGCCGGAGTTCCGGTACCGCCGACGCGTGCCGTGCGCAGCGCCGACGACGTCGAGCAATGCCTCGCGGACTGGCGCGACGTCATCGTCAAACCCATCACGGGGCACGCCTCGGTGGATGTGATCCGACTCCTGGCCGCGGGCAAGGGAGGACAGCCCGGCAGTCTTCTCGGGCTCCGCGAGGACATCGTGCTGTGGCACTGGCTGAGGCGCCATGCCGTGCTCTGTGCCCAGAAGTTCGTGGAAAATCCGGGGCGCGATCTGCGCGCGGTCGTCATCGGTGATCAGGTCGCCTCCTGCCACTACCACATCAGCACCGCGCCGGACGGAAGTGTGCGGAGCCTGCTCCACCCGCTGCGCTGGGCTCCCGCTCCGCTCACCGGGGATCTCGAAGACCTGCTGGTGCGAAGCGTCCGAGCGCTCGGGCTCGACATGGCGACCATCGATGTCGTCGAAGGCCCCGACGGCCCGGTCGTCATCGAGGTGAACCCCACCGTCAGCCGCTGGGAACCCGTCGAGGGAACCGAGTTGGACCTCACGCCACGCGGCATCACCGCGGCCCAGGTCGAGTTGATCGCCCGGCTGCTCCAGCGCTCCCCGGGATGAACTGGCCGGGCGGCCGCTCCCAGGGGCGGCCGCCCAAGACGTCCGACACCGGTTCGAGTTGGGACCACCAGATGGCTCGTGGATCGAACCGGGCGAGAAACGGCCGTCCCACCCACGACGGTTGGCGCGCCTGCAGGTATCGGAGCACGAAGACCTTGTCCTCGCCGATCGTCAACGTACCGTCCACGCAGACCTTGCCCTCGTCGGCGGACATCACCGGCCCTCGGGCCGTGCGGCCGAGCCCCGACACCTGTGCGTAGGCATCCCGGAAAATCTCCCAGGCGCGTACGAGGGGAACGGCGAAGTAGTCCTGCGGGCCCGTGTCCCGCTCGACGAACATGTAGTACGGCACCATGCCGAGCCGCACCGACGACGACCACAACTGGGTCCACAGCCCGGCCTCGTCGTTGACACCGCGGATGACCGGAGCCTGCACCCGGATGGTCGCGCCCGTCTCGCGCACACGCCGCACTGCTTCGACGGCCATGTCGGTCGACAGTTCCCGTGGGTGGGAGTAGTGAGCCACGATCACCAGATGCCGTCCGGCCCGGACGACGCGACGGAAGAGTGCGAGCAGTTCTTCGGCGTCCGGGTCGGTCAGGAAGCGATGCGGCCAGTAGCTGAGTGACTTGGTGCCGATCCGGATCGTCGACACATGCTCGAGCGCACCGTCGAGGAGCGGCTCGACGTACTGGGCGAGCACGCCCGCCGACATGATCAGGGGGTCGCCGCCGGTCACCAGCACATCGGTGACCTCGGGATGGTCCCGCAGATACCGAACCAGTGGCTCCGCTTCACCGGCGAACTTCAGATCCGCGTCGCCCACGAACTGCGCCCACCGGAAGCAGTAAGTGCAGTAGGCGTGGCAGGTCTGGCCACGGCGCGGGAAGAACAGGACCGTCTCGCGATACTTGTGCTGGACTCCCGGGGTTCTCTGCCCCCCGGCCATCGGCACGTTCCGCTCACGCTGGCCCGCGGGATGGGGGTTGAGCCGTCGCCGTATCCCCTGGACCACTTCATTGATTCGCCGGCGCGGGGCAGCTGAGGCGACGAGCTCCGCCACACGGAGCCGGTCCTCGCGGGGCAGCATGTCGGGCTGCGGAAAGGTCAGTCGGAACATCGGGTCGTCCGGAACGGCCGACCAGTCGATGAGATGGTCGACCACGTACGAGTTCGTGCGGAACGGCAGTACTTCGGCGACCGCCCGCGCCTCGCGCCGATAGCGCTCGCTCAGCGACGACCGGCGTAACAACGTGTCCAGTTCCCTGCTTCCGTACGGCCGGAAGACGTCGGCCGGCGCTTCCCGGACAGGCAAGCTGAGCCCCCTCGTCGCATGCCACACCCCCTACTGTCAGTTCTGCTCCACTCACTTCTAGCAAACACCACACGCCACAGCCAGTACGCCTCCGAGGGAAGCGGAACGCAGGATTGTTCCTCTCAGCGGTCTCTTCCCGCGGTGAGGCTGGTGGGGCGGGTGCGGAGGATGACCTCGACCGATGAGAGCGCGAACCGGACCGCGCCGGAGACCACCGCCTCGTCCCCGAGGGCGGACAGCTGCCATCGCGGCGGGTCGACGAGGAGGCCCTCGGCGTGCCGTTGGGCGGCGTCGAGGAGATGGGTCGCGGCCGGCTGGAGATCAGGGGAAGGGAAGAGACTGGTGCCGAGGACGACCAGCGCCGGGTCGAGGGCCAGCAGGACCGGGGTGATTCCTTCGGCGAGCCGCTGCCCGTACGCCTCGACTGCTTGCGCCGCGTCCTGATCGCCGGCCGCCGCCTGCCGGACGACTTCGGAGGCGGGCGGTACCAGACCGGGGCGCGGCGGCTTGTGGCCGGGGAAGCGGATGAAGCCGATCTCTCCCGCCGCGCCGCGGTGCCCCCGCAGCAGCCGCCCCCCGGTGATGACCCCGGCGCCCAGACGTTCGCCCAGCAGCACGAAGACCATCTCGTCCGCGTCCTTGCCCACGCCGAGCCACTGCTCGCCCAGGGCAGCGAGGTTGGCGTCGTTCTCCACGGCCACCGGGCAGCCGAGTTCGTCGCGCAGCACACCGACGATGTCCACCTGGGCCCAGTCCTTGAGGTTGTCGGCCTGCCGGATACGGGTGTTGTCCCGGTCCACCAGACCGGGTGTGCCCACTGTGGCGGCCCACACCCGCCGGCTGTGGACACCGGCGCCGTCAACGGCGGCGCGCGCCACGGCGGTTACGGCTCCGGCACGGGCCCGCCCGGTGAGGTCGGCGCGCACCGTCCTGCGTTCCACCGCGACGGTCCGGCCGTCGAGATCGGCCAGGCAGGCGGTCACCGAGCGGGGCCGTACGTCGATGCCGATGACGAAACCGGCGTGCGGACGGAAGCGGAAGCGGCGGGCGGGCCGGCCGGGGGAGCGCTGGCCGCGAGCGGAGGGGGAGGGGGCGACCTCGATGAGGCCGCAGTCGGCGAGTTCCTCGACGATCGCCTCCACCGTGGGGCGGGAGAGCCGGGTGGCCTTGACCAGCTCGGACAGCCTCAGGTGACGGTCGGCCGAGCGGACGGCGGCGAGGATGGCGGCAGCGTTCGCGGTGCGCAGGTCGGCGACACCGACCACCGGCAGACCCTGGCTCGGAGGGATGGTCTCCGTGACCCCGCTGAGGGGCCAGAGCGTCTCCGGTGCGGCGGCCGCGGCCGGCTCCGGGAGCTGGTCTCCGGGGGTCCCGGGGGCCCTGGACGTGGTCAAGATCAACCTCCTGTGGGGCGTCTCGAGCGTCGCACACGGCCGCGGGCAACAACTCGGGACCATAACAATCAAGCCATCGACTCTTGACGCTGCCCATGCCCATCATGATTATGAAACGCAACTGCTTTATTAAATCACTCCGCGGCGACCGGCTCCACCCCCACGTGTCGCCACTGCCGAGCTGCTCGCCGACGCGCTCCCCACCACGTGGCCGCCGCTCGCCGCCGCGGCCTCATGCACCACGTCTCCGCACCGCCCCGTACTCCGGTAACCCGCGTACACCCACGTGCGACACCCTCCGGCATTCCCTCTCCCTCCCCGCCGCCCCAGGAGACCCCATGAGCCCGACCCCGTCCTCGGCCCTTCCGTCCGCCCTGTCCAGACGCACCTTTCTCGCCGTCACCGGCGCGGCCGGCGCCTCCGTACTCACGGCGTGCACCAGCCTGACTCCCGGGGCCTCGCCGGCCGAGAAGAGCAGCAGCGGCGGCCCGGTCTCCACGGCGGTGCCGACCGACAAGAAGATCACCCTGATGCTCGCCGACGCGGACGACACCACGATGACCCCCGGGCTCGTCGCGGCCTTCCGCGAGAAGTACCCCAACATCACCGTCAAACGGCAGTACACGGGCTGGGACGACTACCTCAAGAGCATCAACACCACCATGTCGGCCGACAGCGCCCCCGACATCGCCCAGTTCGTCTCCGGTATGCAGAACCTGATCCGCGGCCGTCTGCTGCTCGACGTCGGCAGCTACGGCAAGGCGTACGGCTGGGCGGACAAGTTCCCCGGCCTGGACCAGATCACCCTCACCGCGGACGGCAAGACGGTCGGCGAGGGGGCCCTGTACGGCGTGCCCGGCGGGCTGTCCTTCGAGGCCGTCTACTACAACAAGTCCAAGGCGAAGAAGCTCGGTCTGACCGTCCCGCCGACCACCGTGGAGGAGCTCGAGGCCCTGTTCGCCAAGGCCAAGGCGGCCGGTGAGACGGCTCTCGTCGAAGGCAATCTGGACGGCGGCCTGAACCATGTCTTCAACGTCCTGCTCTCCGTCTACATGAAGCCCGAGGACCGCGAGGCTTGGGCCTTCGGTCACAAGGGCGCCACGCTCACGGGCCCCGAGGCCGTGACCGCGGCCACCACCCTCAAGCGCTGGGTCGACAAGGGCTATGTCTCCCCGAAGGTCAACGGCATCTCCGACAACGACGCCACCGCCGCGTTCGCCAAGGGCGAGGGCGTCTTCCGGATCAGCGGCAACTGGGCCGCGGCGGCGGTCGCCAAGGGGCTGGGGGACCGGGCGGGCCTCTTCAACGTTCCCCCCGCCGCCGCGGACGGGAAGCTGCGCACCACCGGCGCCGGGGTGTACTACTGCGTGTCCAGCAAGTGCAAGAACCCGGCCGCCGCGGCCGCGTTCCTCGACTTCGTCGCGAGCGAGCAGGCCGCCGGCATCACCGCCGAGGCGGGCTTCATGGCCCCCGACGCGAGCGCGATGCCCCAGCAGAGCGGGCTGCTGGGCGATGTGAGCACGAGCTGGCAGGGAATCGTCAAGGACACCGGCCTGCAGCCGTTCATCCAGAACGCCTCCACCCCGACGATGCCGGACACCCTCACCACCCAGCTGCAGCTGCTGGCCGGGGGCAAGGTCACCGTGGAGAAGTTCCTGGCGGGCTTCCAGGCCGACTACGACAACTACCACAAGTGACCGCCACCGACCGGCTTCCCGGCCCTGGTCAGGGCTCCGGCTCCGAGTCCGCCGGGGCCGCCACCGACGCCGGGGCCGCGACGGACGCCGGGGCCGGCCCCGGTCTTGGCCTCGGAGCCGACTCGCGCCCCGGCCGTCGCACGGCGACCCGCGCGCCGGCGCCCGTGGGTAGCGTACGGGCAGCGCGGGCGAGCAGACGGCGACGGCGGGCCATGGCGCTGCTGTACGTCCTGCCGGCCCTGCTGCCGTACACACTGTTCGCCGTACTTCCGGCGCTGCACACCGCGTATCTGTCGCTCTTCGACTGGGACGGCGTGACCCTGCCGTCCTTCGTCGGACTGGACAACTACCGCCGCATCGGCGCCGATCCGCAACTGCGCGCGGCGGCCTGGCACGCGGGTGCGCTCATCGTCTTCTTCTCCCTCCTGCCCATCTGCGTCGGCCTGGTCGCGGCGGCGATCGTCTCCCGCCGCTCCGGGCGCCGGGGCACGGTGCTGGTCCGTACGGTGCTGTTCCTCCCGCAGGTCATTCCCCTGGTCGCGGTCGCCATCATCTGGCGCTGGGTGTACGCCGACGACGGCACCCTCAACCAGGGGCTGCGGGCGGTGGGCCTCGGCCGGCTGGCGGACTCCTGGCTGGGCAGCTTCACCTGGGCCCTGCCCGCCGTGGGGCTGATCGGCAGCTGGGTCGTGTCGGGCCTGTGCATGGTGCTCTTCCTGTCCGGAACGCAGCGCATCGACCAGGAGATCTACGAGGCCGCCCGGATGGACGGCGCGGGCCCGGTGCGCGAGTTCCGGTCCATCACCGTGCCGCTGCTGCGGCCGGAGATCGCCGTGGCCCTGTCGATCACGGTGATCGCCGCGCTGTCCAGTTTCGACCTGATCTACATGACCACGGGTGGCGGCCCCGGCACGAGCACCGTCGTTCCCGGGATCCTCGTCTACCGCCTGGCCTTCGGGGGCGGCGCGGTCGGGCTGGCGAGCGCCCTGGCGGTCGTGCTGACCGCGGTCATCGCCGTGGTCGTCCTCGTCATCAACCGCCTGGCGAGGGAGAAGTCATGACGGCCCGTCCACTCTCGTCACGGATCGCGGCGCCCGCCGTCATCGTCCTGTTCCTGGCGATCGTCCTCGTCCCGTTCCTCTCCCTGCTCCTGGCGGCGCTCCAGCCCGCCGGCACTCCGCTGACCGGCCTCGCCCTGCCCCGCGGCATCCACCTGGAGAACTTCGCCCACGCCTGGTCCGCGGCCGGCTTCGGCGTACTGCTGCGCTCCAGCGCGGTGATCGCGGTGAGCGTCGTGCCCGCCGCCGTGCTGTGCGCGACGCTGGCCGGTTACGCCCTGGCGACCATGGACGTCCCCGGCCGGGGCAAGGTCTACGGCTATCTGCTCCTCGGACTGTCCATCCCCACCGAGGGCACCGTCATCGCGCTCTACTACGACATGCGGGCGGTGGGGCTGACGAACACGGTGCCGGGCCTGGCCCTCGCCGAGATCGGCGCGTTCATGCCGTTCGGCGTCTTCTGGATGAGGGCACACTTCGCGGCGATGCCACGCAGCCTCATCGAGGCCGCACGACTGGACGGGGCTTCTTCGTGGACGACCCTCTGGCGCGTTCTGATGCCGAGCTCCCGCCCGGCGGTCGTCACGCTCGGCGTCCTGTACTTCGTCTGGAGCTGGAACCAGTTCCTGCTCCCGCTCATCCTGATCCAGGACCCCGACCGGCGTACCGCACCCGCCGGACTCGGCTTCTTCACGGGGCAGTACGGCGTCGACGTGCCGCTGCTCGCCGCCGCGACGCTTATCGTGATCGCCCCGGTCGTCCTCGTTTATCTGTTCTTCCAGCGGCACTTCATCAACGGCGTGCTCAGCGGCGCCCTCAAGGGCTAGGAGACCGTGCGTCCCATGGCAGAACTCGACATAGCGGTGATCGGCGCGGGCGGCATAGCGCGCGTCCATCTGCCGGCGTGGACCGCGCTCGGTGCGCGGGTACGCCTCTACGCGCCCGACGAGCGCGCACCCGAACTGGCCGGCGCCCATGGCGCGACGCTGCACAGCTCGCTGCACGAGGCCATCAGCGGGGCCACCGTCGTGGATGTGTGCACCCCCACCGACACGCACCGCGGGATCACGCTGGCGGCCGTCGCCGCCGGGGCCCACGTCCTGTGCGAGAAACCGCTGGCTCTGCGGACCGCCGACGCCCAGGAGATGGCCGATGCCGCGGACGCCGCCGGAGTGCGGCTCTATCCCGGCCACGTCGTGCGCTGGTTCCCCGCCTACGACCGGCTGCGTGCGGTCGTCGCCGGGGGCGGGCTGGGCAGGATCGCGGTCGCCCGGTTCACCCGCACCGGCTGCTACCCCGCCTGGAGCCCGTGGTTCGCCGATCCGGCGCGCTCCGGCGGGATCCTGACGGACCAGATGATCCACGACATGGACATCGCCCGCTGGCTGTTCGGCGAGGTCGTACGCGTCCACGCGCACCAGCGCGGCCATCTCGCCGCCCCGGTGCCACCGGCCCCGGTCGCGACCGGGACCGCCGTGCTCACCCACGCAAGCGGCGTCATCACTCAGGTCGTGGGTGTCTGGGGACCTCCGGCGACCCCGTTCCGTACGACCTTCCATGTCTCCGGCACCGACGGGACCGTACGGCACGACTCGCTGGCCTCGCCCGCGCTGCGCGTCACGGGCACCGCGGGGGACCCCGAGGGCATCCCGTCCGGGGACTTCGGCCAGTCGCCCTACCTGGCCCAGATACGGGAGTTCGCGGACGCGTTCGCGGGCGGCGTGCAGGAACCCCGGGTGACCGCCGCAGACGGGGTGGCGGCCGTCCGGATCGCCGAAGCCGCCGTGGAGTCCGCCCGCACGGGCCGGGCCGTCGAACTGTCCACCTCGGTCGAACAGTCCACCTCGATGGAGGGAATCGTCACGTGAGGGTCGCCGTCCTGTCCTTCGCCCATGTCCACGCCACGGCGTATATCGAGCTGCTGCGCGACCGGGACGACATCGACCTGATCACCGCCGATCCCGACGCCCCGCCCGGCGACCCCGAACGGGGCCACGCCCTCGCCGAACGGCTGGGTGTGCCGTACGCCGACAGCTGGGACGCGGTGTTCGCGCTGCGACCCGACGCGGTCGTGGTCACCAGCGAGAACGCCCGGCATCGGCGGCTGGTGGAGCGGGCCGCCGCGTCGGGGGCCCATGTCCTGTGCGAGAAGCCCCTCGCCACGACGGAGGCGGACGCCCAGGCCATGATCGAGGCCTGTGCCCGAGCCGGTGTCGGCCTGATGACCGCCTACCCCGTACGGTTCAGCCCCGCCTTCGCCGCCCTCGACCGCTCCCTCGCCGACGGTTCGCTCGGCGCGCTGGTGAGCGTCCACGGAACCAACAACGGGGCGAATCCGGCCCGTTCCCGGTCGTGGTTCGGCGACCCCGAACTGGCGGGCGGCGGCGCGGTGATGGACCACACCGTGCACCTCGCCGACCTGATGGACGTCCTCCTCGGCGGTGAAGAGGCGGCGGAGGTGTACGCCCAGGCCAACTCCGTTCTCGACGCGGACCTGGCGGGCCCGGGGGTCGAGACCGCGGGGCTGGTCACCGTCCGGTACCCGGGCGGAGTCGTCGCCGCCATCGACTGCAGCTGGAGCCACCCCGCGGACCATCCGACCTGGGGCGGACTCACCCTGACCTGCGTGGGGGAGCGGGCCATGGTCGAGTTCGACGCCTTCCCCCGGCTGCTCGGCGGCTTCGACTCCACGACCGGCCGCGGCCGCTGGGAGCCGGGCGGCACCGATATGGACGCGGCCATGCTCGACGAGTTCCTCGACGCCGCACGCACCGGCCGCCGCCCCCGTCCGGACGGGGAGGCAGGCCTGCGCACCCTGCGGATCGTCCTCGCCGCCTACGCGTCCCTGCGCACCGGCCGGCCATGCGTCCTGGCCGACGTACAGCGAGTCGCTTCATGATGCCTGCGGGCGCAGGGCGTCGGAGACGGACTTGGCGCCGCCGTGAGCCGTGAGACCGCCGTCGACCGGCATCTCGGCACCGGTGATGAAGGAGGCGTCGCCGGAGAGGAGGAAGACGACGAGCGGGGCGACCTCCGCGACCGTGCCGGTGCGGCCGAGCGGGGTCTCGCCGATGTTCGCCTCACGAAAGGCGGGATGGGCTGAGGCGGTCATGTCGGTCTCGATGAAGCCGGGGTGGATGGTGTGCACGCGGATGCCGCGCGGGCCCGGTTCCGTCGCCGCGGTCTTCGACAGGCCGCGCAGCGCCCACTTGCTGGGCCGCCGGGCGTGTCCACACGAGGTCGACGTGCCGGAGGTGGGTGAGCAGGCGCATGGTGTCAGTCCTTACGGAGGAGGGCGGACGCGTTGCCGCCTCGTGCGGCGTGGAAGTCGGCGTCGGGCAGCCGCGCGGCGCGCAGCGCGCCGTCGGGTCCTCGGTGCCCATGTCGAACGGGAAGTCGGTTGCCCAGCAGGACCCGGTCGGCACCCGTGGCGGTGATCAACGACCGTTCATCTGCCCGCTCGTGCTGATCGGGCCCGAGTCCGCCGTGGGCAGCCCGGCCAGCGCCGTCGGCATCCTCGGCCTCGCCTCCGGAACGGTGGCGGCCGGACTGCTCCTGGCCCGTCGCCGGGTGACGGTCGCGGAGGACGGCCCGCGAGCCTGAGTCCTGCCGGGGCTTCGGGTCCACCAACAGGACACCGGTGCGGCCGGGATGGTAGAAGCGGGCATGACCAACTCTCCCGCCTTCTCCCCTACGGTCGCTGTCCGATGACCGCGGGCATCGACACCCCGGACCGTCGCGGCCGCACCGGACTCGACCGTGTCGGCCGGGACCTGACCGGGAACCCCCGCGTCAGGGTGCGCGACGTGAAACTGCTGTCCAGCCACTGGTACGTCGAGCGCACCACGACCTTCGACTTCCAGCACGCCGACGGCACCTGGAGCACCCAGGAGCGCGAGACGCACGACCGTGGCAACGGCGCCACCATGCTGCTCTACGACACCGAGCGTGAAACCGTGCTGCTCACCCGGCAGTTCCGCTTCCCGGTGTACGTCAACGGACATCGCGACGGGATGCTGATCGAGACGCCGGGCGGGCTGCTCGACGACGATGACGAGCACCCGGAGATCGCCGTGCGCCGCGAGGTGGTGGAGGAGACCGGGCACACCATCGGCACTGTTCACCACGTCTTCGACGTCTACATGAGCCCGGGCTCGGTCACCGAGCGCGTCAGCTTCTACGCCGCCGCCTACGGCCCGTCGACCCGCACCCACACAGGCGGTGGCCTGGACGAGGAGGGCGAGGACATCGAGATCGTCGAACTGCCCTTCCGCAGAGCCCTGGAGATGATCCGCACCGGCGAGATCGCCGACGCGAAGACGATCATGCTGCTCCAGTGGGCGGCGTTGGAGGGACCGTTCGCTCCCGCTCGGTGACAACGCTCGATGACCGCGTCGGCTCACCCTGTCGTCGACGTCCTGCCGTGGGACGGTGGAGGAATACCCGAAGAGTCACGTCCTGGAGCAGCCGAAGGAGAGCGGTCATGAGTGCATTCCCTACCGCGCGAGGCGTCCGGACCACCCCGGAAGGCCTGCTGTGGGAGCCCAGCGAACGCTGGGTACGCGGCCGTAAGGGAGACGTCACAGTCGTCGACAGCCGGCACCCCGTCCTCGTCTGGGAGCCCGACCTGCCTGTTCCGCAGTACGCCTTCCCCCGCGCGGAGGTCCGCGAGGACCTGCTTCGCCCGGCGAAGAACCCTCCGACAGGCAGGCACGCCGGATCACGGGTCTTCTACGACCTCGCCATCGGCGACGAGCTGCTGGCGAGCGTGGCCTGGACGTTCCCCGCCGACGACCTGGCCGGCCATATCGCGTTCGAGTGGTTCTGGCACCGCGGCAAGGGACTCGACCACTGGTACGAAGAGGAGGAAGAGATCTTCGTCCACCCCCGTGACCCGCACAAACGGGTGGACGCGCTGCCGAGCAGCCGCCACGTCCGGGTCGAGATAGACGGCACGGTGGTCGCGGACACCCACCGTCCGGTCCTGCTTTTCGAGACCGGCCTCCCGGTGCGGTACTACATCCCGCGCGAGGATGTCCGCCTCGACCTGCTCGTCGCCACCGACCACAGCAGCCAGTGCCCCTACAAGGGCACCGCCGCGTACTGGTCGTGGCGGGGCGAAGCCGACGTCCCGCCGAACCTCGTCTGGACCTATCCCGACCCGCTGCCCGCGGTGGCCGCCGTCGAAGGACTCGTCGCTTTCTACAACGAGGCGGTCGACATCACCGTGGACGGCGAACGCGTGGAGCGCCCCGTCACTCCGTTCACCAAGATGCTCTCGATCTGACGGGGCCCGGGCCCTGCTGGCAGAGGGCTGGGCTGGGCTCGGGAGGCCTCGGGGCGCTGTCCCGGAACGTTTGCCTCCTGTTCAGGGGGAACGCGTCAGGGTGATGGGCCAGGAACGTGACCCCGGCGGGGCGAACCTCCTGAGAGGAGCCGATCATGAGCAACGCAGCCGGAATGCGGGTCGTCGTCACCGGTGCGACCGGAAACGTCGGCACCAGCCTGGTGCGCCTCCTGAGCGAGGACCCGAGGGTGGACTCCCTGGTCGGTATGGCACGCAGGCTGCCCGACGAGCCACCGGCGCAGGCCGAGTGGGTCGCGGTGGACCTGACGGCCGGGTCCGACCTGACCAAGCACTTCGAGGGAGCCGACGCGGTCGTCCACCTCGCCTGGAAGCTCCAGCCCGCCCGGGACCCGGCCCTGACCTGGCGCACCAACGTGCTCGGCAGCGTCCGCGTCTTCGAGTCGGTGGCCGCCGCCAAGGTGCCGACCCTGGTGTACGCCTCCTCGGTCGGCGCTTATTCGCCGGGCCCCGACGACCGCGCCGTGGACGAGTCCTGGCCGACGCACGGCTGGCCGGAGGCCGCGTACTGCCGTGAAAAGGCTTATCTGGAACGCGTGTTGGACACCTTCGAGCACGAGCAACCGGACATCCGGGTCGTCCGTCTGAGGCCCGCCTTCCTCTTCAAGGAGGAGTCGGCAAGCCAGCAACGCCGTATGTTCGCCGGGCGTTTCAAGCCCGGCCCTCTGGCCAGGCCCGAACTCCTGCCCTTCGTCCCGGACGTCCCCGGGCTGCGCGTACAGGCGCTGCACACCGATGACGCGGCGGAGGCGTACCGGCTCGCCCTGCTGAGCGAGGCGCGCGGCGCGTTCAACCTGGCGGCCGAACCACCGCTGGACGCCGAGGTACTGGGCGAGCTGTTCCACTCCCGGCCGGTGCGGATGCCCCGCAGGGCGGCACGCTCCGCCGTCGCCGCGGCCTGGGGCCTGCACCTGGTACCCGCCTCGCCGCAGCTGTTCGACGCGGTGCTGCGGCTTCCCCTCATGGACTGCACCCGGGCCCGCCACGAACTGGGCTGGCGGCCGCGGTACACCGCCGTCGAGGCGGTCGAGGAGGTCCTGCGGGGCATGCGTGAGGGCGCCGGCGAGGAGACCGCTCCGCTGGCGGGACACAAGGTCGGCTGACCAGACCCCTCCGGTGGGTGAGCGACGCGGACCCGGGTACTCGGCGAGCGCCTCCGGCAGCGAGGACAGGAGCGAGCGAGCAGCGGCGAAGGGAGCGTGCGATGAGGGCCGTGACCTGGCAGGGCAAGCGTGATGTGCGGGTGGAGACCGTGCCCGACCCGGAGATCGAGGACCCGACGGACGCGATCGTACGCGTCACCTCCAGCGGGCTGTGCGGTTCCGACCTGCACCTGTACGAGGTGCTCACCGCCTTCATGACGCCCGGGGACATCCTCGGGCACGAGCCCATCGGCGTGGTCGAGGAGACGGGCTCCGAGGTGACCGGGCTGAAAACCGGCGACCGGGTCGTGGTGCCCTTCCAGATCGCCTGCGGACACTGCTGGATGTGCGCGGCCGGGCTGACGACGCAGTGCGAGACCACCCAGGTGACCGACGCGGGCATGGGCGCGGCACTGTTCGGCTACACCAGGCTCTACGGCGGCGTGCCGGGGGCACAGGCCGAGTACCTGCGGGTCCCGCAGGCCCAGTTCGGGCCCATCAAGGTGCCGGAAGGGCCGTCGGACGACCGCTACATCTACCTCTCGGACGTGCTGCCGACGGCCTGGCAGGCCGTCCAGTACGCCGACATTCCGCCCGGAGGCTCCGTCGCCGTCCTCGGCCTGGGGCCGATCGGCGACATGTGCTGCCGGGTCGCCCGGCTTCAGCAGGCCGAGGTCGTCATCGGGGTCGACCTGGTGACGGAGCGGCTGCGCCGGGCGCGTGAGCAGGGCGTGGAGACCTACGACCTGCGGCGTTTCGACGGGCGGAAGGACCTCGTGGAGACGATCCGCGACCGGACCGGCGGCCGTGGCCCCGACGCCGTGATCGACGCCGTGGGCACCGAGGCCCACGGCAGCCCCGTCGGGCGGACCGCCCAGCAGATGTCCTCGATCCTGCCCCGCGCCTGGGCCTCCCGGCTCGCCGAGAAGGCCGGCGCCGACCGGCTGGCCGCACTCCTCACCGCCATCGAGCTGGTGCGGCGCGGCGGCACCGTCTCGCTGAGCGGTGTCTACGGCGGCATGGCCTCGCCGCTGCCTCTGATGACGATGTTCGACAAGCAGATCCAGTTGCGGATGGGCCAGGCGAACGTACGGCGCTGGGTCGACGACATCCTGCCGCTGCTCACGGACGAGGACCCGCTCGGCGTCGACGGCTTCGCCAGCCATCGGCTCTCGCTGGACGAGGCACCGCACGCCTACGAGATCTTCCAGCGCAAGGAGGAGGAAGCGGTGAAGATCCTCTTCGAGCCCTGAGCCGCAGGGCTCGAACCCGGCGTTCACCGCCTTGCCGTGCTCGTACGGCTCGGCGACGCCAGGCCCGTACCGTTCCGTCGGCCGCCGCGACCTCGGCGTTGACGCGCGCCTGCGGCAGCGTTCCGCTCGTCAGGAGGACGGAGCCGAGCGCACGAGCCAGTCGTACGCGGCCCGCGCCGTGAACTCGGCCTGGCCGCCCCGCAGCAGCAGCCCCGCCGTGGCGAACGCCGGGTCGTCGGCCTGCGCGGCGACGTAGGGGATCGCGATGCAGCGCATCCCGGCCGCGTGCGCCGCCGCCGCACCCGGAGCGGCGTCTTCCAGGACCACGCAGTCGGCCGGGGCCGCTCCCAGCCGGCGTGCCGCTTCCAGGAAGACATCGGGGGCGGGCTTGCCCCGGGCCACCTCGTCGGCCGAGACGACGGTCCGCAGACTGCTGTCCAGACCCGTGCCCGCCAGGATCGACTCGATGGCTTCCAGCGAGGAACCCGAGGCCACGGCCATGGGTACACCTTCGGCGGCCAGCAGTTCGACGAACTTCCGCATCGCCGGGTAGACATGCGTGGCGGTACGGGCCAGCGCCAGATAGCGGCGGTTCTTCTCCGCGAGCAGTACGTCGGACGGGGCCTGGATCGCGTGCCGCTCCTTCAGGAGCGCGATCGTCTCCGCGGCGCTGATGCCGACGTACCCCTCGTGGTCCGCCCAGGTGTAGTCGGTGACACCGTGCTCGGCGAGCGCCTGCCGTCCCGCCTCGTAGTAATTCGGTTCGCTGTCCACGAGCGTTCCATCGAGATCGAAGATGACCGATGTGTTGCCGAGAGTGCTCATGCTGTCCAGGGTGCCAGGGAGCGGTGCCCCCCCCTTCTGGGTGGGTTGGCAGGCCCTCCGCCTCTGATCAGGCCGATCAGTTGCCGGCCGCGCGGCCGATCGACTCCACGAGCGGCAGCATCCGGTGCGGCACGCGCTCGCGCAGGGCCACCTCGGTACGGGTGCGGACGACGCCCGGCAGGCTGATCAGTACCTGGATCACGTCCTCCAGGTGGGCGTTGTCGCGCGCCACGACCCGCGTCAGCAGGTCGCCGCCGCCGGTGATCGAGAACGCCTCGACGATCTCCGGCACGGCGGCGAGCGCGTCGCCCACGTCGTCGAGATGCCCCTGGGTGACTTCGATGTGCACGAAGGCGAGCACGGGGTGGCCGAGCGCGGCGGGCGAGAGCGAGGGGCCCGTCCCCGTGATCACGCCGTCGCGCTCCATGCGGTCGAGCCGGGCCTGGAGGGTGCCGCGGGCCACGCCGAGCACTCGGGCGTACTCGCGCACGCTGGTGCGCGGCTGTTCCAGGAGGATGCGCAGGATGCGGGAGTCGAGTTCGTCCACGGCCATGGTCCGTTGGCCTCCTCGCGGTCTGGATTGATCGCTCCCGACTGTACCAATGGCTCAGTGAAAAACGTGCCTGTTGAGCCACTGCCTCACTGTTGCTTACCTTGTTCCCATCGATGGCGCCGCGCAGCGCCGGACGGCGAAGACGCCGGATCCGTGCCGCGGCGCCATTCCCATGTCCTGAAGACGCCTTTGTCTTGAAGATTCCCTGTTCCTGAAGATGCTCTCGACGCGAAGTGGAGGCGGGCTGCCGACGGTGAAGAAGATGTTCATGGCTCCGGATCCGGGTCTGGCCCGGCTGCGGGTCTCGTTGCGCGCGGTGCTCGGCATCGGCCTCGCGGTGACCGCGTCGGAGCTCGCCGGGCTCTCCCTGACCGCCTCGATCACGGGCGGGCTCGCCGCGCTCCTCGCGCTGTTCACGGTCGGCGACCCGACCGTGCGCCGCCAGGCGGTCACCACCGCTCTGCTGCCCGTCGTCGGTTTCCCCGTGCTCGCCCTCGCGACCGCGCTGCACTCGGTGCCGATCGTGCGCGACGCGACGTGGCTCGCCGTGATCTTCTGCGGGGTGTACGCCCGCCGTTGGGGACCGCGTGGTCACGCGCTCGGCATCTTCGCGTTCATGACCTTCTTCATCACCCAGTTCCTGCACGCCGTGCCCGGTCAACTCCCGCAGCTGTACGCCGCGATGGCGCTGTCGCTGGCCGCGTCCTCGGCCGTCCGCTTCGGCGCGTGGTGCATCGAGCGGCGCACTCCGCCGCCCGCGGCGCCCGCCCCGCCGGCCGGTCGTGGTCTCTCCCGCCCGACCACCCGGCAGGCCTTCCAGGCGACGGCCGCCTGCGCCTTCGCGATCGCCGCGGGCCAGTTCCTGTCGCACGAGCGCTGGTACTGGGCCGTCGGCACCGCCTGGTGGATCTTCGTCAACACGGCCTCGCGCGGCGAGACGCTGGTACGCGGCTTCCGGCGCGTCGTCGGCACGGTCACCGGCATCGCGGCCGGCCTGCTCGTCGCCGTACCGCTGCACGGCGCACCGGCGCCCACCGCGGCCCTCGTAGGGGCATGCGTCTTCGGGATCTTCTACACGGCCGCGCTGTCCTATTCGTGGATGATGTTCTTCGTCACCGTCATGGCGGGCCTGCTGTACGGGCTCCTCGGTGTGCTGCATCCGGGACTGCTGGGGCTGCGGCTGGCGGAGACGGGCGCCGGAGCCCTCGGCGCCGCGCTGGCCGTCGCGCTGATCCTGCCGGTCACCACGCACGCGGTGACCGATCGCTGGGTGGGCCAGGCCGTGCGCGCGGTGCACGGCTGCACCTCGGCGGCGGCCCGGCGACTGGCCGGTGACTGCGACGCCGATCCCGCACCGCGGGCCGCGGAACTGGAGGCACTGCTCGGCCGGGTCCGGTTCGCGCTCGCGCCCCTGGTCCACCCGCTGAACCCGTTGCGGGCGCGCAAGACGCGGGCCCGCCAGGTGCTCGCCCTTCTCGACGACTGCGCCCGCGAGGCCCGCGGCCTCGCGACCGTCGCCGCGGACCCGTACGCCTCGCACGACGCCCGCCTCACCGCTGCCTGCCTGCGGGTCGAGGCAGCGGTCGAGGTCCTGGTCGGCGCGCTGCCGGAGCGCGCATCAGCGGTGGCCGCGGGCGTGCCGGGCCACCATCCGGGAGCGGAGCAGGCCCTCGCCCACCTCCATGGCCTGGAGCGGGCGCTCGCCGCGCTGGCCACGCCGCTGCGCGGCTCCTCGGCCGTGGGGGCATGAACCCCGCCGCTGACACAGGGCACCTGAGCCCGCGATTTGGTCTAGGCCTTTAGCGTTTGACTGCTAACGTCGCCCCGAACAGCGCGGCACCGGAAGGGGACGGCAGTGGCAGACGGCGGCAGACGGCAGCAGAGGGCGTTCATCGGATCGTTCACGGCCGCGGGAGGCCTGGGCATCCTCACCGCGGCCGTGGACGACGAAAGCGGCGCGCTGACGGTCCTGAGTACCGTGGACGGCGTCCCCGACCCGTCGTACCTCGCGCTGTCGCCCGCCGGGGACATGCTCTACGCGGTCAGCGAGACGGCCGACGGCGCGGTGGCCGCGTACCGGGTGAAGGGCGACAAGCCGGAGCTCGCGGGTCCGCCGGTCCCGGTCGACGGCAGCGGGCCCACGCACCTGAGTGTGCACGCCGGACACGTCCTGACCGCCAACTACGGTTCCGGCAGCGTCACCGCCCTACCCGTCGTCGCCGACGGCAGCCTCGAGGCTGCGGCGTCCGGCGTGCTCCAGCACTCCGGCTCGGGCCCGCACACGCCGCGCCAGCAGGGCCCGCACGCCCACCAGGTGCAGCCCGACCCGAGCGGGCGCTGGGTCGTGAGCGTCGACCTCGGCACGGACTCCGTGCGCGTGTGCGCGCTGCGGGACGGGGCGCTCACGGTGCACCGCGAGATCGCGCTGCGCCCCGGATCCGGGCCCCGCCACCTCGCGTTCCACCCGGACGGCGAACACGCGTACGTGCTCAACGAACTCGCGCCCACCGTCACCGTCTGCCGCTGGGACGCCGTCGACGGCATGCTACGGCCCGTCGACGAGACGCCGGTGCTGCCGATCGCCCCGGACGGCGACGCGTACCCGTCGGGCGTCGTCGTGTCGCCCGACGGCCGCTTCGTGTGGACCGCCACACGCGGCCAGAACGTCCTCTCCGTGCTCGCGGTCGACGCGGAGGCGCTTCGCCTGGTCGTCACGGTGCCGTGCGGCGGCACTTGGCCGCGCGGGCTCGCCCTCGACCCCTCGGGACGCTTCCTGTACGCGGCGAACGAGCGCTCCGGGGACGTGACCTGGTTCGCGGTCGACCCGGACACGGGCATCCCGCGCCGTGGCGGCTCCGTCGAAGCACCGGCGGCGTCCTGCGTGGTGTTCGGCTAGAAGACATACCGAAGGGCCCGCTCCTGCGTGAGGAGCGGGCCCTTCGCGTACCGGGTGGTACGGGCCGTCCGGCGTGGTGCCTGGCCGCGTACGAGGGGCACCGGGCGTACGGGGTGGTGCGTTGCGTCAGCGCACCGGCGCGCCCTGCGGCTGCTGCGGGGCGATACCCAGCGCCGTCGTGTACTTGGCGAGCGCGAGCTTGCCGATCGCCGGGTACG
This sequence comes from Streptomyces sporangiiformans, assembly GCF_005768555.2. Classification (GTDB taxonomy): domain Bacteria; phylum Actinomycetota; class Actinomycetes; order Streptomycetales; family Streptomycetaceae; genus Streptomyces; species Streptomyces sporangiiformans. The sequence goes on from NZ_VCHX02000320.1 coordinate 105,235, forward strand.
CGCCGAGCGCCTCGGCTGTGGAGCAGCCGGCTTCCTTCGCGGCCGCGTCGAGCAGACCCGGTTCGAGCTCGGGTCCGATCAGATACGGGGCGAGCGCGAGCTGCTGGGAGCCCGAGGAACGCAGCTGCTCGGCGGTGGCCGCGATCGCGCCCTCCTCGTCGAGCGCGGCGGCCATCACCGGCACGGCGAGACGGGCGGCGAGCAGCATGCCGGTGATCCCGGCCGCCTGCACGGCCTCGTCGCCGCCCACGGACGCCAGGATGATGCCGTCCGCGGCGGTCGCCACGGTGAACAGGCGGGCGCGGTCGGCACGCGCCAGACCCGCCTCCGAGAGGCGCACGTGCAGCGCCTCGGCGAGCAGCGGGTGCGGGCCGAGTACATCGGTCAGCTCGGCCGCGACGCGGCTGTCCATGACGGCCTGGCGGACCCGGCGCAGCAGCGCGCTGTCCGGACCGGCGAGCAGCGGCACCACGACTGCCACGGGGCCGTCCGGCTCCCGCACGTCCATACCGGCGGCGCGGGCCTGCTCGAAGCGGGCGGTGCGCTCCTCGGCGGCACGCGTGAGCACCGACTGGAGCGTGGGGAATTCCGCATCGTCCCCGTCGAGGTACCCGATCCGGGCGTCCATGCCGGGCAGTTCGGAGCGGGCGATGCTCACGACCTCTTCGGCGAGGCTGCGGACGACGGCGCTGGGCGTGCCGGGGACCGCGAGGACGAACGCGGGCGCGCCCTCGGGAGCCGCCAGCGGTTCCGGACGGCGGTGCCGCCCGGGCTGGCGGGGTCGCGGCATTCGTACTGGCAGGCCGGACACGGGCCCAGTGGGGGAGCTCATGGCGCCGCATGTTACTGGTTTCTTGGGCTCCCCTGTTCGGGGAGGGTGCAGGTGAGCGGTATACGTCCGGTTTTGTCTGACGAGTTACGTACCGATTGATCTTACTGGTCACGTTCTGCTACGAGTAGACGCACAGCATGTCCTCCTCACGGGGGAGCGTCAGACGGCCGTCGGCCAGGTCGACGGCGATGCGTACGGCACCGGCGAGCGGGTCGCCCGCGGCCGGGTCGTGTCGCGCGTACGGCAGTCGGTCCGTCAGGGCGGCCCGCAGAGGTCTGAGGAGGGCATCGCCCATCTTGAACAGCCCACCCGTGAAAGCGACTCGGATCTCTCCGGACGAGGCCTCCTCCTCGGCGGGGCAGACCGCGGCGGCGGAGTCGGCGATGTGCCGGGCGGCTTCGGCCAGGATGCCCGCCGCCACCGGGTCGGCGTCGGCGCAGGCGGCCACCTCGGGTGCGAAGGACGCGAGTACGGCGGGGCGGTCGCTGCGCGGGTAGAGCTGCCCCGGCCATGTCGAGGCCGTGCCGAACCTCTCCTCGGCGCGCGCCAGGAGGCGGGCCGAGCCGTCGGGCCGGCCGTCGTGCGAGCGCAGGGCCGCTTCGAGTCCGGCCCTGCCGATCCACGCCCCGCTTCCGCTGTCGCCGAGCAGATGGCCCCAGCCGTCCGCTCTGCGCCAGCTCGTCAGATCCGTACCGATGGCGATCAGACCGGTGCCGGCCGCGACCACCGCCCCCGATCGCTGCCCGAGCGCGCCTACATACGCGGTGACGCCGTCGGCGACCAACGCGAGTCGGCGCACGCCGAGTTCGCGGGCCAGCGCCGACGGCAGCTCGGCGCGCAGCGCCGCACCCAATGTGGTGAAGCCCGCGGCCCCGATGGTGACGGCCCGGAGCGAGGCGACCCCCGCGTCCGCCATCAACTGCCGGGCCATCGGTACCAGTTGCTCCACCAGATGCCCGGGGTCGATGCCGCGCGGGCCGGTGCGCACCGGCTCCTTTGAGCTCAGCGGAGCCGTGCCGGGGCTTTCGCCGGCCGCCAGCACGGCACGCAGCCCCGAACCCCCGGAGTCCACACCCAGCACGCCCGACCGCGCGCCGGGACCGGTCACGGCAGCCGCCAGTCCACGGGTTGGCCGCCTTGACGGGTGAGCAGTTCATTGGCGCGGCTGAACGGACGCGAACCGAAGAAGCCCCGGTCCGCCGACATGGGCGACGGGTGTGCGGACTCGACCGACGGCAGATCGCCGAGCAGCGGCCGGAGGTTGCGGGCGTCGCGTCCCCACAGGATGGATACCAGCGGTCGTCCGCGCGTGGCCAGTGCCCGTATGGCCTGCTCGGTGACCTCCTCCCAGCCCTTGCCCCGGTGCGCGGCGGGACGGCGCGGGGCCGTGGTGAGCGCCCTGTTCAGCAACAGCACGCCCTGCTTGGTCCACGGCGTCAGATCCCCGTTGGACGGCTGGGGCATCCCTAAGTCGCTGTTCAGTTCCCGGTAGATGTTGATGAGGCTGCCGGGCAGGGGCCGCACCTCGGGCGCGACCGAGAACGACAGCCCCACCGCGTGTCCCGGTGTCGGATACGGGTCCTGTCCGACGATGAGTACTCGGACGTCGTCGAAGGGTTGCTGGAAGGCGCGGAGCACATTCGCTCCCGCCGGGAGATAGGTGCGTCCCGCGGCGATCTCCGCGCGCAGGAAGTCACCCATCTCGGCGATCCGTCCGGCCACGGGTTCCAGGGCCTTGGCCCAGCCCGGTTCGACAATTTCATGCAACGGTCGTGGTGCCACGGCGTCACCCTACTGTCCGGTGGCGGCGAGACGCGCCGCGGTTCAGTCGACGGCCGCCGCGCGCACGCACAGCACATCCGGCAGATGGGACGCCAACTGCTGCCAGCTGTCTCCGTCGTCGGCTGATGCGAACACCTCCCCGTTGCGGTTGCCGAAGTACACGCCCGCCGGGTCCGCGCCGTCCGTGCACAACGCGTCGCGCAGCACCGTGCCGTAGTGGTCCTCCTGCGGCAGTCCCGCGCAGAGCGGCTCCCAGGACTTGCCCGCGTCAGCCGTGCGGAAGACGCGACATCTGCGGTCGGCGGGGACCCGGTCGGCGTCGGCGTTGATCGGGAACACGTATGCCGTGCCCCCGCGGTGCGGATGAGCGGCCGCGGCGAAGCCGAACGTGGACGGCAGGCCCTCTCCGATGTCCTTCCAGTGCGCGCCCGCGTCGTCGCTCCGGTAGACACCCCAGTGGTTCTGCAGGTACAGCCGGTCAGGCGTCTCCGCGTCCTGCGCGATCTTGTGCACGCACTGGCCGAACTCCGGGTTCGGATCGGGCAGGAACACCGCGGAGACACCGGAGTTGGAGGGCTGCCAGCTCTTCCCGCGGTCCTTGGTGCGGAAGACGCCGGCCGTGGAGACGGCGACCGTCACCGCGCTCGGGTCGCGCTCGTCGGTGAGGACGGTGTGCAGGCCCTCACCGCCGCCGCCCGGCATCCACTGCGAGCGCGTCGGGTGCTCCCACAGGGGGCGGACGATCTCGAAGGTCTCGCCGCGGTCCTCGGAGCGGTACAACGCGGCCGGCTCCGTGCCCGCGTACACCACGTCCGGCTCGGCCGCCGCCGGGTGCAGCTGCCACACCCGCTCCAGCGAAGCCCCCGTGTCCTGGGGGAACTTGACCGCGGGCTTGGCCGGTTCGGTCCAGGTGCGGCCCAGGTCGTCGGAGTGGAACACGGACGGGCCCCAGTGCGCACTGTCCCCGCCGACGAGGAGCCGCGGGACCTCGCCGCGGGTGTCGATGGCGACCGAGTAGACGGCCTGTGCGTTGAAGTACGGACTGTCGTCGAACTCCCAGCGGCCGCCGCGCCGCCGGCCGATGAACAAGCCTTTGCGCGTGCCTACCGTGAGCAGAACCTCGGTCATGCCAACCACCTCCGGACGCGTTGTCTCAGCCATGTGTCTCAGCCATGGCTCAGTCTGCACCCAGGCACTGACAATCTCCCCTGGACGCGCTCTCCGGGCAGGTCGGAGCGTTTCCGGCGGTCGATGGCGGTGTGGGAAACGTCTCCCTGTGAGCACCCGGGCGACCTCTGCCGTATGGGAGGGAGGAGTGGTGTGTCGGGTGAGTAGGAGGGGCGTTCGATGGCGGCATTCCGTGGTCCGAGGGTGTGGCTGTGGCGATGGCGGCGCAACCCGCTGCGGCGCCGCAGCGACGAACTGGAGTCCTGGCTCGTGCTCGCCGCCTGGACCCTGGCCCTGATCGCCGGGTTGCTCGCCGGTCTGGTGAGCGCGCGATCCGTCGAGCACAGCCTCGCCCGGCAACGCGCCGAGTGGCACCCCGTCCCCGCGTTGCTCAGCGAGAAGGCGCCCGGCTCTCGCGCGGCGTCCGCCGCGAGTACCGAACGGGTGTGGGCGGAGGTGCACTGGACGGCGGCGGACGGTTCGCCCCACAGCGGCCAGGCGCGGGTCGAGCCCGGCAGCAGGCCGGGCACGCCGGTCAAGGTCTGGACGGACCGCGAAGGCCGCCTAGTGACCAAGCCCGCCGGTGAGTCCCAGGCCGGCCTGCGGGCCGGCCTGGCCGGGGCCCTCGTGGGCGCGAGCGCCGCCGTCGTGCCCCTCGGCGGCGGCCGGCTCCTCCGCAGGCGCCTGGACCAACGGCGCATGGAGCAGTGGGACGCGGACTGGGCGCGGGTCGGCCCTCAGTGGGGGTGGAAGACAGGCTGAGGGGTGGTCGTGACGTCCTGCCGTAAGGGGCCGGGTGGCCAGAGGGACCGGTGGTCAGAGGGACCGGTGGTCAGACGGACCGGTGTCATGGGGACTCTGGGGCGGACGGACCGGTGGTCAGACGGACCGGTGGTACTGGTCCGGCACATGGACCTCGCTCCCGAGTTCGCGGGCCGCGTGCCGGGCCCACGAAGGGTTGCGCAGTAGTTCCCGGCCCAAGAGCACCGCGTCCGCCTCACCGTTGGCGAGGATCTTCTCCGCCTGCTCGGTCTCGGTGATCAGGCCGACGGCGGCGACGGCCATCGGCGTCTCGTTCTTCACGCGTGCGGCGAAGGGGACCTGGTAGCCCGGCCCGGCAGGAATGCGGACGCCGGACGCGTTGCCTCCGCTGGAGACATCGAGGAGGTCGACGCCGTGGGCCGTCAGCTCATGGGCGAAGCGGACCGTGTCGTCGGCCGTCCAGCCGTCCTCCTCCAGCCAGTCGGTGGCCGAGATACGGAAGAAGAGCGGCTTGTCGTCCGGCCACACGGCCCGTACGGCGTCGACGACTTCGAGGGCGAGGCGCGTGCGGTTCTCGTACGAGCCGCCGTACGCGTCCGTGCGCCGATTGGAGTGCGGGGAGAGGAACTCGCCGATCAAGTAGCCGTGCGCGCCGTGGATTTCGGCGATCTCGAAGCCGGCGGCGAGAGCACGACGCGCGGCGTCCGCGAACTGGCCGACGATCTCCCGGATCCCCTCCACGGTGAGTTCGGTCGGGACCGGGTGGTCCGCGTCGAAGGCGAGCGGGCTGGGTCCGAGCGGCTGCCAGCCGTGGGCGTCGGGACCGACGGGGGCGCCGCCCTTCCAGGGGCGGTCGGTGGACGCCTTGCGCCCAGCATGTGCGAGCTGCAGCGCGGGAACGGTGCCCTGCTCCTTGAGGAAGCGGGTGATCCGGCGGAACGCCTCGGCCTGCGTGTCGTTCCAGATGCCCAGGTCGTACGGCGAGATCCGGCCCTCAGGGCTGACCGCCGTGGCCTCGACGATGATCAGCCCGGTGCCGCCGGCGGCGCGCGCCGCGTAGTGGGCGAAGTGCCAGTCGTTCGGGGCGCCGGTCTCCGGGCCCTCCGGCGCTGCCGAGTACTGGCACATCGGGGGCATCCAGACGCGGTTCGGGATGGTCAGATCGCGCAGGGCGAGAGGTTCGAAGAGCGCGCTCACGGCGGACTCCCTTCGTCACGGGGACGGCGGACGCTCGTACGATAGGCATCGTAGTACGGAGGATGTCAAACTACGAGAGGTCTCGTACTATGGAGTCCTCCGGAGCTCAGCCCGAGGGAGTTCTCCGGAGACGTCCTGGCCACAAGGCCGGTGTCGAAGGACTGGAGCCCGCCGTGACCACCGCCGCCCCGACCAGCAGCAGCCGAGATCTTCCGCACCCCGCGCGGGAGGAGATCCGCCTGGAATCCGTGCTGCACGCGCTCTCCGACCCGATGCGGCTCCAGGTCGTGCGAGAGCTCGCCGCCGACGGCGGCGAGCTCTCGTGTTCGCACTTCGACCTGCCCGTCACCAAGTCCACGACCACGCACCACTTCCGGGTGCTGCGCGAGAGCGGAGTGATCCGGCAGGTCTACCGGGGCACCGCCAAGATGAACGGGCTGCGCCGAAGCGACCTAGACGGCCTCTTCCCGGGACTTCTCGACAGCGTCCTGGCCGCTGCCGCCGGTCAGGCCGCCCGTCCCGTCGACGGGTGACGCCCCGGCCGAAGCGTCCTTCGGAGAATCCTTCGACGGAAGGTGGTTGAACAGGAGGTTCAGCGCGATCGCCGTCAGGCACCCCGCGCTGATGCCGCTGTGCATGACCGTCTGGAACCAGTCCGGGAACTTGTCGTAGACCGTGGGCACGCCGACCGGCAGCGTGCCCATGGCCACCGAGACGGCCACCACCGTCAGGTTGTTGTTGCCCTTGAAGTCCACCTGCGCCAGCGTCCTGAGGCCGCTCGCGGCGACCGTCCCGAACATCACCAGGCCCGCTCCGCCCAGCACGGGCGCCGGAATCGCGGCGACCACCGCGCCCAGCTTGGGCAGCAGTCCGAGAAGGACCAGCATGCCGCCCGCGGCGGCGACCACCCAGCGGCTGCGCACCCGGGTCATGCCGACAAGACCCACGTTCTGGGCGTAGGCCGTGTACGGGAAGGTGTTGAGCACACCGCCGAGGACCGTGGACAGACCGTCCGCGCGTAGCCCGTCCGCGAGCGCGCGCGGCTCCACCTTCCGGTCGGTCATCTCACCGACCGCGATGAAGTCACCGGTCGTCTCGGTCATCGCGACCAGCGCCACCACCAGCATCGACACGATCGCCGATGCCTCGAACGTGGGCGCGCCGAAGTGGAAGGGCGTGCTGATGCCGAGCCAGCCGGCGTCCGCCACGCCGCCGAAGTCCGTGAATCCGAACGGCACCGCGACCACCAGCCCCACCACGATGCCGATCAGCACCGCGATCCGGCTCAGGAAGGCGGGCGCGAACCGCTGCACGCCCAGTACGACCAGCAGGACGAAGCCCGCGAGGGCCAGGTTCTTCGGCTCACCGAAGTCCTTCGCGCCCACGCCGCCGGCCGCCCAGTTGCCCGCCACCGGCAGCAGCGAGATTCCGATGATCAGAATGACCGTGCCCGTGACCAGCGGCGGGAAGAAGCGGAGCAGCTTCCCGAAGACCGGGGCCAGGAGCACGATCGCCAGGCCCGCGACGATCACCGAACCGTAGATCGCGGGCAGTCCGCCGCCCGTCGTGCCGATGAGCACCATCGGCGACACGGCGGCGAAGGTGCACCCCTGCATGATCGGCAGCCGCACCCCGAACCGCCAGAAGCCCACGCACTGGATCAGCGTGGCTATCCCGCACACCAGCAGATCCGCGGTGATCAGATACGCGAGATCCGCGGCCGACAGCTTCATGGCACTGCCCACGATCAGCGGCACCGCCACCGCGCCGGCGTACATCGCGAGCACGTGCTGCAGCCCGAAGGCGGCCAGTTGGCGGACGGATGGGACTTCGTCCACCGGATGCACGGGAGGAGCGGGATGCACGGGTTCGGTCGTTGTCATGGGTGCTCCAGGAGGGGGATGAGCGGGGGAGTGGCGCAACAGCGGGCCGCGTGCTGACGAGCGGCACGCGGCAGAGACCGTACGCGAATTGAACAGTTTGTTGATTTCGGCCGCGTTACCGCGCGTTGCTGTGCCCGCCGAAGACCGCCCGGCGCCGCCGCGTTCCGTGCGTCACGATGCCCTGGCCCGCGCCGCCGCCAGCAGCGAGTCCCAGTCCGGCAGCTTCACCACACCACGCCCCAGCGAGGCGCCCAGCTCCAACTCCGCCTGCTCGATCGCCCGCCAGCCGGCCCACTCGACCGGTCGCAGCCCTTCCGCGCGCAGTGCGGCGAGCGGATCGTCCGGCAGCTCACGCCGTGCGAGCACGGGCGCGTCCTCCAGCAGCGAGGACACCGTCTCCTTCGCGCACGGCCGGTTGGTGCCGATGACGCCCGTCGGCCCCCGCTTGATCCACCCCGCCACGTACTCGCCCGGCGCCACCGAGTTGTCGCGCAGGACCCGCCCCGCCAGATGCGGCACCGTGCCGTGCTCCGCGTCGAACGGCAGCCCGTCGATCGGCACTCCGCGGTACCCGACCGAGCGCAGCACCAGCTGCGCGTCGATGTCCTCGTACCGCCCCGTGCCCGTCACACCGCCGTGTCCGTCCGGAGCCGTTCGCTCGAAGCGCACGGCGCCAACGCTCCCTTGGTCGGCGAGGAATTCGACCGGGCGCAGGAAGAAGCGCAGCCGGATCCTCCGGGAGCCGCCGCGCGGTGGCTGCGTGGCCCAGCCGCGCAACACCTCGACGTTCCGGCGCTGGGCGGCGGGCAGGCCCGACGGATCGGTGTACGCCGGATCGAGCGCCAACTCCTCCGGATCCACCACCACTTCGGTGTCGGGCAGGGCGCCCAGTTCCCGCAGCTCCTTGGTGGTGAAGCGGGCCTGCGAGGGGCCGCGTCGGCCCACCATCTGAATCTCCCGCACCTGGCTGTGACTCAGCGCGGCGAGCGCCGCCTGCGGCATGTCCGTCGGGCTCAGCTCCGCGGCACCACGGGCCAGCATCCGGGTCACGTCCACCGCGACGTTCCCGACTCCTATGACGACCGCCGCCCGCGCGCCGAGCACGAAACCGTCCGGGGCGGCGTCCGGGTGCGCGCTGTACCAGGAGACGAACTCGGTCGCCGACCAGCTGCCCGGCAGCTCCTCGCCCGGCACCCCGAGACGCCGGTCGGTGGCGGCGCCCACGCAGTACACGACCGCGTGGTACAGCTCCCGCAGCCGGGAGGTGGGCACCCCGTCCGGGCCGACCTGGACGCCGCCCAGGAACCGCACCCGCTCATGCTCCAGCACCGTACGCAGGTTGTTCTGCAGGGACTTGATCTTCTCGTGGTCGGGTGCCACGCCGTAACGCACCAGACCGTACGGGCACGGCAGCCGGTCGAGGACATCCACCCGGACCCCGGGCACCTGGCTCTGCTGGACGAGACCCTGCGCGGCATAGACCCCGCTCGGCCCCGAGCCGACCACGGCGACGTGCAGCACGGCGGGACTCCTTCCCCGAGAAGAACGAGGGGATCGCTGATGGTTTCCAGGATCGCACCACGCCGCACACCATGGGAGGGGACGCGCCGCACACGACGGGAGGGGACGGCGGCGCACAGCGCACCAGGGGGGCGCGCGGAGCTGCGCCGACGGAGTGCCGTGGCGTCGGCCCGCATGCGTGCCTGAGCGGAGTGAATGTGATGATGCGGTTACGTTGCGTGTGTGCTGGAAGCATCGTTTCTTGATCTTTCCGATCGCCATCGGCTGGATGGCGCGGTGTCCGTGTGGCCCGCATGGGAGGTGCGGGACCACCACACCGCCACGACGTGGTGCAACGTCCGGCTGGCCTTCGACGACGGCGCCCAGGTCGACGTACTCGCCGTGCTGTGCGAGGGAGCGGTCTCCATCGAGGACGTACGCGCCCGGCCGCCCCTCTCGCTCGATGACTTGGCGGTGCTTTCCGACTGGATCGAGGGCCCGCTCCAGGAGGCGTACGGAGTCGCGGTCGAGCCGGCGGGCGCCGCCGTCGGTGACGACGCCCCGGAGAAGCGGCACGCGCGCCCCGGGTGGCCGCGAGGGGTCGAGGGACGGCGCGCGGTCGCCGAGGTGTACCTGGCGGCCCAGGAAGTCGGTCACGATGCGGTGCTGGCGGTGATGTGCGCGACCGGCCGCAGCCGCCGCGGCGCGCTCAGGCTGATCGCCGCGGCGCGCGACGCGGGCTTCCTGACCCCGCGCCACGCCCGCCGGTGAGGAGCGCGTGACGGCCGGGGCCGTCTCCGCGTCAGGCCATGTCGCGCATCTTGCTGATCTCGGTCGTCTGCTGCGCGATCACGTCGTCGGCCATCTCGCCGACCTGGATGTTGTTGCCCTGCGCGAGTACATCCGTGGCCATGGTGATCGCCCCTTCGTGATGGGTGATCATCAGCGTCAGGAACAGTTCGTCGAAGGCCTCGCCCTTCGCCGCGCGCAACTTCTTCAGTTGTGCCTCGGTCGCCATGCCCGGCATCGCCTCGTGGTCGTGCGTCCCGGCCTTCTCGTCGCGGCCATGGGCCTTCTGCCAGCGCTTCATGGCGTCGATCTCAGGTCCCTGCGCCGCCGCGATGCGCTCGGCGAGCCGCTTCACCTGGGTCGACTCCGCGCGCTTCGGGGCGAGTTCGGTCATGTCCAAGGCCTGGGAGTGATGCTGGATCATCTTGCGCGCGTAGTCGAAGTCCGCCGCGTTGGGGGAGTCGTCGTCGGTGCGCTGCTTCGCGGCGTCCTCGGCGGAGAGTGTCTGCGCCGCCTCGCCCGGCTTGCCCGGAGCGATCACCGAAGGGCCCGTACCCGAAGCGGAATCCGGCTTGTCGTCCGAACCGGTGCAGCCCGCGAGTGCGAGGACTGCGGCCGTCACGGCGGCGGTGGCCAGGTGGCGGAACGAACGGGGTAAGAGCACTGCGACCTCCTGTGGCGCACGGGATGACAACCACGTTGTGGGTGTTGAGAACCGTCCTAGCACGCTTCCGCTCACCCGCGATCGGAAAGATTCATTACGAATCTGTTGCCCTCTGTTGATCTGTGCATGATGCCGACGATACTGCGGTGGTGCCTGAACCGTTCACTTGCGAACGGCACTAAGGGAGGATGCAGTGACCCTGTTAAGCAACCACCGAACGCGGCGCAGACGCCTGGGAGTTGCCGCCACCGCGGCCGGACTTCTGGCCGCGCTGCTCACGGCCGGTCCGGCCGTCGCGACCCCGGACCCCGGCGACAAGCCGGCCACGCCGGAGAAGGTCTCCAAGAGCGAGGCGGCCGAGGCCCGGGCCGCGATAGCCAACGGCGAGATACCCGGCAAGGACGAGATCGTCCACTCGGCCAACATCAAGCACCTCGGCAACATCCCCAAGGACGCGCTGCCCGGCACCAACTCGGACCTGGCCTTCCAGGGGAAGTACGCGTACGCCGGCAACTACGACGGCTTCCGCATCTTCGACATCAGCGACCCGAAGGCCCCCAAGACGGTCTCCCAGGTGCTGTGCCCCGGCTCGCAGAACGACATCTCCGTGTCCGGGAACCTGCTCTTCCTCTCCACCGACTCCTCGCGCAGCGACAGCTCCTGCAACAGCACCACGCAGCCGGCGACCGAGAAGTCCTCCTGGGAGGGCATGAAGGTCTTCGACATCAGCGACAAGTCCAACCCGAAGTACGTGGCGGCCGTCGAGACCGCGTGCGGCTCGCACACGCACACGCTGGTGCCGGAGCGCAAGAACGTCTACGTCTACGTCTCCTCGTACTCACCGAGCGCCACCTTCCCCGACTGCCAGCCGCCGCACGACGGCATCTCGGTCATCAAGGTGCCGCGAAAGGCTCCCGCGAAGGCGGCGGTTGTCGGCTTCCCGGTGCTCTTCCCCGGTGAGGGTCCCGACGGTGGCGGCAACCCCGGCTCGCCGACGAACCCGGGCGTCTCCAAGACCACCGGCTGCCACGACATCACCGTGCTGCCCTCCAAGGACCTAGCGGCGGGCGCCTGCATGGGCGACGGCATTCTGTTCTCCATCAAGGACCCGGAGAACCCGAAGGTCATCGACCAGGTCGAGGACAACGTGAACTTCGCGTTCTGGCACTCGGCGACCTTCAACCAGAAGGCCAACAAGGTCGTCTTCACCGACGAGCTCGGTGGCGGCGGTGCCGCCACCTGCAACGCGGAGATCGGGCCGAACCGGGGCGCCGACGGCATCTACGAGGTCGTCGGCAAGGGCGACAAGCGCAAGCTCGTCTTCAAGAGCTACTACAAGATCCCGCGCCACCAGGCGGACACCGAGAACTGCGTGGCCCACAACGGCTCGCTGATCCCCGTCAAGGGCAAGGACATCATGGTCCAGGCCTGGTATCAGGGCGGCGTCTCCGTCTGGGACTTCACCAACTCCTCGAAGCCCAAGGAGATCGGCTACTTCGAGCGTGGCCCGCTGTCCACGGACGCCCTCATGGGTGGCGGCTCCTGGTCGGCCTACTACTACAACGGCTACATCTACTCGAACGACATGGTCAAGGGCTTCGACGTCCTGAAGATCAGCGACAAGCGCACGGACCCGGCGAAGAAGGTTCGGGTGCCCGAGCTGAACGTGCAGACGCAGCCGGACTACTTCGACTGACCGGCCCGGTCCGCGGCACGATCCTCAGGCGAGAAGAACCGTGAGAGGTTCTTGTCGTACGTCCCGTCGGGCGCCTCGGCGTCCGGCGGGACACCCTGCTCCCAGTCGAGTCCGTAGCGCCGGAACAGCTCGGCCCGAAGGACCGGCAGGGACATCGGGACACCTGGCACCAGAGCCGCGTAGACCGCGCCCATCAGCAGCGCGCGCAGCATCGGATAGTCGACCGCGGCGTCCCGCGAACCGTAGCGGGCCATGGTGTCGTTGAGCAGTTCCGCCAGGCGCTGCTGCTCCGCGCACCGCACGAAACCTTCGCCCTGCAGGATGCCCGCCATGTGCTGGCGCATCAGCACGGGATGGTCTCGGGTCAGACCCAGGATCGCGTCGATGGCCCGCGCCATGAGCTCCCGGCCGTCCTCGGTGCGCGGCTCGCGCTCCAGCGCCTCCTGGAGCGTGCAGTGCATCAGCCGGTGGACAGCCGACTGCACCAGCTGCCGCTTGCCCGGGAAGTAGTACGAGACGAGACCGCGCGCCGAGCCCGCCCGGTCCGCGATGTCACCAAGTGTTGTCGCCTCGTAACCATGCTCGCTGACCAGCTCGAGCGCCGCCTGCAGAAGCTTCTCCCGGGAACGCCGCCGCAGCTCTTCATTGACCGAGCGGCTGCGCGGGGACATCCTGTAACTCCTGCGTTGACTGGCTGCCAGCCAACTATACTCAGCGCGTCCCGAGGCGAACCCTTCCAGGGTCCCTTCGGGCTGCCGTCCGCCTGGGCGACGCGGGGGATCGTCCAGGCGGACGCACAGGTGTGGCCGGGAGCCCGGCCACGGCCTTCAGCGGATGAGGTCCAGGACCGGGCGGAGGCTGTCCGGCCGCCTGCTGACCGGCAGGTGGTCGACGAAGTGCACCCCGCAGCCCAGAGCCGCCGCGCCGCCGTCCGCGCGGCGGTCGTCTCCGACCATCAGCGCGTCCCGCGGGTCGGTGCCGAGCGCCTCGCACGCGGTCGCGAACAGGCGCGGATCCGGCTTCTGGATGCCGTGCTCGTACGACAGTACGTAGGCGCCGACGTACGGGTCGAGGCCGTGGTCACGGAAGATCGGCCGCAGATCCCAGCCGATGTTGCTGACGACGCCGACGGCGACACCGCGCTCGCGCAGCGCGCCGAGCACCTCGGCCGTATCGGGGTAGGGCTGCCAGGCGGCCGGGGTCATGTGGCGGTCGTACAGCGCGTCGTGCAGCGCCGGATCGGGGAGCGGTACCTGGCGGGAGAGTCCGGTGTACGCGGCGCGGTGCAGCTCGGCGCTCTTGTCGCGGATGTCCCACACGGCGGCGACGGCGTCAGGTAACCGCCCGGAGGGGAAGGCGCCGCCCGGCAGCGCGCCCGCCGTCTCCAGGTCCCGCGCCGCCCGGATCAGCTCCGGTTCGGGCAGGAGGACGTCGGCCTCGGCCAGCACCGCGCGCAGCCAGGACTCGGTGGATTCGATACGGAAAAGGGTTCCGGAGAAGTCGAACAGAACGGCAGCCATGTGCGGGACCCTACCGATACCGCAGGCCGTACCGATGCGGTCCCGATGCGGTCCCGCCGGCGCGCGGCCTCGTGGGAAGATCAGGCCGCAGGGGCTCTCCACCGCTCGTACGACGCCACCGCCAGCGCCACGATCAGGGCTCCGAGCAACCAGCCGCCGAGCACGTCCGTGGGCCAGTGCACGCCCAGCCAGATCCGGGTGAGGCCCACGCCGAGGACGGAGACCGCCGCGAGGGTCAGCGCGACACGCCACAGGACGCGTCCGGCGTCGTACAGGCGCAGGAGCCAGAGCAGCAGGCCGCAGACGACCGCGGCCGTCAGGGCGTGGCCGGAGGGGAAGGCCGCGTAGTGGGCCGAGTCCACGGGGTCGGGCCAGACGGGGCGGTCCCGGCCGATCGCGGCCTTCAGCCCCTGCTGCAGCAGGGTGCCGAGCGCGCACGTGGCCGTCAGCCACAGGGCGAGCCACCACGCCGCGTGCTTCAGGACCAGCCAGATCACGGTCGCGGCGCACAGGGCGCGCATCGTCCAGGGGTCCCACACCCAGTCCGTCAGGATGCGGAAGGCCTGCGTGGTGTCGGGGTCGTCGACCGCCCAGCGATGCGTCGTGCGTGCGATGTCGCCGTCGAGGTCCATGAGCGGGTCCCAGGACACGGCGACCAGTACGAGCAGCAGCACGGAGGGAACGGCGAGGGCCACCGCGGCGCGGAGGGCGGTCCCGGGTGCCCGCGTGTGGGGTGGCGAGTCAACGGGTGGGGAGTGCATGCAACGATCCTCGCCGACCGGTGGGGTGGGAAGCCAACCGGGCTATCCCAACGCCCGCAGTCCCGGCACGAACGCCACCAGAACGGGGATCACCGGCACCAGCGCTGCGGCGGCCGTGAGCCGCAGCCGACGGGAGGGCGGGAGGCGGTCCGGGGGAGTGAGCAGACGGTGGACGCGCTGCGGGACATGGGCCTGCGGGGTGGGGCAGGGGCCGAACACGCCTCGGTCCTCGTTGAGTTCCACCAGCGCGAGGGCGATCGTCAGCCGCCCGAAGCGGCGGGAGGCCATGTCGTCGGCGGCGAGTTCGACCAGGCGGTGCATCTCGTCGCGGAACGCCGCGAAGACGGGAACCTGCGGAAAGCCGTTGGCCAGCGCGGCCGAGCTGTGCAGCAGCCAGTCGTGCCGGGCTTGGGCGTGTCCCTGCTCATGGGCGAGCACGGCGTCCAGCTGGCTCCCCTCGAGACGGCGCAACGCGGCGGTGGTGATGACGAGTTGGGGGGCCGCCCCGGGCAGCCACCAGGCGTCCGGGCGCTCGCCCTCCAGCACGACCAGGCGGTTGGTGCCGGGCTCCTCACCCGGCAACAGCGGGGCGCGTACGAGGAGTTCGGCGCGGCGGCGGCGCCGCCGCGCGCGAGCCCGTACGACCTCGCGGACCAGCATCGCCGCACTCCACACGCCGCCGCACGCGAGAGCGACCGCGGTCGCCGCGGCCCAGGGGCTCGCTTCGGCGAGGGCGTAGGACTCCACGACGGAGTGCGGGGCGGGGGCGAAGACCCGGCCGCGCACCGCCTGCCAGGCGGCGGCCGCGCTGAGCGTCATCGACAGCACGCAGCACAGCAGAACGGCCACCACCACGCACTGCCACACCCACAGGGCGACCACCGGTTCGCGGTCCGGCCAGTCCGTTCGGGCGAGCAGCCGCGGAGCGAGGACGGCGGCCAGGGCGCCGAGCAGCAGCAGTGCCGCGGGGACCATCATGGGTGCAGCCTATGAGCGGGGCGGTGCCGGAAGGTACGGCCCGGCCCGGCAAGTGACGTAGACCACGGCTTCGTACAGCCGTAGCGCCCGCCGGGGAGGGGGCGCCGAGCCCGGTTGAGAGCGTGACTCGGAGAGGGATTCAGGGCGGGATTCGGAGCGTGATGGTCAGAGCGTGAGGAGCATCGCGAGCATCCCGATGCCCATCGAGAGCCGGCACGCCCGCGACAGCTCCGGACGATCGCCCCAGCGGGCCGCACGGGTGCCGCCTCCTTCGTGTCCGGCGACAGCGACCGGGACCAGCCGTGTTCCGGTCCACAGCACGTAGGCGGTGAAGTACACGAGGAGCACTCCCGTCAGCACGGGCACCCCGGAGTGCGCGCCGCGGGCCATCGCCGCCGCCATGTAGACCATCGCGGACGCGCCCACCAGATGGTGCAGATGATGCGGACAGGTCCGCGCCGCCCACAGGGCACGCAGCGCGGCCGCGCCGAACACGGCCGTGTAGCCCAGCCACGCCCACCGCGGCGGCGTCAGCACCGTGGCGGGCACCGCCATCGCGGCCATGCCGAATCCCATGAGCGCCTCGCCGCCCGCCGCGCGGCGCTGCTCCTCCACGGGGCTGCGCATCCGCAGCAGACAGTAGGCCCCGGTCGCCGCGCACAGCGCGACGAGCAGCCAGCCTGGTGACGAAGCTCCGTGCACCGCGCACCTCCCCGCTCGACGGTGCCGAACAGCCCGGTCGAAGAGATGCCCGTGCCGATCGGTGCGCACGCGAGCGCAAGGGTGTACTCGGGGAGCGTGCGCGGTGCACCGAGGGGCCCTTCCGCGACACCAGGTCAGAAACTTTGCGGTCACCGACCGTTGACATGAGACACAGGTCACTCCTACCTTCAGGCACGCCGGTTCGGGAATCCGGCTGACGTACGAAATGTCGAACAGCTGTGGGCGGCGGAGGTGCGTACGGGGTGTCGAACCGGTTCGACGAGGTCGCCGCGGGCGACCGTGGCCCCGCGGGCGACGGCAGCCGCACTCGCGTGAGCGGCGGCAGTCCCACTGCCGCTGCCGTCAACATCGGTGAGATCGCGCGCCTCGCCGGTGTCTCGCGCAGCACGGTCTCGTACGCGCTGAGCGGCAAGCGGCCGATCTCGGAGCGGACCCGGCTGCGCATTCAGCAAGTCATCGACGAGTACGGCTTCCAGCCCAACGCCAGTGCCCGCGCGCTGGCCCACGGTCGCACCCGGACCCTCGGCGTGGTCTTCCCGCCGGCCGGCCGCCGCTACACCGACATGCAACTCGACTTCCTCAACGCGGTGATCGACGCCGCCGCCGTGCATGACCACGACGTGCTGCTGTCGCGCAGTGGCGAGGGCACGGACGAGGCGTTCGACCGGTTGGTGGGGCAGCGACGCGTGGACGGGGCGATCCTGATGGAGATCCGCGTCCAGGACTCACGTGTGGACCGGCTCCTCGGCACCGGATTCCCCTTCGTCACCATGGGGCGGACCGCGGACCCCGACGCCAACTCGTGGGTCGACATGGACTGGACGGAGCTCACCGCACGCTGCGTCCGGCATCTCGCCGAGCTCGGGCACCGGCGGCTCGCCCTGGTGAACCGGCCCCAGGAGCTGTTCGCCGTCGGATACGAGGCCGCGCACCGCGCCGTCGACGGCTTCCGGGCGGCCGTCGCCGAGCAGGGGCTGACCGGCGAGATCCACCACTGCGGGGACGACGCGGCCTCGGGTGAGGCCGCCGTCCGGGAGATCCTCGCCCACGACCCGCTGACGACCGGTCTCGTCGTCCTCAACGAGGCGGCACTCGTGGGTGTGTACCGGGGACTGGCCCAAGCGGGCCGGTCCGTGCCCGAAGACGTATCGGTGACCGGTATCGCGGGCGCCCGCTGGGCCGAGATGGTCACCCCGATGATGACCGGCGCCGACAACCCGTCGGATGTCATGGGCCGGCTCGCCGTGGAGCTGCTGCTGGAACGGCTGGCGGATCCTCCGGCGGCGCGGTCCCGGCACCACCTGCTCGCCCCCGAACTCACCCTGCGCGCGAGCACCGGCCGTGCACCGAACCGCAGTTGAACCACGCACCCCTGGGAGAAACACATGTCGAACCGGTTCGATCGACGCTCGTTCCTGCGGATATCGGGCTCGGGGCTCCTCGCCGCGGGTCTGGCGGGGCCGCTCACCGCCTGCGGCGGCTCGGACAGCGGCTCGTCCGGCGGAAACGAGCTCGTCTGGTGGGACTACCTCGTCGAGGACGCCCGCCAGCCCGGCATGAAGGCGCTCATCGCCGACATCGAGAAGCAGGTCGGCGTCAAGATCACCCGCCGCACGTTCTCGTACGCCGAGCTGGAGCCCGCCATCATCAAGGGCGCCGCCTCCGGGGACCTGCCCGACATCGCGATCGTCGACAACACCTCGATGAACTCCTTCGTCCCCCAGGGGCTCCTCACCGATCTCACCGACCGCGTGAAGGAGTGGGGCCAGTCGGACGCGTACTTCGAGGGCCCGTGGAACAGCGGCGTCATCGACGGCAAGACCTACTCCGTCCCGAACAACTCCAACTGCCTCTGCCTCTACTACAACACCGAGATGCTCAAGGAGGCGGGAGTCGAGCCCCCGAAGACCTGGGACGAGCTCGCCAAGGCCGCGAAGAAACTCACCAAGGGCGACACCTTCGGCTTCGCCATGAGTGCGATCAAGACCGAGGAGGGCGTCTTCCAGTTCGAGCCCTTCCTGTGGTCGACGGGCGGCGACCTGGACACCTTCGCCACGGACGGTGCCACCGCGCTGGCGTACCTGAAGGACCTGGTCGACGCGGGCGCGCTGTCGAAGCAGTGCGTCGGCTGGACCCAGCAGGACACCAACAACCAGTTCGTCTCCGGCCGCGCGGCCATGCAGATCAACGGCCCCTGGCAACTGCCCGCCCTGCAGGCCCAGAAGAAGGTCAAGTGGGGCGTCGTCCCGATCCCGGTGGACAAGAAGGCGGCTAGCTGTCTCGGCGGCGAGAACTGGGTGATCCTCAAGACCAGCGGCAAGGCCGACCAGTGCTGGCAGGCCATCAGGCGCAGCCAGGAGAAGACGGTCCTCGCCAAGTACCTCGACGGGCTCGGGCTGCTGCCCGCCCGCTCCGACATGGCCGACGCCGGCAAGTGGGCCACCGATCCCACACTGAAGGTCTTCGTGCAGGAGTTCGCCAACGCGCGCCCGCGCTCCTACGGCCCGAACTACCCACAGCTGTCGCAGGCGATGGCCGAGGCCCTCCAGGCATCCCTCACCGGCAGCTCCAGCCCGCAGGCCGCCGCGAAGAAGGCCGCGTCCGCCATCACGCCCAAGCTGAAGAAATAGGCCCGGGATGAGCCTCCAGGTGAAAGCCCGCGAGCCGGCGAAGGCGGTGGCGAAGACGGCAGCGGTGCGGCGCGGACACTCCCTCGTGGCGCGCCGCAACCGGGCCGGGTACCTCATGTCGACGCCCGCACTGCTGTTCCTCGGCGCGACCATGCTCTTCCCGCTCGCCTACAACTTCTGGACCTCCGTCCACGACGTCGCCATCGGTGATCTGCTCACCGGCGACTGGACGTTCAGCGGCGTCGACAACTACGACAGCGTCGTCTCCGAGAGCGCATTCTGGCACTCGGTGCGCGTCTCACTGGCTTTCACGGCCGGGTCGCTGGCCTTCCAGTTCACGATCGGCTTCGCGCTGGCGCTGCTGTTCGTACGGAAGTTCCCGCTGGCGGGCCTGTTCCGGTCCCTGATGCTGGTCGCGTGGCTGCTGCCGCCCATCGTCTCCGGCACCCTCTTCCGCTGGATGCTGGACGCCGACGCCGGCGCCTACAACGAACTGCTGCGGGCCGTGGGACTGGACTCCCTCGCCCACAACTGGCTGACCGACCCGAGCACCGCGCTGCCCGGCGTGATCGCCGCGAACATCTGGGTGGGCGTGCCGTTCAACATGCTGCTGCTCCTGGTGGGGCTGCAGTCCATCGACCCCACGCTGTACGAGGCGGGGGCCATCGACGGCGCCGGGCCCTGGCAACGGCTGCGGCACATCACGATCCCGCTGATGCGGCCGGTGTCGGCGGCCGTGCTGCTGCTCGGCCTGATCTACACCTTCAAGGTCTTCGACCTCGTCTTCGTGCTCACCGGCGGCGGCCCCGTCGACACCACGACCGTGCTGCCGCTGTACGTGTACCAGGTGGCGTTCAAACTCTTCCAGCTCGGCCGGGGCGCGGCGGCGGGCACCCTCCTGCTGCTCATCCCGCTGCTGGTCGCGATCGTCTACGTACGGCGCCTGCGCAAGGAAGGAGCCGCCGCATGACCGGTACGAAGCGGCCCTGGCTGCTCACACTCGTCGCGGGCGTCATCACCGCGTTCTTCCTGCTGCCGCTGTACTGGATGATCGCCACGTCGCTGAAGAAGCCCGACCAGGTACTCACCTCGCCGCCCCAGTGGATCCCGTCACCGCCGACCGGCGAGAGCTACACGCGGGCGCTGGACAAGCCGATGCTCGGCCAGGCGCTGCTCAACAGCGTCGCCATCTCGCTCGGCGTCGTCGTGCTGACCCTGTTGTTCGCGGTGCCGCTCACCTACGCCATCGCCCGCATCGGTATGCGCGGCTCCGGCGCCATGGTGCTGTCGCTGCTCGTGGCGCAGCTGCTGCCCAGCATCGTGCTCGCCGCGCCCCTGTTCATCGTGCTGCGGCAGGTGGAGCTGACCAACACCCTCATCGGGCTGATCATCGCCGACACCACGCTCACCCTGCCGTTCGCGGTGATCGTGCTGCGTCCGCTGGTGCGGGCCATGCCCGTCGAGGTCGAGGAGGCGGGGCTGGTGGACGGCTGCGGGCTGCCGGGGGTGCTGTGGCGGATCGTGCTGCCCGTCATGCGGCCGGGTCTGATCGCGGTGGGTGGATTCTCGTTCCTGCTCGGCTGGGGTGAGTTCGTCTTCGGGATCACCCTCAACAGCGATCCGAAGGTGCAGCCGGTGACTGTCCTGCTGAACACCTTCGTCGGCCAGACAGGTACCGATTGGGGCCCGCTCATGGCGGTCGCCACGCTCGTCAGCATCCCCGTGGTATGCGTCTTCGCGATGCTCCAGCGGTTCATCGTGGGCGGGCTGACCGCCGGAAGCGTCAAGTCCTAGCCCGCTGTTCCGAACCCCGTTGTCCCGAACCCGCTGTCCTGAACCGTTTTCCTGAACGGCCTTTTCCCGCAAGGAGATCCATGCCTGTCTTCCGCGTGCTCGACGACGCCCTGGAAGTGCGGCACCGGCACGAGGTGCTGCGTGTCGAGGCCTGGGGCACGGACAGCGCCCGCGTCAGGGTCGCCCGGTACCGCCTTCCGACGGACGACGTCGGGGCGCTCGACGCGGCGCCGGAGCACAGCGGCACCGTGACCGTCGGCGCGGAGAAGACCACGGCTCAACTAGTGAACGGTGAGCTGACCGTCACGGTCGTCTTCGACGGCAACGCGGCCGACCCCGAGCCGCGCCTGACGTTCACCCGCACCGGCACCGACGAGGAACTGCTCGCCGAGCAGCCGGAGCACCCCTGGTCCCCGGGCGCCCGCGCCTTCCAGGGCAACCGGTCCGGCGCGTACGCGATCCACCAGCGATTCGCCGCCCACCCGGGCGAGCGGCTCTACGGCCTCGGCCAGCACACCCACGGCCGCCTCGACCACAAGGGCCTGCGCCTCGATCTGGTGCAGCGCAACGGCGAAGTGAGCATCCCCTTCGTACTCTCCAGCCGGGGCTACGGCTTCCTGTGGAACCAACCCGCCCTCGGCCGGGTCGAGTTCGCCGAGAACGCCACGCGCTGGACGGCCGATCAGGCGCGGGGGATCGACTACTGGATCACGGCCGCGCCCACGCCGCGCGACATCCTCGCCCGGTACGCCGACGCCACCGGCCACGCGCCCGAACTCCCGGAATGGGCCGCCGGTTTCTGGCAGTGCAAGCTTCGCTACCGGACACAGGACGAACTCCTCGCCGTCGCCCGCGAGCACAAGCGGCGGGGCCTGCCCCTGTCCGTCATCGTCTCCGACTACTTCCACTGGTCGGCGATGGGCGACTACCGCTTCGATCCCGAAGAATGGCCGGACCCACAGGCCATGGTCGACGAACTCGCCGAGATGGGCGTCGAGTTGATGGTCTCCGTCTGGCCCACCGTCTCCCAGCTCTCCGAGCACTACGAGGACTTCCGCGACCGTGGGTTGCTGATCGGCTCCGACCAGGGCGCCGAGGTGCACCATCTGGTCCAGGACAAGGGCATGGCCACCAGGATGCCCGTCTCCGTGTACGACCCGACCAACCCTGACACCCGCGCGTTCGTCTGGGACCTGATCCGCCGCAACTATCTCGACCTCGGCATCCGGGTCTTCTGGCTGGACGCCTGCGAACCCGAGCTCGACCCCGCCCACCCCGCGAACACCACGCTGTACGCGGGCCCCGGAGCCCAGACCCTCAACATCTACCCCCGTGACAACGCCCGCCTGTTCGCCGAGGGCATGGCCGCCGCCGGACAGCCCGGCACCGTCCTGCTGTCCCGCTCGGCCTGGGCGGGCTCCCAGAAGTACGGGGCGGCCGTCTGGTCCGGCGACATCCCCGCGACCTGGGACTCGCTGCGCTCACAGGTGCGGGCGGGACTCTCCATCGCCGTCTCCGGCATTCCCTGGTGGACCACCGACATCGGCGGCTTCCACGGCGGCGACCCGGACGACCCGGCGTACCGCGAACTGATGATCCGCTGGTTCCAGTACGGCGTCTTCTGCCCCCTCTTCCGGCTGCACGGCGACCGCGAGCCGCGCATGCCCTGGGGGTACGCGCAGACCGGCGGCCCCAACGAGGTCTGGTCGTACGGTGAGGAGGCGTACGAGATCCTCTCCGCCCAGCTCTTCCTGCGCGAGCGGCTACGGCCCTACCTGCAAGAGCAGATGCGTGTCGCGGCCGTCGAGGGTGTGCCGCCCATGCGGCCCCTCTTCGTCGACTTCCCTCAGGACGAGGTGAGTTGGACCGTCGAGGACCAGTTCCTCTTCGGCCCGGACATCCTCGTCGCCCCGGTCACGGAGCCGGGCGCCCGCCACCGGGAGGTGTACCTCCCCGCGGGCCGCACCTGGACCGACGCCTGGACCGGGCACACCCACGAAGGCGGCCGGACCCTCACCGCCGAGGCACCGATCGAGCGCATCCCCGTCTTCACGACTCAGGGATCCGGCCTCCCCCTCAAGGACGCCGGTCGCGGGCGGATGTGATGAACGCGGTGATCAGCGCGGGATCCTTGACTCCCCGGCTCCGCTCAACGCCGCTGGACACATCGACGCCCCATGGGCGGGTGGCGTCGATGGCGGCCCGCACGTTGTCCGGGGTGAGGCCCCCGGCGAGCAGCCACTTCTCTCCCGGGCCGGCCAGGGGTTTCCTGGTCCAGTCCCAGGGGACGCCGGAACCTGGCACAGGCGCGTCGAGGAGGAGGATGTCCTCGCCCATGTCCCCGCAGCGCGGCACGTGGTTGCCGAACGCCGCGGCGCGGATCAGTGTCCACCCGCCCATGGCCAGGTCGTCGTAGTAGGCGCGGTCGTCCGGCCCGTGCAGTTGGACGGCGCGGATTCCCGCGCGGTCGGCCAGGGACCGCACTTCGCTAAGGGGCTCGTCGCGGAAGACACCGACCGTCAGGACGTGCTCCGGTACACGACGGCACAACCGCGCGGCCGTGGTGGCGTCGAGACGGCGCGGACTGTCCGAGAAGACGAACCCGATGGCGTCGGCTCCTGCTTCGAGGGCCGTGTCGACGTCCCTCTCGGTTTTCAGACCACAGATCTTGATGAACAGGGAGTCACTCATGCTCGCCTCCGGCGGCGAAGACCTGTGAGTCGTCGGCGAACGCCTTGAACTCCAGGGCATTGCCCGCCGGGTCGAGCAAGAACATCGTCCACTGCTCGCCGGTCTGCCCCTCGAACCGCACATAGGGCTCGATGACGAACTCGGTGCCCGCCGTACGCAGCCGGGAGGCGAGTTTGTGGAACTCCGGGACGGTCAGGATCAGCCCGAAGTGCGGCACGGGGACGTCGTGGCCGTCGACGGGGTTGCGCACGCCCCGCGAGCGGCCGGGCGCCAGGTGAGTGACGAACTGATGGCCGTGCAGGTTCCAGTCCACCCAGCTGTCCGCGCTGCGGCCCTGCTCCAGGCCCAGCACCTCGCCGTAGAAGTGGCGCGCGGCGGTCAGGTCGTCGACCGGCATGGCCAGATGGAACCGGGGGATGGGGGAGTCGAGAACGGTCATGTGAGGGTGCTGCCTTCCTGAACGCGAGCCCCGCGACGCGCCGGACCAGGGGTTGATTGTAGTGATGTTAACATTACGACATGGACGGCGAGCGTGATGAGTGAACAGGGCACGGTGACCCCGGCCCGCCGCAGGGGTCTGGCCGACGAGGTCGCGGACCGCGTCCGGGAGGCGATCTTCAGCGGGGTCTACGCTCCCGGGGCCCAGCTGCGCGAGGTGGAGCTGTCAGGCGCGCTGGACGTCAGTCGTGGCCCGGTGCGCGAGGCGCTGCTCCGGCTGGAGCGCGAGGGCCTGGTCCGCAGCGCATGGCACCGCGGTGCCACGGTGACGACGCTGACCTCCACGGACATCGCCGAACTCGACAGCCTGCGCGGGACCCTGGAGCATCTCGCCGTCCGGCAGGTGATCGCCCACGCCTCCGACGAGGACATCGCGGCCATCGACAAGGCGGCCGACCGCATGGAGCGCGCCGTGGACGGGCACGAGATGGTGCGCTGCGACATCGCCTTCCACGACGCCGTCTACGCCGCCGCACGGCACCGGCGCCTGCAGGAGGCGTGGCAGGCGATCCGCTCCCAGGTCCACCTCTTCCTGCTGACCCGGATCGGCGCCGACTCCGCGGACTACCTCGACCACATCCCGGACGAGCACCGCTCACTCGTCGTGGCCCTTCGCGCCCGCGACGCCGCGACCGCCCTCGACCTCTTCGCCACCCACCGCCGCCACGCCTTCGACGTACTCACCGGCTCTGACGACTCCGACTCTGTCGAAGAGCCTGGCCCGCAGGACACCCCCTCCAGCTAGGCCCTCTCGCCCTCCTTGTAGATGCCGAACGCCGCCCCCTGCGGGTCCCGTGGCACGGCGATGCGTGGGCCGTCCGGGACCGAGACGGGTTCCATGAGGAGGTGGCCGCCGGCATCCGTACAGGCCTGGGCGGTCGTGTCGACGTCCTCGACGGCGAAGTACGGCAGCCAGTGCGAGGGGACCTCGTGCGGGAACCTGGCGCCCATCTCCACCATGCCGCCGAAGTCGGCGCCTTCGATGCCCCATTGCGTGTAGGACTCCGAGGGGCGGACGGTCCAGTCGAACACCGTCGTATAGAAGGCGATGACCGCGTCCGGGTCGCGTGTCATCAGCTCGACCCAGCCGAGCGAGCCCGGTGCGTTGAACAGCGCGGCGCCGTGGAAGGACCACGGCTGCCACAGCTGGAAGACCGCGCCGCCCGGGTCGGCCACCACCGCGAAGCGGCCATGGTCGAACACGTCCGTCGGCTCCAGGAGGACCGCGCCGCCCGCGGCCCGCACCGCCGCCGCGGCCGCGTCCGCGTAGGGCACCGCGAACGACACGTTCCAGGCGACGGGCTGCCCCTCCTGATACAGCGGGCTCAGCGCAGCGACCGGCGCGTCGCCGAGGTGCGCGATGGTGTAGCCGCCCGCCTCCTCGCGCGGGTCCGTTTCCGGCCGCCAGCCGAAGACATCGGCGTAGAACCGCTTGGCCGCCTCCAGATCACTGGTTCCGAGCTCGGCCCAGCAGGGCCCGCCGGGCACCGGCTTGTCGAACTTCATGACCATCCCTCCGCCGGAAGCGCTCCCTCCCAGCACGCTAAACCGGCCCCCGGGTCCCGGCCATCCGGCGGAAAGCCCCATGGCGGGACCAGGCCGTGGGGCGTAACCTCTGCCGCGTACCGCACCTCATGGCGGCCTCCCTCAACGATCATCGCCCGGAGGTCCCGTATGTCCGCGCTCAAGGTGCGCCCCTTCCATCGTGACGACCGAGACCAGCTCACCGAGCTCGTCAACGCCCATGTCGCCGCTGTCGTCCCCGGTGTCTCCGTCTCCGTGAACACGGTGCTCAGTGAACTGCAGCGGCAGCCCGACGAGTTCATCACCGACCCATGGGTGGCCGAGCGGGTCACCCTCGTCGCGGAGCAGCGCCAGTATGTGGTGGCCGGCGCGCATCTGCTGCGCTACCGCGCCGACGCCGAGGTCGGCGAGCACTACCGGGACGCGGGCGAGATCGACTGGTTCGTCTGCCGTCCGCCCGCCTCCTTCTGGCCGGACTCCGAAGAGGCCGCCGACCTGCTGATGGCTGCCTGTGTGGCCCAGCTCGCCCGCTGGAACGTCCGCCTCCGCCATGCCGACGGCGCCCTGCCCGCGCCCGCCGTGTACGGCCTGCCGCGGCCCTGGCCACACATCCGTGCGGCGTACGAACGGGCCGGCTTCCGGCACACGGGCGGCACGGAGGTCATCCTGATCGCCGAAGTGGCGGATCTGCCATCGATGACGGCGCTGCCGGGAGTCCGCGTCGACCGCACTCTCGGCGAATGCGGCACCCGCTTCACGGCCCGCGATGGGGGCCCCTCCCCGCGCGAGCGCGGCCGAGAGCCCGGGGGAGGGCGCATCCTCGGCTTCATCGAGATCGACACGGCTCTGAGCCGCCCCGAGCGCCATGCCCGCAGCGGTGGTCTCGCCGACATCGGCAACTTCCCCGTCGAGCACCCGCTCGACGGTCTGGAGAGCCTGCTTCTCGCGCACGCCGCCGACTGGCTCCGCCTCTGTGGAGTGGAGCGGCTCCTCGCGTACGAGTCCGCCGAGGACACGGAAGCGATCAGCCGCCTGACCGCCGCCGGCTTCCACGAGCTGACCCGCACCGACCGCGGCTGGGAGCACCAGCCCGAGGGCGGGTGACGCCACTCCCGGCCTCCCCTTCGGTCAACTCCCCTCACGTCCGTTGACGGTTCACACCCCCGCCTCTACCGTTCCGAAAGCACTCTCGAAACTTTGCAGAAGTCTTCCGGAAATTCCGGGATCGACGTGAAGCCGTCATGAGAGGACGTCCATGAAGCTCCTGAGCTTACGAAGAGCCGCGTCGGTGAACCTGGCCGTGGCGTCGCTCGTCATCGGGGGAGCCGCCTCCGGTCACGCCGCGGCCTCCGATCAGGCAGGCGCCTCCGGTCAGGCAGGCGTCTCCGGTCAAGCAGCCGACCGCTCCGCGCCGCGGGCCGCCGCCGAGCCCGTCCTGCGGGAGCTCGCCGCCGCCAAGGGCATCTACTACGGAACGGCCGTCACCGCCTCCAAGCTCAACGGCTCCTACGGGTCCATCACCGGTGAGCAGTTCGACTCCATCACCCCTGGCAACGAGATGAAGTGGGGCTCGGTCGAACCGAATCGCGGCAGCTACAACTGGTCCGGGGCGGACGCCATCGTCGATTTCGCCGAGGCGCACGGCCAGAAGGTCCGCGGCCACACTCTCGTCTGGCACAGCCAACTGCCCAACTGGGTCATCAACGGCAGCTGGACCGCCGACAGCCTGCGGACCGTCATGACCGACCACATCGCCACCGAGGCGGGCCGCTACAAGGGCCGCATCGACCACTGGGACGTGGTCAACGAACCGTTCAACGAGGACGGAACACGCAGGCAGTCGGTCTTCCAGACGGCGATCGGCGACTCGTACATCGCCGACGCACTGAGGGCCGCCCGCGCCGCCGACCCGACCGCCAAGCTGTACGTCAACGACTACAACGTCGAGGGCGTCAACGCGAAGAGCACCGCCCTGTACAACCTGGTCAAGTCGCTCAAGGAACAGGGCGTCCCGATCGACGGCGTCGGCCTCCAGGCCCATCTGATCATCGGTCAGGTGCCGTCCAGCATGCAGGCCAACATCCAGCGCTTCGCCGACCTCGGCGTCGACGTGGCGATCACTGAGCTCGACATCCGGATGACGGTCCCGCCGACCAGCGCCCAACTCGCCCAGCAGAAGGCCGAGTACAAGGCCGTCACCAGCGCCTGCCTCGCCGTGTCACGCTGCGAGGGTGTCACCGTCTGGGGCTTCACCGACTCCGACTCCTGGATCCCCGAGGTGTTCCCCGGCTACGGCGCCGCCACCCCGTACGACGAGAACTTCCGGCCCAAGCCCGCCTACTACGGCATAGCCGAGGCCCTCGGCTGGACCGACGGCGGCACCACGCCGACGGGCAGCTGCGCGGTCACGTATGCCGTGCAGAACCAGTGGAACTCCGGGTTCACGGCACAGGTGACGGTCAAGAACACGAGTACGGAAGCCGTCAACGGCTGGAAGGTGGCGTGGAGTTGGCCCGCCGGGCAGCGGGTGACGCAGGCCTGGAACGCCACCGTCACCCAGTCAGGCTCCGCCGTCACCGCCACCAACGCCCCGTACAACGCGGCGATCGCACCAGGGGCGACGGTGACCTTCGGGTTCAACGGAGCCTTGTCCGGCAGCAACAGCGCGCCCACGGCCTTCACCCTCAACGGGACGGCCTGCACGGCATAGCGCACCGGCGGGCCGGCGGGGGAGTGCAAGGCACCCGCCCTCCGCCGGCCCGTGATCCCGCGGTACTACCCCACTCCACCCGAGAGTTGTGCGGCCGGTGAGCCCTCCTCCTCGCCGACGGGGTGGAGGACCCGGGGTGGTGTGGCGTCGTGCTCGCGGACGGAAAGAGCCGTCCCGTCCCACCACTCGGCGTTGCCGTCCTCGATGCAGCGCAGCATGACTCCTTCGCGCAGCGCCCAGGGGCAGATCGTCACCTCGTCGATGCCCATCAGCTTCATCGTCGTGTGCGCGACGATCGCCCCGGCAAGGGACTGGCCCGAACGGGCGGCGGAGATGCCCGGCAGGGCGGCGCGTTCCGCCGCCGACAGCTCCGCGAGCCGGTCGACCGCCTGGCGCAGATCGGCGCGCGTCATGCCGCGCGGTGTGAAGGGCCCCTGTCGGCCGGGAGGCGCGCCGCACAGGCGGCCCAACTGCTGGAACGTACGCGACGTGGCGACCGTCGTGCGCGGAGCCTCCCAGCGGATGCGGGCCGCGACATCGCGCAGTTGGTGGCGCACATGGCGGCGCAGCGCTTTGGTCTTGCGCTGCGGGGGCGGGTCCTGGCCGCGGAAGTACTCGCGGGTCATCCTGTTGGCCCCCAACGGGAGCGAGATGGCGAAGTCGGGCAGCTTGCTGCGACCGAACGCCACCTCCAGCGATCCGCCCCCGATGTCCAGCATGGCCAGCGGTCCCGCACGCCAGCCCATCCACCGCCGCGCGGCCAGGAAGGTCAGTTCCGCCTCGACCTCACCCGGCAGGATGTGCAGCGGAACTCCGGTCTCCGCGGAGACCCGCCGCAGGATTTCGGGGCGGTTCGGGGCGTCCCGCACGATCGCGGTGGCGAAGGCGAAGGGCCGTGTCACACCCCAGCGTCTGCCCTCGCTCCGGGCGTCCGCGACGGCGTCGACGATCCGGGCCACCTGCTCGTTCGGCAGGTGGCCGCCACGCTCGACGTGCTCCGACAACCTCAGCCGCCGTTTGGCGGTGTGCACGGGTAGCGGAACCGCACCGTCCGTCTCCGCGATGACGAGCCGCACCGTGTTCGAACCGACATCAAGCACTCCCATACGCATCCCCTCCCAGTACCCGAGGCGGCTTGTGCCAACCGGTCGCCCACTGGGCGCCCGGGGGCAGTTGGCGTGATCGCGCCGTCCGGGTCCGGTCGACGTGCGTGCGCGGCTGCCTCGGAGCGCCTGGCATGCGCTCCTGCGCGATGGACTGTCAGGAAGGTTGGGAGGACGGGGCAGGGGTACTGCACGCGGCGCGGCCCGGAAAGATCCAGGCAGAGCTCGGGGTTCAGGGCTCGGGGGCTCAGAGACCGGAAACCGGAAATCGGAAACCGGAAAGGTGAATGGAATGGTCCAGTTGGTGTACGACGTCATGACACCCGGTGCGACGACGGTCGAACCCGGCGCGTCGGTCGCGGAGGTGGCCCGGTTGATGCGGGACCAGGACCTCGGCGGCGTCCTCGTCGCCGACGGGGACCGACTGCTCGGCTTGGTCACTGACCGTGACATCGCGCTGCGCGTGGTGGCGGATGCCGGTGACCCGCGCATCATCGACGTCGGCTCGATCTGCACGCCGGACCCGGTGTGCGTCGGCCCCGACGAGGAGGCCTCGGCCGCTGTCGCGCTGATGCGGCGGCACGCGGTGCGCCGGCTCCCCGTGGTGCAGGACGGCAGGCCCGTCGGCATGGTCAGCCTCGGCGATCTGGCGGCGAACCGGGACCCGAACTCCGCGCTCGCCGACATCAGCCGGGCCGCGCCCAGCCCCGGACGGGGCCCGTCGGCGACGTGACCCGCGCGGTTCAGGAGTGGCTCACACGACGCCTGTGGTGCACCTGTTTCGCCCGGTCCCCGGGGGTACTCGCCCGTCATGGACACCTTCGGCAGAGGTTTGGCCATCCCTCCTGAAGTCGCGGCCGTGGCCCTCCCTCTCGGAGCAGGCTTGACGATCACGTTGATGCTGATCGCCGCGGTCTGGCTGGGCAAACGCGTGCGCGCCCGTGAACCCGGCCCCCCGCGCCCCGAGGACCAGCCCCACCTGCCCGAGACCGGCGCCGTCCACGAGATCAGTGAGATGCGTGAGCCCGATGAGATGCCGCACGACGGCACGGTGCTCCTCCCGCACGAGCTGCGGGCCCTCGGCAACATGGGTTCGCGTCGCGCGAAGAACCAGAAGCCGCCGACCTGGAACGAGGGCAGCAGCGGCGGATTCGGCAGCGGCGGGCCAGGGCACCACTGAGGGCCGGCTGCCACTCTCGGCGGGTCGGGGCACGTGACGGAGCCCCGGCCCGTCGGCGGCTGCCCTGCCGCCCGAACCCGCCATCGAGAGGTGGGCGCCGCGCCATGAGGACGGACCGCGATCCCGGGCCAGAGGGCCAGGCACCGACATGACGGTCATGGAGTCCTTCGTCGAGCGGCTCGACCACCCCGTGTACGTGGTGACCGCCACGGCCCACGGGGAGCGGGCGGGCTGCCTGGTGAGCTTCGCCTCGCAGTGCTCGATCCGGCCTGCCCGGTTCATGGTGTGGCTGTCGACGCTCAACCGGACCTTCCGGGTGGCGCGCTCCGCGGAACGGCTCGCGGTGCATCTGCCCGGTCGCGACCAGTACGCGCTCGCGGAGCTGTTCGGCGGCGAGACCGGCGACCACGTGGACAAGTTCGCACGCGCGGCCTGGACGCCGGGCCCCGACGGCGTTCCCGTACTGGACGGCACGCTCGCCTGGTTCGTCGGCCGGGTGGAAGGGCGTACCGACGCGGGAGATCACGTCGGCTTCCTCCTCAGCCCCGTCACGGGCGGGACCAGCGCGCGCACGGGGCGCACGGGGAGTACGGACTGTACGGATCGGGAGCCGCTGCGCCTGAGTGACGTCGACGGCATCACCGCCGGGCATCCCGTCAGCTGATCACGTCCTCGCTCACCGGCGCCGCGCACACCGCGATCCCGTCCTCCAGGAGGCTGCCCAGAACCAAGGCGCTCCCGCATGCGTGCACGCTGGTCACCATGCGGTAGCCGACACGGCGGCGCCCGAGATCGTGGCGGGCCCGGCCGTCGGGGCCGACGCCCATGACGCGCGCGACCGGACGCGGGCGTACGCGGAGCGGACGGACGATCCGCCAGACCGCACGGCGCACTCCCACGGGCGCCTGACGCAACCAGTCGAGGGGCGCTTGGCGCGGGCCGGCCAGGGCGACCCAGATCGTCCCGTCCGCGCCACGCGAAAGGTTGTCCGGGAAGCCCGGCAGGTTCTCGATCAGGGTGTCCTGGCGGCCGGCACGCGCCCCGGACAGCCACAGCCGGGTGAGACGGTACGCGCCGCTCTCGGCCACCACGACACAGGACTCGTCCTCGGAGAGGACCACTCCGTTGGCGAAACGCAGGCCGTCCAGGAGGAGTTCGGCTGCGTCGCTGCCGGGCCGGAGCCGGAACAGCCCGCCGGTCGCCGTGTCCTCGATCAGGTCGCCGAGCCAGTCCTGAAGCCCGTAGCGCCTGCTGGAGACGGTGAAGTACACGGTGCCGTCGGCCGCCGCGGCCGCGTTGCTGCAGAACCGCAGCGGCGCTCCCGCCACGGAGTCGACGAGGACCTCGACCGCCCCGTTCCCGCGACCCGGGGTGACACGCAGCAGCCCGCGCTCCGCGTCGCACACCAACAACCGCCCGTCCGGCAGGACTTCGAGCCCCAGTGGCCGACCTCCGGTGTGGGCGACTTGTTCCACGTCGACGGGACGGCCGTACGGACGGACACGCAGAATGCGGCCGTCCTCGACACCCGTGATCACGTGGCCTTCGCGGTCGACGACGACATCCTCCGGGCCCGTGCCGCCGACAGGTACGCGGCTGAGGGGTGGCAGCCCCGCGGGTGCGGTTCGGCGCCCCGGCCGGTGCGCTCGCGGTGTCATGAAGAGCGCTGGGCCCGGACGCAGCGCCGCAGCTCCTCGGCGTACGGCAGCACCACCCCGGCACCGATCACCACGCCCAGCCCGGCCAGATACGCGGCGGACAGCGGCCGGTCCTTGGGCAGCAGCCTCCAGTCGTCGGGGCCGCGACCGCCGCGCAGGGTCGCGCGGACCTCATCCGAGTGCAGGCACGCCGTGAAGGCCAGCCCCGACAGCGGCAGTACCTCCAGGAAGCTGTGGATGTGCTGCTCGACGGGGCGGACTTCCCGCTCCTCGACGGCCAGCGTCACGTCGTACAGGGCGGTGGCGCTGTGAGCCGCAGCGGCCCCGCCCATCACGGACAGGACGAGCGGGTTGATCCGGGCCAGGAGGCCCATGAGGACCGGGATCCCGGCCTCGGTCATCATCAGCGCGTGTACGACGGACTCCTTGGTCCCGGAGGTGTGCTCGATCCGGGTGCGCCGGTGCATCCACCAGTCGGCGACCGCCGGCACGACCCATAGCGGCAGCACCCCGTACAGCAGAAACCTCCGGTTCGCGTCCTCGGTTCCGGTGGACGTGAGGGAGACCGGTAACCGGTCGCGTCCTTGTCGCCAGTGGCGCCATCGCTGCCAGGACCTGGTCAGGGAATTGCCGGGCAGAGCCATCGGAACCTCCGTCGCACACGAGGATGCACATGCCCGGCCCCGGTACCCGGCACCGGCCCACGCACACCCCGTGTCCCCGCCCCGCCTGAGGCACGTTTCGGGTACCCCTGACCGGCTACTAGGAACGCATGGTGCAAATCGGATACACGATGATGACCGAGCAGGCAGGCCCTCGTGAACTCGTGCAGCACGTGGTGGCCGCGGAACAAGCAGGATTCGACTTCTCCGTCACCTCCGACCACTACTTCCCGTGGCTGGAGGAACAGGGGCACGCTCCGTACGCGTGGAGCGTGCTGGGTGCCGCGGCGCAGGCCACGTCCAGGATTCCCCTCATGACGTATGTGACCTGCCCGACGACGCGCTATCACCCGGCGGTCGTCGCCCAGAAGGCCGCCACGACGCAGCTGCTCGCCGAAGGCCGTTTCCGGCTCGGGCTCGGCTCCGGCGAGAATCTCAACGAGCACGTGGTGGGCGGCGGCTGGCCGGCCGCACACGTCCGCCTCGAGAAGCTGGAAGAGGCCGTCCGGATCATCTGCGCCCTGTTCTCCGGTGAGAGCGTGAACCACCACGGCACGCACTTCGACGTGACGAACGCCAAGCTGTACGACGTCCCCGACGAGGCGCCCCCGATCGGCGTCGCCGTCTCGGGCGAGCGCTCCTGCGCACTGGCCGGCCGGCTGGCCGACCTGGTGATCGCCACCGAACCGAAGACCGAGCTGGTGGACTCCTTCGAACGGCACGGCGGCAGCGGCAAGCCGAAGGTGGGGCAACTGCCCGTCTGTTACGACCCCGACAAGGACGCGGCCATCGGCCGGGCCCACGAGCAGTTCCGCTGGGCGCTGGGCGGCTGGCCGGTCAACGCCGAACTGCCCGGCCCCGCGAACTTCGACACCGCCACCCAGAACGTACGTCCGGAGGATGTCGCGGAGACCATTCCGTGCGGCGGCGACGTCGACACCTTCGTCGAGGCCGTACGCCCCTACGTCACCGCGGGCTTCACCGAGATCGCACTCGTCCAGGTCGGCGGTGACCACCAGCACCCGTTCCTGGACTGGGCGGAGAAGAAGCTGCTGCCGGCGCTGAAGGACCTGTGAACCAGGCTTGAAGGAAAGGACTTTCCCGCCATGGCCATCGCCCAGTACCGCCTCGTCGCCTTGGACTGTCCGGACCCCGCGGCCCTCGCCACCTTCTACGCGGGAGTGCTCGGCGGCGACATCAAGCAGTACAACGACGACTGGTACGACCTCTACGTGCCCGACGGCCATCGCGTCGCCTTCCAGCGCGCCCCCGGCTTCCGCCCGCCGCACTGGCCACGCGCCGACGACAACTCCCAGCAGCTGCACCTGGACTTCACCGTCTCGGACATCGACACCGCCGAAGCCCAGGTCCTGGCCCTCGGCGCCACCCCGCTCGACCTGGACGACGAGGACGGGCGTCGCGGGTTCCGGGTGTACGCGGACCCCGTCGGCCATCCATTCTGCCTGTGCTGGGAATGACGGCGGCCGCCTCAGTGTCCCGGCAGAGGCCGGCCGGCTTCGCGGTGGGGCCCTTACGGCCGGTACCGCAGCGGATGGTCCGCAGGCACCTCCACCACCACGATCTCGGTTCCGTCGGGGTCGGTGAGCCACATCTCGATCAGGCCCCACGGTTCCTTGACCGGGGGCCGCAGCACCTCCACGCCCGCCGCCGTCAGTTCCTCGTACGCGGCGGTCACGTCCGCCACCTGGAGCCACAGTTTGAGAGCGGGGGAGGGGGGTTCTTCGGAGCGGCCCGAGACTTCCAGGAAGCCACCGCCGAGGAAATAGACGGTGCCGCGTTCGGGGCCGGTGCCGAACTCCCGGTAGACGGGCAGGCCCAGTTGCTCGCCGTAGAAGGCGCGGGAGCGATGAGGGTCAGTGGGGCGGAGCAAGGTCCGGCTGCTCAGTACATGCACCATGCCCCCGCACCTTAGCCGGACAGGCCCTAAGCTCGTCGGTGCCCGAGCCCCGCCCGAGACCGGAGCCGTTCCATGGAGACCGCCGAGGAGACCGCCGACACCGGCCTGACCTTCCGAGACGCCACCGACGCCGACGTCGAAGCCTTGGTGGCGCTGATCGAGTCGGCCTACCGAGGAGACTCCAGCCGAACCGGCTGGACCACCGAGGCGGACATCCTGGAGGGGCAGCGGACGGATCCGGAGGGCGTACGCGCGGTCATCAAGTCGCCCGACAGCCGCCTGCTGACCGTAGAGCGCGAGGGCACCATGATCGCCTGCTGTCAGCTCGAACACCGCGGTGACCACGCCTACTTCGGCATGTTCGCGGTCAGCCCGGCGCTCCAGGGCGCGGGTCTCGGCAAGGTGATCATCGCGGAGGCGGAGCGGCACGCACGCGAGACGTGGGGCGTGCGCGCGATGCACATGACCGTGATCTCCGTACGCGAGGACCTCATCGCCTGGTACGAGCGGCGCGGCTACCGCCGTACGGGAGAGATGACCCCCTTCCCGTACGGCGACGAACGGTTCGGCGTTCCGCAGCGCGACGACCTGCAGTTCGAGCTCCTGGTGAAGCCGCTTACGCCGTGAAGCGGCCGGTGCGCTTGATCTCCGGGTAGTCGGTGGTCGCCCCGTCGAGCTCCAGGGCGCGCACCAGCCGCAGATGGTCCTGCGTGTTGACCACCCAGCCGATGATCCGCAGGTCCGCCTTGCGCGCGCGCTCGACGACCTCCAGCGTGAGCCGCCGGATGTTCAGTACGAGAGTGGTGGCGCCGACCGCCGTGGCGCGCTCGACGACGTCGGTGCCGTACCGGCTGGCGACCAGCGCGGTGCGTACGCCTGGGACGAGCCGCGCGATCTCGGCGATGGCCTCGTCGTGGAACGACAGCACCTCGACCCGGCCGACCAGATCCCGCCGGTGCATGACCTCGGCCAGTGCCCGGGCCGCCGCGACATCCTTGATCTCGGCCTGCAGGGGTGCCGAGACAGCGTCCAGTACCTCCTCGAAGACCGGGATGCGTTCACCGTGCCCCGCGTCCAGCGCGCGCAGCTCGGCGAGGGTCTTCTCCGCGATCGGTCCCGAACCGTCGGTGGTCCGGTCCACGTCGGCGTCGTGCATGACGACGAGCTCGCCGTCCTTGCTCAGATGCAGATCGAGTTCGATCACGTCGAGGCCCGCTTGCTGGGCGGCGACGAAGGAACGAAGGGTGTTCTCGGGTTCGACACCCATGATTCCGCGATGACCGATGGTGAGGAAGTTCAAGGCTGACTCCGCTTCCGTCGACGGCGGCTCGACTGCCGCGCTGCGGTCCCGTACCCACGCGGCAAGGCCGCAGCCTAATCGCCAGTCTCGGCGATGAACCCTGTCCGACACCGGGGAATGACGCGTTCCAGCCGCCCGGCACGGCTCGCGCGGTGTATCGGATCACCCCTGAGTGGGCGCGTCCCGAGAGAGTTGACCGAGCGCTCCGGTTGCGCGGGCTCGGTTCCGCTGTCGTACCGGAGCTCCTGGAGGACACGTGTGGCTGGTGTGGTTACCCACCGATGAGCGAAAGTAATCGTCTGAGCGATGCCTGACAGGAAAAAGAGCGGCATAGATAGCGCTGGACAGGATGATTTCCCGAC
The DNA here is from genome assembly GCF_005768555.2 of Streptomyces sporangiiformans. Lineage (GTDB taxonomy): Bacteria > Actinomycetota > Actinomycetes > Streptomycetales > Streptomycetaceae > Streptomyces > Streptomyces sporangiiformans. The sequence goes on from NZ_VCHX02000320.1 coordinate 141,519, forward strand.
CTTCCCACTTGTGGGAAGGAACCCCGCATGCATACGGTGTCTATACGCGAGGTTCTCCCGTGGAGGATGGGGCATGACGGAAATTCTTGTGCAGGTGGGCACGGAGGAGCAGGTTCCTTCCGGTGGCAGGGTGGTGGACCACCCGGCTTGGCCCGTGCTCAAGGATGCTGTGGAGCGGATCCGGCCATGGCAGTCCAAGGACGGCTCGATCGACTTCGACGCCGAGGGCGCGCCGGATCGGGGCGAGGCCGAGCTCGCGGTACGCCGTGCCGTGGACTCCGTGGAGGCGCTCTCCCCGCTGCTGCCGCACGACGCGGCCTACCACCAGGCGCTCACCAAGGACCTGCGCCGCTGGGTGGACGAGGGCTTCAAGGTGCCCGACTTCCTGGACTCGCTGCTGGCCTTCGAGCCCGCCGCGCACCGCGAGGACGGCCTCCAGCACCTGGTCGTCTTCCCGATGTACACGCAGAACGGCAACCCGGACCGCAACTTCGAGGCGGTCGTGCTGCGCATGGTGTGGCCGGACTGGCTCGCCGAGCTGGAGCGCACCCGCTACGACAACCCACTGTTCTGCGGCATCACCTTCGAGGACTTCACCTCGGGCTACGACACCAACTCGGCCGTCCTCTTCCCGGAGACCATCGCCGTCCGTGAAGCCCCCGAGCGGTTCAGCTGGGGCGGCATCTTCTGCGACCGGGAGGCGGCCCGCTTCCGCCGGGTCACCGAGGCCGCCGTCGACATCCTCGGCGTCGACCTGCCCGACGACGTCCGCGAGATGGTCGGCGACCAGGATCGCTGCCAGCAGGCGTTCGTCCTGTGGGACATGGTCCACGACCGCACCCACAGCCATGGCGACCTGCCCTTCGACCCGTTCATGATCAAGCAGCGCCAGCCGTTCTGGATGTACGGCCTGGAGGAGCTCCGCTGCGACCTCACCGCCTTCAGGGAGGCCGTGAAACTGGCGGACGACGGCTTCCCGCAGGGCCGTGACGTGCAGTACGCGGTGCTGTTCGACCGGATGTTCCGCTTCCCCGTCACCGGCGAACGCGTCCGCAACTACGACGGCCTCGGCGGCCAGCTGCTCTTCGCGTACCTGCACAAGCACGACGTCGTCCGCTGGAGCGACAACAAGCTGTTCATCGACTGGCAGCGCGCCCCGCAGGTCACCAACGAGCTGTGCGCCGAGATCGAGAAGCTGTACCGCGACGGCATCGACCGCCCGAAGCTGGTCCACTGGCTCGCCGGCTACGAACTGGTCTCCACCTACCTCGCCCCGCACCCGGGCTCCAAGTGGGCCAAGGGCCCGGACGCCCTGGATCTGAGCCAGCCGCCGCGCAAACTCGTCGACGACGTGCTTCCGGACGAGTTTCCGCTGAGCATGTTCTATGAGGCGCTCTCCAAGAAGCTGAAGAACGTGATCGCCTCTACCAAGGGCATCACGGCGGACAGCGCCGAGCGGGTGGCCGCGTGAGCGACCGCACCGAGACGACTGCTCAGGAGGCGAGGATCATGGGGAACGGGGCGCTCAACGGCGCGGTGATCGCGGTGGCCGGCGCGGGCGGTCCCGCCGGCCGGGCCACTCTGCTGCGGCTCGCCGAGGAGGGTGCGGTCGTCGTCGGCTCGGACAACGACCCGGAGCGGCTGGCCGAGGCCGTGGACTCGGCGCGCTATGCGTACGGCGGTGCCACCGTCGTCGGGGACACGGTCGACCTGCTCGACCGGGAGTCGACCCGAGACTGGGCCACGCGCGTCGAGAAGGACTTCGGGCGTGTCGACGGCCTCGTCCACCTCGTGGGCGGCTGGCGCGGCAGCGAGACCTTCGCCAAGACGAATCTCGACGACTGGGACCTGCTGGAGCTGCTGCTCATCCGTACAGTGCAGCACACCTCCCTCGCCTTCCACGAGGCGTTGCAGCGCAGCGACCGCGGCCGGTACGTACTGATCAGCGCCGCGGGCGCCAGCAAGCCCACCGCGGGCAACGCCGCCTACGCCGCCGCCAAGGCCGCCGCCGAGGCGTGGACGCTGGCCATGGCCGACTACTTCCGCAAGGCTGGGGGAGCGGAGGGCCCGACGTCCGCTGCTGCCATCCTGATTGTGAAGGCGTTGGTGCACGACGCGATGCGCGCCGAGCGTCCCAACGCGAAGTTCGCGGGCTTCACGGACGTCAAGGAGCTGGCCGAGGCCATCGCCGGCGTCTGGGAGAGGCCCGCCGCCGAAGTGAATGGAAAGCGTCTGTGGCTGACCGAGAAGCCGTGAACCCTCCGAAGACCGACGCCCGGCGTCATCACGACCCGGAGGTCCGCGGTTTCGCCAGTGACAACTACGCGGGGGCCCACCCCGAGGTGCTCGCCGCCCTCGCCTTGGCGAACGGCGGCCACCAGGTCTCGTACGGCGAGGACGACTACACCGGCCACCTCCAGCAGGTGATGCGCAGCCACTTCGGCGCGAGTGCCGAGGCGTTCCCCGTCTTCAACGGGACGGGCGCCAACGTCGTGGCACTCCAGGCGCTCACGGACCGCTGGGGCGCGGTGATCTGCGCGGAGGGCGCGCACATCAACGTCGACGAGGGCGGCGCCCCCGAACGCATGGGCGGCCTCAAGCTGCTCACGGTGCCCACGCCCGACGGCAAGCTCACGCCCGAGCTGATCGACCGGCAGGCCTGGGGCTGGGAGGACGAGCACCGGGCCATGCCGCAGGTCGTCTCGATCGCACAGAACACCGAACTCGGCACCGTCTACACCCCCGACGAGATCCGTGCCATCTGCGAGCACGCCCACGCGCGCGGTATGAAGGTGCACCTCGACGGGGCCCGGATAGCCAATGCGGCCGCCTCGCTGAATGTCCCGATGCGGGCGTTCACCAACGCGGTCGGCGTGGACGTCCTGTCCTTCGGTGGCACCAAGAACGGCGCGCTGTTCGGCGAGGCCGTCGTCGTCCTCAGCCAGGACGCCGTCAGCCACATGAAGCACCTGCGGAAGCTGTCGATGCAGCTCGCCTCCAAGATGCGCTTCATCTCGGTGCAGTTGGAGGCGCTGCTCGCCAGGGATCTCTGGCTGCGCAACGCCCGGCACGCCAACGAGATGGCCCAGCGCCTCGCCGAGGGCGTGCGCGCCGTGCACGGCGTCGAGATCCTGTACCCCGTCCAGGCCAACGCGGTCTTCGCGCGGCTGCCGCACGACGTGAGCGAGCGTCTGCAGAAGCGTTACCGCTTCTACTTCTGGGACGAGGCCGCCGGTGACGTCCGCTGGATGTGCTCCTTCGACACGACTGAGGACGACGTGGACGGCTTCGTGGCGGCGCTCAAGGAGGAGATGGCGCGCTAGCGAGCCACACCGAGCTCCGGCTCTGCATAGGTATGCGGCTGATGGAAAAGTCATTGACTCCCGTTCGGCCGCGTTCCTATGCTCTGCGGGCATGGAGCTGATCCAGGAAACTGCCGACCTGTCCACTTATTTGGCCGCTGGCGAGGTCATCGATCATCATCATCCGCGCGTACGGGAGACGGCGGCGCACCTTGCCTCGACGGTCGCCGACTCGTATGCCTATGCGCAAGCGGCGTACGAATTCATTCGCGACACCATCCCGCACTCGGCCGACAGCGGCGACCCGCGTGTCACCTGGCGCGCCTCCGACGTCCTGGAGCAGGGCACCGGTATCTGTCACGCCAAGGCCCACGCGCTGGCAGCGCTGCTGCGGGCCGAGGACATCCCCACGGCGCTCTGCTACCAGAAGTTCGACATGGTGCACGGTCTGATCGCCGTGCGGTTCAACGGGGCGTGGCACCGGCAGGACCCTCGCGGAAACAAGCCGGGGGTCGACGCCCGGTTCTCGCTCGATGGCGAGCGTCTGGCCTTCGCCCTCGATCCGGAGTCCAATGAGATGGACTATCCGGTTCTGTATGCTGAACCTCACCCGGTCGTGCTGCGCGCCCTGAAGGCCGCCCGTGACCGGGAGCATCTGTGGCAGACCCTCCCCACCGCACTCTGAGGCAAGGCAGGCACAGCAGACGATGACTCTCACGCTCACCGTGTCCGACGAGGTGCGCGCCCTCGCGCCCCGTTTCACCTACGTCACCGTCGAGGCGTACGGACTCGTCAACGGGCCCAGCACGGACGGCACTTCGGCAATCCTGGACGACGCGGCCCGCCGTCTCGCCGTACGACTCGAAGGGCGTCCCCCGCACGAGGACCCGCACATGGCCGCCTGGCGGGAGACGTACACGGCCTTCGGCGCCAAACCGTCGCGTACGCGCAACTCGGCGGAGGCACTGGCCAAGCGGGCCTTGTCGGCCGCGGGCCTGCCCCGGATCAACCTGCTCGTCGACCTCTACAACGCGATCAGCGTCGCCCATCTGATCCCGGTGGGTGGCGAGGACATCGCCCGCATCCAGGGCGGAATGCGACTCGTGCGAGCCACGGGCGACGAGGCTTTCGTGACCGTCGCGGCGGGCGAGGAGGTCGTCGAGCACCCCGACGCGGGCGAGGTGGTGTGGCGCGACGAGGCAGGTGTGACCTGCCGGCGCTGGAACTGGCGCCAGGGTCCGCGTACGCGGCTCACGGAGGAGTCCACTTCCGGGCTCTTCCTGCTGGAGAACCTGGCGCCGATGCCCGTGGCCACGGTCGAGGCGGCCGGAGCCGAACTCGCCGAACTGCTGGAGAAGTTCAGCCCCGGTGCGCGGATCACCGTCCACGCCCCTCGATAGTGGCCCCGGGCCCCGAAGCGGTGGCTCAGCGCGCCTCGGCCGCCCGCACCTCTTCGGGGGTGGGGGCCGTGCCGCCGAGGTGCGCGGGCATCCACCACGTGTCGTTCGGACCCTTGGGGCGCACGGGGTAGGCGCGTTGAGCGGCTTCCAGAAGCTCCTGCACGCGCTCGCGCAACTGCCGGGTGATCGCGCCCGCGTACTTGTCGCGGGAAGCCTCGATCGCCTCGCCGACCCGGATGGTGATCGGGACGTGGCTGCGCTTGAAGTTGCGCGGGTGGCCCTTCGTCCACAGCCGCTGCGTACCCCACAGCGCCATCGGGATCAGCGGAACGCCGGCCTCCTGGGCCATGCGCGCTGCACCCGACTTGAAGCTCTTGAGCGTGAACGACTGCGAGATGGTGGCCTCCGGGAAGACCCCGACGATTTCACCGGAACGCAGCGAGTCCAGCGCGTGCGCGTACGCCGCCTCACCGTTCTTGCGGTCCACGGGGATGTGCTTCATGTTGCGCATCAGCGGACCGGAGATCTTGTGCCGGAACACCGACTCCTTCGCCATGAAGCGGACCAGGCGCTTCTGCGGCAGCGCGGCGAAACCGTCGAAGATGAAGTCGAGATAGCTGATGTGGTTGCTCACCAGCACCGCACCGCCCGAGCGCGGAATGTTCTCCGATCCCTTGCAGTCGATCTTCAGGTCCCAGGCTTTGAACAACGTGCGGGCGAGACCGATGGCAGGACGGTAAGCAAGCTCAGCCATGAACGGAGTGAACCCTTCTCTCTGCTCTGCCTGGGAAGGGCGGTTCCCGGCGGGGAAGTTACGCAGCCGTAGGTTTACGGCATTGCGCAGATCGTGCCGTAAGAACGGACGAGTAGCCAGTCCTGGTGCCGCTGAACGGCGAGATTCTCGTCACGTCGCAGGTGATCCACCTGCGCGCTTTCCCCGCCTTTTACTCCATGGCGTTACTCTGCGCGCGCCGTCAGGCGGCGTACCAGCAGAAACATCTCGCAGCCCAGGCAGTACCCGAACGCGGCGTTCAGGAACGCCGCCGCGAGCGCGCAGCCGATCGCGGCCTGCCCCAGCCACAACGGCCCCCACGCGTAGCCGACCAGCCCGATGAGCGCGAAGACCAGCCCGACGGCCTGGGCGAAGCGCGGCGGCTCGGGCGACTCGAACTCCGTGGGCGGCCCGATCCGCGGACGTACGGCCTTGCGGAACAGCCAGCCGTACGGCGAGCGCCCCACACCTCCGGTCGCGCCGAGCGCGAAGCTGAGCGTCTGCCAGGCCAGCAGCCAGACGCTCCCGGTGATGAGCACGGCGGCCAGTACGGCGGTGGTCACGGCGGCCCCGAAACGCGGCCCCCTCACATCGATGTCCATGAACCAAGCATTCCGCATGGTCCGGGTCCCGTGAGCCCGGGAATCTTTGCGGTCGCGTGAACGCTGAAGGCGAGGATGACGGGACTTGTGGTGTGCGTGGCGGTGCTCGCGGTGGCGAGCGTTTTTGGAGTGCTGCACCGGCGGCGGAACGGGAGGGTCGTAGTGCGCGGGCGGGACGACGGGAAGCGGCTCGGGGTCGCCGAGTTGGGCGAGGACCTCGGTGAACGGGCCACGCTCGTCCAGTTCTCCAGTGCCTTCTGCGCGCCCTGCCGTGCGACCCGCAGGGTGCTCGGCGAGATCGCCGGGATGGTCCCGGGTGTGACCCACGTCGAGATCGACGCCGAGGACCACCTGGATCTCGTGCGCGAACTCGACATCCTCAAGACGCCGACCGTGCTCGTGCTGGACGCCGATGGGCGTGTCGTGCGACGCGCGACCGGGCAGCCGCGCAAGGCGGATGTGATCGCCGCGCTCGGTGAGGCCGTCGGCGCGCCATGACGCCCAGGCCCATTGGGGCAGACTTGGGGCAGACGGTGACGCATCTCCCAGTTGCCGGAACGCGCTTGACTGTGCGCACCACCTGTCGTCAGCCTGGCCGGGTGCCGCCGGAACTCCTTCTCCACGAGCGCGTCCATGTGGACCTCGTCCGCACCGCGAGCGCGCGCTGTCCGGGCTGTTGAGCAGCTCAGGACCCGCTCGCGACGTCTCGCAGAAGGACAACTCCATGGCGGCCACGCCCGACCTCGACACACCTCGACTCGCTTCTCCGGACCTGCTCCGCTCCGTCTTCCGGCGGCACGCGGCGGGAGTCGCCGTGATCACCGCCCAGGGCGGCGGCAACCCGGTCGGCTTCACCGCCACTTCGCTCTCCTCGGTCTCGGCCGAGCCCCCACTGCTCTCCTTCGGCATCGGCACCGGCGCCTCCAGCTGGCCGGTGATCTCCGAGACGGACCACGTCGGCGTGCACATACTCGGCGACCATCAGCAGGAGCTGGCGGCCACGTTCGCCCGCAGCGGCGCCGACCGCTTCGGTGCGCCGACCGGCTGGCGGGAGGGCCCCGAAGGAGTGCCTCTGCTCGACGACGTCCTGGCGTGGCTCGTCTGCCGCATCGTCGCGCGTGTTCCCGCGGGGGACCATCGCATCGTCCTGGCCGAGGTCCTCCTCGGCGATTCCACCGGCGCGGGCCGCCCGCTCCTCTATCACCAGGGGCGCTTCAATGGACTGCGGGACTGATCTCGGCGGGCCGTGGCGCCCGCGCTTCTGCGAGAGCGTCGAGTTCCGATTACGCTGCGTTGCAAAGGTCACAGTTCAAAGCGCTTGCTTAGCGGGGATGAACTGGATGTACTGACGAGTAATATTTGGGTCGGAGCGCAGGCCGCCCCAACCGGGACGGGCCGCTCGAGGCGCCTATGCTGCTGGAAACAAGGCAGCTCGGAAATGTCGATTGCAGTAGGAGAGCCGGCGTGAGCTTGAGGATCGTTGTCACTGTGAAGTACGTGCCCGACGCCACCGGCGACCGGCACTTCGCCGATGACCTGACCGTCGACCGGGACGACGTGGACGGTCTGCTCTCGGAGCTCGACGAGTACGCGGTCGAGCAGGCGCTGCAGATCGCCGAGGACGCCGATGACGCGGAGATCACCGTGCTCACCGTCGGCCCCGAGGACGCCAAGGACGCGCTGCGCAAGGCCCTGTCCATGGGTGCGGACAAGGCCATCCATGTCGAGGACGACGACTTGCACGGCACCGACGCCATCGGCACCTCCCTGGTGCTGGCGAAGGCGATCGAGAAGGCCGGCTTCGACCTGGTGATCTCCGGTATGGCGTCCACCGACGGCACCATGGGTGTGGTTCCTGCGCTGCTGTCCGAGCGGCTGGGTGTTCCGCAGGTGACCCTGCTGTCCGAGGTGTCGGTCGAGGACGGCACGGTGAAGGGCCGCCGTGACGGCGACGCCGCGTCGGAGCAGCTGGAGGCCTCCCTGCCGGCCGTGGTCTCCGTCACCGACCAGTCGGGCGAGGCGCGTTACCCGTCCTTCAAGGGCATCATGGCGGCCAAGAAGAAGCCGGTGGAGTCCTGGGACCTGTCGGACCTCGACCTCGAGGCGGAGCAGGTCGGTCTGGACGGTGCTCACACGGTCGTGGACTCCGCGGCCGAGCGCCCGGCGCGCACGGCCGGCACGATCGTCAAGGACGAGGGCGAGGGCGGCAAGCAGCTCGCCGAGTTCCTCGCGGGCCAGAAGTTCATCTGAGCCCCGTATTCGCCGACCGCCCCGCACACTTCGCAAGCAGGAGAGAAGAAGTCCCATGGCTGAAGTTCTCGTCTACGTCGACCACGTGGACGGTGCCGTCCGCAAGCCCACCCTGGAGCTGCTGACGCTGGCCCGTCGCATCGGCGAGCCGGTCGCTGTCGCCCTCGGCTCCGGCGCCGAGAACACCGCCGCCGCGCTCGCCGAGCACGGCGCGGTGAAGGTCCTCACCCACGACGCCTCCGAGTACGCCGACTACCTGGTCGTGCCGAAGGTGGACGCGCTGCAGGCCGCCTATGAGCAGGTGTCCCCGGCCGCCGTGCTGGTGCCGTCCTCCGCGGAGGGCAAGGAGATCGCCGCGCGTCTGGCGCTGCGCATCGGGTCGGGCATCATCACCGACGCCGTCGACCTGGAGGCCGGCGACTCCGGTCCGGTGGCCACGCAGTCGGTGTTCGCCGCTTCGTTCACCACCAAGTCCCGTATCGCCAAGGGCACCCCGGTCATCACGGTCAAGCCGAACTCGGCCGCCGTGGAGCCCGCTGCGGCCGCCGGCGCCGTGGAGGCGCTCGCCGTGTCCTTCTCCGACAAGGCGACCGGCACCAAGGTCACCGGCCGTACGCCGCGTGAGTCGACGGGCCGTCCGGAGCTGACCGAGGCCGCGATCGTGGTCTCCGGCGGCCGTGGTGTCAGCAGCGCCGAGAACTTCTCGATCATCGAGGCGCTGGCCGACTCCCTCGGCGCGGCCGTGGGTGCCTCGCGTGCCGCGGTGGACGCGGGCTGGTACCCGCACTCCAACCAGGTCGGCCAGACCGGCAAGAGCGTGTCCCCGCAGCTGTACATCGCCTCGGGCATCTCGGGTGCGATCCAGCACCGGGCCGGCATGCAGACCTCGAAGACCATCGTGGCCATCAACAAGGACGCCGAGGCCCCGATCTTCGACCTGGTCGACTACGGCGTCGTCGGCGACCTCTTCGACGTCGTCCCGCAGCTCACCGAGGAGGTCGAGGCCCGCAAGGGCTGAGCCGATCCGGGTGCCGCGAAGGCCCCTGCGACCGTCGCGGGCGCAGGGGCCTTCGGCGCGCTCAACCGAGACTCAGTGACGCCTGGACGGGCAGATGGTCACTGGGGAACTGCCCGTCGCGCGAGAACGTGTCCATCCACGCACGGTGCGCCGTCACGCCGGGTGTGGCCAGGATCCAGTCGATCCGGTTGCCGTCCGGCACCAGCGGCCGGTAGCCGTGGAACGTTTTGTACGCCTTACTCCGCTCGGCCGCCGTCTCCCAGACGTCCACCAGCCCGAGGTCCAGCATCGCGTCGTACACCGTGTTCTTGTGGGCCGGGACGTTGAAGTCGCCGGTCACCAGGAGCGGTAAGGAGCGGTCGAGCTCGGCAAGCCGCTCGCCTATGAGACCCACGGACCGCTTTCGCGCGTACTGACTCACGTTGTCCAGGTGGGTGTTGAGGACGTAGAACTCCTGGCCGTCGGCGCGACGGTCGCGGAAGCGGACCCAGGTCACCATGCGCAGCCAGTCCGCGCCCCAGGTGTTGGAGGCGATCACGTACGGCGTGCCGGAGAGCCAGAAGTGGTCGAACTCGACCGGAGCCAGCCGCCGGGTGTCGTAGAAGACGGCCATGAACTCATCACGGCTGCCTCCACCGCGGCCGGTGCCGATCCAGTCGTAGTGCGGGCCGAGATCGGCCTCGATGTCCCGCAGTTGTTGATAGAGGCCCTCCTGGGTACCGATGACGTGCGGCTGCGCCGTGCGCAGCAGCTCGCGCATCACGGGGCGGCGGGCCGGCCAGCTGTGCTCGCCCTCGTTGCTCGCGAAGCGCAGATTGAACGTCATGATGTCGAGTTGGCCGCCGCGTCCCCGGCTTCCCTGCTCGGCGACGGTGGCGGGCACCCCGGATTCCTGCGAACCTGCCGCGTCCCTCGAACCGAAGAAGGGCACCGTGAGTGCGGCGACCGCCGTGGTCTTGATGCTCTGGCGACGCGACACTCGGCTGGCGTTCAGCACACGTTCTCCTGTCTCTCACGAGCCAGGATGAAGGGTGTGCGGGGCGGTGCGGAAGAACGAGTCAAGACAGGAGTGAACAGGTGGGTGGCTGTCAAGGCTGTGCTGGAGGAGGTGTTGACCACCGAGAAGCACGCCGGATAGCTTCACCATACGGATCTGTCATTCCGTGTAACGGAAAGAAGGGGTGTCTGGGATGAGTCGGCAGGAGAGGGTGACGACCAGCCTCGCGGGCAGCGTGAGCAGGGAGATCAGTGCCCGGCTCGCCCCCGTCGATGCGGAGCTGGAGCGCCGCTACCCCGGCGACCCCGGCACCCGCCAGCCCGTCCACACCGTCTACGTACCCGGCGACGCGTTCGCCGCCGACACCATCCGCTCCTGGGGTGACCAAGCTCTCACCGCGCTCGACGAACACGCCCCGGACGCCGCGTCGTTCGCCGCCGTGCTCGGCCTCGCCGACGAGCTCGCCGGGCCGGTGTACGACCGCGTGCGCGCCAAGTTGGAGCGGGAGCCGATCGAAGACCTCCGCGTCGACTTCGAGGACGGCTACGGCGTGCGTCCCGACGCCGAGGAGGACGAGACCGCGGCGCGGGCCGCCCGGCTGATCGCGGCGGCGTACGACGGGGGCACCTCCCGGCCGGAGGCTGGGGGAGGGACGGCGGCCCCGTACATGGGCATCCGGATGAAGTGCATGGAGGCCCCCGTGCGTGACCGGGGCATCCGCACGCTCGACATCTTCCTGACCGGTCTGATGGAGGCCGGCCCACTGCCCGACGGCCTGGTGCTCACGCTGCCCAAGGTGACGTACCCGGAACAGGTCACCGCCATGGTGCGGCTGCTGGAGGCCTTCGAGAAGGTGCACGGTCTGCGGCCCGGGAGGATCGGCTTCGAGATCCAGATCGAGACCAGCCAGTCCATCCTCGCCACCGACGGCACCGCGACCGTCGCCCGGATGATCCAGGCCGCCGAGGGCCGCGCGACCGGACTGCACTACGGCACCTTCGACTACAGCGCCTGCCTCGGAGTCAGCGCCGCCCACCAGGCCAGCGACCACCCGGCCGCCGACCACGCCAAGGCGATCATGCAGGTCGCGGCCGCGGGCACGGGCGTACGCGTCTCGGACGGCTCCACCAACGTCCTGCCCGTCGGCCCGACCTCCAAGGTCCACGACGCCTGGCGGCTGCACTACGGCCTCACCCGCCGAGCCCTGGCCCGCGCCTACTACCAGGGCTGGGACATGCACCCCGGCCACATCCCGACCCGATACGCGGCCGTGTTCGCCTTCTACCGCGAGGGCTTCGAGCAGGCCGCGGCACGCCTCGCCCGGTACGCCAACCGTGCGGGCGGCGACGTGATGGACGAGCCCGCGACCGCCAAGGCGCTCAGCGGCTACCTGCTGCGGGGCCTGGACTGCGGGGCCCTCGACATCGCCGAAGTGGCACGTGTGGCGGGCCTGACCCGCGCAGACCTGGAGGGCTTCGCTACGCCCAGGCGGGCCGACCTGACGATCTCCGCCAAGTAACGGCCCGTCACAGCCGTCACGTTCGGCCCGCACTGTCACCTCTGCCCCCTAGGCTGTACGGCACTTGATGGCGGGGCACGGGAACGGGGGCAGGGGTTGTCTTCGGGGGAGAACGAACAGAGGGACGGGACAGACAGGACCGACGAGACCGGCGGGACCGACGGAATCGGCCGGCTCCTGGCCGGACGCTATCGCGTGGTGGCCCGGCTCGGGCGTGGCGGCATGGGGGTCGTCTGGCGGGCTCTCGACGAGGTCCTGCGTCGTGAGGTCGCGGTCAAGGAGCTGCGGACGTACTCCGACGCCGGCGCGCCCGAACTGGCCGACCTGAGGGTCAGGATGCAGCGTGAAGCGCGCGCGGCGGCCCGGATACGCCACCCCGGCGTCGTCGCCGTGCACGACGTGGCCGAGGTCGACGGGCGTCCGCTGATCGTCATGGAGCTGGTGGACGGGCCCTCCCTCGATGCCGTCCTGGGTGAGCGGGGCACGCTCGACCCGCAGGAAGCCGCAGGGATCGGCGCGAAGGTCATGGACGCGTTGGCCGCGGCCCATCGCGCCGGGGTACTGCACCGCGATGTGAAGCCCGGCAACATCCTGCTCGACCGCTCCGGCCGGGTCGTCCTCACCGACTTCGGTATCGCGACGATGGAGGACCCCGGCGACGGCTCCACCACGCATCTGACCCGCAGCGGTGAACTGGTCGGTTCCCTGGACTACTTGGCGCCCGAACGCGCCCAAGGCCATGACCCCGGACCCGCGTCCGACGTATGGGCCCTCGGCGCCACGCTGTACGCGGCCGTCGAGGGCACCTCACCGTTCCGGCGTACGTCGACGTGGTCCACGCTCACCGCGATCGTGACGGAACCACTGCCGGAGCCGCGCCGCGCCGGGCCACTCGGCCCTGTGCTGCGGCAGCTGATGGACAAGCAGCCCCAGAACCGGCCGGAGGCCGACCGGGCACGCCCACTGTTGGAAGCAGTGGCGGGCACGGAGCCGGGGCAGGCAGCGGGAGCGCCCGACCAGACCTCCGCGACCACCAACCTGCGCGGCCCCGTACCGCAACCAGGCAAGCACACCGAGCCAAGCGCACCGGCGGCACCGCCGGGGTTCGGACCACCGGGGTCGATCGCGGCAGGCGCTGGGGCGACAGGTGGGGACGGATCGGGCGCGGGTGTCCCTGACGCGAGTGGATCGGACGGGCAGGCTTCAGGGGGCGGCGGATCGGGTGTAGGAGCTCCGGGCGCGGGGGCATCCGGGGCGGATGGACCGGGTGTCGGCGGAGCGGGTGCGGGGATTTCGGGCGCCGGGGCTCCCGGTGGGGGCCGGTTGGCGTTCGGGGCACCGGCATTCGGCCTCCCGGCGTCCCCGCCCACGGGCGGGCCGGGCTTCGGGCCGCCGCAGCCGGAGGCGGCCCGGGGCGCGCCTCCCGGTGCGGCCCGGCGTCGTAAGAGCCGCGTCCTGCTCGCCGCCGCGGCGGTCACGATCGTCCTGGCCGGGACCGGCGTCACCGCGGCCCTGCTGAACAACTCCGACGACTCCAAGACGGCGGCCCCGCCCGCAAAGACCGCCGAAGCGGGCGAGTCGCCGTCCTCGGGTGCCAGCCGTGGCTCGGTGGACCTGTCGGACGAGCAAGAGACCCAGGGGGAGGGCGACAAGCAGTCGTCGCCGCCGGCCGAGAAGCCGGCGGGCACCGAGGGCACGGAGGGCGCACAGCCGACGACGAAGGGCCCCGACGCCTCGCCGACGCCGACCGGCGGTGGTTCCACGGACGGCGGCGGCACGAGCGCCGGCGGCGAAGGCGGCGCCAGCCCCGCCCCGGTCTGCCACCCCGTCGGCGGCGGAAAGTACAACTGCGAGGTCTGGCGCAAGGCCACGTCCTACACCGCCGACGGCGCCGAGGCAGGCACCCTCAACGCCGGCACCAACTACTTCTACTGCCAGCAGAATCTGGGCCGCCGCGAGACGTACGGGCAGTGGACGAACGTCTGGTGGGCGAAGACGGACGACGACAGCGGCAACACGAACGTCTTCGTCAGCGACGTCTACATCAAGGGCGGTGACAACGACGCGCCGCTGCCAGGGCTGCCCGTCTGCTGATCGCTTACGTACTTCTCCAGGCCGGAGGCAGTCGTCCGCCCCTCCTCGGCGAACAGCCGGGTGCCCCGCACGCACAGGTCCCAGTCGCCGCGGGCGCGGGCGCAGAACTCCTCAGGGGTGGAACCGAACAGCTCCCGCAACCGCGGTGACTCCGCGAGGAGTTCGGCGAGCAGCGGACGCTCGCCCGGATGCCTTCGCGGCGTACCGGAGCCGTCGTGGAGCACTCCCCGGCGGCTGACGTACAGATGGGCGCCGTCGAGCACCTCGCCGGACTCCAGCTCGACCGGAACATCGGAAGCGGGCAGCAGGACACGGTCGTACGCACCCGACGGCGCCTGGACTCCCTCGCTGGCGTCGACCGCCGCGAGCTGCGCCGGGTCCAGCCAGGTGACGAACAGTTCCCGGGTGAACCCACGAACGCGAAAGGGCGACGCGGACACGTACCCCATCCCGCTGACATGCGCGGAGACACCGACGTCGATGCCTGTGACCTTCGCCTTCACCAGAGGGATGGGCGACGAGATCTCGTACTGCCGCATCTTGTGCCGGAGTTGCGCGGGACAGGCGTTGGAGCCGACCGCGAGGACCGGGACGCGATCCGGGAACGTCAGGCGCGTGAGAGGGGAGAGCCGGTCGCCGTCCAGGAGCACGGACTCCTCGGGCCAGGCGCCCGGATAGCTCAGCGGATGGTCGCGCGGCGCTTCAGCGAGGCCGAGTGCTGTCAGCGTGCCATGGGTGCCATGGGTGCCATGGGTGCCATGGGCGCGGTGGGTGCCGCGGTCTGTGGGGCGGGTGCGGTGTGTGCGGTTGTCGGGATCCGCCATGGGTCAGCCCGCGGGCGGCAGTTCACCCGAGCCACGGGTGATCAGCCTGGTCGGGAGTTCGATGCGCTCCGGGAGGAGGAGAGTGCCGTCGAGTTGGCGGAAGAGGCGCTCGGCGGCTGTGCGGCCGAGCCGGGCGGCGTCCTGGGCGACGACGGTGACGCCGGGCTGGAGGAGGTCGGCGAGTTCGATGTCGTCGAAACCGACGAGGGCGACGGGGCGGGTGCGCTCGGCGAGGACGCGGACGACCGTGACCGTCACACGGTTGTTGCCCGTGAAGATCGCGGTGACGGGGGAGGGGCCCGACAACATGGCTTCGGCGGCCCGGCGGACCCGCTGCGGATCGGTGGCCCCCAGGGACATCCAGGCCTCCTCGACGGGAACGCCCGCGTCCTCCATGGCGGTGCGATAGCCGCGCAGCCGCTCGGCGGCCGTGTGGATGCGGGGCATGTCGCCGATGAACCCGATACGGCGGTGGCCGTGGGCGATGAGGTGGGCGACGCCGTCGCGCGCACCGCCGAAGTTGTCGGACAGGACGACGTCCGCGTCGATCTGTCCGGCGGGGCGGTCCACGAAGACCGTGGCGACGCCCGCCTTTATCTCCGGCTCCAGATAGCGGTGGTCGTCACCGGCCGGGATGACGACGAGCCCGTCCACGCGGCGCGCGCACAGCGCGAGGGCCAGCTCCTGCTCGCGGTCCGGGTCCTCGGCGCTCGAGCCGTTGATCAGCAGGGCGCCGTGGGCGCGGGCCACCTCCTCGACCGCGCGGCTGAGCGGGCCGTAGAAGGGGTCGGCGAGGTCCTCCAGGATGAGGCCGATGCTCGCGGTACGTCCCTTGCGCAGCACCCGCGCGCTGTCGTTGCGGCGAAAGCCCAGCGCGTCGATCGCCTCCCGCACCCGGCGCTCGGTGTCCGGGGTGACCCCCGGCTCGCCGTTGACTACACGCGACACCGTCTTGAGGCCGACTCCGGCACGCGCCGCGACGTCCTTCATGGTCGGACGGTTGCCGTATCGGTTGTCGGGTCGGTGGGCGGTCTGGGTCACGATGGGCTGTCCTGTCCTGTAGTCCACTTGGTCCACTGGTCCACGGGGTGCGTCGGCCGGAGGTGCTCACTGGGATGTGGCGTCGAGCATAGAGCCTGGACAACGTTGTCAGCTGCGAGGAGACTATCCCTCGCGCACTCCGGCCCGCACTGCTTCGGGGCCAGTCGTGCTATCTGTTTCGTCCGGCCGGGTGCCCGGGGTCGCTCCCGGAGAGATTCAGGGCACCCCCGGACGTACGCCGGGGGACCCTCGGAGAGAAAACTGCACCGGGAGATCAGACACTGATGCACACCGACCTCGTGGCCGCGCTCGACATCGGCGGCACCAAGATCGCCGGAGCGCTCGTGGACGGCCATGGCGGGATCCTCCTGCGTGCGCAGCGCGCGACGCCCGCGCAAGGGGACGGACACACCGTGATGCGGGCCGTCGAAGCCGTGCTCGGCGATCTGACCGGCTCGCCGTTGTGGAGCCGCGCCACGGCACTAGGCATCGGCAGCGCGGGCCCGGTGGACGCCTCGGCGGGCACCGTGAGCCCGGTGAACGTCCCCGGCTGGCGCGACTATCCGCTGGTCGAACGCGTCCGTGCCGTCACCGGCGGGCTGCCCGTGGAGCTGATCGGCGACGGTGTGGCGATCACGGCGGCCGAGCACTGGCAGGGCGCGGCCCGCGGCCACGACAACGCGCTGTGCATGGTCGTCTCGACAGGTGTCGGCGGCGGTCTGGTCCTGGGCGGCCGGCTGCACCCAGGGCCCACGGGCAACGCCGGTCACATCGGTCACATCAGTGTGGATCTCGACGGTGACCTCTGCCCGTGCGGGTCGCGAGGCTGCGTCGAGCGCATCGCGAGCGGGCCCAACATCGCACGCCGCGCCCTTGAGGGCGGCTGGCAGCCCGGCGCCGACGGTGACACCTCGGCAGCCGCGGTGGCCGCCGCCGCCCGCGCCGGTGACTCCGTCGCGATCGCCTCCTTCGAGCGGGCCGCCCGGGCACTGGCGGCCGGCATCGCGGCGACCGCGACCCTGGTGGAGATCGACATCGCGGTGATCGGCGGGGGAGTGGGCAAGGCGGGAGACATCCTGTTCACGCCCTTGCGCGACGCGCTCCGTCAGTACGCGACGCTGTCCTTCGTGCAGCGCCTGACCGTGGCGCCCGCCGTGATGGGCACGGACGCGGGCCTGGTCGGAGCGGCCGCGGCGGCTCTGCGGCGCCGGGAGGACGCGCCTACGGCGGGACTCGCGAGCTGACGCCTCCGGCGCGATCCGCGGAGGGAGGGGCGCGAGTTGGGGCCACGCCGGGGCGGCCGCCGAGCGGTGCCGCCGAGCGGTGCGGTGCCGCTGGCGCCCCCCTGGCCAGCAGACCGACGCGATGCCCGCCAGGAAAGCCGCCTGCCGGGCCGGAGTTGGCCATGTACCCAGACGGGCCCTCGCACAGCGCAGGGCGTCGCGGTGTGGCGCGCGGGTCCCCTCGGGACAGCTCCCGGCAAGGAGGGTGTCGCCTGCCCTTCCTGGTTCCGACACCGTGACTTGTGCCGCGTTTCTCAGTTGAGCCGGGCATGAAGAAGCGAAGCATGCTCGCCGTCGCGTCCCTCGCCGCCGGATTCGTGGTGGCTGCCGTCACCCCGTCCCACTCCCTCGACAGCGATGCCCTCGGCAACGTCGAGGTGCCGGACACGCTCAGCGCGCTGGACAAGACGGTCGACGACGGCAGCGGCCTGGCCCCCGACAACGCCGTCCTGGACCAGCAGTTGAAGAACTGACCGACCATCGGCCCTCGTCGGCCACGTCCCGACCCGAAGCCCGGCCCTCCCGGCCGGGCTTCCGCTTGTCTCCGGCCCTGCGGAAGGCGTCCTCATCAGGGCCTGGTTTTCATGGCAGGGTGGAGGGCAAGCCTCAGGGGGCCAACAGAAGAGGGGGAACCGTGATCGTCTGGATCAACGGTGCGTTCGGTGCGGGGAAGACCACCACCGCACGGGAACTGATCGACCTGATCCCGAACAGCACACTCTTCGACCCCGAGCTCATCGGAGCCGGGCTGACGCAACTGCTGCCGCCCAAGCACCTCGCCGAGGTCGGCGACTTCCAGGACCTGCCGATCTGGCGGCGGCTCGTGGTCGACACCGCGGCCGCGCTGCTGGCCGAACTCGGCGGCGTCCTGGTGGTGCCCATGACCCTGCTGCGCCAGGACTACCGCGACGAGATCTTCGGCGGACTCGCCTCACGAAGGATTCCGGTACGCCATGTGCTCCTCGCCCCGGCGGAAACGATCCTGCGGGAGCGAATAGCCGACCGCGAGGTGCCACCCGACCTTCCCGACGGGGAGATACGGGTACGCCAGTGGTCGTACGACCACATCGAGCCCTACCGCGCCGCCCTGGCCGGCTGGCTCACCGCTGACGCCCACCCCGTCGACACCAGCGCGCTCACCCCGTACGAGGCCGCCGAGCGGGTCGCCGACGCCGTGCGCACCGGCGCCGTCCCCGTCTGCGACATCGTGCAGACCCCTGAGCCCACCGCGGAGACCGTCGCCGCAGGCGTGCTTCTCTTCGACGAGCACGACCGTGTGCTCCTCGTCGATCCGACCTACAAGGCCGGCTGGGAGTTCCCCGGCGGCGTCGTCGAACGCGGCGAGGCGCCCGCGCGTGCCGGTATGCGCGAGGTCGCCGAGGAGACCGGCATCCAACTCGACGACGTCCCCAGCCTGTTGGTCGTCGACTGGGAATCGCCCAGGCCCCCCGGCTACGGCGGACTGCGCCTCCTGTTCGACGGTGGACGGCTCGACGGCGAAGCGGCCCGGCGGATGCTGCTGCCGGGCCCCGAACTGCGCGGCTGGCGCTTCGTCACCGAGGAGGAGGCCGCCACTTTGCTGCCCCCCGTCCGCTACGAGCGGCTGCGCTGGGCGCTGCGCGCACGGGAACGGGGAGCCGCACTGTACCTGGAGGCCGGGGTGCCCGTGGGATAGGAGCGCCCGTGGGCTGAGCGGCGGTACGGGCCCGGTCGCACCAGACCTCAGCCGTACGTCGGCCGGGCCGCTCCCGCCGAACCAGCTCAGCCCGCCGCGTAGTTGCGCAGGAACAGAGCCTCCGCGACGGCGAGGCGCTCCAACTCCTCCGGCGACACACTCTCGTTCACGGCGTGGATCTGCGCCTCCGGCTCGCTCAGGCCGATCAGGAGGATCTCCGCCCGCGGGTACAGGGACGCGAGGGTGTTGCACAGGGGGATGGAGCCGCCCTGCCCCGCGTACTGCATCTCCGCCCCGTCGTACGCGACGCTCATCGCCTCGGCCATCGCCGCGTACGCCGGGCTGGAGGTGTCGGCACGGAACGCCTGGCCCTGGCCGATCTGTTCCGTCCGCACCCGCGCGCCCCACGGCGTGTGCGCCTCCAGATGCGCCTGGAGCAGCTTGGTCGCCTCCACGGCGTCCACGCCCGGCGGCACCCGCAGGCTGATCAGCGCGCGGGCGCCCGCCTGCACGGACGGGGTGGCGCCGACCACCGGCGGGCAGTCGATGCCGAGCACGGTCACGGCTGGGCGCGCCCAGATACGGTCGGCGATCGTGCCGGAGCCGATCAGTTCCACACCCTCGAGCACCTTGGCGTCCTGGCGGAACTGGGCTTCCTCGTACTGCAGGCCCTCCCACCGGGCATCGCTCGTGAGCCCGTCGACGGTCGTCGAGCCGTCCTCTGCGCGCAGCGAGTCCAGTACGCGGATCAACGCGCCCAGCGCGTCGGGCGCCGCGCCGCCGAACTGCCCCGAGTGCAGGTTGCCTTCAAGGGTGTCGACCTGGACGCGCACCATCGTCATACCGCGCAGCGCCGAGGTGGCCGTGGGCAGGCCGACCCGGAAGTTGCCGGAGTCGCCGATGACGATCGCGTCGGCGGTGAGCAGCTCCGGGTGCTGCTCGGCGTACCGCTCCAGACCGCCCGTGCCCTGCTCCTCCGAACCCTCCGCGATCACCTTGACGTTGACGGGGAGTCCGCCGTTCGCCTTGAGTGCGCGCAGGGCCAGCAGATGCATGACGAAGCCGCCCTTGCAGTCGGCGGCTCCTCGCCCGTACCAGCGGCCGTCGCGCTCCGTCAGCTCGAACGGCGGTGTCAGCCAAGCCGCTTCGTCGAGCGGCGGCTGCACGTCGTAGTGCGCGTACAGCAGCACGGTCTTCGCGCCCTCGGGCCCGGGCAGGAAGCCGTACACCGACTGCGTGCCGTCCGGGGTGTCGAGCAGCGCCACCTCCTGGAAACCCTCGGCGCGCAGCGCTTCGGCCACCCAGTTCGCGGCGCCCTCGCTCTCGCTCCTGGGGAACTGGTCGAAGTCCGCCACCGACTTGAAGGCCACCAGCTCGGTGAGCTCCGCCTTCGCCCTGGGTATCAGTGAGGCGACGGTCTCGGCGACCGGATTCGACGACATGGCACGCTCCTCGTAGGTGCGACGTTGTACGGATGGGTACGGGTGGGATGCACGTGCGTACGGGTGCGCCTCGCGCATACGCTGCCGATACTCCCACAGCGGTCTTCGCCGGGCGCCGCCCGTAGGATGCGTGAGGTAGGTGCGGCAGGCGGCTGGATCGGAGCAGCAGACCATCGTGAGCAGCGAGAACTCTTCGGACGACGCACAGCGGGTATGGGACGTCGTCGTGGTCGGCGCGGGGCCTGCGGGCGCCTCGGCGGCCTATGCGGCAGCGGTCGCGGGGCGTCGCGTCCTGTTGCTGGAGAAGGCGGAGCTGCCCCGCTACAAAACGTGCGGCGGCGGCATCATCGGCCCCTCGCGAGACGCCCTGCCGCCCGGCTTCGAGCTGCCGCTCCGGGACCGGGTGCAGGCGGTCACGTTCTCGCTCGACGGCAAGTTCACCCGCACCCGCCGCTCCCGGCACACGCTCTTCGGGCTCATCAACCGGCCCGAGTTCGACCAGCAGCTCGTCGAGCACGCGCAGAAGGCGGGCGCCGAACTGCGCACCGGTGCCACGGTCTCGCGGGTGGAACAGCATGGATCCGCCGTACCGGACCGGCGCACCGTGGCCGTCGTACTGCAGGACGGCGAGACACTGCTGGCGCGTGCCGTGGTGGGCGCGGACGGCAGTGCCAGCCGGATAGGAGCGCATGTCGGGGTGAAGCTGGACCAGGTCGACCTCGGTCTGGAAGCGGAGATCCCCGTCCCGGAGACCGTCGCCGAGGACTGGAAGGGGCGTGTCCTCATCGACTGGGGCCCCATTCCCGGCAGTTACGGGTGGGTCTTCCCCAAGGGCGACACGCTCACCGTCGGTGTGATCTCGGCGCGTGGTGAAGGAGCCGCCACCAAGCGGTACCTGGAGGACTTCATTGCCCGGCTCGGGCTGGCCGGTTTCGAGCCGAGCATCTCGTCGGGGCATCTGACGCGCTGCCGTGCCGACGACTCACCGCTGTCGCGCGGACGGGTGCTGGTGTGCGGGGACGCGGCGGGCCTCCTGGAGCCGTGGACCCGCGAGGGCATCTCGTTCGCCCTGCGCTCGGGGCGGCTCGCGGGGGAGTGGGCGGTACGGATCGCCGAGGCGCACGACGCCGTGGACACCCGGCGCCAGGCCCTGAACTACGCCTTCGCCGTCAAGGCGGGGCTCGGGGTGGAGATGAGCGTGGGCAAGCGGCTGCTGACGGTCTTCGAGCGTCGCCCCGGCCTCTTCCACACGGCCATCACCGGGTTCCGGCCCGCCTGGAAGGCCTTCGTCGGCATCACCCGCGGCTCCACCTCAATCGGGGAGATCGTCCGCACCCACCCGATGGCAGGGCGCGCTCTCACCGCGCTCGACCGGTAGGCAGGAGAAGGGGGCAGGGACAGGGACAGGGGCGATCGGGGCGCCGGTCACGATGTGACGGTGATCCGGAAGACGGGGTGGTCGGCGGCGGCCGCGATCAGTTCCTCGTCGGTGGACTTGGCCGTGACCCCCTGGAAGTACTGGTTGACCTCCCAGCCCCACTTCTCCAGGTAGGTGCGCAGGATCGGGAGCTTCTCCTCGTCGGGGAGCTCCACCGCCTCGAACGTGCGGACCTTCCGGCCGACGCGCAGCTCGCCGCCGCCAGCGACCCGCATGTTGCGCACCCACTGGGAGTGGCCGCGGGCCGAGACCAGGTACTGGGTTCCTTCGTAGGTGTGCGGGTTGACGGGGATGCGCTGCATCTGACCGCTCTTGCGGCCGCGCACCGACATCTCGGCGGAGCCCATGAGGCTGATGCCGTGCCGGGCGAGCCAGCCGATGACGCTGTTCAGGCGGACGTTGAGCGGGCTGCCCTTGAGGTAGTACGGCGACGACGACATGGTGACTCCCACTGTTTGAGAGAGCGGTGCTCTCGCTTGAGAGCAGTGTGCACGAGATCGGTGATCCAAAGCAAGAGCAGTGCTCTCGATTGTGTGCGCTGCTCTCGAAAGCATGGGACACTGCCTCGCATGAGTACCGCACGAGGAGCCCGCGCCCGCGCCCGGATCGAAGTCACCGCGGCCATCAAGGACGAGGCGCGCAGACAGCTCGCGAAGGAAGGCGCCGCCAAACTCTCGCTCCGGGCCGTGGCCCGCGAACTCGGCATGGTCTCCTCCGCGCTGTACCGCTACTTCCCCAGCCGTGACGACCTGTTGACCGCGCTCATCACCGACGCCTACGACTCGCTCGGCGCGACCGCGGAGGCGGCGCACGGCAAGGTCGCCGCCGACGGCCCGATCCGCCGCTGGGCCGCGGTGTGCGAGGCGGTACGCGGCTGGGCGCTGGCGCATCCGCACGAGTACGCGCTGATCTACGGCTCGCCCGTGCCCGGGTACGCGGCGCCGGACTCGACCGTGCCGGCGGCGTCCCGCGTCGGGCTGCTGCTCATCGACATCGTCCGGGACGCGCACCAGGGACGCGGCGTCGCGCTCACCCCGCTGCCCGCCGAACTCGAGCCCGAGGCCCGGCGGATGGCCGAGGACCTCGCGCCCGATCTGCCGCCGGAGGCCGTGACGGCGCTCGTCGCGGCGTGGGCGCAGCTGTTCGGGCTGATCGGCTTCGAGCTGTTCGGGCAGTTCCACCGCGTGGTCGAGGACCGGGAGGCGTTCTTCCGGAACGCGGCGACCCGGCTCGGCCACGGCGTGGGCCTGGTGTTCCCTCAGGGCGGCGGCACGGCAGGCGGCGGCAACAGGCCGGGGTCCTGACGGCGGCCGCCTCCGGGTACTCCGCCGGGAGTACGTGTGATCACCACGCTCGGCGGACGCCGGGGCAGGCCGTGGCGTCTAGCGTGGCAGGCATGGAAGAGCAGCGCACACGCCGGTGCGGTGGCCCGCCCTGGTCGCGGGGCGGGCCACTGGGGCGGGAGCACGCCGGGCCGCCGTGGCGAGGGCCTCACCATCCTCCGTGGTGGAACCGTCGCGACGGGGAGGAGGGGAGCCGCACTCGATGGCCTTGGCGCTCGACGCTGCTGCTCACCGTGTTCGTGCTCGTCGGCAGCGAATTCGCCGCGCACGAGCAGCCCGAGCGTGAGCCCCTCGACCTCGCCGCGCG
This sequence comes from Streptomyces sporangiiformans, assembly GCF_005768555.2. Lineage (GTDB taxonomy): Bacteria > Actinomycetota > Actinomycetes > Streptomycetales > Streptomycetaceae > Streptomyces > Streptomyces sporangiiformans. The sequence continues at coordinate 164,826 of NZ_VCHX02000320.1, forward strand.
AGCGCTGCTGCTCACGGGGAGCGTTCTGCTCCTGTGGCGGCATCGGTATCCGGTCCTCGTGATGTCCGGTACCGCGGCGGCGGCGATCCTCTACTTCGGCGCCGGATATCCGTACGGCCCGATCTTCCTGACTGTTGCCCTCGCTTGCTTCAGCGCCGTCGTCGCCGGGCATCGAAGGGCTGCCTGGGCGGCGCTCGGCACGCTGTGGGTGACCCAGCTGCTGGTGGGGCACTGGCTCTACCAGTGGCTGCCGGGGAACGACGGTACGGAGGCCTCCTGGGGCGAGGACATCTCTGTCGCCGCCTGGATGGTGGCCATCGCCGCGGTCTCCGAGCTCGTCCGCGTACGCCGTGAGCAGTGGGACCGGGAACGGGCGGAGCGCCGGCAGGCCGCCGAGCGGCGCGCCGACGAGGAGCGACTGCGGATCGCCCGCGAGCTGCACGACGTGCTGGCGCACAGCATCTCGGTCATCAACGTCCAGGCGGGCGTGGGCCTCGCGCTGCTCGACGCCGATCCGGAACAGGCCCGTACCGCGCTCACCACCATCAAGGCGGCGAGCAAGGAGGCCCTGGGGGAGGTACGCCAGGTGCTCGACACGCTGCGCACGCCCGGCGACGCGCCGCGCGCGCCGGCGCCCGGCCTCGATCGGCTGCCCGAACTCGTCGAGCAGGCGGCGGGCGCCGGACTGACGGTCGGCGTCGAGACCGAGGGGGAGCGCCGGGGCCTGCCGCCGGGTGCGGACCTCGCCGCGTTCCGCATCGTCCAGGAGGCGCTGACCAACGTGGTGCGGCACTCCGGTTCGCGGCACGCGCGCGTGGTCCTCGACTACACGGGCGGCGCCCTGAGGCTCCGTATCGACGACGACGGACCGGCGACCGGCGAGGACGCGGGTGGCAGCGGCAACGGGCTGGCCGGAATGCGGGAGCGGGCCGCGGCCCTGGGTGGCACGATCGAGGCCGGACCGCGCGAGGACGGCGGCTTCCGGGTGCTGGCGGTGCTGCCGATCGAAGTCAAGGCCAAGGAGGACCGGTGATCCGTGTACTGCTCGCCGACGACCAGTCACTGGTGCGCGCAGGCTTCAAGGCGCTCCTCGGCGCGCAGCCGGACATCGAGGTGGCCGGGGAGGCCGCCGACGGTGAGGAGGCGCTGCGCGCGGTGCGCGAACTGCGCCCCGATGTCGTGCTGATGGACATCCGTATGCCTCTGCTCGACGGCCTCGCCGCGACCCGCCGCATCACCGACGACGCCGATCTGAAGAACGTCAAGGTGGTCATGCTCACCACCTTCGAGCTCGACGAGTACGTCTTCGAGGCCATCCGTTCCGGAGCGTCCGGCTTCCTCGTCAAGGACACCGAACCGGACGAACTCCTGCGCGCGCTCAGGGCGGTGGTCGAGGGTGACGCGCTGCTGTCGCCCGGCGTGACGCGGCGGCTCATCGCCGAGTTCGCGGCCAGGTCCAAGGAGCCCGCGGCAGCGCAGTCACTCGCCGAACTCACGGAGCGGGAGCGGGAGGTGATGGCCCTGGTCGGGATCGGGCTGTCCAACGAGGAGATCGCCCGGCGGCTGGTTGTCAGTCCCCTCACGGCGAAGACCCATGTGAGCCGCACGATGGTGAAGCTGGGCGCTCGGGACCGGGCCCAACTGGTCGTGCTGGCCTATGAGTCGGGGTTGGTGCGGCCGGGCTGGCTGGGCTGAGGCCCGCGCCGGAAACGAACCAGCACACTGACCACTCGGACGACGAAGACACCGAGCGCGAGTCCTGCCCCGGTGCGGAGCAGCGGGCCTTTGACGGCGTCCGGCACATCGAAGAGGAGTGCCGGGCCGGCCACGGCCCCGAAGAGGACGGCCGCCGCGAACGCAGCGCTGCACAGCGCGTATCCGATCTCGACGGTGATCGCGTCCCGCTCGGCCTGTGTCCGCCGGCCCCTGCTGTTCGCCATGCGCCGAGTCTCACAGCCTGCGCCCGGCCGGGCAAGAAGAGGCGGCCGGGCGCACGTACTTGAGTGGTCGTCAGTCGCGGACCGGCACCCGCTCCTCCTGCACGTCCTCGGACTTGGCGACGAGGACCGTCCGCTGGGGGTGGCGCGTACGCCGGGTGCGCAGCCCCGTGGCCGTGATGAGCAGCCCCGCCACCGCGATCGCCGTCACCACGATCAGTCCCGTGCGGTAGCTGTCGAGAACGGCCTGCGGAGAGGAGCCCTCGGAGGCGCTCGCGGTCACGACGGCCGTCACGACCGCCAGGAAGATGGCGCCGCCCACCTGCACCGAGGTGTTGAGCAGGCCCGAGACCATGCCCTGCTCGTGGTCGTCCACGCCGTTGGTGGCCTGGATGTTGAGCGAGGGGAAGACCAGCGCGCACGCGGCGCCGATGAGGAGCATCGTCGGCAGGATCACCGCCGCGTACACCGGGTCGAGGCTGACGCGCAGGAACAGCGCGTACCCGAGGACCATCAGGGCGAAGCCGACCGGAATCAGCCGCCGGGTGCCGAACCGGTCGACGACGGCGCCCATCTTGGTGGCGGACAGTGCGACCAGCGCGCCCGCGGGCAGGAAGGCGAGCGCGGTCTCCAGGGCCGACCAGCCGAGCAGCGACTGCAGGTACAGCGTGGCCAGGAACTGATAGCCGATGTACGAGCCGAAGAACGTCATCGCGCCGAGCTGGGCCCGGAGCTGGCTGCCGGAGCGCAGAACGCCGAGCCGGATCAGCGGACCCGGGGAGCGTCGTTCGATCCGGACGAAGACGGTGAGGAGGACGGCGACGGCGAGGAACGACAGGAGTGTGCGGGCCGAGGCCCAGCCTGCCTCCGGGGCCTGGACGACGGTGTAGACGAGCAGCAGCATCGACGCCGTGCCGATGATGGCACCCGGTATGTCGTAGCCGTTGTGGTCCTTCTCCCGCTCGCTGCGCGGGAGCAGCTTGAGGCCGGCGAGCAGGGCGACGACCGCGATGGGCGCCGGCAGCAGCATGGTCAGACGCCAGCTGGCCTCGGTGAGCAGTCCGGACAGGACGAGGCCCATGGAGAAGCCGGTGGCGGCGCAGGTGGTGTAGATCGAGAGGGCGCGGTTGCGCAGGGGGCCCTCGGCGAAGGTCGTGGTGATGATCGACAGGCCCGCCGGCGCGGTGAACGCCGCGCTCAGGCCCTTGATGAAGCGGCTGGCGATCAGCAGCGGACCTGAGTCGACGAGCCCGCCGAGCAGCGAGGCGAGCGCGAAGACGCCCAGGGCGACCAGGAAGACCTGGCGGCGGCCCAGCAGGTCGGCGGTCCGTCCGCCGAGGAGCAGCAGTCCGCCGTAGCCCAGGATGTAGCCGCTGACGACCCATTGAAGGGTCGAGGTGGAGAGATCGAGTTCGGAACCGATGGACGGCAGGGCTACGCCGACCATCGACACGTCCAGCGCGTCCAGGAACATCGCCGCGCAGAGCACCAGCAGGGTGCCCCACAGGCGAGGGGTCCAGCGTTCCTGGGACGCGGGGGCGGTGAGCGGAGAGGTCATGCGCCACACAGTACATGCGCATGCATTGAATGCAAGTGCATTTAATTCGGATGCAACAATAAGCGATTCCTTGTTACGGTGCGGGCCGGCGGCTGTGGAGAACGTCGAGCAGGGCGGTTGCTCAACCCCAGGTGACCGCCGACTTCTCGCGCCACAGGGTCGCCAGCGAGGAGTCCCCGGCCACGCGGGGGAACGGACGGCGGTTCCACAGCGACAGGTAGAGCGCGGCGGCGGGACCCGCCACTTCGCAGTCGGCCTCCGCCGTGTCGCCCCGCTCGCAAGCGGGCGGCTCGGACGACAGCCGTACGGTCCACACCGCGTCCGTGTCCTCGGCCCGCACCCTGAGCACCCGCGCCGCGTCCGTGCGCACCCTGCTCTTGGGACGCGCATGGAAGCCGCGCAGTACCTCGTCGATGCCGTCGACCGCGAAGTCCACGGCGATCGCGCTCGGGGCCCCGCCGAGCGCTGACTCCGCGTCGACCCGGTGCACCGTCGTCTCGTGTGCCTGCCGCCGCGCCCAGAACGCGAGCGGGGAGGGCGCCGGCAGGAAGCTCCAGCACTCCACATCGGCCGGGGCGCCGGAGAGCGTGTCGACCAGCCGCCGGTGGCCCTCGCGAAACCAGCTCAGCAATTCCGCGCCGTCCAGATCGGGCAGGCCCTCGTCGGGGTGGTACGAGGTGTGCCCGTCGGCGACGAACGCCGTGGCCCAGCGGTGCACCATGCCCGTGTGCCGCACCAGGTCCCGCACCTGCCAGCCGGGACAGGTCGGAACCTTGGCCTCGGTCCCGGCCTCCTCGGCGGCCCGGGCCAACGCGTGGCCTTCCACGCTCAGCGTCTGAACGAGCCGCTCAATCTCCATGTAGGGGAGTCTGCCGGATGAAGTGCGCTCGAAGGGAAGGGCTGGGCTGGGCTGGGCTTCGACGGCCCACCGCTCGGGCGGGGGCGGGACGCGGGCTCGACAGCTCACGCGGCGGTTGGGCGGTGTGGTCGAAGCCACTTCCTTTCCGTGGGCCGTGCCATTTGCCCGCGGGAGGCCACGGGCTAGCGTTTCCGTCGACATTTACCCAGCAATGCGGACGGGCCGGTGCTCGCAGACCTCTCCCCGCTCATAGCGGCGACGACTCAGTGGCTGACGTATTCCTACCCGTCGGGCGGCGGTGCGCTGGACTCCACTCTTTCCGACGTCCAGGCCCGGCAGGGCGTGACCGTCGCGGCGTGGCTGCGCTATCCGACCCCGATGGATGCCGCTCTCGTAGGGATGGCGGGACCAGGAGGCTCCGCCCGGCTCGACTGGATCACCGGCGCGGACGGGGCCGCGTACGAGACCGGGGCCGACGCTGCTGACGAGTACGCATGGCGTACCTGGGTGGACGAGGTCGTGGCGAGCTGGGCCGCCTGCCTGCTCATCGACTCGGCACTGGCCACCACAGCGGTGGCCGCCCTCGCCGACTGCGGACACATGGCCCGTTCGCCCGTCGAGTTCCGCCGTCTGGTCGCACCGGACGAACGCGACCGGCGGGCGGCGGCGCTGCTGCGCCACCCGGACCTTCTCGCGCCCATAGCCGATCTGCATCGCGCCGGCCTCATGGACCGCCTGAAGCCGGGAGAGGCGCTGACCGCCTGAGCCGGAGGACTTGCCGATCCCCGATGCCGTGCGACGCGTGCGCGTCACTCAGCTGAGCAACACCTGGGGACTCGCCTCCTTCGCAGCACCGTTGGAGTGCAGGATCGACGCCGTCGGCACCCACCGGTCCACCTGCTCGGCCAGCTCCGCGATCCGGTCCTTGTCTCCCATCGTCCGGGCCCCTCGCAGACGCGTCAGTCCTGCTTGCCGCGACCCGTCATCGCATCGCGCAGTCGGTCGACCAGTCCGACGCCCGGGGCCAGGAGCTTGTTGGCGGGTGGCTTGTCGGGGGCGGACGGGTGGGGGCGGGTCGGTGCCGTCTTCTTGGCCTGCCGGACCTTCTCGCCCAAGTCGTCCAGGGCTCCCTCGGGGGCCGCGTCACGCAGCATCGGGAAGAGATGCTCCTCCTCGTCCGCGATGTGCGAGCGAATCTCGGTCGTCAGGTTGCCGATGAGGCGATTGAAGTGAGGGTCGTCCGACTCGTGGCCCTCCAGGTCCTTCATGATCTGCTCGGCCCGGGAGTGGTCGTCGAGCTCCTTGTCCGCCACCGCGTCGCCGTTGGCCACGTACTGACGTACGGCCGGGTAGAGGTACGCCTCCTCGGCCACCGAGTGGCGCACCAACTCGATGACGGCCTGGTCCGCGTAGAGCTTGCGGTTCTTGTCGCCGGGCGGGAGCCCCTCGATCTTGCCGAAAAGCTCCTCGACCTCCCGGTGATCGGTCACCAGCTCGGTGATGACGTTTCCTCCGTGTCCCATGTTCAGCACCTCCGTACCGGCTGCGGCGGGTTTCTGTGACGGGACCGTCGCGACCCTCCGGGTGCCCCTGCCGTCGGCGAGCTAACGCCGGTCTGGATCTCCTTACGACGGGACGGATCATGCGTCGTTCCGATCGTTCCGATCGTTCCGGTCGTTCCGATCGTTCCGGTCGTTCCGATCGTTCCGGTCGTTCCGATCGTTCCGGTCGTTCTGTCGTTCCGGTCGTTCTGTCGTTCCGGTCGTTCCGTCGTTCCGTCGTTCAGCCGGGCGTGCGGGCCGAGGCGGAGGCTGTCGCCGGGGCCTCGCGGCTTCGCAGGTGGTACACGTTGAACGCCCGGCGGATGACGGGCTGCGCGACGTTGCGGACCGGTACGCCCCCGCTGGTCATGCCGTGCTCCCGGCCCGCGTGTGCGTGCCCGTGGACGGCCAGGTCCGCGCCCGCCGTGTCGACCGCCTCGGCGAGGAGGTAGCTGCCCAGGAACGGATGGATCTCCGGCGGCTCGCCGGCCAGTGTGTCCGGCACCGGGGAGTAGTGCGTGAGGGCGATCCTCGTCCCGCAGCCCTGCGCGGCCAAGTCGTCGAGAGACGTACGCAGACCGTCGGCGCAGCGACGTGTGTACCGGATGAACTCCTTCATGAGCGGTTCGCCGAACTCGCTGCCACTGCGGCCCACGAACCCGCCGCAGAAGCCCTTGGTACCGGCGATGCCGACGCGCGTGCCGTCGATGTCGACGACCGTTCCCTGCCCCTCGAGTACGTGCACACCCCCTTCACGGAGGACGGCGGTGACCTCCTCCGGCTTCTCTTCGTGGTGGTCGTGGTTGCCGAGCACGGCGACGACCGGAACCGGCAGACCGGACACCTCCTCGGCGACCACCCGGGCCTCCTCCGGTGTGCCGTGACGGGTGAGGTCACCGGCCAGGAGCAGGAGGTCGGCGCAGTCGGGCAGAGTGTCGAACGCCGGCCTGAACAGGCCCTTGCTGTCAAGGCCCATGTGGATGTCCCCGACTGCCGCGACGCGGATCATGACACCTCCTCCGGGTGATCGGGGGCCACGGCCTCGGCCACGACGATGTCGAAGTGGACGGACAGCCCGGCCAGCTCCTCGTTGGCGGTGTGTATGAGCTCATCGCGGCAGTGCGCGGTGGGGACGGTGCCGGTGACGGTCACGGCCGATCCCCGTGCCTCGACGCGTACGCCCAGTTCGCCCGGCTCTTCCGCGGCGAGTCGTTCTCGCAGATGAGCGATGCGGTATTCGGTGTTCTGAGCCGTTCCGGCGCCGACCGGGCTCCTGCCGGAGCCTGGCGGGTGTGCGGCATGGTCGTTCTTCGGTGGCCTCGCTGCGTTCATCGGTGGCCTCCCTGCGGTGCGATGACTTCCAGGCGTTCCAGCAGGTAGAGGAAGGCGGCCGGCATCGGTGCGTCATCGAACTCGCGGCGCACCTGGTCCCAGTCGACCCTCTCGCGCAGTTGCCGGGCGATCGGCAGGACGGCGCCGAAGTCGCAGTGGTGTTCTGAGAAGGCGGCGAGCAGACTGCGCAACAGGTCCGTCGGCGCCAGGACCGGCATGTGCACCGAGTCCACCGACAGTTCGGTCGCCCTGCTGAGCAGCTCGGTGGTGACCGGCTGAAGAGCCAGCTCGAAGATGAGGTCGATGTCCTGATCGAGGCACTTGGCCTTCAGCAGCCAGTCCTCGGACGGTGCGTACACCGTCAGGCCGGCTTCCTCCAGTGTTGCGGCGACCGCGTCGGCGTCCTCGGGCCTGATGCAGAAGTCGGCGTCGTGCTGGAAATTGGCGGCTCCGCCGTGCGCGTAGACCGCGACACTGCCGACGAGCGCGAAGTCGTGGCCGCCCTTCTTGAGGACGGAGGCGACGTGCTTGGCCGCCTGCAGGATCGCCTGGCTGCGGTCGGGCGGAAGCCCTTGCCTGTGCGGATGCTGCCCAGGGCCGTCCTTGACCGGCTGCCCCGTCTGACGCAGTTCAGAAGCTGGTTTCCGCCCGGGGAGAGCGGCGTCATCCGCGTTCTGCGTCACTGCTGCTCCGTTTCCGGACTCCGGCTGCTGCGCCGTCCGTGCGTTGTCGGCCGTCTCCGACGAGCCCTCCTCCGACGAGCCCTCCTCCGACGAGCCCTCCTCCGACGAGCCCTGCTCCGGCCGGCCCCTCCCGCAGCGGACCGTCGGCGTCGGCCCTGTCCTGTTGTGCGGGGGCACTCAAGCGGTCCTGTTGTGCAGCGGTGCTCAAGCGGCCGGCTCAAGCGGCCGGCTCGGGAGGTGGCAGAGGGCCTGGCGCGAGCCCGGGCTGTGGATCCGTCGGTCCCGGCGCCGGAGTGGGCCGGGGTGGCGTGGGGTCGGTCGGTGGAGTGCTCATCGGCCCCCTTCCATGGCGGGCTCTGCTGGCACTACGGGTCTCCACTGCGGCGCGGATCAATCACACCGCTGCCGCGCCGGTCACCACCGGGGGCTGAGGTGCCTCACCAGCCGGTCACCCCCGGGCGCTGAGGCGCCTCACCGGGGCCGTGCCAGACCCGGCGATCAGGGTCGGCGATCAGGCCCGGCGGTCGGGCCAGGTGGTCAGGGACGTGGGTGCAGATGCCGCCGACCGCGGCGTGTGTCTCCCTCCCGGCGCCCGCAGACGGACGCGCAGCGGTGGCAGATGCGCCGCACGCGGTCGGCGGCTCCGCCCGACTCGGGGAAGATGTCGGTCCAGTCGACGCCTGGGAAACGTGCGAGCTGGGAGCGGCTGAGCGACAGACCGCAGACGGTCTGGTTCTTGCCCCGCTCCCAGCCGTGCACCTCTCCGGCGGGCAACCACCGTCCGTCGTCCTCGTCCCACCACCGCCCAGAGGCCGCCACCGCGTACTTCCTGGTCAGTGCCATGGCCCTTGAATTCCCCTCGCCGCCGCCAGGCATGCGGGCCGGGGCTCATGAACAGGTGGTGGGCCGAGGTATGCGGGGTACTCGTGCGATTTCGCCGGCAAAGGCCGGCTACGGCGGACAGAACCAACACAGAGAGGGCTGTTCCAGGATGACTGACTTGCAGCACTCCGAAACGAGAGCGGTGCGCCACGGCGGCGGAACGCGAACGAGCCTGCTCGGCATCTACCTCAACGACCATCTGGCCGGGGCGACCACCGGCACCAGGCGCGCCCAGTACATGGCCAGAACCCTGCGTGGCTCTCCGCTCGGCGAGGCGTTGGAACCGATCGCGACCGAGATCGCCCAGGACCGGAGGAGCCTGCTGGACATCATGGGGCGGCTCGATGTTCCGGCGCGGCACTACAAGATCTATACGGGGGCGTTGGTCGAGATGGCCGGGCGCCTGAAAAGCAATGGTCGTCTTGTGCACCGCTCTCCGCTCAGCTCCGTGGTGGAGCTCGAGTTCCTGCGGCTGGGAGTCGAAGGAAAGGCCGCCGGCTGGCGGACGCTGCACCGGCTCTCGGAGAGTGACGAGCGCCTCGACCGACAAGGGCTCGACGAGCTGATCGAACGAGCTCGGCGACAGCTGCGGACACTGGAGTACCTGCGCCTGCAGGAGGCGCAGGCAGTGTTCGGGACGACTGGAAACGAACTCGCCGGAGGCACCGGATGAGTCCCCGCGTCCCCGGCATGAAGGAGAACGGCGTGACCCACCAGAACCATGGCAACGGCTTCGCCCCCGGCCTGGACCCGTCCGCGCTGGACGACCAGCACCTGCTCCAGGAGCTGGAGAGCGTGCACCGTACCCGCCACGACACGTTCCTGCACGGTTCGCGGGACGCACTGGACGCGCACAGCCGTCGGACGGCGGAGCTGGAGGAGGAGTATCTCCGCCGCAATCCCGAGCGGTCGGTGACGGCCGACCGGACACGGGCGGGGGCCCGCGCACGCGAGAGGTGACGGACGAACTGTCAGCTCACCGCCGCGCGACGCGTCGCGAACCCGATGACGGCGGCCACGGCAGCCAGCGCCGCCACGCTCGTGAGGGCGATGGGCAGTGAGAACCAGTCCGCCATGAACCCGATCGCGGGCGGGCCTAGGAGCATGCCGCCGTAGCCCAGTGTCGAGGCGATGGCGACTCCGCTCGGGCCGGCCAGCGTGCCCGCGCGTTCGACGGCGATCGGGAAGATGTTGGCGAGGCCGAGGCCCGTGACCGCGAAACCGAGGAGTGCCACCCACACCGACGGGGCGAGCGAGCCGACGAGCATGCCGGCCGCGGCCATGGTGCCGCCCGCGACCACGGTCCGGGTCCTGCCGAGCCGTTCGAGGAGCGTCGTTCCGGTCAGTCGGCCGATCGTCATGGCGAGGGCGAAGCAGGAGTAGCCGGCTGCGGCGACGCCCGGGTGGGCGTCCAGGTCCTGCTCCAGGTGCAGGGCGCCCCAGTCGGCGAGGGCGCCCTCGCCGTACGCCGTGCACAGGGCGATCAGACCGAGGACGGTGACCATTCCACGGGTGCGGGCGTCGAGGCGGCGGGGGACGTGTTCCTCGTCGTGTGTCCGATCGGGGGGTAAGGGGACCGGGGGTTCGTGGCGTAACAGGGCGCGCCCCGCGACGGCGGTCACGAGCAGGCCGACGAGGGTGAGGCCGAACAGGTGGCGGGTGGGGGACAGGGACCCCGCGACCAGGCCACCGAGCCCCGCGCCGACCATGCCGCCGAGGCTGAAGGCGGCGTGGAAGCTCGGCATGATCGGCCGCCCGAGCGCGGTCACCAGGTCGACGGCGGCGCTGTTGAACGCGACATTGATCCCGCCGTACGCGGCGCCGAACGCGAGGAGTACTGCGCCGAGGGCGGGTGCCGAGTGGGTGAGTGGAGGCAGGGCGACGCTGAGTGAGAGCAGGATGCCGCAGACCACGGTCACCGGGTGACTGCCGTAGCGGCGGCAGAGCCGGCCGGTGAGCGTCATCGTGACGACCGCGCCCGCGGAGACGCCTAAGAGCGCGAGTCCGAGGGCGCTCGCGGAGGCGTTGGTCTGCTCCTTGATGGCGGGGATGCGGACGACCCAGCCGGCGAAGACGAAGCCGTCGAGGGCGAAGAAGGTGGTGAGGGCGATGCGGAGTCGGGTGAGGTCGTTGCCGTTGCCCGGCACGACGTTGTGCGTTCGGGTTTTGTTTATTTGCGGCACAAAGTCAGGCTAGGCGGGTGGAGGTGACGGAAGCAAGGGAGCCGATGGGCCCGCAGGGACTGCCGAGGCGGACGCCGGCCCGTCGCAGCCGCCTGGCGGGTGCCGTGCGGCAGACCGACGGCGGCCATGTCGGGTGTGGCCGCCGTCGGTCTGCCCCAGGTTGACACCGGTTCGTCAGTCCGCGGTCTGGGTCGGCTCGGCCGTCACCTTGCGCAGCAGCGGCCTGCTGGNCACCGGTTCGTCAGTCCGCGGTCTGGGTCGGCTCGGCCGTCACCTTGCGCAGCAGCGGCCTGCTGGCGCCGATCGCGGTGAGCATGGCCAGCGTGCCGACGGCCACGCAGACGGCCAGTTGCAGAGCGCCGGAGGCGTTCATGGTGCTGTCGGCCGCCTTGTTGAACTGAAAGGCGCCGTAGACGCCCATCGCGGTGGTGCCGCCGGCCAGGACGGCCAGGGGGAGGGCCGTCTCGCGCGCCCGGGCCCGGTCCAGCGTCTTCAGCGGAGTGCCCGCGAGCCGCAGCAGACCGTAGACGCGGCGTCGGTCGAGGACGTTCGCGGCGGCGGTCAGACCGGCCGAGACGGCGGCGACCAGGAAGCTCATGACCAGGGTGGCGGTGCTGACCACGCCGATGCGGTCCAGGGCCACGTCGTCGGAGGCGTTCGTATAGTCCTGGGTGAACGGCAGCCTGCCCGCTCCGAGGGGGGTCAGCACGGTCATGGCGGTGTCGATCTGGGCCTGGCCGCCGGAGACGCGGGCGATCAGGCCCGGGCTGCCGCCCAGCGAGCTGCCGAAGTCGTCCTCGGAGGGGACGGTGACGGTGGCGGTGACGCCCGCCTCGCGCAGGAGCGTGCGGGCTTCGGCGGCGGCGCGCCGGGTGGCCGCGGAGTCCGCGGTCAGCACCGCGACTTGGCCCTGCTGCTCAGGGCCGCCGAACTGCAGCTGGCTGACGGAGAAGAACCCGGCGACGAAGCCGGCCAGGACCAGGCCGCTGACGGTGCGCCAGGCGCCACTCGGGTCGTCGCTGAGCCGACGGGCCGCCAGCAGGGTCGCCGGCCGGCGGGCGTAACGGCCCACGATCCGGCCCAGCCGGTCCACGACCCACGGACCGAACAGCCAGAACGCGCCGTAGAACAGCGCCAGCAGGGCGACCAGCTGCCGGGCGCCGAGCTGCCCGCCCTGCGTGGTGAACAGGACGTAGCCCAGCACCGCGGCGAACAGGACGAGCCGGATCATGCGGGTACGGCGCGGGTTGGCCTGCTGGGCGACGCCCAGTGGGGAGGTGGCGACCTGACGCAGCATCGTCACGGCGCTGACGGTGATGAGCGCGGTGACCGCCAGCACCACCGCCGCGAACCAGGGCAGGCCCACCCACAGCTGCCCGGTGTACCAGCCACCGACGCCGTAGGGGATCTCGGCGAGCGCGGGCAGCAGCACCGCGTACGCGAGGGCGCCCGTCAGCGCTCCGGCCCCGCCCACGGCCGCCGCCTCGGCGGCCGTCATCGCCATGATCTGCCGCGGGGTCGCCCCGGCCAGCCGCAGCGCGGCGAGCCGCTGCTCACGCCGGGCCGCCCCCAGCCGTCCGGCCGCCGCGGCCAGCACGATCACGGGCATCACCAGCAGCGCCACGCCGAGTACCGCCATCTGCTGGTCGAGGCCGGTGAACAGGCTCGGCTCGGTGGAGGAGAAGCCGGCGACCACGGCACGTGCGGTCCGATCCTTGTCGTACCAGTTGCCGCCCTCGGCCGCCTTGGACACCGCCGGGTCCGACGGTGCCCGTCCCACGACGGCGACGAGTTCGTCGGGCGCGGCGAGGCCGGCCGCGCCGATCGTGCCGTACGACTCCGGCTTCGGGAGTCGGTCGGCCAGCTGGTCCGCGGGCAGCTCGCGCATCAGCTCGGCCAGCGCCGGGGAGACGTACACCTCGCCCCGCTTCGGGAAGGTGCTCAGGCCGGGCGGGGCAGGCGTGGCCTTGCGGCCGGGCAGCTGGGCCAGCGACACGACGGTGACGGGCTCGTGGCGGACGAACGTCGTGGCGAGCGCCTCGATGGCGGTGCCGTGCTTCGCGGCCTGAGGCGTACGCCAGGCGGTGCGGTCGGCGCGCTCGCCGGAGCCGAGACTGACGGCGATCATCATCAGCAGCACGAACGCGCTGACGGCGGCGACCACGGCGGCCAGCAGCCGGCTCTGCAGGCCGCGGCGGCCGGAGGACCTGACGAGGTGCCAGGTCAGGGGCAGGACGGAGGAACGCATGGAGGTCTCCGGGGACGTGGGCGGTGCGGTGCGGTGCGGTCAGCCGACCGTGTACTGGCTGTGGCTGCTGATCCGGCCGTCCCGCACGTGGAGGATCCGGCCGCAGTGGGCGGCGACGTCGGCGTCGTGGGTGACCATCACGAGCGCCGCACCCGACTCGCGGGTCACGGCCGTCAGCAGCTGGATGACCTCGGTGCTGGTGTGCTGGTCCAGGGCGCCGGTCGGCTCGTCGGCGAAGACCACGTCCGGTTCGACCACCAGGGCGCGGGCGATGGCGACACGCTGGGCCTGACCGCCGGAGAGCTGACCGGGGCGGCGCTTCTCCAGGCCGTCCAGGCCCAGCGGTGCGAACCAGCGGCGGGCGCGGGCGACGGCCTGCTTGCGCGGGGTGCCTTCCAGCATCAGCGGCAGGGCGACGTTCTCCTCGGCGGGCAGTTCGGGCAGCAGCTGGCCGAACTGGAAGACGAACCCGAACCGCTTGCGGCGCAGGGCGCTGAGCCTGTTCTCGCCGAGGTTGTCGATCCTCCCCCTGGGGGCACCCCCGGCCGAAGGCTGGGGGACTTCGGCCGGGGGGACCCCCATCTCGCTTCGCTCGCCGCGCAGCAGCACCTGGCCCTCGTCCGGGCGGATGACGCCGGCCAGGGTGTGCAGCAGGGTGGACTTGCCGGAGCCCGACGGACCCATGATCGCCAGTGAGTCGCGCTCGCCGACCTCCACGTCCACACCGGCCAGAGCGGTGGTGGCGCCGTACTTCTTGATGAGGCCGTGTCCGGCCAGGACGGTGCTCATGATCGTGGTCCCGCCCCCTCTCAGCGCTCGAACTTCCACGTGACGGCGGAGTCCGAGGCTTTCACCACGGCCACGGGGATGGAGACGCTCTTGCCGCCGTCGTCCTCGCCGGTGCAGGTCACCTTCGTCCCGGCCACGGCCTTCAGGTCCGGGCAGCTCACCTTGGACACCTCGCTGCCGATCCAGGGCAGCGGGTGGTACTTGCTCTGGGTGCGGCTGGCGACAATGCGACCGGACAGCGCCTCGTGACCGTCCACAGTCGCGTCCAGCACGGGGTGGTCCAACCCGGTGGTGGACTCGGTGCCGCTCATGGCATAGGTGAGGGCGCCGAGCCCGGCGGCCACGGCTGCCACCCCGGCACCCGTCATGACAAGGGTCTTGCGCAGCATGAAGTACTCCGAATCTCAGCGGGAGGGTGTGCGATCCCAATCTCTCCGCTGGGCCCGGGCGCCGCCTCGGCCGAACGGCCACAACGGCCGTGCCCCCGGGGCCGGTTCCCTCGGCCGTTCGGCCGATCCCCGGCGCCGAGGCGGCTTCCCTACCTTGATCGCATGAGATCCGTTTCCCCCGGGGGCTGAGCCCGGGGAGTCGGGGTCGCCGCACTGCTCCCACCGGGACGGGCCCGTCTGCCGGCTTGGCCGGTAGGAGGCCAGGTGGGGTTCGGCAGCATCGTGGGTTCGGCACAGCCAGTCAGCCGTTCCGGGGCAGTACCCGCGGTCGATCCACTTCTGGAGGTCAGTGGATTCGGCACCGATGGTGATGGAGGCGCCGTGGCCGGGACGTACGAACTGTCCGGCCGGGCGGCCGAGGTCGCCGCCGCCACGGGCGTGCGTGTCCTGACTGGCAGCGCGGTGACGGACACAGCGGGCGAGCACCGGATCAGCGGCGTCACCGTCCAGGCCCTCGACGCGGATGGCCAACTGACCGGCGCCGCCGAGTCGTTCGACTGCGAACTGCTCGCCGTCTCGGGCGGCTGGAGTTCGGTGGTCCACCTGCACAGCCAGCGCCAGGGCGCGTTGCGCTGGGACGAGGCCCTGGCCGCGTTCGTGCCCGACGGCACCGTGCGCGACCAACAGGTCGCGGGAGCCGCCAACGGAACGTATGAGCTGGACAGTTGCGTCGCCGAAGGGGCCAGGGCGGGCGCGCGGGCCGCGACGGACGCGGGATTCCCGGTGCCGGTGCCGGTGGTGCCGCCACCACCGGCCAGGGACACAGGGAGCGGGGGGGGCGTGACACGTCAGCTCTGGCTGGTGCCCGGCCCTTCGGACAGCGCCTGGGACACCCACTTCGTCGACCTCCAGCGCGACGTCACGGTCGCCGACGTCCAGCGCTCGACCGGCGCCGGGATGCGGAGCGTCGAGCACGTCAAGCGCTACACCTCCCTGGGCACCGGCAACGACCAGGGCAAGACATCCGGCGTCACCGCGATCGGCGTGATCGCCGAGGTGCTCGGCGGCGCCTCACCCGGCGACATCGGCACCACGACCTACCGGGCGCCGTACACCCCGGTGGCCTTCGCCGCGCTGGCCGGCCGGGAGCGCGGCGAGCTGTTCGACCCGGAGCGGTACACCGCGATCCACCCCTGGCACGTGGCCCAGGACGCGGAGTTCGAGGACGTCGGGCAGTGGAAGCGGCCGTGGTACTACCACCGGCCGGGGGAGGACATGGACGCGGCGGTGGCGCGCGAGTGCCGGGCGGCCCGCGAGGGCGTCGCCTTCATGGACGCCTCCACCCTCGGCAAGATCGAGGTCTGGGGCGCCGACGCGGGCGAGTTCCTCAACCGCGTCTACACCAATGCCTTCAAGCAGCTCGCGCCCGGCTCCGCCCGGTACGGCGTGATGTGCGGGCCGGACGGCATGATCTTCGACGACGGCGTGACACTCCGCCTCGAAGAGGGCCGCTACTTCATGACCACCACGACCGGCAACGCCGCCCACGTCCTGGACTGGCTGGAGGAATGGCTCCAGACCGAGTGGCCCGAGCTCGACGTCCACTGCACCTCGGTCACCGAGCAGTGGGCGACGATCGCTTCACCCCGTACGGCACCGAGACCATGCACGTCCTGCGCGCCGAGCCGGGCCGGGCCGTTGCCACCCAGGTCGGCCCCGTACCCGTGCTCCTCTGGCAGACGGACGAGACCCCCACCTACCGGCTGTTCCCCCGCTCCTCCTTCGCCGACTACCTCGCCCGCTGGCTCATCGACGCGATGAGCGAATACCAAGGACCCGAGGTGCCCTGACGGTCTGCCGCCCGGTCGTCGGCCCTCTCAGGTATTGGCTGTGTCCTTGGGCGCGGTTGACGCGGACGATGCTCGGGCGCCGACCATCCAACAGGCCGCGGTGAAGCGGACTTCCGTGCCCTGCACATAGGTGTCGAAGGCAGCGCGAACTGTTTCGACGACCTGTGCGCGGGTCTGCTCGTCCGCCTCGTGCAGGATGAGGCCGACTGGACCGAGCCGGGTGAAGTAGCGGACCAGTTCCCTTTCGGGCATGGTGCAGGCCACGTCGATCGGCCGGATGTCGATCCCGGCCCACCCGCTCTCCGTCAGGATGCTGTGGATCCTGCCCGGGTCCGCGAAGGCGAACTGCCCCGGCTCGTCCGGTCGGCGGGCGGGGAGGTTCGGCAGGAGTGGTGCCGCGGCACGTTCGGCCGTCGTCATGAACGGATTCTCCGCAGGGCTGCGCCATGTGATGAACCGCAGGCCGGCTTCGTCCCTCGCGGCACGCCGTAGATTGGAGAAGGCCTGGATGGAGTCGCTGAAGAACATGACACCGAAGCGCGAAATGATGGCGTCGAAGGCGGCGGGTTCGAACGTGTGATCCTGCGCGTCGGCGCGGATGAAGGACACTGGTGTCTCGGCCCGCTCGGCGCGCGCCCGGGCGGCGGTGATCATCGTTTCGGAAATGTCGATGCCGACGCAGTGACCCGCCGGACCGAGCCGTCGTGCGACGGCCAGTGTGGTGCTGCCGGTGCCGCAGCCGACGTCGAGAATGTGGCCTCCGTGTTCGGCGGATACCGCCTCGACGAGTAGGTCTTCCAAGGGCCTGAACATCTCGTCCAATACCGCCTGTGCCTCGACCCAGGCGTGGCCGGCGAGCCCGTTCCAACGGGCCGCCTGTTCGTCATCGGTCCTGCGCGTGACGTCCATGTTCTTCTCCTTTGCTTGCCTTCGTCGGGCCGAGGTGAAAGCGTGCTACTTCAAGTCGACTTGAGGTCAAGAGGATGACAGGGCTGGACATCGCGGAGGTGGCGCACCGCGCCGGGGTTCCCGCCTCGACGCTGCGGTTCTACGAGGAGAAGGGGCTGATCGCCTCGGTCGGCAGGCGGGGCCTGCGCCGTCAGTACGATCCCGGCGTACTGGAGCGCCTGGCGCTGATCGGGTTGGGGCGCACCGCCGGGTTCTCGCTCGATGAGATCGCGCGCATGTTCGCGCCGGACGGACAGCCGCGCATCGACCGGCAGATGCTTGCGGCCAAGGCGGAGGAACTGGACCGGAGGATCCGTGAACTGGGCGTCCTGCGTGACTCCCTGCGACACGCCGCTGCCTGCCCCGCGCCGAGCCACATGGAATGTTCCACCTTCCGCCGCCTTCTCAGGGCCGTCGTGTCCGGCGCTGTTGCCGTACCGAGGAAGCGGGCCCCGGGGCCACCCTGAAACCCCCTGCGGAGTCCGTGCCGAAGGGGCAGGGGGACGGCCGGCGAGGAGGGGAGGAACGACCCCGCCGGCCGTGGTCCTACAGCGTCACTGGCAGGTCGCGGCCGAGCCACTCGGTGTAGAACGTCGCCAGGTCGGGGGTGAAGTCGACCTCCACCGGAAAGGTCGGCGGGACGCAGTCGACGTCGAGAAGCGTGCCGCTGACCGGGCAGAGGAACTCGCGGATCTCGACGAGGTCGGGATCGTCATCTCCATGCTCTCTTGCTCGTCCACGGCGGTGACCGTGCGGCTATGCACCCTCCGTGTGCCTGAGTCCGAGCTGGGCGCAGGCCAGCAGGGCCACTTCGATGTCCAGGCGGTGCTCGGTGAGCGGGTGGCCGAGTATCTCCTCGGCCTTGCGCACGCGGTAGTGGACGGTGTTCTTGTGGACGTGCATGCGTGCGGCGGCGTCGGTGAAGCTGCCGCGCGCGTCGAGGAAGACCTGCACGGTCTCGCGCAGCCGGACCGTGGCCTCGTCGTCGCGCATGAGGTCGCCGAGCACGCGCCCGGCCCAGGCTCTGACATCGGTGAGGTGGTCGACGAGGAGGCCGGCCAGCGCGACCTGGGAGTGCAGGACGAGCGCGCGATCGGGGCCGGCTCCGGTGGCGGCGACGTTGCGAGCACGCTGCGCGTCCCGGAACGTCTGCCGGAATCCGTCGAGTCCGGGAGACGGGTCACCGACGGCGATGCGGAGCGCGGGGTGTTCGCGGAGTTCGTCTTCGAGCCTGTGGCCGTCGAGGACCGGCTTGCCGGCGGAGGAGATCCACGCCCAGGATGTCTGCTCGTCGGCGGAGATCGTCAGTGGAGCCTTCCCGGTGGCCGCGGCCAGCATGGCCGCGCCGAAGCGGAGTTGGGAGGAGACATGGTCGGCCGAGCCGGGCCCGGTCCAGATGATCGCGGCCAGGTGCCATCCGCGAAGAGACGTCGACAGCATCGTCTCGGCCGAGGCGAGATCGAGCCCTTCGGCGTCGAGAACGGCGCGTACCTGCGCGGCGCGGGTAGCGTCGGAGCGGGCGTCCCACCGTCTGCGTTCGTTCTCGTAGATGTCGATGAGGCCCTCGATCACCTGGTCGATGTAACTGTTGACCAGGAGCGCGATCCGGCTCGTCGTCGCCAGTGCCTCGTCCGTGGAGAGCTCCAGACGGCGCAGGACGGTCACGGCCCACTGCACGAACATGTGCTCGCCGAGGCGGTAGGCGCGCAGCAGCGCTTCCAGCGACAGATCGTGCTGGGCGAAGCGGCGGGCGTACTCGGCGGCGGCCGGCGGCACGGTGATGTCGTCGAGAGAGATGTTCAGCGCCAGCATGTCGACGATGGCGGCCAGGTTCGAGGAGGTGCTGGCGACCATCAGCCGTCGTACGGCGTCGTCGTGGCGGAACTCGGGGATGACCTCGACGAACATCGACGTCATCTCGGGAGTCAGGCTCTCCAGATCGGCCTGGATGCCCTTGGCGACATCCCGCACGGTCCCGTCCACGTAGATGCTCATGGCTGGACGGTAACCGGACGCCCGGGGTCGGCGACAGGACCCGTCGCCACGTTCCCTTCGCCTTTCTCCTCGCCGGGACCTGTCTCCGCGTTCCCTTTGTGACCGCGGCACAAAACCGCGAGTCCGGGCTGGGACGCAAGCCCATGGTCGGCCGGGTACGCACTCCCTACCTTTTTCTCACTACCTTCGTCACGGTGCGACTCAATGGTGAGGAAACGTGCAGCACATCGCTGAATTGCCGGACGTCAGGGCCGACGAAAATCCCATGGGACCCTGTATCGCGGACGACCACGAGCAGCTGGACAACCGGACTTTCCTGGCGCGGGTACGGAACGCGGCGGCCGTCCTGGGCGCACACGGAATCGGTGCGGGCGACGTGGTGGCGGTGATCCTGCCGAATCGCCTGGAACTCGTCGTTATCATGTTCGCGGCCTGGCGGCTCGGCGCCGCGGTCACGCCCGTGCATCCCGGACTCACCGAGGCCGAGGCGCGCCATCAGATCGAGGATTCCGGGGCGAAGGCGGTGATCACCGACGACGCCTCCCGCTCCGCCGGGTCGCTCGACGTGTCCGAGGTGACGCACCCTCGCGCCGCGGGCGACGACGACCCCGCGGACACCGTCTCCCTCACCAGCGATTCCCTCGCCCTGATCATCTATACGAGCGGGACCACGGGACGCCCGAAGGGCGTGATGCTCGACCACGCCAACGTCGCCGCGATGTGCCGGATGATCATCGACGCTCTGGGCCTGGACGACACCGACCACAGCCTCCTGGTCCTGCCGCTGTTCCACGTCAACGGGATCGTGGTCAGCGTGCTGTCGCCGCTGCTGGCGGGCGGACGCGCCACGATCGCCGGCCGGTTCAGCGCCTCGGCCTTCTTCACCTCGGTCGAACGCGCCCGGCCCACGTACTTCTCGGCGGTACCGGCGATCTACGCGATGCTGGTCGCGCTCCCAGGGGACGTGCGGCCGGACACCTCGTCGCTGCGCCGCGTCATCTGCGGGGCGGCACCGATGCCCGCGGAGCTGATCGCCCGGTTCGAGCAGCGGTACGGAGTGCCGATCGTCGAGGGCTACGGGCTCTCCGAGGGCACCTGCGCCTCGACGCTGAACCCGCCGGCCGGGCCGCGCAAGCCCGGAACGGTGGGGCTCCCCCTGCCGGGACAGACCGTCGCGGTGATGGACGCCGAGGGCAACCTGTTGGACGCCGGGTCGGCGGGCGAGGTGGTGGTCCGGGGCCCGAACGTCATGCGCGGCTACCTCGGACTGCCGGCCGAGACGGCCAGGACCGTTGTCGACGGCTGGCTGCACACCGGCGACGTGGGGAGGTTCGACGCCGACGGTTATCTCGTCCTCGTCGACCGGATCAAGGACATGATCATCCGAGGTGGGGAGAACATCTACCCCAAGGAGATCGAGAACGTCCTGCACACCCACCCGGCGGTGCTGGAGGCGGCAGTGGTCGGCGTGCCCGATCCGATGCTCGGCGAGGTCCCGGTTGCCTATGTCGTCCTGCTGCCGGGCGCGACGGTCACCGCCGGCGAGCTCGTCGAGCTCTGCCGCGGCTCGCTGGCCCGGATCAAGGTGCCGGTGGCGGTCACGGTCACCGAGGCGCTGCCCAGGAATCCGGTCGGGAAGATCGACAAACGGCGCCTGCGCTCATCGGCCGTGAACCAGTAGAGAACTGACACCCACTTATTCACCCGGGCATCTCCGGGTGCGGTTCGTCACGCCCGAAAACAGGCACCGGAAATCGGCGCCGAGAAACACCAGGAAAGGCGGCAAAAATGGGGTTCAAGACAGGTGACTTTCCGCCCGTCGAGCAAGATACGTTCCTGGAGAGGCCTCTTCAGGAACGACTGAGAGCGCTGGCCCTGCACTGGGTGGAATACGGATTCGGCACGCCGAAGATGATTCCGGCCACCTACGTGGTCAAGGTCATTTTCCTGTATGTCCTCGGCGGGACGGCCCTGGCGACGTGGACCTCGGGCACCGCACCGTTCTGGAACGTCACACACTGGTGGAACGAGCCGGTCGTCTACCAGAAGCTGGTGCTGTGGACGGTCTTCCTGGAATCGGTCGGGGTGGCGGGGTCGTGGGGCCCGATCGCCGGCAAGTTCAAGCCGATGACCGGCGGGATCCTGTTCTGGGCCAGGCCGGGCACCATCCGGCTCCGGCCATGGAAGCGGGTGCCGTTCACCGGCGGGGACCGCCGCACGGCGGGCGACGTGCTGCTCTACCTGGCCTTCCTGATGTCCCTGCTGCCGGCCGTCCTGCTGCCCGGCGTGGAGAGCGCGTCGCTCACCGAGGCGCTGCCGGACAACACCTCCGGGCTGGTGCGCCCGGCCCTGCTGATCACGCCGATCGTGCTGTACGTGCTGTGCGGTCTGCGGGACAAGACGCTCTTCCTGGCCGCTCGGGGCGAGCAGTACCTGCCCGCGCTGGTGTTCTTCGCCGTCCTGCCGTTCACCGACATGGTGATCGCGGCGAAGCTGCTGATCTGCGTGATCTGGGTCGGCGCCGGGGTGTCGAAGTTCGGGCTGCACTTCACCAACGTCGTCTCACCGATGGTCTCCAACAGCCCGTGCGTCCCGGGGAAGTGGCTCAAGCGGCTGCACTACCGCGACTTCCCCCGCGACATCCGCCCGTCGAAGGTCGCGACCTTCACGGCGCACGTCGGCGGCTCCACCGTCGAGATCGTCACCCCGCTGGTGCTGCTGTTCTCCACGAACCGCGGGCTCACGCTCGCGGCGGTGGTACTGATGGTCGTCTTCCACCTGTTCATCGTCTCCACGTTCCCGCTGGCCGTGCCGCTGGAGTGGAACCTCTTGTTCGCGTACCTCTCGGTCTTCCTGTTCCTCGGCTTCCCGGCCGGGGACGGATACGGCGTCGGCGACATGTCCTCGCCGTGGTTGGCCGCCGGGATCGCCGCCGGACTGGCGTTCTTCCCGGTCCTCGGCAACCTGCGCCCGGATCTGGTGTCGTTCCTGCCCTCGATGCGGCAGTACGCGGGCAACTGGGCCTCCGCGCTGTGGGCCTTCGCGCCGGGCGCGGAGGAGAAGCTGAACTCGCTGCCGCACCGCCCGACGAAGAACCAGGTCGACCAACTCCAGGCGATGGGTTACCCGTTGGCCGTCGCCGAGATCACCATGCAGCAGACGATCGCCTGGCGGTCGATGCACAGTCAGGGCCGCGGCCTGTTCTCGGTGCTGCTGAAGAACCTTCCCGATCTCGACGAACGCACCGTGCGGGAGGCGGAGTTCGGCTGCAACTCGCTGATCGGGTTCAACTTCGGCGACGGCCACCTGCACAACATCGACCTGATCAACGCCGTACAGGCCCGGATCGGGTTCGCCCCCGGAGAGTGGATCATCGTCTGGGTGGAGTCGCAGCCCATCCACCGCGGGATCCAGCACTACCAGGTGATCGACGCCGCGCTCGGAGTGATCGAACGGGGCACATGGAAGGTCGCGGACGCGGTCAAGGAACAGCCGTGGCTGCCCGACGGCCCGATTCCGCTGGACGTCACCTGGACCCGCGCACAGGCACCCACCGCGTCGGCAGCACGTCCCCAGGTCGCGGAGGGGCTGGCACCGTAGGCAAGGACGGGATCTCCGGGAGAGCAGGCAGGGACGGGATCTCCGGGAGATCTCCGGAAAGGCGGGACGACATGAGTACAGCGACCGTGGTGGGCGCCGGACCCAACGGTCTGGCCGCCGCCATCGCCCTGGCCCGGGCCGACGTACGGGTCACGGTGCTGGAGGCGGCCGACGACATCGGCGGCGGCACCCGCTCCGGTGAGGCGATCGTGCCGGGACTGCTGCACGACCACTGCTCCGCCATCCACCCCATGGCCGTCGGTTCGCCGTTCCTGCGCGGCCTGGGCCTGGACCGGTACGGGCTGCGGTGGGCGTGGCCGGAGATCGATTGTGCGCATCCGCTCGACGGCGGCACGGCCGGGGTGCTGCACCGCTCGGTGACCGAGACCGCCGCCGGTCTCGGCGCCGACGGCCGGGCCTGGCGGCGGCTGCTCCAGGGCCCTTCCGCGGCGTACGGCAGCTTCGGCGACGACATCATGGGCCCGCTCCTGCGCCTGCCCCGGCATCCCGTCCACCTCGCCCGCTTCGGCATTCCCGCGCTCACCCCCGCGTCGCTGCTGGCGAAGTCGTTCAGGACCGAGGAGGCCAGGGCGCTGTGGGGCGGGGTCGCGGCGCACGCCTTTCGTCCCCTGGAGCGACCGCTCAGCGCGAGTATCGGGCTGGGCATCCTCACCGCGGGACACCACTACGGCTGGGCGGTCGCCGAGGGCGGCTCGCGCCGCATCACCGATGCCATGGCGGCACTGCTGATCGACCTCGGAGGGAAGATCGAGACCGGGGTGCGGGTGCGGTCGGTCCCGCAACTCCCGCCCGCGGACGTGACCGTCTGGGACGTGACACCCACGGCCCTGGCCGACATCCTCGGCGATCTGCTGCCACCGCGGATCGCCCGCGCCTACCGGCGCTACCGGTACGGACCGGGTGCGTTCAAGGTCGACTTCGCGGTCGAGGGCGGAGTCCCCTGGCGGGCCGAGGCGGCGCGGCGCGCCGGCACCGTGCACGTCGGCGGCACGTACGCCGAGATCGCGGCCACGGAGCGGGACATCCACGCCGGGCGGATGCCCAAGAGGCCGTTCGTCCTGGTCGGGCAGCAGTATCTGGCCGACCCGTCGCGGTCGGTCGGCGACGTCCACCCCGTGTGGTCGTACGCCCACGTCCCGAACGGCTACACCGGTGACGCCACCGCGGCGATCACCGCGCAGATCGAGC
Source organism: Streptomyces sporangiiformans (assembly GCF_005768555.2). Taxonomy (GTDB): domain Bacteria; phylum Actinomycetota; class Actinomycetes; order Streptomycetales; family Streptomycetaceae; genus Streptomyces; species Streptomyces sporangiiformans. The sequence continues at coordinate 188,829 of NZ_VCHX02000320.1, forward strand.
GGTTCGCCCCGGGTTTCCGGGACCGGATCGTCGGCACCGTGGTGCGCACGACGCCCGGCTTCGCCGAGTACAACCCCAACTACGTCGGCGGTGACATCATGACCGGCGCCACGGACATCGCCCAGCTCGTCCTCGGGCCACGCCCCACCCTGCAGCCGTACGACACCGGGGTGCCGGGCCACTATCTGTGCTCCGCGGCCACCCCACCCGGACCCGGCGCGCACGGAATGTGCGGGGCCCATGCCGCCGCACGAGCGCTGCGCCACCTGCGCGGGTGACTCCGTCCGCCGCGAAACCACGCGCGATCACGGTACGTCCAGCGGGGGCCTGCCTGGAGACGCATCTCGGCGCATGGGTTTCCATGCCCCACTGATCCGTTTATGTTGCGACTGTCAGAGTGACGCACCGACATCGCACGACCAACGCACCGACACCGCACGACAGCACGCACGTACTCGCCGGAGGCCGCCGTGCACCGCAGCGACTCGCACGCGCCGACCGGCGCCCTGCGCCCCGAGATCGCGTTGTCCTGGCAGCGCTCACGGATGAGCGGGCTCACCACCTCCAGGCCCGACCTCCGCGTCGAACCCGACGTCGTGGACCGGCGCAGCCGGCTCGTCGCGGCGGCCGAGCCGGTCCTCGCGGATTTGGCCGAACAGCTCGGTGACGCGGCCTACTGCGTGGTGCTCGCCGACCGCGAGTCACGAATCGTGGACGTGCCCGTGGGGGCGCGCAGGCTGCGCGACCGGCTGGCGGGGCTGGGTGTGGTGGCGGGCGGGGTGTTCCTGGAGGAGACGACCGGGACGAACTCCATCGCCACGGCCCACGAGCTGCGCCAGGGCATCGCCGTGCACGGCGAGGAGCACTACCTGGAGCCGTTCAAGGGCTTCAGCTGCTACGGGCATCCGATCACGCACCCGGTGACCCACCGGCTGGAGGGTGTCCTCGACATCACCTGCTTCGACCGGGACGACTCCCCGCTCCTCAGGCCGTTCCTCGCCCGCGCCGCACACGACATCGAAGAGCGGCTGCTGCGCACCGCGCGCCGCGCCGAACAGCGCATGCTGGCGGCCTTCCAGGTGGCGGCGGCCGGGCGGAACCGGCCGGTGCTGGTACTCGGCGAAGGCGTGGTGCTGGCGAACCCCGCGGCCGTGGAACTCCTCGACCCCGTCGACCACATCCGGCTGCGCGAGCTGGCGGACGGTGTCGGGCGCCGTGGCACGGGCGCGTCACCTCAGTCCCCTCCGGTCCGCTCGGTACGGCTGACCTCCGGGCGGGAGGTCTCCGTGCGCTTCCAGGCCGTCGCACCCGGCGCGGACGGCGTGCTGTTCGAGTTCACGGACCCGGGCGAGGTCCGCCCCACCGCTCCCCGCCGTGGTCCCGTGCGGCGCGCTCCGGCGCGGACCGCGGACTGCCTGCCCGGTACACCGGTGTACATCGGCGGAGCAGCCGGCACGGGACGCACCACGACCGCGAGGTCGCTGACGGGCGCCGACCGGGTCCTGATCGGCGCGTTCGACGCGTCGGAGGCGGCCGTACGCGGGGAGGCCGCGTGGCTCGTCGACCTCGACGCGGCCGCGGACGGCGCCCCCGGCCTGCTGCTCGTCGAGGACGTCCACCTGCTGCCCGAGGCCTGCGCCGTCCGTCTGCGCCGGCTCATGGAACGCCCCGACCTGTGGATCGCCCTGACCGGCGCCCCGCTCGCCGAGTTGACCGGCCACGGTGCCGCCGTCGCCGCCGCCTGCCCGGCACAGATCGAGCTGCCCAGGCTGCGGGACCGTACGGAGGACCTGCCGGACCTGGTGCGGGCCATGCTCGACGACCTGGGCCTCGGCGGGCGGCTGCGTTTCACGTCGGCCGCCCTGGCCGCCCTGGCCGGCCACCCGTGGCCCGGGAACCTGCGCGAGCTGCGCACGGTCGTACGAACCGTCGTCGGACGCCGTTCGGCGGGCGATGTGACGCCGCGCGACCTGCCCGCCGGCTACCAGGTCAGCCCCCGGCTGCGCAGCATGACGCCGCTGGAGCGGGCCGAGCACGACGCCATCGCCACGGCGCTGCGCGAGTGCGGCGGCAACAAGCTGCGCGCCGCCGAACGACTCGGCATCAGCCGCACGACCCTCTACAGCCGCATGCGCACCCTCCGGATCACCGTCTGACACTCCCGGAGTGCATTGCGGCGCCCGAGGTGTCCAGGAGTTGAACAGTTCCGGATGAGCTCCCGGCTCTACGTTGCTGGCCAGAACCCCCTGGCAAAGGAGCCGTGCCATGCGCATCACCGCCGCAGTGACCGAGTCCAAGGGCGCCCCCTTCGCGCTCGTCCCCCTGGAGCTCGACGACCCACGGCCGGGCGAGGTCGTCGTACGGATGGTGGGTTCCGGTGTCTGCCACACCGACCTGATCGTCCGCGACCAGTGGTACCCGGTGCCGCTGCCGGCGGTGCTCGGCCACGAGGGGTCCGGCGTGGTGGAGGCCGTCGGCGACGGCGTCACGTACGTGGCTCCCGGCGACCACGTCGTCCTCACCTTCAACTCGTGCGGCGACTGCCGCATGTGTGTCCAGGGCCGTCCCTCGTACTGCGACCAGTTCTTCGCCTACAACTTCGCGGGCTCGCGCCCGGACGCCAGCACGCCCCTGCACCGGGAGTCCGGTGACGTCCACGGCGTGTTCTTCGGCCAGTCGGCGTTCGCCACACATGCGCTGGCCACCGAGCGGAACGTGGTGAAGGTGGACCCGGCCGTACCCCTGGAGCTGCTCGGCCCGCTGGGCTGCGGCATCCAGACCGGCGCCGGCGGCGTGCTCAACTCGCTGAAGCCCCCCGCGGGCAGCACCATCGCCATCTTCGGCGCGGGCTCGGTCGGCCTGAGCGCCGTGATGGCGGCCGTGGTCGCGGGCTGCACCACCATCGTCGCCGTCGACCTCAACGAACAGCGGCTCGAACTGGCCAAGGAGGTCGGCGCCACACACGTCGTCAACGGCGCCGCGGGCGACACGGTGGCCACGCTGCGGGACCTCACCGGCGGCCTCGGCGTCGACTACACCGTGGAGACCACCGCCGTCCCCGCCGTGCTGCGGCAGGCCGTCGACGCCCTCAACCAGGGCGGCACCTGCGGTCTCATCGGCGCCGCCGCACTCGGCACCGAGGCCTCCCTCGACATGTCCTCCCTCCTCTTCGGCCGCAGCGTGCGCGGCATCGTCGAAGGCGACAGCGTGCCCCGCCTGTTCATCCCCAAGCTCGTCGACCTCTTCCGGCAAGGCCGCTTCCCCTTCGACAAGCTGGTCAAGTCGTACGCCTTCGAGGACATCAACCAGGCGGCCGAGGACTCCGAGAAGGGCACCACCCTCAAGCCCGTCCTCACCTTCGCCTGACCAAGTGGGCGCAGCCGCGCGGCCGTCCGGACGAGGGCGCCGAGCACGTTCCTGATCGGTGAGCCGAGCGACCACTTCCTCCACGTCCCGCAGCGGCGGCCGGTGCGCAGTGTGCCCGCGATCCGCACCGAGGTGATCCCCGGCGCCCGCCACCTCGTCCACCTCGTCCACCTCGACGCCCCGAATGCCTTCGTGGCGGCCGTCCCGCGCGTCACCGACCGACCTCTCGACCAAGGAGCCGAGTGATGGAACTGCGTTACGACACCTTCTACATCGGCGGCGAATGGGTCCGACCCACCACGAGCCGTACGATCACCCCCGTCAACGCCAGCACCGAGGAGCCGCTCGGACAGGTACCCGAGGGCGCCGAGGCGGACATCGACCGTGCCGTCGCCGCCGCCCGCGCGGCCTTCGACGACCCGTCGGGCTGGGCGAGTTGGGAGCCCGCCCGGCGTGCCGAGGTGATGGAGCGGCTGGCCGATGCGATCGACCGACGGGCCGACGGCTTCGTCGACCGGGTCAGCGCCCAGAACGGCATGCCGGTCGCGGTCGCCCGGCAACTGGAGACCGGTTACCCCAGCGCGGTGTTGCGCTACTACACCTCCCTGGCCCGGGACGCCGTCTTCGAGGAGACCCGGCCGGGGCTCTTCGGCGGCTCGATCGAGGTCCGTAAGGTGCCGGTGGGCGTCGTCGCGGCCATCGTGCCGTGGAACTTCCCGCAGGCCCTCACCATGTTCAAGATCGCCCCGGCGATGGCGACCGGCTGCACGCTCGTCATCAAGCCCTCGCCGGAGACCGTCCTGGATTCCTACCTGCTGGCAGAGGCCGTTGAGGAGGCCGGAGTCCCGGCGGGCGTCGTCAACATCGTCCCGGCGGGCCGCGAGGTCGGCGCGTACCTCGTCGCCCACCCTTCCGTGGACAAGGTGGCCTTCACCGGCTCCACCGCCGCCGGCCGCGCCATCGCCGAGACCTGCGGCCGACTGCTGCGCCCGGTCACCCTCGAACTCGGCGGCAAGTCCGCGGCGATCGTCCTCGACGACGCCGACCTGGACCTGACGAGGATCGGCGAGGGCCTGTTCGGCGCCACGCTCCTCAACAACGGCCAGACCTGCTTCCTCGGCACCCGCGTCCTCGCCCCGCGCAGCCGCTACGCCGAAGTCGTCGACGCCTTCACCGCCTTGGCCGGCTCCCTCACGGTGGGCGACGCGAGCGACGCCGCGACGCAGATCGGCCCGATGGCCACGGCCAGGCAGCGGGAGCGCGTGGAGTCGTACATCGCGAAGGGCCGCGGCGAGGGAGCCCGCCTGACCACCGGCGGCGGCCGCCCTGACGACTTGGAGCGCGGCTGGTTCGTGCAGCCGACGGTGTTCGCGGATGTCGACAACAGCGCGGTCATCGCTCAGGAGGAGATCTTCGGCCCGGTCCTGTCCCTCATCCCCTACGACGACGTCGACGACGCCGTCCGCATCGCCAACGACTCCGACTTCGGCCTCGGTGGCACGGTCTGGACCGCCGACCCGGAGCGCGGCGCGGCCGTCGCGCACCGGGTCCGTACCGGCACGATCGGCGTCAACCGCTACATCCCCGACCCGGCCGCTCCCTTCGGCGGCGTGAAGGCCAGCGGCCTCGGCCGCGAACTGGGCCCGGAGGGGCTGACGGGCTACCAGCAGTTCCAGACGGTCTACAGGTGATGCCGTTCGTCGGAGCGGGAGTCCGAGAGAACGCGCCATCGCCGTACTGCCCGGCGGCGGGGATCCACCGGATCCCCGC
>NZ_VCHX02000154.1 GCF_005768555.2 Streptomyces sporangiiformans
CGGCCCATCGGGCCGCCGGCGTCCGCCGAAAGCGGCGCTCCATGGTCACCGCCGTCCTCTTCGCCCTCCCGGCCCTCGTGCTGCTGGGAGCGCTGGTGGGCTACCCCATCCTCTACTCCGTCGTCCGCTCCACCTTCGACGCACAGGGCAGCCAATTCGTCGGCCTGTCCAACTACGCCGAGCTGTTCCAGGACCACAACACCCTCATCGCCCTGCGCAACACAGCCACCTGGGTGCTGGTCGTGCCCGCGCTGCTGACCGGCATCGGGCTCGTACTGGCGGTGCTGACCGAGAAGATCCGCTGGGCCACCGCCTTCAAGCTGATCATCTTCATGCCGATGGCGGTGTCCTTCCTGGCCGCCGGCATCACGTTCCGGCTCGTGTACGACGAGGATCCCCAGCAGGGCATCCTCAACGCCGCCACCGTCGGCGTCCACGACGCCTTCACCGGCACCCCCGCCTACCCCGGGGCCCGGCCGCGGGACGGCAAGACACTGAGCACCGAGAAGAACGGCGACTACACGGCGGTGCACCGGGCCGAGCCGGGATCCCCGGTCACGCTGGGCCTGGTGGGTATCACGCCGGCCAAGCTGCCCGCGGACGCCAAGCAGGCGGTCGCGGCGCCCACCACCCGCACGCCGGATTCCGTGTCAGGAGTGGTGTACCTGGACTTCGCACTGGGCGGCGGCGGCAAGCCGGACCGGGTCGACAAGGGCGAGAAGGGCCTGCCGGGTGTCACGGTCCAGCTCACCCGCGACGGACGCACGGTCGCCACGGCCACCACCGGACCCGACGGCGCATTTCACTTCCCGGACAAGGGCAGTGGCCCGTTCGGGGTGACCGTGCCCGCCAAGAACTTCGCCCAGCCGTACGCGGGAGTGAGCTGGCTCGGCGAGGCCCTCATCACTCCCGCGATCATGGCTGCCTATCTGTGGGTGTGGGCCGGCTTCTCCATGGTCCTGATCGGCGCCGGTCTGGCGGCGCTGCCGAGGGAGACGCTGGAGGCCGCCCGGATGGACGGGGCCAACGAGTGGCAGGTGTTCCGCAAGATCACCGTCCCGCTGCTCGGCCCCGTGCTGAGCGTGGTGTTCGTCACCCTGATCATCAACGTGATGAAGGTCTTCGACCTCGTCTACATCATCGCGCCGGGCCCGGTGCAGCAGGACGCCAACGTGCTGGCACTGCAGATGTGGCTGGTGTCCTTCGGCGGCGGCAACAACCAGGGCCTCGGCAGCGCCATCGGTGTCGTCCTGCTGCTGCTCGTCATCCCGGCGATGGCAATCAACATCCGACGCTTCCGCAGGAGTCGCTGATGGCCGCCGAAAGCTTTGTCGAGAGGCCGTCCGCCCCCGTCGGCGCCGGACCCGGGACCACCGTTCCCCAGAGTTCGCCGAAGCCGCGCGAGTCGGTGGCCCAGCGGGTCATCGGTCTGCTCCGCAACGGCGCCGTGCAGACGGTACTGGCGATCGTCGCACTCATCTGGCTCACGCCGACGGTGGGCCTGTTCGTCTCGTCGCTGCGAGCCTCCGGCGAGCAGGAGAACAGCGGTTGGTGGACGGCGCTCCTCCACCCGGGCCAGTTGTCGTTCGACAACTACACCAAGTTGCTCGGCGACAGCGGGATGAGCCGGGCGTTCCTGAACACCGTACTGATCTCGGTGCCGGCCACGGTCTTGGTCGTGGTGATCGCCGCACTCGCCGGGTACGCCTTCGCCTGGCTGAAGTTCCCCGGCCGCGACTGGGTGTTCCTCCTGGTCGTCGGCATGCTGGTGGTGCCCGTGCAGATCGGCCTGCTGCCGGTCGCCAAGCTCTTCGGCACCCTCGGCCTCTTCGGCTCGATCCCCGGCGTGATTCTCTTCCACGTCGCCTACGGCCTGCCGTTCGCGGTGTTCCTGCTGCGCAACTACTTCGCGGAGATCCCCGCGGAGATGCTCGAGGCCGCCCGGATGGACGGCGGCGGCGACTGGCTGATCTTCTGGCGGCTGATCCTGCCCATGGGCCGCCCCGCTATCGCGAGCCTCGCCGTCTTCCAGTTCCTGTGGGTGTGGAACGACATGCTGGTGTCGCTGATCTTCGCCGACAGCGCCTCCCAGCCGCTGACGGTGGCGCTGCAGTCCCAGGTGCGCCAGTTCGGCTCGAACATCGATGTGCTCGCGCCGGGGGCCTTCCTGTCACTGACCGTGCCGCTCGTGGTGTTCTTCGTGTTCCAGCGCCATTTGGTGGAGGGAGTGATGGCCGGCTCGGTGAAGTGATCCTCGGCGCCCGGCACTTATGGCTTGACCGCGATGCGACCCTCATCCATCCGGAGCAACAGGAGCCGGGCGCCCGTCTTCTCCAGGAACTCGTCCACCGCGGCCCTGGACCCCTGCCACCAGCCGTAGTCGTCGATGAGGAGGACGCCGCCACTGACCAGCCGCGAGTAGAGGTGCTCCAGTTCGTGGCGGGTGGAGGCGTACCAGTCGGTGTCGAGCCGCAGAATCGAGATCCGCTCGGGGGCCTCGGCGGGGATGGTGTCCTCCACAAGCCCTGGAACGAAGTGGACGCGATCCGCGGGGTACGGAACCCGCTGAAAGCCCTCTTTGACGTCTTCCAGAGTGGCGACGGCCCAGATGGGGCGGCTCCTGTCCTGTCTGGCGAGCAGATCCGCGGCCAGTTCACCGTCCCGGCGAAGGTCCTTGTCGGTCGGCTCCGGCATGCCCTCGAAGGTGTCGAAGAGGTACAGGTGCCGCTCGGTGTCGTGCAGGCTCAGCAGGGTGCGAGCTGCCGCCTGCATACTGCCGCCCCGCCACACTCCGCACTCGACGATGTCACCGGCGATGTTGTGCCGACTGACGTAACGGGTGGCCAGAATCAGGGCATTGAGCCGTTCGGGTGAGGTCATCGTGTAGGGAGACACCGCCCGGATGACGTCCTTGGCCGTGTCGTCGTAGTCGGCGGGAAACGCGGGGCGGGTAGGACTCCCCTGGGGCCTCGGTGGGGACGTGGCGGGCCTCAAGCGACGGAGTTCGTAGCCCGTGAGCCGCCTCAAGGTGTCATTGACGTTCTTGCGCCATGCCATAAGGGCAACGTACGACCCGAACCGGGACCCGGCGAGCGCGGAGGCCGGACGGCGTGCCTGGAGGACTTTGAGCGTGTAGCTGACGTGGCTGGGAGGGCGGGGCTCGTCCCGGCGTTTGGCTTCGAAGGTGTTCCGCGGTGGTTTCTTCCGTCGTTGGCAGCGGCGGTCGCGGCGTGAGAGCAGGAGGTCGTTCAGGAGTTCCTGGACGACGGTTGCCCGTCTCAGGACTGAACGGCCGAGCGCAGCTCGGGCAGGGACAGGACCTCGTCCAGCGCGTCGACGTAGAGATCCACGTGCTCGCGGCGGAAGGTCATGGGCGGTTTGATCTTCAATACGTTGTCGTGCACACCATTGGGGAAGACGATGACGCCTCGCTCCTTCATGAGCTCGGTGACCATGAAGGCCTGCTCAGTGGCCGGCATTCTGGTGGTGCGGTTACGGACCAGTTCGACGCCGAGGTAGAGCCCTTCTGCCCGCACGTCACCGATGAGCGGTTGGCGCTGCTGGAGCTCGCGCAGCGACTGGGCGAAGTACCCGCCCACGCTCACGGCGTTCTCCCTCAGTCCATCCTGCTCGACGATGTCGAGCACGGCCTCGCCGATCGCGCAGGAGACCGGGTTGCCGCCGAAGGTGTTGAAGTACTTCATGCCCGTGTCGAACGCGTCGGCGATCTCCCGAGTCGTGACCACCGCCGCGAGGGGATGCCCGTTCCCGAGCGGCTTGCCCATCGTGACGATGTCCGGGACCACCCCCTGGAGCTCGAAACCCCACCAGGGTCCGAGTCGTCCGACGCCGACCTGGACCTCGTCGGAGATGCACAGGGCGCCCGCCCGCCTGGCAGCGGTGAACACGCCATCGAGGTAGCCGTCGGGGAACACGATGTTCCCACCCGATCCCATCAGGGACTCGGCGATGAAGGCGGCTGGGGGTCGGCCGTCGGCCGTGATCCGCTCGATGACGGCCGCGGCGTCGCGCGCGTACTTGGCTCCGGCGTCCGCGTCGTCGTATCCGTAGGTGCTGCGGTAGCGGTCCGGGATGACGACCTCGTGGGTGGTCGCGGGTGCGCCGGCGCCGCCGGGGCCCTTGTAACGGTTCGGGCTGATCCCGGTCACCACACCGGTGTTTCCGTGGTACGCGCCGTCGATGTTGACGATGTGCTGACGACCTGTCACCTGGCGGGCGATCCGCAGCGCCAGGTCGTTCGCCTCGCTGCCCGTGCACACGAGGAAGACGACCTCGAGCGGGTCGGGCAGCGTGGCTACCAGCTTCCGCACGTAACTGGCGATCTGCGGGTAGACGAAACGGCTGTTGGTGTTGAGCTTGCGCAGCTGTCGGGTGGCGGCGGCCGTCACCCGTGGCTCGGCATGGCCGACGTGGGTGACGTTGTTCAGCGAGTCCAGATAGGCCAGGCCGTCCTCGTCGTGGAACCACACACCCCGCCCACGCACAAGGTTCATCGGGTTGCGGTAGTAGTTGCGCTGGGAGCGAGCGATGTGGCGACGGCGTACTGAGACGACGTCGTCGATGGTGGGGACCGCGGCGGGGGACTCGGTGACCCCGAAGAGCCGGGCGGGGTCGGGTGACAGGTGGCTCCACACCTGCCGTGCGGAGGGCGGCACGGCACGAGGCGGCGGCCATGTGGCCATCCGTGCGGTGCGGTGGACCTGCACCTGGACGCAGGGCCCGAGCGGGTCCGCCTCGTCGCTCGCGCCGGCGCGTCCCAACGGCGCCCCGGCCGGGACGCTCGCCGCAACCGGCGGCGAGTCGTCGAGTCCCCACCAGCACGTCCAGAACTCCAGCCCTTCGACCGCATGTCGCAGCACCAACGGCATACCGGGGCCACCGCGGGCCTCGACGACGCCGGACAGCGGGCTGGCGACCTCCTCGGCGTCGGCCACGACCAGCAAGCCGCCGACCAGAACCGTCGCGGGCTCGTCGGCTCCTGGGCGGCGCCGGCCCCCCAGGAGCAGCGATGCGCTGAGGTGGGGCACGTAGCCCGGCCGCCGCCGTCCGTCGAGAACGTCGTCGATGCTCGCGCGCACCGCCCTCGCATCGTGCCAGTCGACTTCGTCGTAGAGATCACTTGCCGGTCGCAGGTCGAGCAGCTGCGGGGCCGGTGCGTTCAAGGCACCGTCTTGGGCCGCCTCTGCCAAGACCTCTTCCAAACCCCGCTGCTCCCGCGTCCGGGGGAGCCCACACGCGACCCGGAACGTCGCCTCGGCGACGTCGGGACAAACCTCGGCCACCTGCGCGATCGCCGGCCAGGTGTGTTGCACGCGGGTCCGCCCGTACGGCGTGCCGCTCTCGGCGACCCGGCGCGTCCACGTCACGGCGTTCATGCACAGCCGGGCGGCCGCCAACGGATAGACAGCCGCCAGTTCCTCAGCCGTGAGGGGGAGCACCGAGTGGAAGCCGGCCACGACTTCGGCCGCCGCAGCGAGCGGGTCGGCCTTGCGGACCATGGCGTAGCCCGCCGCGATCGCCACCTCCGCCGCGCGCACGCTGTAGAGCGAGTCGCCCAGGTCGACGATGCCCGAGATCCGCAGCACCCCGTCCTCGTCAGCGTCGGCGAGGACGTTGGCGTCATTGAGATCCTGGTGTACGACGCTCCGCGGCAGTCGGTCCCATGCCGGCAGGAGATCGTCGTACCAGCCCATGATCGTGCGCACCAACTCCCGCCGGTCCGCGTCCTGTACAGCGTGCAGCGACGCCTCGACGATCTCAGCGGCCCGGCGCATGTCCCAGTCGTGCGGTTCCAAGCCCACCGGTGGCTCCATGCTGGAGAGTCCGAGGCTCAGCCGCCCAGCGGCTTCTCCCAGCTGACGCAGAAGCGCCGCGGGATGGTCGTCGAGATCCGCCAGGACCCGGCCCTCAAGCCAGCTCATCACGCGGACCACGTGCGTTCGGCCCTCGTGGACGACGTCGGCAAGGCACTTCCCCTCGCGCGTCGGGACCAGTCGTGGCACCGGAAGGTCGGGAACGGTGGAGGCCAGATGCTGGAGGAGCGAGTTCTGCCAGAGGACGTCGGCTGAGTCCGGCTCCGCGCGGGTGACCCGTACGAAGTAGCGCATGCCGTCATCGCCGGTGATCCGGACGTTCTGGTCGACCTCCCCTCCCAGTGGGTGCTGGACGTATCCCTCGAGTCCGAAGGACTGCCGCAGCACGTGATCGAGGAGCGAGCCCGGCAGTGGGCCGGCGTGACCGGGGATGGTCGTTCCGTCCTGGCCGGTGGTGGTCGCTGAGGTCATCGGTGCGTTCTCTCTATCGTCGTCAGGTCGCTCATCACGATGCGGTTCCTGGGAGGAGGCGGGCAGGGCTGCTGCGGCTGTGTCTCGATCGCTTCACGGGCTGCGCAGATCTCGACCACGTCGACGACCGAAGGTCCAGGGCGAACTCCCCCGTTTGGTGCTTCCCCTCGATGCCCCACTCCGACGGCTGCAGGGGCCCGGGCCAGGACGCGCTCCAACACCTGGTCGGCGATCAGGTCCGAGGTGGGCCGTCCGTCAAAGGCTGAGCGCTCATCGAGACCGGTCATCAGCTCACGCGGCGGCGGTCATGACGTCCCAGGCGACGTTCTGGTCCTCGACCCTCACCTTGAGCTCGGCGTAGTCTCTGGGGGAGTCCTGGGTGATCTCGATGCCGCTCTGCCTGGCGAACCGGTTGGCTCGGCCTCCTTGGTCATCGCCTCCCGGTGGGTCCCGTAACCGAAGGCTGAGACTGACCCGAGGGACGCGGCGCCCCTCAGCAGCGCCTACTCAAGGTGACGGACTGGGGATCAGGTGCTTACGGAAGCGCCATAGCTGCTCCAAGTGCGTGGTCAAGTCCCGAGCCCTCTCCAGCCCGAGGTGATGCGTCAGTGAAACACCGCGGAGAATCCGGCAACAAGGGACGCGAGGCCGCGACATCGACCCCGTATTTTGTGCCTGTGCACAATTTCTGTCAGGGAACCCCACCGGCATGTCAGCGGCATCTCCCGGAGACGGCCCCGTATCCGTCCGGTGACGGCTGTCGTCGGGAGAGGCGGTCCTCGTGAGCGGCCCGGGACGCCGTCAGGGTGGGGCCCGCCACGACGCCGTGCAGGCGATCGCGCGCCGGCTCCTCGAGGAACGACTCGACGAACTGACCTCTCATGCTCTCGAACAGCTGGAAGCCGAGGAGGCCGCCTACGCGTCGCCGGACTGGGATCCGGTCCAGAAACGGGAGGGGATGCGACGAACCCTCGAACTCGCCCTGACCCGGCTGGCCGGCGGTCCCGTGCCCCGGACGGTCTCGCGCGCCACCGAGGACGTGGGGCGCGAGCGAGCGGAGCAGGCGTTTCCCCTGACCGCTCTGATGCACTCCTTCCAGCTGGACCTCAGGACCCTGTGGGAGGCGGTGCTCGCGGAGGGGCGAGCACGTGGCATCAGCGCCGATCCCGACTTCCTCGACGGGTTGATCCGCGTCTGGGAGGCGACGGAAGCCAACAGCGTCGAGGTCGTCGACGCCTACCGCCGCACCGAGCGCGACCTGGCGAGCCGTCGTACGGAGGTGCGCAACCGCGCCTTCAGTCGCCTCGTCCTGGAAGGGGAGCAGGATCCCTCCACGGTCGCCGAGGCCTCGACGTTGCTGGGCTTCTCCGAGCACGTCGCCCTGACCGTGGTCGTGGTCGAATCCGTTCCTACCGGGGACCCGGCTCTGTCCCAGGTCGACGATGCGCTGCGTCGGGGCGGCCTGCTGCGTCACTTCGGATGGATGGGTGACGAACTCCTTGGCATCATCGGTCACGGACGGTGCGATGAAGAGGCCATGCTTGCCATGCTCCGGCCGTTCGCCCCGTGGCGGTGCGGCGTCGCGGAAGTCCCCGGGTTGGCGCTGACGGCGCGGGGCATCCGGTTCGCACGTGCCGCGATCCGCAGCTCCGCGCAGCCCGGAGTGCGGCACGTGGAGGGCCACTGGATCGGTGCGATCATGTCGGCGCAGGAGGAGCTCACCGGTGCGATGGCCACTGGCGTGCTGCGCCCACTCCTCGAGCTGCGCGACCGCGACAGCATCGTCGAGACCCTGCGCTGGTACCTCGACCTGGGCTCGGTCGCTGAGGTGGCCGCACGCACCTACCGTCACCGGAACACGGTGGGCAATCGCCTGCAGGCCGTGGAGGAGGCGACCGGGCTGAAGCTGTCCAGACCGAACGACGCCGCCCGGCTGGTCCTCGCGCTGGCTTGGCTGGAGACGGACGCGGGCGCCCGCTTCCGGGCGACGGTGTCCTGATCCACCGATTGGTGGACGGGTTGCGGCAACCGGCCGGGGGCCGCGACCGAGATTGCTGGAGCCAAAGCGTGGCGGTCAGAGGCCACATGCCCTTCATGGGGACGGCAGCCTTGGCGGCCGACAGCCCGGTCACGCCGCCGGGCAGCGGCGCAGGAACTGCACGGGTCCCTGACAGAGATTGTGCACAGGCACAAAATTCGCGGTCGATCTCGCGGCCTCACGTCCCTTGTTGCCGGATTCTCCACGGTGCTTCACTGACGCATCACCTCGGGCAGGAGAAAGGCTCATCGCACTCGGAGCAGTAATGGTGCTGCCGCCGACTGCCTGATCAGCGTTCGCCGTCCCCGGCACTGTCCGGGGGCTCGTCCTCCAGCGGCGGCCCCTCGGGCACCCCCTCAGCCCCCATGCCCCCATGCCCCCATGCCCCCCTAAACAGGTCGCCGCCAACGCCGCGGCAGCCTCCTGAACCCCCGATGCGGCCGACCTGGCCGCACTCGACGAGGTCGTGACTCCCGGTGAACGGGNCGAGGTCGTGACTCCCGGTGAACGGGGTGTCCAATATGCCCGGAAAGAGGTTGAACACCATGCGTCAGATCGTCACCTTCGATGCCTACGGCACCCTGGTCGACTTCCAGCTCGGCCCCACCACGCTGAAGGTCCTGTCCGACCGGCTGGACCTGGACCGCCTGAACGTCGACGAGTTCCTCGACGACTTCCGCATCATGCGGTTCCACGCCGTCCTGGAGGCCTACCGCCCCTTCCACGAGGTGCTGCCCTCCAGCCTGGAGATAGCGATGCGTCTGCACGGCCTGGAGTACCGGAAGTCCGACGGCGAAGCCCTGGTCGCGGCCGTGCCCACCTTCGGCCCCCACCCCGAGGTCCCGGCCGCCCTGCAGGCGCTGAAGTCCCGGTACGAGATCGCCATCATCTCCAACACGGACGACGACCTCATCGCCCAGAACCTGGCCAACATCGGCGTCGAGTTCGACCATGTCATCACCGCCCAGCAGGCCAAGGCGTACAAGCCGTCCCGGCAGACCTTCGAGTACGCCTTCCAGACCATGGACATCGACCCCGCCCAGGTCATCCACGTCGCCCAGGGCTGGGAGTACGACCTCATCCCCACCCGCGACCTCGGCCTCGCTCGCCGCGTGTGGATCAACCGCTACGGCCACAACGGCTCCATCGGCGCCCGCGGCAGCGCCGACTACCAGCCCTTCGACGAGCTGCCCGACCTGTCCGGCCTGCCGGCCCTGCTCGGCTGCTGAGGCCGGGACCCAGAAAAACACCCCCGGACGACCAGGAAGACCCGAGGACGTACGTCATGAAGCAGATCCCCTACTGGCTCGACACAGCCCCTGCCTTCCCCGACCGGACCGGCAAGCCCCTGCCCGAGCAGGCGGACCTGGTGGTCATCGGCGGCGGCCTCACCGGCCTGTCCACCGCCTACCACGCGGCACGCAAGGGCGCCCACGTCGTCCTCGTGGAGAAGGACAAGGTCGGCTCGGGCGCCTCCGGGCGCAACGGCAGCATGTGCACCCAGGGCATCACCATCAGCCCCGCCGAGGCGCGCAAGCGCTACGGGCAGCCGCGGGCCCGGGAACTGTACGACGCCTTCCGCGAGGCGGTGGACCTGGTGGAGGAGCTGACGGTCAAGGAGCAGATCGACTGCGACTTCCACCGCGTGGGGCGTCTGGGAGTCGCGTTCAAGCCGCAGCACTTCGAGAGCATGCGGGCCAAGCAGCGCGACCTGGCCGACAACTTCGGCCACGACACCACGCTGCTGAGCAAGAACGATCTGCGTGCCGAGCTGGGCTCCGACTACTACCACGGAGCCCTGCTCGACCCGCTCAGCGCGCACCTTCACGTCGGCAAATACGTCCATGGCCTGGCCGATGCCGCGGAACGCGCCGGGGCTCAGATCCATGAACGCAACGCCGCCACCGCGTTGCACCGCATCCCCGAGGGCGGTTTCCTCGTCGAGACCCTGCACGGCACCATCCGCGCCAAGCAGGTCATGGCGGCCACCGACGCCTACACCGACAAGGCCATGCCCTGGTTCCGCAAGCGGCTGATCAACGTCGGCAGCTTCGTCATCGTCACCGAGCCACTGGGCGAGGAGCGGGCCCGGCAGCTCATCCCCAACAACCGCGTGGTCGTGTCCTCCAAGAACATCGGCCACTACGTCCGACTCACCCCGGACAACCGCCTCGCCTTCGGCGGCCGGGCCCGCTTCGCCCCCTCCAACCCCGCCTCGGACGTCAAGAGCGGTGACGTCCTGAAGCAGGAACTGGCCGAGATCTTCCCGCAGTTGTCGGACGTGCGGATCGACTACGTGTGGGGCGGCAGTGTCGGCTTCTCCTACGACCGCGTTCCGCACGCGGGCGAGGCCAACGGCCTTTACTACTCAATGGGTTACTGCGGCCACGGCGTCCAGATGGCCACCTACATGGGCCGCGCCATGGCCGAGGTAATGGACGGCCACCCGGAGGCCAACCCTCTGCGCGACTTCGGCTTCCCCAAGGTTCCGGTGCCGTTCTACAACGGCACCGCCTGGTTCCTGCCCTTCGCCGGGGCGTACTACAAGGCCAAGGACCGGCTGCGCTGACAACAGATCCGCCCGTCAGCCCGTTCGACGGATCAGCGCCAGGTACATCGCATCCGTCCCGTGCAGATGCGGCCACAGCTGTACGTCGGGGCCGTCACCCAGAGCCGGGACGCCCGGCAGCAGCGGGCGGGCGTCGAGCAGTTCGGCGGAGCCGCTCTCGGTGGAGCCGCCATCGGTGGAGCCGCCGTACTGCTTGAGGACGTCGTCGACGACCGCACGGGTCTCGGCGAGGTGCGGCGAGCAGGTGGCGTACCCGACGACACCGCCGACCCGCACCGACGCCAGCGCCGTGCGCAGCAGTCCGCGCTGCAGCGGCGCGAAGCCGTCCAGGTCGTCGGGCCGGCGTCGCCAGCGCGCCTCGGGACGGCGACGCAGCGCGCCGAGCCCCGTGCAGGGCACGTCCATCAGTACGCGGTCGAACGTGCCGGCCCGCCACGGCGGACGCGTGCCGTCGGCGGCGATGACCTGGTACGGCCCCGGGTTCCCGGCGAGCGCCTTCGCCACGAGGCCGGCTCGGTGCGGCTGCTTCTCGGCGGCCAGCAGTACGGCACCGCGCTCGGCGGCGAGGCCGGCGAGCATCGCCGCCTTGCCGCCGGGACCGGCGCAGCCGTCCAGCCACATCTTGTCCGGCCCGTCGAGGGGCGCGCGTGCGAGGGCGAGCGCCACGAGCTGGCTGCCCTCGTCCTGCACTCCGGCCCGGCCTTCGCGCACGGCCTCGATGGCACCCGGCTCGCCGCCCTCGGAAAGCCGCACGGCATACGGTGACCAGCGCCCGGCCAGAGCGGCCTCGTCATCGAGCGCGCCCAGCAGCTCGTCGGCGGTGGAGCGGCCGGGCCGGGCGACCAGAGTCACCTCGGGCCGCTCGTTGTCGGCTTCAAGGAGGTCTTCGATCCCGGCACGCCCCCCGCCGAGCGAGTCCCACAGCGCGGAGACGATCCATCGCGGATGCGAGTGCACGACGGCGAGGTGATCCTCGGGGTCCTCGTCGTAGGGCGGCGCCACCCGCTCCAGCCACCCGTCGAGGTCGTGCTGGGCGACCTTCCTGAGGACGGCGTTGACGAACTTGGCCCGCCCGTCGCCGAGTACGACCCTGGCGAGCTCGACGGAGGCGGAAACGGCGGCGTGCGTCGGAATCCGCGTACCGAGCAGCTGGTGCACGCCGAGGCTCAGCACATCGAGGACGGGCGGGTCGACCTCACGCAACGGCCGGTCCACACAGGCCGAGATGACGGCGTCGTACGTCCCCTGCCGGCGCAGTGTGCCGTACACCAACTCCGTGGCCAGCGCGGCGTCCCGCCCGTCGAAGTCGCCCTTCTGCCGCGCCTTCCGCAGCAGCGGGGGCAGCACGAGATTGGCGTACGCGTCGCGCTCGTCGACAGCCCGCAACGCCTCGAAGGCGAGCATCCGGACGGGGTCCTTCTTCGGACGACGATGGGGCTTGCCCTGCGGGCGACGACGACGGTCCTGCTCGTTCACGTAAAAGGTGCTCCGGATCTTGGAAGGGCTACGTCACCAGCGTACGTCGCGGGCGGGGTGGCGGCGCCGGGCGGGAGGGGCTGGAACGCACCGGCCCGCGCAGGGCGGCGGCGACCAGGGTCGAGAGTCCGAGGCCCTTAGGGGACAAGCCCGGGGCAGCTCAGGGCGGTGCCCGGATACCCGCGGCGCCGCCGCCCCGAGACCGTCGAGGTATGACGAAAACGGGGACGAGGAGCACGGGCAGGCGCCGCACGCTCAGGCGGGTCCTGATCACACTCGGCACGGTGGTGGCCGTCCTGCTCGCCGCCATCGGTGGAGGGTTCGCGTGGCTGTGGACCGGCGCCGACATCAGCACGGTCGGCAAGAGCTCCTTCGCCAACGAACTGGCCATCCCTCCGCTCGCCGAACACACCCGCGTCAAGGCGGACGGCACCAAGGTCTTCGACCTGGAAATGCGCGCCGGCGAGACCGAGTTCAGGCCGGGCCGACGGACCACCACCTGGGGCTTCAACGGCGATCACCTCGGCCCGACCCTGCGCGCCGAACGCGGTGACAAGGTGGAGGTCAGGGTGCGCAACTCGCTTGACGAGTCGTCGACCGTGCACTGGCACGGCATGCACCTGCCCGCGCGGATGGACGGCGGCCCGCACCAGATGGTGCGGCCGGGCGCCACGTGGAGCCCGCACTGGAAGATCGACCAGCCCGCCGCCACCCTCTGGTACCACCCGCATCCGCACGGGCGCACGGCGCAGCACGTCCAGCGCGGCCTCGCCGGGATGTTCCTGCTCGACGACGAGAGGTCCTCCGCCCTGCCGCTGCCGAAGAAGTACGGCGTCGACGACCTGCCCGTCATCGTCCAGGACGTGAAGTTCGACGGCGATCGGTTCGACGACCGGCGCGGCACGATGCAGGACGTCGGCTTCCTCGGCGACCGCACCATGGTCAACGGCACCCTCGATCCGTACCGAGAGGTCCGAGACGAGCTGGTGCGGCTGCGCCTGCTCAACGCCTCGACGGCCCGCACCTACTCCTTCGGCTTCGACGACAGCCGACGCTATGCGCACATAGCGACCGACGGCGGCCTCCTGGAACGCCCCGTGGAGACCGACCGGCTGCAGCTCTCGCCCGGGGAGCGCGCCGAGATCGTCGTACGGGTGCGGCCCGGCGAGCGCACCACCCTGCGCAGCTTTCCGCAGGACAACTACGGGGACGCCTGGAACACCCGGTTCGGCGGGGGCGACGACTCCTTCGACATCCTGCAACTGCGGGCCGCGGCCACGCTCCGCCCCTCACCCGCGCTGCCGGAGCGGCTGGGTGAGCCGGAGATACCGGACGGCTCCGACGCCGTGCGCGCCCGCCACTTCGACCTGAAGCGGTCAGGGATCAACGGACACAAGATGGCCATGGACCGGGTGGACGACACGGTCACCCGGGGCACCACCGAGACCTGGACCGTGCGCAACACCAACGGCATGCCGCACAACTTCCATGTTCACGACGTGCAGTTCCGCGTCCTGGAGGTGAACGGAAAGACGCCACCGCCGCATCTGCTCGGCGCCGCCAAGGACACGGTCTTCGTGCCGAGCGGTACGACGATGAAGCTGGCGCTGCGCTTCGAAGGCCCGGCCGACCCGGACACTCCGTACATGTACCACTGCCATCTCCTCTACCACGAGGACAAGGGCATGATGGGCCAGTTCGTGGTGGTCGAGAAGGGCCGGCGGGCCGGACAGCCGGACAGCCGCGGACACGAGGCACACGCGGCGCATTGACGCCGGCCCGTCCAAGAGCCGTCAGGCGGTGCCGCTACCCGGCCGACGCGGTGGCGCCGCTCCCCCGCTACGGCCCGACCTGCTCGCCGGAGGCGATCCGTACCCCGCGTGCCCAGTCCGCGGCGCGCATCGGCTTCTTGCCCTGCGCCTGGACCCACAGGAGCTCGAC
This sequence comes from Streptomyces sporangiiformans, assembly GCF_005768555.2. GTDB lineage: Bacteria > Actinomycetota > Actinomycetes > Streptomycetales > Streptomycetaceae > Streptomyces > Streptomyces sporangiiformans. The sequence goes on from NZ_VCHX02000154.1 coordinate 14,330, forward strand.
GGGGTGCGAGCCGGTACCGACGTACACGTTGTTCTTGCCGGCGGCCAGCGCGCCCGGGGCGAGGCCGAGGTCCGTGCGCTCGGGCGCGAGCGCCGCCTGGATGAGCTTGAGACGCTCGCCGCGGAAGACGGTCCACGCGCCGGGCGCGGGCGTGCAGCCGCGCACGACACGGTCGACGCGCAGCGCGGGCGCGTCCCAGTCGATCCGGGCGTCCTCCACGGTGATCTTCGGAGCGATCGTGACGCCGTCCGCAGGCTGCGGTACGGCCTTGAGGGTGCCGTCCTCGATCCCGTCCATCGTCGCGGCGAGGAGCCCGGCGCCCGCGAAGGCGAGCCTCGTCAGCAGATCCCCGCTGGTGTCCGTGGGCCGTACTTCCTCGGTGACGGTCCCGTAGACAGGCCCGGAGTCGAGCCCTTCCTCGATCAGGAAGGTGGACGCGCCCGTGATCTCGTCCCCCGCCATCAGCGCGTGCTGCACGGGCGCCGCACCGCGCCAGGCGGGCAGCAGCGAGAAATGCAGATTGACCCAGCCGTGGGCGGGGATGTCGAGCGCGACCCGCGGCAACAGCGCCCCGTAAGCCACCACGGGGCAGCAGTCGGGCGCGATCTCGCGCAGCCGCGCGAGGAACTCCTCGTCCCGGGGCTTCGCCGGCTTCAGCACCTCGATCCCCGCCTCCTCCGCCCGCTCCGCGACCGGGCTCGCGATCAGCCTCCGCCCCCGTCCCGCCGGGGCGTCGGGCCGGGTGACGACGGCGGCCACCTCGTGCCGCCCGGAGGCGATCAGGGCGTCCAGAGCGGGAACGGCGACCTCGGGGGTACCTGCGAAGACGAGCTTCATGGGCGGGAGTCGGCCTCTCGGGCGAATACGTGACGGGCAGCGCACCAGTCTATGGGGCGTACGGCCCGATGAAGGCGCGGGCCGCGAACCGGCCGACCGAAGGCCGTGGCAGGCGCGGACGAGAGGGACGTGCCCGGCGCGAACGAGAAGGACGTGCCCGGCGCGCGCTCGAACGCATCCGAACGCCGCGCGCCCCCGACCGCCGGGGGCGTACGCACACGCCCCCGCGCCCCTGCAGCGTGACCACTCACCCTCAGCCGCGTTGGTCAAGACAGAGTTGACCACAACGGGCCGCGGTCGCGGCCCGATCCTTTTCAACGCCGGTTCGAGAGGCTTGTTCATGGCCGACCATGCAACCCACGACGCCCAGGCTCGGGCCAGCCTGCACTTGCTGGTGCGGGACATCGAGCGGGTCCGCCGGCAGGTGGACGCACTGCGCACGCTCACCGCACAGTTGGGCAACGTCTACCGCCCGCGCCGCTCCGGCCCGTCCACGGGCTTCGTCGTCTACGGACGCGCCCCCGCCCCGACCGTCCGCCTCGCCCAGGAGTTGCGGGACAGTGTCGAAACCCTGGTCACGGCCGCCGTGGACTTCGATCGCTCACTGGGTTTCTCGTGGGACGCGGTGGGCTCCGCACTCGGAGTCACCAAGCAGGCGGTGCACCGCCGTTACGGCGCCCGCCGCGCCGCCGCACAGGCCGCCGCCGAGGCCGAGCGCGCCACGGAGTCGTCGAGCACGCGTCCGGTCGCCGTCAACGCGGGTCTCCCCGCGGTGCCCGCGGCGCGCTCCCTGCCCTTGCCCGCGCAGCCGAAGGCCGGCACCCCCACCCTCCGTGAGGAGGCAAGGCCGAGCGCCTTCCCGGGGCCGCGCAGCGGCTGACGCCCTCCGGTCATCCGTCTGCCTCCCGACAAGCGTCGGGAGGCAGACGCGCATCGGCGACCAGCGAAGGCCGTGGCCACGCCCACCGACCGCAATCACAACGACCCGTCACCCAATATCCGGCGGATCGATCCGAACCCGCACCACCTCACTGCCCCCCTGAGCCATCCGCGCCGCCTGCGCGGATTTCAGCGCGGAGGCCAACGCCGCTCCACTCCCCGGCGGTACCCGGATCAACGCCCGCTCCCACTGCTCACCGACCGGCGGCGCCCCCGTACGCCGAGGCCGCCCGGCGTCCGTGACGGGCAGGGGGACCGGCCCCAACAGCTCGGCGCCACTGGGCAGTCGGACCGCGGCCAGGAACCCGGCGAGCGCCTCCGCCGTGCCGGAGACGGCCGCCATCCGCGACACCGGCGGGAACCCCAGCTCGGCCCGCTCCGCGAGCTCGCGGACGGCGTGCCCGACGGGATCCCAGCGCACCAGCGCCTGCACAGGCCGCAGCGTCGGCTCGGCGACGATCACGACCGTCCCACCCACCCCCTGCTCCCGTACCAGCGCCGCCGCCCCGATCCACCGTCGCAACGCCTCCTCGCCCGCCCGCAGATCGGGCCGCCCCAGCATCGCCCAGCCGTCGAGCAGCAGCGCCGCCGCGTAACCGCCCTCGGCGACGGGCTCCGCACCCGGCGTGCTGACGACGAGCGCGGCGGCTCCCGGAACCGTGTCCAGCACCTGCTCGCGCCCCGACGTTCGCACGGGCACGGCCGGAAACGCGCGGCCCAGTTCCTCGGCGGTCCGCCGCGCCCCCACGACCTGCGCCCGCAGCCGGAACCCACCGCATTCGGGACACTGCCAGGCGCCCTCATCACGTCCGCACCACCCGCACCGCGGGCCCCCGGCGTCCTGGCCTTCCAAAGGCCCGGCACACTGCCGGCACCGCGCGGGCGCCCGGCACTGGGCACACGCCATCCGAGGTACGTAGCCACGCCGGGGCACCTGCACCAGCACCGGACCGTGCCTCAGCCCTTCCCGTACGACCTGCCATGCGAGCGTGGGCAGCCGTGCCGCCCGGGCGGCCTCGTCCCGCGCGAGATCCCCGTCGCTCACGGTCCGTACGAGAGGAGCCGCCCGCCGCACCTGCTCCCGGTCGGCGACGAGCGGAGCCGCCCACCCGCTCTCGACGAGCTGCGCGGCCTCGACGGTGCAGCTCCAACTCCCCAGCAGAAACGCGCACTTGTCGTGGGCGGCCCGCAGGAGCAGTACTTCCCGCGCATGCGGCTGAGGTGCGTGCAACTCGCTGTGGCTGTCGTCCCCGTCGTCCCAGATGGCGACGAGCCCCAGATCCCGTACGGGTGCGAACATGGCGGCCCGCGTCCCCACGACCGCCCGCACGGACCCCCGCCGCACCGCGAGCCACTGCCGATACCGCTTCTCGGGCCCGGCCTCGGCCGTCAGCACCGCATGCCGCCCCTCCCCCAGCAGCGAGGTCAGCGCGGCATCGACCCGGGAGACAGCCCGCCCGTCCGGTACGACGACCAGGGCGCCTCGCCCCGAAGCGAGCGTCGCACCGACGGCTCGCGCCAGCTCCTCGGCCCAACCAGCCCCCGGCAGCGCGTTCCACACAGCGCGCGGCGCCCCGCCCGTCGCGAGCGATCGTACGAAGGCCTCCCCGCGCCCGTATCGCGCCCAAGACCCGGCGTCGGGCACCTCGGGTGCCGGCAACGGCGCGGGCGACGGCTTCTTCTCCGCCCGCGCGTTGCGAGGGGGCACGGCCAGTTGCAGCACATCGGCCACACTCCCCGCATACCGATCGGCCACGGCCCGTGCGAGTCCCAGCAACTCCTCACCCAGTACAGGCTCGGGCGAGACAACCTGAGCCAGCGCTGCGAGAGGCCCCGAGTAGTCGGACTCGGCGAGCCGCTCCACCAGGAACCCGTCGATCAGTCCCCCGCCCTCACGCCGCCCGTCCCGCACCCGATGCCGCCCGGCCCCGAACCGAACCCGCACCCGTACACCGGGCTGGGCGTCGGCATCCAGCTCCTCGGGAACGGCGTAGTCGAAGTACCGGTCGAGATGCAGCACACCCTTGTCCACGAGCACCCGCGCAACCGGCCGCTCCTTGGCCAGGGCGGCCCCCCGCCACGTCCGCGGCTTGGCCCGCGGCTCCTTGGCCTTCCGCACGCTCTCCCGAATGAGCGCAAGCTGCTCCGGCGGCGCCCCCTCGGCACCGCCGTCCCCCTGCCCGTTCTTGCTGCTCACCCTTGCATTCTTACCAAACTCCACTGACACCGACGCACGCCCCGAGACCAACCGGAGCGCAGACCACCAACGCCCAAGGCGCTAGTGCACGGGGCGCCTCGCACACCGGCGAGTACGTGGACGGACGCGAACAGAAACAGGCCCGGCTCTCAGCAGTGAGAGCCGGGCCCGTGGAAGCAGTCAGCGAACGAGGATCAGAGACCCACGGCCTTCCGCAGCGCGTCCACGCGGTCCGTCTTCTCCCACGTGAAGTCGTCCAGCGCGCGCCCGAAGTGACCGTACGCCGCCGTCTGGGCGTAGATCGGGCGCAGCAGGTCGAGGTCGCGGATGATGGCGGCGGGCCGGAGGTCGAAGACCTGGCTGATCGCCGCTTCGATCTTCTCGGCGTCGATCTTCGCCGTGCCGAAGGTCTCGACGAAGAGGCCGACGGGCTCGGCCTTGCCGATGGCGTAGGCGACCTGGACCTCGCAGCGGGAGGCGAGGCCCGCGGCGACGACGTTCTTGGCGACCCAGCGCATCGCGTACGCGGCGGAGCGGTCGACCTTGGACGGGTCCTTGCCGGAGAAGGCGCCGCCGCCGTGGCGGGCCATGCCGCCGTACGTGTCGATGATGATCTTGCGGCCGGTGAGGCCGGCGTCGCCCATGGGGCCGCCGATCTCGAAGCGGCCGGTGGGGTTGACCAGGAGGCGGTAGCCGTCGGTGTCCAGCTTGATGCCGTCGTCCAGGAGGGCCTTGAGCTCCGGCTCGACCACGAACTCGCGGATGTCGGGGGCCAGGAGCGAGTCCAGGTCGATGTCCGACGCGTGCTGGGAGGAGACGACGACCGTGTCCAGGCGAACGGCCTTGTCGCCGTCGTACTCGATGGTGACCTGGGTCTTGCCGTCCGGACGCAGGTACGGGATCGTCCCGTTCTTGCGGACCTCGGACAGACGCTTCGACAGACGGTGCGCCAGGTGGATCGGCAGCGGCATCAACTCGGGCGTCTCGTCGGTCGCGTAACCGAACATCAGACCCTGGTCACCCGCGCCCTGGCGGTCCAGCTCGTCCTCGTCACCCTCGACACGGGACTCGTACGCCGTGTCCACACCCTGAGCGATGTCGGGCGACTGGGCGCCGATGGACACCGACACGCCACAGGAGGCGCCGTCGAAGCCCTTCTTCGAGGAGTCGTAACCGATCTCGAGGATCTTGCTGCGGACCAGCGTCGCGATGTCCGCGTAGGCCTTGGTCGTGACCTCGCCCGCCACATGGACGAGGCCGGTCGTGATCAGTGTCTCTACGGCGACCCGGGACGACGGGTCCTCACGCAGAAGCGCGTCGAGAATGGTGTCGCTGATCTGGTCAGCGATCTTGTCGGGGTGACCCTCGGTCACAGATTCCGAGGTGAACAGGCGACGGGACACAACGCTCCCTGGGGTTGCAGCGGCTGCTGGCTGATCAATGGCGGACGGTTCGGGGGCTGCGCCCGGTGTCGTCCGAGAACAGCTTATCGGTCGCGCTCGGCCACGGGTCCACCCGTCTCGCACCTCGGGAGTGCTGTGACCTGCACCACAGGCATTCTGTGCCACAACGATCACGCTTCACCAGGATCCCACGCCCGAATTCAGCGGTTTTGAGGAGCCTGATGAGACGAATGAGACATTCAGCCGAGGCGACGCGCGACGAGATCCCACACGGTCTCGGCCAGGGCTTCTTTGGGCCCGTACGGTACGGGTGTCTCGCTGCCGTCGGCGCCGAGCACGACCGCTTCGTTCTCCTCGGAGCCGAAGGTCTTGCGCTCCCCCACCTCGTTCACGACGAGGAGATCGCACCCCTTGCGCCGCAGTTTCGTCCGGCCGTTGGCCAGGACGTCGTCCGTCTCGGCCGCGAAGCCGACGACCACCTGGCCGGGGCGGGCGCGCTCGGCGGATATCTCGGCGAGGATGTCCGGGTTACGGACCAGGGTGATCGGTTCCGGGTCCTCGCCGTCCTTTTTCTTGATCTTTCCTGCCGCGTACGTCGCAGGCCGGAAGTCGGCGACGGCGGCCGCCATCACCACCGCGTCGGCGTCCGCGGCGGCCTTCAGCACCGCCTCGCGCAGCTGGACGGCCGTCTCGACCGGTACGACGTCCACGCCCGCCGGGTCGGGCAGCCCGGCGTTCGCGGCGATCAGTGTGACCCTGGCTCCGCGCGCCGCCGCGGTGCGGGCGAGGGCGTACCCCTGCTTGCCCGAGGAGCGGTTGCCGAGGAAGCGGACCGGGTCGAGCGGCTCGCGCGTGCCACCTGCGCTGACGACGACGTGGCGGCCCGCCAGATCGGGAGCCACGGCCCCGCGCGCCAGCACCCGGCGGCACATCTCGAAGATCTCATCGGGCTCCGGCAGCCGGCCCTTGCCCGTGTCGACGCCCGTCAGACGGCCGACGGCGGGCTCGATGACGACGGCACCGCGGCGGCGGAGCGTCGCGACGTTCTCCCGCGTGGCCGGGTGCTCCCACATCTCGGTGTGCATGGCGGGGGCGAGGACCACCGGACAGCGGGCGGTGAGCAGGGTGTTGGTCAGCAGGTCGTCGGCCAGGCCGTGGGCCGCCTTCGCCAGCATGTCCGCGGTGGCGGGGGCCACGACCACCAGGTCGGCCTCCTGCCCGATACGGACATGCGGGACCTCGTGCACATCGGACCAGACCTCGGTCGAGACGGGGTGCCCGGAGAGCGCGGACCAGGTCGCGGCGCCGACGAAGTGGAGCGCCGACTCGGTCGGCACGACGCGGACGTCATGCCCTGATTCGGTCAGCCGGCGCAGCAGCTCGCACGCCTTGTACGCGGCGATGCCACCGCTGACCCCCAGCACGACCTTCGGCTTGTCCACCCGGGCCTCCCCGCATTCGGAACACGCACGCCTCTACTCAGCGGCGTACAGGTCAATCACACACCACAGGCCCGACAGTCGCGCTGCCGAGCCTGTGGAAAAACCCTCTGCGATCTGCAGGTACTACTTACTGCGCCGGGCCCTCGACGGCCTCGGAGGTCAGCAGACCCGCGTTGATCTCGCGCAGGGCGATCGAGAGCGGCTTCTCGTGGACGTGCGTGTCCACGAGCGGACCGACGTACTCGAGGAGACCTTCGCCGAGCTGCGAGTAGTACGCGTTGATCTGGCGGGCACGCTTGGCCGCGTAGATCACGAGGCTGTACTTCGAGTCGGTGGCCTCGAGGAGCTCGTCGATCGGCGGGTTGATGATGCCCTCGGGCGCGGTGATGGAAGAGGACACGCTCTACCTTCCGAAAGAGGGGATGAGATCGAAAACGATCACACTACGTCCACCAAGGCTAGCAGCTCGCGCGCCACATCCTCGACGGAGGTGTTGACCAGGGTGACGTCGAACTCCGGCTCGGCCGCCAGCTCGACCTTGGCCGCCTCCAGGCGGCGCTCGATCACCTCGGGCGGCTCGGTCCCCCGCCCGGTGAGTCTGCGCACCAGCTCCTCCCAGGAGGGAGGAGCCAGGAACACCAGCAGAGCCTCGGGCATGGATTCCCGGACCTGCCGGGCGCCCTGGAGATCGATCTCCAGGAGGACCGGCTCACCGGCCTCCAGGCGCTCCATCACGGCACCCCGAGGGGTCCCATAGCGATTGCCGGCGAACTCCGCCCATTCGAGAAGCTCGCCATTGGCGATCAGCTTGTCCATTTCCTCGTCGCTGACGAAGAAGTAGTGGACACCGTGCTTCTCACCGGGGCGTGGCTTACGGGTCGTCGCCGACACCGAGAGCCAGACCTCGGGGTGTTCCTTGCGCATATGAGCGACGACCGTGCTCTTGCCGACCCCGGAGGGGCCGGAGAGCACGGTCAGCCGCGGACGTGATTCCGGGGGTACGGGGGTCGTCCCCCGGGATGTTGCAGCCATGCAGCGATTATCCAGGTTCTCGGGAGTGCCCGAGAACGTCAGGCGGCACCGCCGCCGAACTCGCGCTCAAGAGACGCGATCTGGTTGGAGCCGAGACCCCGCACGCGGCGGCTCTCGGAGATCCCGAGTCGCTCCATGATCTGCTTGGCGCGGACCTTGCCCACGCCCGGCAGGGACTCAAGGAGAGCGGAGACCTTCATCTTGCCGATGACGTCGTTCTCCTGACCCTGCTTGATGACCTCGTGAAGGGAGGCGCCGGAGTGCTTGAGTCGATTCTTGACCTCGGCCCGCTCCCGGCGAGCCGCGGCGGCCTTTTCGAGCGCGGCTGCGCGCTGTTCAGGGGTAAGGGGCGGAAGAGCCACGCCTACGTCACCTCGGATGTCGAACTGTCGGATACGGACCGGTGAGGAACCTAGTCGCCCCACACCTGGGGAGCAACGAGCAACACTTTTGCCCGTTCTCCCCCACTGCCTTAAAAGCGTGGGAGGTGCCCCCACTCGTCGGAGACTAGCGGGCAAGTCCGCCGGAGTCAGCGAGAACAGCGGAAAAGTCCTGGTCAGCCTCAACCGAGACGGACATTTCCGGCATACTGCCCTGGATTTGAGGATGTATTCAGACTCTGGGCGCCCCAGGAGGCACTCATCGGAGGACTCAGGCGGCGGCCACGGCGGCCCGGATCTCCTCCGCATAGCCCTCCGCCACCTCGCGCAGCGCGACAAGATCGGGCCCGTGACGCAGGACACCCCTGCTGACGTTCGGCACCACATTGCGCACCGCCGTCCCGAAGGTACCGGGAAGATCGGCGGGCGTGGCTCCCTGGGCGCCGATGCCGGGTGCGAGGAGGGGGCCGTTGATGTCGAGGTCGTAGGAGGAGAGGTCGCCCAGCGTGGCGCCCACGACCGCCCCGAAGGAGCCCATCGGGGTCGTCCCCGCGTTCTCCTCGGCGAGGTGCGCGAGCATGGTCGCGCCGACGTTCCGGCCGGCGGCGTCGGGCCGTACCGCGTGCTGCACCTCGCCGCCCTCCGGGTTGGAGGTGAGCGCGAGCACGAACAGCCCGGCGCCGCTCTCGCGGGCGAGGTCGACGGCCGGCTTCAGCGATCCGTAGCCGAGGTACGGCGAGACGGTGAGCGCGTCCGAGAAGAGCGGGGAGTCCTTGCGCAGGAAGGTCTCGGCGTACGCGGCCATGGTGGAGCCGATGTCGCCGCGCTTGGCGTCCATGACGACGAGCGCACCGGCGGCCCGCGCCTCCTCGACCGACTTCTCCAGTACGGCGATGCCCCGCGACCCGAAGCGCTCGAAGAACGCGCTCTGCGGCTTCAGGACCGCGACGCGCCCGGCCAGCGCCTCGACGACGGTGCGGCTGAAGCGCTCCAGGCCGACGATGTCGTCGTTCAGGCCCCAGGCGGTGAGCAGTGAGGCGTGCGGGTCGATGCCGACGCAGAGCGGGCCGCGCTCGTCCATGGCACGGCGCAGACGGGCACCGAAGGGCTCCAGAACGGTCATGCTGCCTTCCTTACGTCGGCGCCGACCGCGTCGGCGAGGGTGGCGTAGGGACTCGTCCGGAGGCGCGCGGCGAGCCCCTTGTGGATCGCGCGGCCCCAGAAGGGGCCCTGGTAGACGAAGGCGCTGTAGCCCTGGACGAGGGTGGCGCCCGCGAGGATGCGCTGCCAGGCGTCCTCGGCGCTCTCGATGCCGCCGACGCCCACGAGCGTGATGTCGTCGCCCACGCGCGCGTAGAGACGGCGCAGGACCTCCAGGGAGCGGGCCTTCAGGGGGGCGCCGGAGAGGCCGCCGGTCTCCTTCACCACGGAGGGTTCGGACTTCAAACCGAGCCCCTCGCGCGCGATGGTGGTGTTCGTGGCGATGATCCCGTCCAGGCCCAGCTCGACGGCGAGGTCGGCGACGGCGTCGACGTCCTCGTCCGCGAGGTCGGGGGCGATCTTGACGAGGAGCGGTACGCGCCGGGAGGTGACCGCCCGGTCGGCGGCCTCGCGGACCGCGGTCAGCAGAGGTCGCAGCGATTCGGTGGCCTGGAGATTGCGCAGCCCGGGTGTGTTCGGGGAGCTGACGTTGACCACGAGGTAGTCGGCGTGCTCGGCGAGCCGCTCCGTGGACTTCACATAGTCGGCCGCCGCCTCGGCCTCGGGGACGACCTTGGTCTTGCCGATGTTCACCCCCACGACGGTCCTGAACACCGGCGTACGGGAAGCCAGACGCTCGGCGACCGCGGCCGACCCCTCGTTGTTGAACCCCATGCGGTTGATCAGCGCGCGGTCGGGGACGAGCCGGAACAGCCGCTTGCGGGGGTTGCCGGGCTGCGCCTCCCCCGTGACCGTACCGATCTCGATGTGGTCGAAGCCGAGCATCGACATCCCGTCGACGGCGGTCGCGTTCTTGTCGAAGCCCGCCGCGAGTCCGAACGGCCCGTGCATCCGCAGCCCGAACGCCTCGGTGCGCAGCTCCTCGTAGCGGGGAGCGAGCAGCGCGGCGACGAACGTCCGCAAGCCGGGGACGCGGACCGCGAGGCGGATCCAGCGGAAGGCGAGGTGGTGGGCCCGCTCCGGGTCCATCCGTCGGAAGACCAGCTGGAAGAAGAGCTTGTACATGTCTCAGTCCTCGTGAAGCCGCATGAGTCGTCATGCGGAGGGGGACACCGTTTCCGGTGTCCCCCTCGGTGATCAGTCGCGGGCCGCGGTCAGGTGTTCCGCGTGTTCCTGGAGTGAGCGGACCCCGACGTCCCCGTGATGGAGTGCGTCGATGCCCTGGACGGCGGCGGCCAGCGCCTGCACCGTCGTCAAGCACGGTACGGAGCGCGCCACGGCCGCCGTACGGATGTCGTAGCCGTCGAGGCGGCCGCCGGTGCCGTACGGCGTGTTGACGATCAGGTCGACCTCGCCCTCGTGGATGAGCTGGACGATCGTCCTCTCGCCGTTCGGGCCGGTGCCCTCGCTCTGCTTGCGGACCACGGTGGCGTTGATGCCGTTGCGCTTGAGCACCTCGGCTGTGCCGGACGTGGCGAGCAATTCGAAGCCATGAGCGACCAGTTCACGCGCCGGGAAGATCATCGAGCGCTTGTCGCGGTTGGCGACGGAGATGAAGGCGCGGCCCTTGGTCGGCAGCGGCCCGTACGCGGCCGCCTGTGACTTGGCGTACGCCGTGCCGAACACCGAGTCGATGCCCATGACCTCTCCGGTGGAGCGCATCTCCGGTCCGAGCACGGTGTCGACGCCACGCCCGTGGATGTCGCGGAAGCGCGTCCACGGCATGACCGCCTCCTTGACGGAGATCGGCGCGTCGAGCGGCAGCGTGCCGCCGTCACCGCTGGCCGGGAGCAGCCCCTCGGCCCGCAGCTCCGCGATGGTCGTGCCCAGCGAGATCCGGGCGGCGGCCTTGGCGAGCGGCACCGCGGTCGCCTTCGAGGTGAAGGGGACGGTGCGCGAGGCACGCGGGTTGGCTTCGAGGACGTACAGGATGTCGCCGGCCATCGCGAACTGGATGTTGATCAGTCCGCGTACCCCGACACCGCGGGCGATGGCCTCGGTCGAGGCGCGCAGCCGCTTGACGTCGAAGCCGCCCAGGGTGATCGGCGGCAGCGCGCACGCCGAGTCGCCGGAGTGGATGCCGGCCTCCTCGATGTGCTCCATGACGCCGCCCAGGTACAGCTCATGGCCGTCGTACAGCGCGTCCACGTCGATCTCGATGGCGTCGTCGAGGAAGCGGTCGACGAGAACCGGGCGGGACGGGGAGATCTCGGTCGACTCGGCGATGTACGCCTCCAGGCGCGTCTCGTCGTACACGATCTCCATGCCGCGGCCGCCGAGCACGTACGAGGGCCGTACGAGGACGGGGTAGCCGATCTCGTCCGCGATGGCCTTGGCGCCCGCGAACGTCGTCGCGGTGCCGTGCTTGGGCGCCGGGAGCCCCGCCTCGGCGAGCACCTGGCCGAAGGCGCCGCGGTCCTCGGCGGCGTGGATCGCCTCGGGCGGCGTGCCCACCACCGGAACGCCGTTGTCCTTGAGCGCCTGCGACAGACCCAGCGGTGTCTGGCCGCCGAGCTGCACGACCACACCCGCGACCGGGCCGGCCAGCGTCTCCGCGTGCACGATCTCCAGCACGTCTTCGAGCGTGAGCGGCTCGAAGTACAGCCGGTCGGAGGTGTCGTAGTCCGTGGAGACGGTCTCCGGGTTGCAGTTGACCATCACGGTCTCGTACCCGGCGTCGCTGAGCGCGAAGGAGGCGTGGACGCAGGAGTAGTCGAACTCGATGCCCTGGCCGATGCGGTTGGGCCCGGAACCCAGGATGATGACCGCGGGCTTCTCCCGGGGGGCGACTTCGCTCTCCTCGTCGTAGGAGGAGTAGAAGTACGGCGTCTTCGCTGCGAACTCGGCGGCGCAGGTGTCGACCGTCTTGTAGACCGGGCGGACGCCGAGCGCGTGCCGGACCTCACGGACCACGTCCTCGCGCAAGCCCCGGATCTCGGCGATCTGCGCGTCGGAGAAGCCGTGCCGCTTGGCCTCCGCAAGCAGCGACGGGTCCAGCTTGTCGGCTGCGGCCAGCTCGTCCGCGATCTCCTTGACCAGGAACAGCTGGTCCACGAACCACGGGTCGATCTTCGTCGCCTCGAAGACCTCCTCCTGGGTCGCGCCCGCGCGGATGGCCTGCATGACCAGGTTGATCCGCCCGTCGGTCGGCCGGGTCGACTCCTGAAGGAGCTGCTTCTTGTCGCCGGGATCGCCGATGAACGTGAACTGCGAGCCCTTCTTCTCCAGCGACCGCAGCGCCTTCTGCAGCGCCTCGGTGAAGTTGCGGCCGATGGCCATGGCCTCGCCGACCGACTTCATCGTCGTGGTCAGCGTGGAGTCGGCGGACGGGAACTTCTCGAAGGCGAATCGCGGCGCCTTGACGACGACATAGTCGAGCGTCGGCTCGAAGGACGCCGGCGTCTGCTCGGTGATGTCGTTCGGGATCTCGTCCAGCGTGTAGCCGACGGCGAGCTTCGCGGCGATCTTGGCGATCGGGAAGCCGGTCGCCTTGGAGGCGAGGGCGGACGACCGGGACACCCTGGGGTTCATCTCGATGACGATCACCCGGCCGTCCTCGGGGTTCACCGCGAACTGGATGTTGCAGCCGCCGGTGTCGACCCCGACCTCGCGGATGACGGCGATGCCGATGTCACGCAGAACCTGGTACTCACGGTCCGTGAGCGTCATCGCCGGGGCGACGGTGATCGAGTCGCCGGTGTGCACGCCCATCGGGTCGAAGTTCTCGATGGAGCAGACGACCACGACGTTGTCGTGCTTGTCGCGCATCAGCTCCAGCTCGTACTCCTTCCAGCCGAGGATCGACTCCTCCAGGAGCACCTCGGTGGTCGGAGACAGGGTGAGTCCCTGGCCGGCGATACGACGCAGCTCGTCCTCGTCGTGCGCGAAGCCGGAACCGGCACCGCCCATGGTGAAGGAGGGCCGGACGACGACCGGGTAACCGCCGAGCGTCTCGACGCCCTCGAGGACGTCGTCCATGGAGTGGCAGATGACCGACCGGGCGGACTCGCCGTGCCCGATCTTCGCGTTCACCGCGTTCACGACCTCCTTGAAGAGATCGCGGTCCTCGCCCTTGTTGATCGCCTCGACGTTCGCGCCGATCAGCTCGACGCCGTACTTGTCGAGCGCCCCGGACTCGTGCAGCGAGATGGCCGTGTTGAGAGCCGTCTGGCCGCCCAGGGTGGGCAGCAGGGCGTCCGGCCGCTCCTTGGCGATGATCTTCTCGACGAATTCCGGGGTGATCGGTTCGACATACGTCGCGTCGGCGATCTCCGGGTCGGTCATGATCGTCGCCGGGTTGGAGTTGACGAGGACGACCCGCAGGCCCTCGGCCTTGAGGACGCGGCACGCCTGGGTGCCGGAGTAGTCGAACTCGGCGGCCTGGCCGATGACGATCGGGCCGGAGCCGATGACCAGGACGGACTGGATATCGGTGCGCTTAGGCACGCTGGCCCTCCATCAGGGATACGAAGCGGTCGAACAGGTAGGCGGCGTCGTGCGGGCCGGCTGCCGCTTCGGGGTGGTACTGGACGCTGAACGCCGGCTGGTCGAGCAGCTGGAGCCCCTCGACGACCTGGTCGTTCAGGCAGACGTGCGAGACCTCCGCACGCCCGTAGGGGGTGTCGCTGACGCGGTCGAGCGGCGCGTCGACGGCGAACCCGTGGTTGTGCGCTGTGACCTCGACCTTGCCGGTCGTACGGTCCTGGACGGGCTGGTTGATGCCCCGGTGGCCGTACTTCAGCTTGTACGTGCCGAAGCCGAGCGCGCGGCCCAGGATCTGGTTGCCGAAGCAGATGCCGAACAGCGGGGTCTTCCTGGAGAGGACCTCCCGCATCACCGAGACCGGATGGTCGGCCTTCTCCGGGTCGCCGGGACCGTTGGAGAAGAACACACCGTCGGGACCGACCGCGTAGATGTCCTCGGCGGTAGCGGTGGCCGGCAGCACGTGTACCTCTATGCCGCGCTCGGCCATGCGGTGCGGGGTCATGCCCTTGATGCCGAGGTCCACGGCGGCGACGGTGAACTTCTTCTCGCCGATGGCGGGGACGACGTACGCCTGCGGGGTGGCGACCTCCTCGTAGAGGCTGGCGCCCTTCATCTCGGGGGCCTGGCGCACCTCGGCGAGCATGACGCCCTCATCGGGCAGGGCGTTCCCGGAGAAGATGCCCACGCGCATGGCTCCGCGCTCGCGCAGGTGGCGGGTGAGCGCCCGGGTGTCGACGCCGGAGATCCCGACGACGCCCTGCTGGGCGAGCTCCTCGTCCAGCGAGCGGCGGGAGCGCCAGTTGGAGGGCACGCGCGCGGGGTCGCGTACGACATAACCGGCGACCCAGATCCGCTTCGACTCCGGGTCCTCGTCGTTGACCCCGGTGTTGCCGACGTGAGGAGCGGTCATCACGACGACCTGGCGGTGGTACGACGGGTCGGTGAGGGTCTCCTGGTAGCCGGTCATCCCGGTGGAGAACACGGCCTCGCCGAAGGTCACCCCCACGGCCCCGTAGGCGCGGCCGCGGAAGGTCCGGCCGTCCTCCAGGACGAGTACGGCGGGAACTTTCGAAGCTCCCCTGGTGGAGGTCGTCATCGTGCGCCTTCCGTCTTGGTGCTGTCCTTGTTGATCATCTGGTTCAGGGTGTCGACCCACTCGTTGTGCTCGGCCGCGTGGTCGGAGCGGAACCCGGAGTCGAGCAGCCTGTCTCCGTGCTCCCAGGTGACGACCAGCAGACCGCCCTCGGTGAGCACCTTGCCCGCGATGCCCTTGTCGAGCCGGGCCTCACGCAGCTGTGCGGCCGGGACGAAGAAGTCGGCCGCTCCGGGGCGTACGACGTCAAGGCCCGCGTCCGTCAGCGTGAGCTCGACCCGGCTCCGGGTGCCCAGGCCGCGCGCCACGATGCGGTCGAGCCACTGCCCGGCGGTCGTCGAGCCGTGGTAGCGGCCGCTCAGCGTCAGTCTCACCGGACCGGGCTCGGCCGGTGCTTCGTGCAGCTCGGGCAGGTCGCCCTGGAGTGTGCCGCGCCACTTCCAGCCCTCGCGCATCAGCCAGTAGACGAGGGCGACGAACAGCGCGAGTCCCACGAGCCAGCCGATGCGAGCGGCCCAGTCGGTCACTTCCGCCGACTTCTGTTCGGCGGCGCTTGAGGTGGCCAGCAGATGGAGAGTTGTCACGCGAGCTTCCCGTCGACGAGCGTGGCGCGGCCCCGGAGCCACGTGTACGTGACACGGCCCGGCAGCTCACGACCCTCGTACGGAGTGTTGCGGCTGCGCGATGCGAAGCCCGCGGGGTCCACGGCACCACGGTATGCCGGATCGACGAGCGTGAGGTTGGCGGGCTCACCTGCCGAGACAGGGCGGCCGTGCCCCGTGGCCCGCCCGATCCTGGCGGGCGCGAAGGACATCCGCTCCGCGACAGCGGCCCAGTCCAGCAGCCCGCTGTCGACCATCGTCTGCTGGACCACGGACAGCGCCGTCTCCAGGCCGACCATGCCCATGGCGGCCGCGGCCCACTCGCAGTCCTTGTCCTCGTGCGGGTGCGGGGCGTGGTCGGTGGCGACGATGTCGATCGTGCCGTCGGCGAGCGCCTCGCGCAGGGCGAGCACGTCGCGCTCGGTGCGCAGCGGCGGGTTGACCTTGTAGACGGGGTCGTACGTGCGGACAAGCTCGTCGGTGAGGAGCAGGTGGTGCGGGGTGACCTCGGCCGTCACGTCGATGCCGCGGGACTTGGCCCAGCGCACGATCTCGACGGAACCGGCGGTCGACAGATGGCAGATGTGCACGCGGGACGACACGTGCTCGGCGAGGAGGACGTCCCGGGCGATGATCGATTCCTCGGCCACCGCGGGCCACCCGCCGAGCCCCAGCTCGGCGGAGACGATGCCCTCGTTCATCTGGGCGCCCTCGGTGAGGCGCGGCTCCTGCGCGTGCTGGGCCACGACACCGCCGAAGGCCTTCACGTACTCCAGCGCCCGCCGCATGATCACGGCGTCGTCCACGCACTTGCCGTCGTCCGAGAAGACGGTGACGCCGGCCGCCGACTCGTGCATGGCGCCCAGCTCGGCGAGCTTCCTGCCCTCCAGGCCGACGGTGACGGCTCCGATGGGCTGCACATCGCAGTAGCCGTGCTCCTGTCCGAGCCGGTAGACCTGCTCGACCACACCGGCGGTGTCGGCCACCGGGAAGGTGTTGGCCATGGCGAACACGGACGTGTAGCCGCCGCTCGCGGCGGCCCGCGTACCGGTCAGGACGGTCTCGGAGTCCTCACGGCCGGGCTCGCGCAGGTGGGTGTGCAGGTCGACGAGGCCGGGCAGCAGCACCTTGCCGTCGGCCTCCACGACCTGGGCGCCCTCGTCCGACAGCCCGCTGCCGACCGCCGCGATCGTCTCCCCGTCGATCAGGACATCCTGCGGCTCGCCGCCGAGCACCTTCGCACCACGAATAAGGATCTTGCTCATCGGTTCTTACTTCTCCTCGTCCGCAGGAATGGAGCGCTCGTTGGAGGGGCGGGTGTGGGTGATGGCGGGCTCGTTGCCGCCCAGCAGCAGGTAGAGGACCGCCATGCGGATGGAGACACCGTTCGAAACTTGCTCGACGGCGGTGCAGCGGTCGGAGTCGGCGACCTCGGCGGTGATCTCCATGCCGCGGACCATCGGGCCGGGGTGCATCACGATGGCGTGCTCGGGCATCCGCGCCATGCGGTCGCCGTCGAGACCGTAGCGCCGCGAGTACTCGCGCTCGGTCGGGAAGAAGGCCGCGTTCATCCGCTCGCGCTGCACGCGCAGCAGCATCACGGCGTCGGACTTGGGCAGCGTGCCGTCCAGGTCGTACGCGACCTCGCAGGGCCAGGACTCGATGCCGACCGGCACCAGGGTGGGCGGCGCGACCAGGGTGACGTCGGCCCCGAGGGTGTGCAGGAGGTCGACGTTCGAGCGGGCGACCCGGCTGTGCAGCACGTCACCGACGAGGGTGATGCGCTTTCCCGCCAGGTCCTGGCCGAGCCCGGCGTCCCGGCCGACGAGCCGGCGTCGCATGGTGAACGCGTCGAGCAGGGCCTGGGTGGGGTGCTGGTGCGTGCCGTCGCCGGCGTTGATGACGGCGGCGTCGATCCACCCGGAGGTGGCGAGCCGGTAGGGGGCTCCGGAGGCGCCGTGCCGGATGACGACGGCGTCGACGCCCATCGCCTCCAGGGTCTGCGCGGTGTCCTTCAGGGACTCGCCCTTGGAGACGCTGGACCCCTTGGCGGTGAAGTTGATGACGTCCGCGGAGAGGCGCTTCTCGGCGGCCTCGAAGGAGATCCGGGTACGGGTGGAGTCCTCGAAGAAGAGGTTGACGACGGTGCGGCCGCGCAGGGTCGGCAGCTTCTTGATCGGCCGGTCCGCGACCCTGGCCATCTCCTCGGCGGTGTCGAGGATCAGGACGGCGTCGTCACGGGTGAGGTCGGCGGCCGAGATGAGATGACGCTGCATCTTTCAGGCTCCGTAAGGCAGTTCAGTTCGGGAGGCGAGAGCCCGGCGGGAGGTCGCAGCCGGGCGGGCTGGCGCGCGCAGAAGCAGTCGGCGGCGTACGTCATCGCCGTACGCCGGAGGTCTACTGCCGTGCGCCAGGGGAGGCCGGCTTCACCCCGAGCAGCACGGTGTCACGACCGTCCTCCTCGGCAAGCTGGACCTTGACCGTCTCCCGCAGCGACGTGGGGAGGTTCTTGCCGACGTAGTCGGCACGAATGGGCAGTTCGCGGTGGCCGCGGTCGACGAGGACGGCGAGTTGCACGGCGCGCGGACGGCCGAGGTCGTTCAGCGCGTCGAGCGCGGCACGGATGGTGCGGCCGGAGAAGAGCACGTCGTCGACGAGGACGACCAGGCGGCCGTCGAGGCCGTCACCCGGGATGTCGGTGCGGGCCAGCGCACGCGGGGGCTGCATACGCAGGTCGTCGCGGTACATGGTGATGTCGAGCGAGCCGACCGGCACCTTGCGGTCGGTGATCTCCGCGAGCTTGGCGGCAAGCCGCTGGGCGAGGAAGACGCCTCGGGTGGGAATGCCGAGGAGCACCACGTCGTCGGCGCCCTTGGCGCGCTCGACGATCTCGTGGGCGATGCGGGTCAACGCCCGCGCGATGTCAGGGCCTTCGAGCACCGGCCGGGCATCGGACTGCTGTGTGTCCATACGAAACGGACCTCCTTCTCCGCCTCACGGGACGGACCTTAAAGGACGTCGGATTTGCGCCATCAACGGTACCAGCCCGGCAACGACCCTGATCACCCCCCTCGTGTCACCCGTCAGTGACTCCCGCGGGAGAGCCGGTCCGGACCATTCGGCTTGACGGGGCAGAGTAACGCTGCGTAACCTCACAGTGAGTCACCAGCCGCGCGGCAAGACCGCACGTCGAACAGTGTCCGGGGAGCTATATGTCCAGCGAATACGCCAAACAGCTCGGGGCCAAGCTCCGCGCCATCCGTACCCAGCAGGGCCTTTCCCTCCACGGTGTCGAGGAGAAGTCCCAGGGACGCTGGAAGGCCGTTGTGGTCGGTTCGTACGAGCGTGGCGACCGCGCCGTGACCGTTCAGCGCCTTGCCGAGCTGGCGGACTTCTACGGGGTTCCGGTGCAGGAGCTCCTGCCGGGCACCACACCGGGCGGCGCCGCCGAGCCGCCGCCGAAGCTGGTCCTGGACCTGGAGCGTCTGGCCCACGTGCCGGCCGAGAAGGCGGGCCCTCTCCAGCGCTACGCGGCGACGATCCAGTCCCAGCGCGGTGACTACAACGGCAAGGTGCTGTCGATCCGCCAGGACGACCTGCGCACCCTCGCCGTCATCTACGACCAGTCCCCCTCCGTCCTCACCGAGCAGCTGATCAGCTGGGGAGTCCTGGACGCGGACGCGCGCCGCGCGGTCTCCCACGAGGAGGGCTGACCGCCCGGCCCGACACCGTGCAGAAACGTGCCGCCGGGGTGGCCGGAACCAAAAGGTTCCGGCC
>NZ_VCHX02000155.1 GCF_005768555.2 Streptomyces sporangiiformans
GGCCGGGGCCCCGCACAACGGTGTGCGGGGCCCCGGCCCTGTCATGTGAGGTCGCGGCGAGCGCGGTTATCGGCCTGCGGCTTCGAGGAGCGCACCAGTTTTCCCGTCGAAGCGAACGCAGTGCTGTGGCGCCCGGTCCGCGCGTCTCTGCGGGTGCACGCGGACCGGGGCCGATCGGGGGAGCCCGGAGGCCTCAGTGGGACGTGAGGGCGTGGGGCTCGGCGGCAGCAGCGTGGGCGTCCATGCGTTCAGCGGACAGGATCGCGGCCGCGGTGTCCGCTCGGGACGCCGCCACGACGAGGGCGCGTCCCGCGAGGGTGTGTGCGCGCTGGTGGAGAGCCGCGACGCGCGGCTCGTCGTCGGCGGCCCGCGACGAATGGGCCGGCGGACGTCCACCCCGAAGCCGGGCCACCTGCTCGGCCAGCCGCTCCGCGGCGACCTCGAGGTCGGCGGACGGCGCGAGGCCGCGCAGTTCGTCCGTCACCGTGAGCAGCGCCGCGAGATGACCGGCGAGCTGGATGTCCAGCTCTTCCTCCCGCGACCGGTGGGGAAAGTCGGCGGTGCCGGCCATCGTGTGGACCGACTTGGCGCGGATCGGTTCGTACATGGGGATGGCCTCCTGTGCTCTGACAGGAAGCCATCCTAGCTTGGATTTCGTCTAAAGTTGAGCTGGTTCGCAAAAGTGACCCCATTGGCCACGCATAGTGATGGACCGAGTGGGGGACGGAGGGGCCCGTCAGGGGCGCGGCGGCGTCACGGCTGGCTGTATCCGTCGAGGAAGTTCCCTATGCGTGTCACCGCGTCCGTCAGATCCCTTGCCGTGGGCAGCGTGACGACCCGGAAGTGATCGGGCTCCGGCCAGTTGAACCCCGACCCCTGCACCACCATGATCTTCTCGGCCCGCAGGAGGTCCAGCACCATCTGCCGGTCGTCCTTCACCTTGAAGACCTTCGGGTCGAGCCGCGGGAAGAGGTAGAGCGCCCCCTTCGGCTTCACACACGTCACACCCGGGATCTGGGTGAGCAACTGGTGCGCCACGTCCCGCTGCTCGCGCAGTCGGCCGCCGGGCAGCACGAGATCGTTGATCGTCTGGCGGCCGCTCAGCGCCGCCACCACACCGTGCTGGCCGGGCATGTTCGCGCACAGCCGCATGTTCGCCAGGATCGTCAGCCCCTCGATGTACGAGTCGGCGTGCGCCCGCGGCCCGGAGATCGCCATCCAGCCCACCCGGTAGCCGGCCACGCGGTACGCCTTGGACATCCCGTTGAAGGTGAGCGTGAGCAGGTCCGGGGCGATCTTGGCGGTCGCGGTGTGGGTGGCGTCGTCGTACAGGATCTTGTCGTAGATCTCGTCGGAGCAGACGAGCAGGTTGTGGCGGCGCGCGATGTCCGTCAGACCCCGCAGCATCGCCTCGTCGTACACCGCGCCCGTCGGGTTGTTCGGGTTGATGATGACGAGCGCCTTGGTGCGGTCGGTGACCTTCCGCTCGACGTCGGCGAGGTCGGGCATCCAGTCGGACTGCTCGTCGCAGCGGTAGTGGACGGCCGTGCCGCCGGAGAGGGAGACGGCCGCGGTCCACAGGGGGTAGTCGGGCGCCGGTACGAGGACCTCGTCGCCGTCGTCCAGCAGGCCCTGCATGGCCATCACGATCAGCTCGGAGACGCCGTTGCCGATGAAGACGTGCTCGACGTCCGTCTCGATGCCGAGTGTCTGGTTGTGCATGACGACGGCCCGGCGTGCCGCGAGCAGGCCCTTCGCGTCCCCGTACCCGTGCGCGGACGAGACGTTGCGGAGGACGTCCTCCAGGATCTCGGGCGGGCACTCGAACCCGAACGCCGCCGGGTTCCCGGTGTTCAGCTTGAGAATGCGATGCCCCGCTGCCTCAAGCCGCATCGCCTCCTCGAGCACCGGTCCCCGGATCTCGTAACAGACGTTGGCGAGCTTGGTCGACTGGATCACCTGCATGTCCGTGAGCTTACGGCCGCGTAACGCTTCATGGGGCGTGTTCTCCACCACGTGAGACGTGACGCTTTGGGTGGCTTTGACTCTCGGCTGCACCACAAGCCCCTTCTTTCTCTACAATGCCCCGCCATGTTCCGGACCCTCATTGCGGCAGCGGCGCCTCCCACGCTAATGCCACGAAGAACCCAAAGGGCGTGTACGACGTGAATGGCGCATACCGGGAGAACGGTGAAGGCCGCGACACGCCGCGCGTGTACCACCCGTACGGCGACACGGCTCCGGCGTACGACGAGTACGCGGACCCGGCGGCGGCGCACGGCTGGCAGAACGCGTACGACGACACGGTCCGCATCGAGTTCGGGGAGGACCCGGCGGCTGCGGGGTCCTCCCCGAAGCCGCCGGCTGCGGTCCTCCCCGACGCGGAGGGGCGTCACGAGCGGCTGATGCGCCGCCGTCGCGTCCGGCTGCGGCGGCGCGGAGCCGTGGCCGCCGGTGTGGCCTGCGTCGGGCTCTGCGTCGTCGTGATCACCGGCCTCTTCGGGTCCGAGAGCTCCGGCGACGGCGGCCGCGAGAACGCGCCGAACACCCTGCAGTCCTCCTCCGCCACGGACCGGCCCGGCTCGACCGCCTCGACGTCCGGCGACCCGTCCGGAGCGTCGCGCGAGGCAGCCTCCGGGGCGCCGAACCGGGCATCGGCGAGCCCGTCGCCGAGCACCTCCCCAACCGGTGGGTCCGGCGGGTCCGAGGACGGCTCCGGCAAACCCGCGAAGGGCACACCGTCGCCCACGGCCACCACCACGACCGAACCCGGCAGGGGGAACGGCAATCCCGGCCGGGGCCAGGGCGCCACCAAAGGCCCCAAGTAGCGAGCCGCGTCCGGAAGTACGGCGCAAAACTTGCTCAAATCAGCGGCTTGATTCAACTCCTTGCTCACCAGTCACTCTCACCCCAGAATGCGCATGACAAAAACGGGAAGCGGCCGGGA
Organism: Streptomyces sporangiiformans; assembly: GCF_005768555.2. Taxonomy (GTDB): domain Bacteria; phylum Actinomycetota; class Actinomycetes; order Streptomycetales; family Streptomycetaceae; genus Streptomyces; species Streptomyces sporangiiformans. The sequence goes on from NZ_VCHX02000155.1 coordinate 2,948, forward strand.
AACCCCCGGTCGCTCAACACGTAAAAGGGGACCCCACATGAAGCCCCGCGCAAAGAAGCCGCTCTTCGCCGTACTCGGAGCCCTGGTGATCACCGGAGCGGGCATGGCGCCCGCGGTGGCCGCCGGCACGGGTGAGGCCGCGGCGCCCGTCCTGCAGGCGGAGGTCAAGACATCCGCCGGACAGGCGGAGACCAGAGTGCCTGCCACCCAGAAGGAGGCCGAGGCGCCCGCCGTCCGGGCGGTCGACTTCGCAGGCACCGTCGCGCTCAGCAACTGTTCCGGATCCGTCGTGCGCATGCCGGGCTCGGAGGCGGACGACCCCGCCCTCGTGCTCTCCAACGGCCACTGCCTCGAGAGCGGCTTCCCGGAGCCCGGCGAGGTCATCGTCGACCAGCCCTCCAACCGCACCTTCGGCCTGCTCAACTCCGCCGGTACGCGCGTCGCCACGCTCCGGGCCAGCAAGATCGCGTACGCGACGATGACCGACACCGACATGTCGCTGTACCAGCTGACCAGCACGTACCAGCAGATCCAGAACTCCTACGGCATCAAGGCACTGGAGCTCAACGCCGCCCGCCCGACGGCCGGTACCGCCATCAAGGTCGTCTCCGGTTACTGGAAGCGGATCTACAGCTGCAGCGTCGACGGGTTCGCCTACCGCCTCAAGGAAGGCTCGTGGACCTGGAAGGACTCGGTCCGCTACACCTCCTCCTGCAACACCATCGGCGGCACGTCGGGTTCGCCCGTCATCGACAACGCCACCGGCAAGGTCGTCGCCGTCAACAACACCGGCAACGAGGACGGCGGTCGCTGCACCGACAACAACCCCTGCGAGGTCGACCAGAACGGCAACATCACCGTTCGACGGGGCATCAACTACGCCCAGCAGACCTACCAGGTCGTCCCCTGCGTCGGGCTCGACAACAAGATCGACCTGAGCCGCTCGGGGTGCACTCTTCCCAAGCCGTAGCGCGGCCCCGGTAGTGGGCGGGTGGTCAGGCCGTGCGCCGGACCGCCCGCCCCGCCAGTACGTCCGTACGCCGCCCGTCCTCGACGGCGAAACGGCCGTCGACGAGGACGTGCGGGATGCCGGCCGGGAGCGTGCGCGGAGTCTCGAAGGTCGAGCCCGCGGCGACCGTGGCCGGGTCGAAGAGGACCAGATCGGCACGGTGGCCCTCGCGGACCAGGCCGCGGTCGGGCAGGCGGAGCCGCGCGGCCGGGCGTGAGGTGAGATGCGCGACGCATTCCTCGAGGCTCAGGACGCCCAACTCCCTCACGTACCGGCCGAGATAGTGGGGGAACGTCCCGTACGCGCGCGGATGCGGCTTGTCGCCCTGGAGGATGCCGTCGGAGCCGCCGGTGTGCACGCGGTGACGCATGATCTCCTGGACGTTCTCCTCGTGGCCCACGTGCTGGAGGATCGTGGAGCCGAGGCTGTCGTCGAGGAGGAGACGGCGGGCGGTCGTCCACGGCGCCTCGCCGCGCTCGTCGGCCGACTGCTGGACCGTCCGCCCGACATAGGACGCGACGGCCGGGTCGCCCACGCCCGAGATCTCGATCGTGTCCCACTCGATGGGGACGCCGTGGCAGCCGTCCGCGCCCACGACCTCCATGTGGTGGCGGATCCGCTCGGCGGTGCCGTCGTCCTTCAGGCGGCCGAGGATCGCCTCCGGGCCGCCCTCGCTCGCCCAACTGGGCAGCATCGCCACGAGAGTCGTACACCCCGGGGTGTACGGGTACGTGTCGAGGCTGATGTCGGCTCCGGAGGCGAGCGCGTCGTCGAGGAGCGCCAGCAGGTCCGGGGCCTTCCCCTCGTTCACGCCGAAGTTCATGGTGGCGTGGGCGAGATGGAGAGGGCAGTTCGCGTTCCGCGTCAGCTCCACCATCTCCTCGTACGCCTCGAGCGCGCCCGCTCCGTACGAGCGGTGGTGCGGGCAGTAGTAGCCGCCGTGTTCCGCCACCACCCGGCACAGCTCGGTGAGTTCGGCGTCCTTGGCGTACATGCCGGGCGTGTACGTCAGCCCGGAGGACATGCCCACGGCCCCCTCTCGCATTCCGTCGGCCACCAACTGCCGCATGGTGTCCAGCTCTTGGGGCGTCGCCTCACGGTCGTCCCATCCGACGGCGAGCATCCGGACGGTGCCCTGGGGGATGAGGTAGGCGGCGTTGACGGCGATGCCCTCGCCGTCGAAGCCGTGGTCGAGGCGGTCCAGGTACTCGCCCACCGACCGCCAGGTGAAGTCGATGTCGTCGCCGTTGCCGTTCCAGCCGGTGATCGCGCGGCGCACCTCGGCGAGCGTGCGGTCGTCGACGGGCGCGTACGACAGCCCGTCCTGGCCGATGACTTCGAGGGTCACCCCCTGCGCGACCTTCGCGCTGTGGTCCGGGTCCCGGAGCAGGGCGAGGTCGCTGTGGGCGTGCATGTCGATGAAACCGGGGGAGAGGACGAGGCCCTCGGCGTCGAAGACGCGGCGGGCGGTGGGCCGCTGGCAGCCGGCCGCCGCGGCCTCCTTGACGATCGCGGCGATACGGCCGCCCTTGATGGCCACGTCGGCCCGGTAGGAGGGTTCACCACTGCCGTCGACGACGTCCGCGTCACGGATGACGAGATCCACGGTGCCTCCTAGAAGAACGTACGGACGTAGTCCACGACGGTGCCGTCCTGTTCCACCACCGGGATCAGCTGCCACTTGTCGAACGACGTGCAGGGGTGGGAGAGGCCGAGGCCCAGCCAGTCGCCGATCTGCAGATCCGCCTCGGGGGTCGTACCGATCCACGCGTGCTGGTCGGACAGGGACGTGACCGTGACGCCGTTCGCGGGATGCTCGCCGCCGGCACGGCGGACCACCTCGGCGACGGGCAGGTCCAGGTCGTACGCCGCGTCCCGCTTGCCCGCGTTGACGAAGGCCTGCTCGGGGGAGGGGCGGGAGACGACCTGGGCCCAGAGGCGGAAGGCGGGGTGGAGGGCGCCCTCTTCGGGGAGGCGGTTGAACGGGGTCACCCGGCGGTAGTGGCCCACGTCGTGCGAGACGTACGCACCGGACCGCAACAACTTCATTACGGGCAGGGACAGTTCGGGGATCTCTCCGAAGACGTCGGCCACCGCGTCGAACCAGGCGCTGCCGCCCGCGCTGACGACGATCTCGTCCAGCCCCTCGAAACGCCCCGCCTTGTCGAAGCCGGCGGCCAGCGCGGTCAGGCGGCGCAGCCACGCGTGTACCCGCTCCGGGTCGGCCCGCGGCACCTCGCCCTCGTACCCCGCCGCGCCCACCAGCCGCAGCGTGTCCACGGCGGCCACCGCGTCCGCGACCGCCGCGCACTCCGCCTCCGTCCGTACGCCGGTCCGGGCGCCCTCGCCCGCGGCCAGCTCGACGACGACGTCCACCGGGCGGGCCGATCCCTGCAGCGCCGCGTCCATCAGCTCGACGCCGCGCACCGAGTCCACGTAGCAGATGAGACGGAAGGACGGGTCGGCGGCGAGTTGGGAGGCGATCCACTTCAGCGCGGCCGGGTCCACCAACTCGTTGGCCAGGAAGACGCGCTGGATGCCGAAGGCCCGTGCCACCCGCACCTGGTGCGGCACCGCCAGCGTGATCCCCCACGCGCCGTGTTCGATCTGGCGGTGGAAGAGCTGGGGCGCCATCGACGTCTTCCCGTGCGGGGCGAAGACGAGGCCGTGGCGGGCGGCATACGTCTCCATGAGACGGAGGTTGTGCTCCAGGCGCTCGGCGGAGAGGGCGAGTACCGGGGTGGTGAAGCCGTCGGTGAAGAGATTGCGGCGCTGGGTGGCCAGTTCGCCGACCGTCAGGCCCTCGGCGTCCGGCGGGAGGCCCCTGAAGCGGTGGTCGACGCGTTCCTCGGCGAGCCGGGCGAGGGCTTCGAGGGCATCGAGGGCTTCGGCTGGTCTGTCGACGGCCATGGAGCCTCCCTGATGAGGTGTGTTGCGATATTTGCAACGCGCATTGCGTATGTCGCTCACGGCTGTCTAACATCCCAGCCAACGCCGGGTCAACGGAGCCGCCGAGACTCGCCGAGCGACAAGGAGCCCACAATCATCGTCACCCCCGTCGGAGATGTCGTGGACGTTGTCACGCTGGGCGAGTCCATGGTCACGTTTCTGCCCTCCCGTCCGGGGCGCCTCGCCGACGTACCGTCCTTCGACCGGGGCATCGGCGGCGCGGAGTCCAATGTGGCGTGCGGGCTGGCTGCCGCCGGGCATGCGGTGAAGTGGGTCAGCCGGATCGGCTCCGACGGCTTCGGGCAGCACCTGGTGGAGCGGATCGCCGCACTCGGCGTCGACACGAGCGCGGTCCAGGTCGACCCGGCCCGTCCCACCGGCATCTACTTCCGCACGGCGGGGGAGCGGGCGTTCACGCCGGGCGCGGGGGATCCTCACGGGCCGGACGTCATCGAGGGGGCGGACGGGGCCGCGGAGGCGGGCGGGGCTCCGCTCTCCGAGGTCGTCTACTACCGTGCCGGTTCCGCGGCCTCCGCGATGTCCTCCGCGAACATGCCCGGCGACGAGATCCGCTCCGGCCGCGTGCTCCACCTCTCCGGCATCACGGCGGCCCTCTCCGACGACTGCCTCGGGCTTCTGCGCGACCTCACGTCCCCCCGCGCCCGCCGCCCCCTCGTCTCCTTCGACGTCAACTACCGTGTCGATCTCTGGCGCGACCGCCCCGAGGCCGGCGCCACGCTCCTCGGCCTCGCCCGCCGCAGCGACCTCGTCTTCGTCGGCAGCGACGAGGCCGAGGCCGCCTGGGGCGTGACCGGCGGCCCCACCGCGATCCGGGCACTGCTTCCCGAGCCGCGCCTGCTGGTCGTCAAGGACGGAGGGCGGGGGGTCACGGTGTTCGAGGGCGAGGGCGAGGGCGAGGGTCAGGGCGAGTCCGTCACCCATGTCCCCGCCCTCCGCGTGGACGTGGTCGCGCACGTCGGGGCCGGTGACGCCTTCGCCGCCGGTTTCCTGTCCGCGACCCTGCGCGGGCTCCCCGTACGGGACCGCATCCGGCACGGGCATCTCATGGCGGCCGCCGCGCTCACCGTGCCCGGCGATCTCGCGGCGCCGCCCGCACGCGGGCACGCCGACCGGCTGGTCGCCCTGGACGACGACGCGTGGGGGACACTTCGACTCGGCCCCGGGTGGACGCGGGCCCCGGAGGAGGTACGCACCCCATGAGCCAGACCGTCGATCGCGCGCTGAGCATTCTGCCGCTGCTCGCCGAGGGCCCCGCCGACCTCGGCCAGGTCGCCGACCGCCTCGGCGTGCACAAGTCCACGGCGCTCCGGCTCCTGCGCACGCTCCACGAACACGGCCTCGTCTACCGCCAGTCCGACCAGCGCTACCGCCTCGGCGCCCGCCTCTTCGCGCTCGCCCAGGAGGCGGTCGAGAACCTGGACATCAGGGAGATCGCCCACCCCCACCTCGTACGTCTCAACGAGGAGTGCGGGCACACCGTCCACCTCGCCGTGTACGAGGAGGGCGAGGTCCTCTACATCGACAAGGTCGAGAGCCGCTACCCGGTGCGCATGTACTCCCGGATCGGAAAGCCCGTCGCCATCACGGTCGCCGCCGTCGCCAAGCTGCTCCTCGCCGATCTGCCCGATCCCGAGCGCCGCGCCCTCGCGGAGAAGCTCGACTACCCCATGTACACGGCCCGTTCGATCCCCAACGCCCCCGCCTTCCTCAAGGAGCTGGCGGCGGTACGCGAACAGGGCTGGGCCACCGACCTCGGCGGCCACGAGGAGTCCATCAACTGCGTGGGCGCCCCCATCCGCGGCACCGACGGGCGTGTCGTCGCCGCCATGTCGGTCTCCGCACCGAACGTCGTCGTCACCGCCGACGAACTCCTCACGCTGCTCCCGCTGGTGCGCCGTACGGCCGAGGCCATCAGCCAGGAGTACTCCGGCACCGCACCCCACAAGGAAGCGAGCTCATGACGGACAAGATCGCCCTCACCCCGAAGACCCACACCACCCCGCCCGCCAAGTTCTCGCACGGCGTCAAGAAGGGGAACATCCTGCAGGTCGCCGGACAGGTCGGTTTCCTGCCCGCCGTGGAGGGACAGCCGCCGACGCCCGCCGGGCCGACCCTGCGCGAGCAGACCCTCCAGACCCTCGCCAACGTCAAGTCGGTCCTCGAGGAGGGCGGCGCCGGCTGGGACGACGTGATGATGGTCCGCGTCTATCTCACGGACGTCGACCACTTCGCCGAGATGAACGGCATCTACAACCAGTACTTCGAGGAGCAGAACCTCACCGCTCCGCCCGCCGCCCGCACCACCGTCTACGTCGGCCTGCCCGCGGGCCTCCTCATCGAGATCGACGCGCTGGCCGTACTGGGCTGACGCCCCCTCAACTCCCGCACCCCGTACGTCATCACGGTGCGGCGCTCCCCATGGCGCCGCACCGCGATCCCCCCTGTCCGAAAGACCGATGCACTTAAGAAGAGGTCCCCCCCCACTCATGTCGTCCCCCCTCATAGCCACACCCCTCGCCGCGGAGACCCCAGCCCCACCCCACACCGGGGGCCTGCTCCTCCTCATCGACGGAACCGCAGGTCTGCTGACCATCGCGGCGCTCGGCATCGTGCTGCTGCTCGTCCTGATCATCAAGGTCAGACTTCAGCCGTTCGTCGCGCTGCTCGCCGTCTCCATAGCCGTCGGCCTCGCGGCCGGCCTCTCCGTCACCGAACTCTTCGGCACCGTCCAGAAGTCCGACGCGGTCTCGCTCATCGAAGACGGGATGGGCGGAACACTCGGCCACGTCGCGATCATCATCGGCCTGGGCACCATGCTCGGCGCCGTGCTCGAGGTCTCCGGCGGCGCCGAGGTGCTCGCCTCCCGGCTGCTGGGCCTCTTCGGCGAGAAGCGCGCCCCACTCGCCATGGGCCTGACCGGCCTGATCTTCGGTATCCCGGTCTTCTTCGACGTCGGCATCTTCGTGCTCGCGCCGATCGTGTACGCGGCGGCCAAGCGCGGCGGCAAGTCGATCGTGCTCTACTCCATGCCGCTGCTCGCCGGTCTCTCCATGACCCATGCCTTCCTGCCGCCGCACCCCGGTCCCGTCGCCGCCGCCGGACTGCTGAAGGTCGACCTCGGCTGGGTCATCCTGATGGGTGTCATCTGCGGTATCCCCGCCGTGCTCGCCGCCTGGGCCTGGTCCGCGTGGATCGGACGACGGCTCTTCGTCCCCGTACCGCAGGACATGGTCGAGGCCGCCGACGAGGCGAAGGCCGCGCTCGCCGAAGAGCAGCGCACGGACGGCGTGACGCCGCCGGAGAAGCCGGTTCCGCTCGGCATCGTTCTCGCGATCATCGGCACCCCGCTGCTTCTGATCCTGCTGGCGACGTTCTCGTCCATCGCCTTCGATCCCTCCACGGCCCGCAGCGTCATCGAGTTCTTCGGCCACCCCTTCGTCGCGCTCACCCTCGCGCTGCTGCTGGCGTACTACCTCCTCGGCATCCGCCGCGGCTGGTCCCGCAAGTCCCTGGAGACCGTGTCGACCGCCTCGCTCAAGCCGGTCGGCAACATCCTGCTGGTGGTCGGCGCGGGCGGTGTCTTCGGCGCCGTCCTCAAGGGCAGCGGCGTCGCGCAGGCCCTCTCGGACACCTTCAACGACGTGGGCCTGCCCGTGGTCGTCCTGTCCTATCTGATCTCGCTGGTGCTGCGCGTGGCCCAGGGTTCGGCGACGGTCGCGATCGTGACGACCGCGGGCATCGTGGCCCCGCTCCTCTCGGAGGGCGACCACTCACAGGCGTTCGTCGCCCTCGTCATCATGGCGATCTCGGCGGGCTCCATTTTCGCCTCGCACGTCAACGACGGCGGCTTCTGGATCGTGGCCAAGTACTTCGGCCTCTCCGAGCGGGACACCCTCAAGACCTGGACGGTCCTGGAATCGGTGCTGTCCGTGGCCGGGTTCGTGGTGGCGGCGGTGCTGAGCGTCTTCGTGTAGAGCGGCGACACCGCGCGCCAACGGTCCGGCCGCCCGACCCCCGCGGCCGGGCGGCCGGACCGTTTCCGGCGCGCTACCTCGACGACTCCGGGTAGCCGGGCGGGAGCCGCCACGCGCAGAGGTACGCNCCGGGCGGGAGCCGCCACGCGCAGAGGTACGCCTCCCCGCCCTGCACCCTCCACATCCAGTAGCGGTGCCCGTCATCGGACGAGCAGTCGCCGCTCGACCCCTTGCGTGGGCTGGTCATCTGCATCAGGAACTCGTAGGGGTACGGCAGCGTGTCCCCCTTGTCGCAGTCCCAGGCGGCCATCAGATCGCCTTCCACGTCGTCGCCCGAGCTCTTGGCGGGGAAACACCTGGCGGGGAGGAACTGTCGTTCCAGGCACAGGATCTTGGTGTCCGCGCCGCTGTCGTAAAGCCAATGGCTTCGGTCCGGCCCACGGGGGCAGTCGCTGCCGTCGTCCTTGTTCGTGGACGTCACCTTCACATGGGCCTCGTAGGCCTCGCAGTTGACCCGCTTCGGCATCTCGGCGCTCCACCTGCCCGTGAAGCTGTTCTTGTAGGCGTCGAGACAGTCCCCCGTACGCACGGCCGCGAATGCCCGGGCCGTCGGGTCGGGAGTCGGGGAGTTCTCCGTGGTGCGCGTGGCCGTCGCGGTCACGGTGGCGGGCGAACCGGCGGCAGCGTCCGAGTCGTTGTCCCGGTCGGGCACCACCCAGAGCACGATCAGGGCGGCCAGGATGCTCAGGACGACCGGCGGCACCAGCCACCAGACGCCCGAGAACCTCCTCCCCGGTCCGGCCGGTCCGCGCCCGAAGGGCAGGGGCGGCCGGCCGCTCACGCGCAGCCGTGGATCCGGCGGCGGAGCCGCCCGCAGGTCCCGCGTCGGAGCGTCGCCGGCCGGGGACGCCACGGCCGCCGGGGTCGCCGCGGCCGCCGGGCGCCGTTCCTCGAGGGCGCGCACCTCCGCCTCGTACGCCTCGATCAGGCGCAGCCACTGCGGCGGCAGCCAGGGCGCGCCGTCGGCCGCGGCCCGCCGTGCGGCGACGGCCGGGGTCAGCTCGTCGAGCAGTTCGGCGGGGCCGGGGCGCCGCCCGGGGTCGTCGCGCAGGCAGCGTGTGACCAGCGGAGCCAGTTCGGGCGGCAGCCCGGCCAGGTCGAGATCGCCGCGCGAGACCTGGGCGAGCAGCCGGAGGGTGTCGCCGGTGTTCCGGTACGGCGGGCGGCCGGTGGCTAAGTGGAAGAGGGTGGCGCCGAGGGAGTAGACATCGGACGCGGCCGTCGACTCCTCGCCGCGGGCCTGCTCGGGGGACGTGTAGGCGATCGTCCCCAGGGTGAGCGTGGTGCGGGTGATGTCGATGGCCTGCGAGATGCCGAAGTCGATCAGCCGAGGACCGTCCAGAGGCAGCAGGATGTTCCCCGGTTTGACGTCCCGGTGCACGACGCCCGCCTCGTGCAGGGCGAGCAGCGCCTCCGCCGCACCGGCCGCCACCCGGAGCACCGCGTCGGACGGCAGCGGCCCGCAGAGGCGCACCAGGTCGTGGAGCGAGGGGCCGGGGATGAACTCGGTGGCCAGCCAGGGCCGTTCGGCGTCCGGGTCGGCATCGACGACATTCGCTGTGGAGACGCCGCCGACCCGCCGCGCGACGCTCACCTCGCGGGCGAACCGCCTGCGGTCCGCGTCGCCCACCGGTCCTTCGGCGAGCAGGACCTTGACGGCGACGAGCCGCTCGCCGGGTGAGCGTGCGACATGGACGCGACTCATGCCGCCGGAACCGAGCCGCCCGAGGACGCGGTACGGCCCGATGCATTCGGGGTCGTCCGCTCCCGGAGGCAGCACATGTATGCCCCGGCCCTCACCCTTGCCCGCCCCGACGTTCACGTCCTGCCCCCTGACGCCACACGTCCCTGTGCCACACGCCCGGCTGGAGATCACGCCCCCACTCGCCCGACCGCGATGGCCTCCCCTGCGTTCCACGCCTCCGCGCGGCGCCCTGGTTCCCCCGCGCCCGCGACAAAGGGGACAGACCCAGCGGAGGATGACAGGGGTAAGGGGACCTGACTGTCCCCGGCACAGGATCGTCGACCATACTGCCCGCTGTGGAGCAGCGTATTGGTTCGAACAGCCAGCCCCTGGACGCCGGCGTAGACCCGGCGTACATCCCCGGACTCACGTCACCCGCGTCCGCGGAGCCGGAAGACGCCGCCGAGCCGGAAGGCACCGAGGAGGCGGAGGACGTCGTCGAGCCCGAGGAGGCGGCACCCCCGGCAGCGGCAGCAGAGGAGGAGTCCGAGAAGGAACCCGACAAGGGTCCCGAGAAGGAACCCGACGAGGAACTCGCCCCCGATGGCCCCGTCTTCGAGGCCTCCGACCGCCGCGCGAAGATAGTCGCCGACCACAAGGGCGTACGACTGCGCCTGGACGACCAGGCGTGCGAGTTCCGCTGGGACGAGGTCGGGGCGATCGAGACGGAGTCCCCGCGCTTCGGCAAGCGGTTCACCATCACGGTGCATACCCCTGACCGCCGCTGGTACCCGATCGAGATCGAGGCGACGGCCAGGGCGCGCTTCGAGGAGTGGGAGTCGCAGCTCGACGAGGTCCTGGACGCCTACTTCGAGGACGGCGAGGACGCCGCCGCCGACGCCGGGAAGGACGCCGACGACGACTCCGACTGAGGCGCGCTAGCTGCAGTACTGGGCTTCCTTGCCGATCGACCGATACATGCAGTCCGAGTTCTCCAGCAGCTGCAGCACCGCGTCCCGGTTGCGGGACGTCTCCCGCTCGATGACCTCGTCGGGCGGGTAGAAGCCGCCGCCGGAGCTGGACGACGGGTACATCTCGAAGGTGTAGCCGAAGATCTTCTGGCTGCCCCACAGATAGTCGTCGATCGAGCCGTCGGTGATGTACAGGTCGCTGGACTGCTCGGCGGTGTAGCCGTTGCTGGCGGCCATCTTCCTGCCGACGGTCGCGAAGGCGTTGCGGTCGTCGGCCGTCATGCCCGTCGTGGTGTCCGAGTAGGTGTAGCCGAAGGGCCACAGCACCAGCTCGCTGTACGTGTGGAAGTCGATGCCCGCCTTGATCTGCTGCTTGCCGCCGACGACCCGGCTGCGGACGAAGTCGGCGACGACCTTCACCTCGGGCGCGGACTCGGCCGCCGGGCCCCGGTAGGTCTCGGAGGACGTCGAGCCGGACGAACCGCCGCAGCAGCCCCAGCGGTAGTTCCAGTTGCGGTTGAGGTCCGTGCCGACGTTCGACGAACCGCTGTTGGGCTGGCGGTTCTTGCGCCACGAGCGGTAGGAGCCGGACGCGATGTCGTACTCGCCGCCGTCCGGGTTGAGGTCCGGGACGATCCAGATCTCGCGGTTGTTCACCATGTTCGTGATCCGCGAGTCGGAGCCGTATCCGGCACCCAGCTCACGCAGCAGGTAGAGCGCCATCTCGACGGTGAGGTGCTCGCGCGCGTGCTGGTGGTGGGTGAACAGGACCTCGGGCTCGGACTCGTCGGTCCCGACGTTGTCGCTGATCTTGATGGCGACGATGTCGCGGCCCTGGTGCGATTTCCCGATCACCCGCTTGCTCATGATGCTCGGGTACGCGGAGAGCCGCTGGTTGATCTCCGTGTTCATCTCGGCGTAGTTGTGATAGCGCGCGTCGGCGGAGGGGAAGTCCAGGATGCTCGCGTCACGGCTGCTCGAACGGTCCGGGGCCGAGCCCAGCGGCGAGACCTCGTAGCCGAGCCCGCGCAGCTTCCGGACCTGGGACGCGCGGCCCGAGACCACGACGGTCTCCTCGTCGGCCTCGTCCACCGACACTCCGGTCCGGGCGATGGCCGTACGGGTGGCGGCGGTGCTGTGGTGCAGATGGATCTCGTACTGGCGGATCTCGTCGGCGTCGGCGTCGGACGCGGGTGACGCGCCGGGGGCGCCGCTCGCGGTGGTCGTGGCGGTGATCGGGGCCGCGAGGGCCAGGGCGAGGAGGGCGGCGAGGGCGGCGGTGCGTCGCACGCGTCTGCTGCCGCTGTCGCCGCTGCTGCCGGTTGCGCCGCCGCCTTTGCTGCGAAGTCGCATGAATTCTCCTAGGTTCTCCAGGAATTCCGGGATCTTCCGGAAGTGTGGGGATGGGAGCGGGGGGTGGTTCAGTGCGACGTGCCGGGGTCCGCCGTCGCAGTGACGGCGGACCCTGTGTGCGGGTGTGGCGCTCATCGTGGTGGCTTGGCATGAGCGGGTCAAGGGTGACGGGCGGCGAGGCGGGCAGTGTACGCGGAGGCGCGCGCCTCTACGCGGACCCGCCTCAAGGTGCACCCGCGCGTGTGACGGGCGGGTGCGTGGGCGACCCGTCAGCGGGGAGAGTGGCCGTTTGCGCAAGACGAGCAAGTCGAGCACGACGAGCACGACGAGCAAGACCGGCAAGACGAGCGAGGACCGGCTGATCGAGGCACGCGTGAGCACCCAACAGGCCCACAACCAAAGGCCGTTCGACCATCGTATGGCCGTGTTCGGGTCGGACGGCGATTTCCTCGCGGCGGCGCTGCCCTTCATCGCCGAGGGGCTCGCGGCGCCCGGCGAGCCCCCGCCCGTGGCCATCGCCGACCCGGTCCGGCTCGGCCTCCTGCGCGAGGCGCTCGGCCCGGACGCCAAGGCCGTCGGCTTCATCCCGCACGCCGAGTGGTACACGGGCTCGGCGGCCAACGCCATCGCCCAGGGCGCCGGTTTCCTCGCCACGGGGGCAGGGCCCGGCGGCCGTATCCACCTCCTCATGGAGCCTCAGTGGGCGGGCCGGGCCGGCAGTTCGGCGCGCGAGACCACGGAGTGGATCCGCTACGAGGCGCTCGCGAACCTGCTGTTCGCGCCGTTCGCGGTGACGGTTCTGTGCGCGTACGACACCCGCACGGCGGGCCACGCCATCGTCGACGTCGCGCGCCGCGCCCATCCCGACACACCGGTGTACGAGGAACCGGCCCGGCTCGTCCGCGAGTTGGACACCGTCGCACTACCGCCGCCCCCGCCCGAGGCCGAGCGCCTCATCGCCCCGGAGGTGAGCACCCTGAGCGAGCGGGCACGGGCGAGGGCTCGCGGACTCGGACCCGCCGACTCCGAGCTGTTCGCGGCGGCGGTCGCCTCGGCGCTGCTCACCGAGGCGACTGCATCACCGCTCACCGAGGCCCTGTTGTGGGGCGAGGGCCGCTCGTGCGTGTGCGAGCTGCGCACCCCCGCCCGCATCGGCGACCCGCTCGCCGGTTTCGTCCCGCCCGCTCCCGAGGTCGGGCCCTCCGGCCAGGGCCTGTGGTTCACCCGCCAGGTCTGCGCGTACGTGGACATCCGGGACCGGGAGGCGGGCGGTTCGCTGATCCGGATGCAGTACGCGCGTTAGCACAAGAAGAAGCCCCCGAAGAAGCCCCCGAAGCAGCCCACGAAGCAGCCCACGAAAAAGCCCACGCGGCGGTACGCGTACGACCAACTTCCTTCACGGCATGCCCTCTTGTGCCTTCGCCCTCTTTACGCTTTCTTGATCGGCATGGCTGACACCACGGGAAAGCAAACGACAGGCGAGGCCATCACCAGCCCTCGTAAATCCAGTTGGAAGTACATCGGACCGGGCATCGTGGTCGCCGCCACCGGCGTCGGCGCGGGTGACCTCGTCGCGACACTCATCGCCGGCTCGAACTTCGGCTACACCCTCCTGTGGGCCGCCATCATCGGCTGTCTCGTCAAGATCTCCCTGGCCGAGGCGTGCGGCCGCTGGCACCTGTCCACCGGCCGCACCCTCTTCGACGGCTGGGCGAGCCTGGGCCGCTGGACGACGTACTTCTTCGTCGTCTACGTCGTGATCTGGGGCTTCGTCTACGGCGCGGCGGCGATGTCGTCGTCCGGCCTGCCGCTCCAAGCCCTCTTTCCGGACGTCATGGACCTCAAGTGGTGGTCCGTCCTGACCGGCCTGGTGGGCCTGGTCTTCGTCTGGTTCAACAAGTACGCCGTCTTCGAGAAGGTCATGACGGTGCTGGTGGGCGTGATGTTCGTGGTCACGGTCTACCTGGCGATCCGTGTCACTCCGAACATCGGCGAAGCCTTCGCGGGCCTGCTCCCGGTCCTGCCCGACGAGAAGGACTCGGTCCTCAACACCCTCGGTCTGATCGGCGGCGTGGGCGGCACCATCACCCTTGCCGCGTACGGCTATTGGGTCAACGCGAAGGGCTGGACGAACACCGGCTGGATGAAGGTGATGCGCCTCGACAACCGCGTCGCGTACGCCACCACCGGCATCTTCGTCATCGCCATGCTCTTCGTCGGCGCCGAACTCCTCCACTCCGCGAACGTGGCCATCGCGAGTGGCGACAAGGGCCTCATCCAGCTCGGGGACATCCTGGCGGACGAATACGGCACGGCGACGTCGAAATTCTTCCTCATCGGCTTCTTCGCCACGTCCTTCACCTCGCTGATCGGCGTCTGGCACGGCGTGAGCCTGATGTTCGCGGACTTCGTGGAGCGCTACCGTGCGCGCCGCAAGGCGACGGGCGAGCCGGTCGCCTCCGCCGAGGAAGTGGCGTCCGGCGCCCGCGAGAAGTCCTGGCCCTTCCGCGCCTACCTTCTCTGGCTGACCTTCCCGCCGATCGTCCTCCTCTTCCAGGGGCAGCCCTTCCGTCTGATCATCCTGTACGGCGTCCTGGGCGCGGCTTTCATGCCCTTCCTCGCCCTCACCCTCGTCTGGCTCCTCAACTCCTCGCGCACACCCGCGGAATGGCGCAACGGCATCCTCAGCAATGTCATGCTGGTGATCGCGGGCCTGCTCTTCGTCGTCCTGTGCGTGAAGCAGATCTGGGACCAGCCGTGGTCGGAGTTCTTCTGATGACCCGTGGTCCCGGAGGACGGGCTGGTCGGTCTTCCCGGATAGAGTGAGGCCCGGCCGCGACTGGCGTGGGTGGATGACCACCGGGGAGCGGTCGTGATCCGACGCGAGCGTCGACCGCCTGGGCGCCTTTCGTCAGCGATGTCCGCTGAGGAGGCCGTGCCATGGAACTGCGCTACGGAATCAACCCGCACCAGGCGGCGGCGCCCGCCGCACCGGTGAGCCCCGGCGGATGGCCGGTGCGCCTGGTGCACGGAGCACCGTCCTACATCAATCTGCTGGACGCGCTCAACGGATGGCAGCTGGTGCGCGAGGCGAGCCGGTCGCTGGGCGGACCGGCCGCCGCCTCCTTCAAGCACGTCTCGCCCGCCGGTGCGGCCGTCGCCGGTCCCGTCGACGAGGTCACCGCCGAGCTGTACGGCGTGGCCGGCGCCGAAGTCGGCAGTCTCACCGGCGCCTACCTGCGCGCCCGGGACGCCGACCCCAAATCCTCCTACGGCGACTTCGCGGCCGTCTCGCATCCGGTCGACGCCGAGCTCGCCGAGCTGCTGACCGGCGTGGTCTGCGACGGCATCATCGCCCCCGGCTACGCCCCCGGCACCGTCGAGCGGCTCAGCAGGAAGAAGAACGGCCGCTTCCTGGTCCTGGAGGCCGACGAAGCGTTCACGCCTCCGCCGCGCGAAGCACGGGAGGTCTTCGGCGTGCGCCTGACCCAGGAGCGCGACCAGGCGCCGCTGACTCCCGCGCTGCTCGCCGACACCGTGGGCGGGGCACTGCCCACGGCGGCGGTGGCGGACGTGCTGCTGGGGCTGGCCGTCCTGCGCCACACCCAGTCCAACTCGGTGTGTTACGTGCGCGACGGGATGACGCTGGGCATCGGCGCAGGCCAGCAGTCCCGGGTCGACTGCACCCGCCTGGCCGGCGCCAAGGCCGACACCTGGTGGCTGCGGCGCCATCCCGCCGTGCGCGCGCTCGCTTTCCGGCCCGGAGTCCGGCGCCAGGACCGGATCAACTGGCAGATCCGTTTCATCGAGGGCGGCCTCACCCGGCAGGAGAGCACACGCCTGGCGCAGGTACTCGCGGAGCCGGCCGACGAGCTGACACCTGCTCAGCGTGCCGAGTGGCGACAGCGCCTCACCGGTGTCGCCTTCGCCTCCGACGGCGCGCTGCCGTTCCGCGACAACGTCGACCACGCCCACCGCCATGGCGTCCGGTACATCGCCGAGCCCGGCGGCTCGATCAGGTCCACCGAGGTCGAGGACGCCTGCCGCGAGCACGGCATCACCCTGGCACGCACCGGCCTGCGCCTGTTCCACCACTGACCGTGCCCGGGCGGGGGGCATGGAATGGTGGACGTTCGACGCGACGCCATGGAGCGTCGAGCACGTAATCTGCGATCGGCACATCACACTGATCGGCGCACATCAGCACGCGAGGGATGGACATGCAGCAGCCCGGACCCGGCTCCCAGCCGCCACAAGGCTTCGGCCCGCCTCCCCCGTCGTACGCCCCGCAGAACCCGTACGCCCAGCAGACCCCGCAACACGCTCCCCAGAACCCGTACGCCCAACAGGCCGCCCCGTACCCGCCCGCCCCCACCCCGCCACAACCCCCTGCCCAGGGCCCGGACTTCGTCGCCGCCGACCGGCACAACGCCGTCGTCGTGGATGCCGAGGGGGTCTCGTTCGAGAACCACGGAATGAACGCCGAGTTCCCCTGGCCCGTGATCCGCAGCGTCCACTACAAGCCCGGCGCCACGGGCAGGGGCCTCATGGTCGCCGTCGTCCACGTCGACGGCAGCGTGTACGAGTGCGGGGTCGACGCGAAGCGCCGCGAGCGGCTGCAGGAGTGGTTCGGGCAGCTCGCCTCCGTGCTCGGGTATTACCGCCCCGCGGGCTAGGAGCGGCGTCGCGCCGGTCGTCACCCGGCCGTCGGGGTCTCCTTGCGCCACCGCCGGCTCCAGAGCGCGCCGGCCCGGTGGTCGTGCTCGAAACCAGCACCGAGATGGCCGACCCGCTCGATCGCCCCGTCGGCGCGCGGATCGTCGCGCAGGGTCAGGCCGTAGGCGGCCTCCAGGCGTACGAGTTGGTCGTCGTCGTCCAGCAACGCCGCCAAGGCGTCGGCGACCGCGGGTGCGCGGTCCCGGGAGCCGGCCAGTGCTCCCGCGGCCGCGCCCCGCACGTCCGCATCCTGGTCCTCGGTCAGGAGGAGCAGAGCCTTGGTGATCTCCGGGAGAAGCTCGTCGTCCCGCATGGCCGACGTGCACGCCCTGATCCGCACCCCGGCGTCCGGGTCACGGGTGAGGGTGAGCAACGCGGCCCTGGCGGCGGGGGAGAGGGGAACGTCTTCCGCGGAGAGGGCATAGGGCACTTCGCGGCGTACGCGGGGGTCGGGATGGCCGGCGTAACGGAGCCCGATGTCCTCCTGGCCGGGATGCTCGTACGCGGTGAAGGCGTCGAGCACCTTCGCGAGCATCTCGCTGTCCGTTTCCTCGGCCGCCCAGGCGGCCAGGAGGTCGCTCGCCTTCTCGTCGTAGTCGGGGCCGTTGCCCAGCAGCCCCCGTATCCGCAGGTAATCCACCACGAACCGGCGGTGCGCCAAGGCAGGGTGGTGGCGATGGGCCACCACGGCCGACCAGGTCTCGAAGCTGCGACGCTCGCTGAGGATCCAGCAGCTCGCCCACCAGTCCACATGATCGTCGTCATGCTGCCCGACAGCGCGGGCGATCAGTTCGTCGACGGGTGTCAGGACGCGGAAGGCCCACTCCAGAGAGGTCAGGATGGCGCCGTGTCCGGCCCGCACGACGAGCCCGCCGAGCGAGACCTGATCGACCCAGTGGTACTCGTCGTCCTGGACCCGGACCGTCGCGGCGGGACCCGGCTCCCCCGTTCTGCGCCGCAACTCCTCGGCCCCGCCCGCCTCGCACCAGCCCCGAGCCAGGGCGAGCAGCCGTTCTCGCGCGGCTTCCGGAAGCCGCAGCCGGGGCTCTTTGCCCAGCGCGGCCGAGAAGACCGCCGGGGACCCGCCGTCAACGGCACGCCACAGCGGCGTGGTCCCGTCCGGCAGCACCCGGTCAGGATCCGCGCCGCCCTCCACCAGCACTTCGGCGACCGTCGCGTCGTACGCCGCCACCGCCACGCACAGCGCCGGCAGCCCGTCCGCGTTGACCGCATCCGGATCGGCCCCTCCTTCCAACAGGGCCCGCACCCCCTCGGCGTCCCCCACCCGAACCGCCGACACGACCTGCCCGTCGAGTCCACTCCCACCCATGGTCCCGCCCCCGATCCACATGACATCGCGGGCCGTTGAGCACCCGTCGCCGCTCGTCACATCACACCAGGTCACATTTCCGCACACGGTGAACTCCTATGGCCCACATGAGCGCTGCCGTGACACCGGGCGGAGTTTTGTGCGGAGCTCCCGGGTCCGTGAGGAGCGATGGGCCCGGCCCCGGCGTCCTGTGAGCGGCCGGGGCCAGGCGCATTGGCCGGCGCCGGCCGTCAGGGCAGGGCGTGGACGTGTGGACCGACCGCGTTCGACCAGGCGTTGCCCGCCGTCGCGTCCCAGTTCGTCGACCACGTCATCGCGCCGCGCAGGTCGGGATACGTTCTCGGCGGCTTGAAGGAGCCGCAGTTCGTGCCTTTGGTGAGGCAGTCCAGGGCGTTGTTCACCACGGAGGGGGAGACGTAGCCGCTGCCCGCGCCGCGGGGGGAGGCCGGGAGGCCGAGGCCCACCTGGGACGGGGCGAGGCCGCCCTGCAGTTGGATGCAGGCCAGGGCCGTGAGGAAGTCCACCGAGCCCTGGCTGTAGACCTTGCCGTCGCAGCCGAGCATCGAACCGCTGTTGTAGTACTGCATGTTGACGACCGTGAGGATGTCCTTGATGTTCAGGGCCGTCTGGAAGTAGGAGTTGGACGTCGACTGCATGTCGATCGTCTGCGGCGCCATCGTGATGATCAGCGACGCACCCGCCTTCGAGGACAGGGAGCGGAGCGCCTGCGTCATGTACGTCGCGTTGAGGCCGTTCTCCAGGTCGATGTCGACGCCGTCGAACCCGTACGTCTGCATCAGTGAATACACCGAGTTCGCGAAGTTCGTCGCCGAGGTCGCGTCGTTGACGGACACCGTGCCGCGTTCGCCGCCGACCGAGACGATCACCTTCTTACCGGCCGCCTGCTTGGCCTTGATGTCCGCCTTGAACTGGTCGACGGTGTAGCCGCCGAGCCCGGCCGAGTCGAGGTTGAAGGTCACCGCGCCCGGTGTCGACGTGGCATCAGCGAAGGCCACCGCGATGATGTCGTACGGGGACGGGACGTCGGAGATCCTCTGGACCGTCGCGCCGTTGTTGAAGTTCTGCCAGTAGCCGGTCACGGCGTGCTTGGGCAGGGCTGTGCCCCCGCCCCCGCCGGGCGGTGCCGTCGTCGTCCCGTTCACGGCCGCCGACTTCGCCGACTCACCCGCCGCGTTGGTCGCGGTGACCTGGAAGGAGTACGAGGTCGAAGCCGCCAAACCGGAGATCGTCGCCGAAGTGCCGGTCACCGCGAGGGCCTTCGTACCGCCCCGGTAGATCTGGTAGCCCGTCGCGCCCGCCACCGCGTTCCAGGTGAGCGAGACCGACGAGGAGGTCGTGGACGCGACCTTCAGGCCGGCGGGTGCGGAGGGGATGGTGGGGGACGGGTCGCCGCCCCCGCCGCCGTCGGGGCCGAACACGGACACGTCGTCCGCGTAGTACGCCGTCTGTGCGTACCAGCCGTGCGTGTAGATCGTCACCGAGGTCGTCGACGCCCCGGTCGTGAAGCGCGTCGTCAGCTGCTTCCAGGAGGAGGAGTCGGGAGTCCACGTCGAGACGTCCGTCGTGCCCGTGCCGCTCGCGCCCAGATACGCGTACCCGCCGCGCACCCACGCGCTCAGCGTGTACGTCGAGTCGGGCAGTACCGCGACGGTCTGGGCGCACCTGGCGTTGTCCTGGCCGCTCGGCGTGGCCTTCAGGGCGGAGGCGCCGCCGTGCACCGGCGCGGACACGGTGGCGCCGCTGCCCGCCGAGCACGTCCAGTCGGTGAGGCCCGACTCGTAGCCGGCGTTCTTGGCGTTGTTGATGTCAGCCGCCGAGGCCTGGCCGGCCAGGCCGGTGAGGGTGAGGGCGGACGCGGTGAGCACGGCGGCGAGGGCTCCGGCCCATGTCCGGCGCGTTCGTCTGCGTCGTTCGGGTCGCTCGGGTCCTCGGGGTTCCTCGGGGCGTTCGGGCATGCCTGGTACGCGGTTCACTTCGGCCTCCGGTGGGGGGTGGGGAAGGGAACGGTGGCCACCGCTGGACGTACAAGCTGGTCCAGACCAATAGGGTTGTCAAGACCTCTCGTTCGACCTCAACCCCCTTGGGGCGCAACCGAGTTGAGGCATATGCGTCTCACTCTGTGTGGATCAAGGCTCCACCTTCGGTGAGTTGATCTCGGAGATTCGGTGTTGAGCGGGGCAAGCCGCGGATAAGGTGCTGCAAGAGGACGTCACAGGGGCGATCTGAGGCGGTGGTCGACCACCCCGCCGCAGTGAACGGGGTGGTGTGCAGCGTGCCGACCGCGATAGCCGTCACCAGTTCCGATCTGGTGCTCCCACCGCAGGACCGGCAGACACCGCCCGCCGCCGTCCAGCCCCTCGAAAACCTCGAGAACTCCCTCACCGGGATGCACGCGCTCATCGAGCAGCACGGGTACGTGATCGCGTTATACCCGGCCTCCGCCCCCACCGACGTCACCCGACGCCTGCACGCCGTCCGCTCCGTCCTGGAGAGCGACCGCATCGCGCTGCTCGGCGTCGACCTGCCGCCGCTCGGACTCGCCCTGCTCGCCCAGCAGTTGCGCCAGCTCTCCGTCTGCGACTTCAGTCCCGGAGTGCTCGCCTCCTCCGGGCGGCTGCTCGCCCACTACATCTACGCGGGTGCGGTGCTCGGCTCGGTCGCCAAGCTCGACCGGGTACCGGTCTCCCTGAAATCCCACGCCAAGTCATGGGTGCCGGGCGCCCAGTTCGCCGTACTGGCCAATCCGCGACCCCAGCTGGTGCGCCTGGGACAGGGCGGGCAGGGCAGGCAGGGCCGGCAGGAAGAAGAGCTGGCCGGGCCCGAGTTCGGCACGCGGATGCTCGTCGCGTCCGGGCAGCTGCCCGGCGACTGGCTCACCGCGACCCTCGCCCCCGCCTGGCGCGTGCAGGGCGTCGCCACCGTGCCGCTGCCCGCCGAGTCCGCGCGCTGGTGGGGCACGGGCAAGGTCGCCGAGTTCGCGGCGGGTCTGCACGACGTGTCCGTGCTCTACCAACTGGTCTCGTCCGTACGGCGCGAGGAGTGCCGCTGGTGCGGTCTGGAACTCATCGGCGACCGCTGCGGTTTCTGTGCGGCGTCTTTGCCTCCGCCACCGGAGCTTCCGACCGCCACCGTACGGGCAGTTTCTTCTGTACGTGCCTTGCCCCCAGGCACCGCGTAAGTCACGTACGTACAGCTGAACAACGGTAACGACTCGCACACCCCGCACGACCGAGCACCAGGTACGACCGCTGAGCACCAGGTACGACCGCTCGACCCCCGCTGTCCCCGCCCCCGATCGAGGTTGTCCGCGCCATGAACTCACGCCAGCGCCGCGGCGTCATCCTGCTGGTCCTTTCGGTCCTGTGCGCCCTGGGCGCCTTCGCCGGAGTCCTCTCGGTGATCCGCGACGTGAACTCGAAGGTCGGCCCAGAGGTCGCGGCGTACCGCCTGAAGAGCGACGTCGCGCCCTATCGGGAGCTGTCGGCCGACCAGTTCGAGAAGGTCTCGATGCCCGAACGGTGGCTGTCGTCGACCGCGGTCACCAACCTCTCCCAGATCCGCGGAAAGATAGCCGTCACCCGGCTGGAGAAGGGCTCGCTGCTCCAGACCGACATGATCGTGGACCGGCCCGCGCTGAAGGCGGGCCAGCAGGAGATCGCGATCATGATCGACGCGGCGACCGGTGTGGCGGGGAAGATCAACCCGGGTTCGCGGGTCAACATCTACGCCACGTTCCAGGCCGAGAACGACAACGGCAAGGACCAGTCGAAGGTCATCGTCGAGAACGCCGAGGTGATCGACGTCGGCAAGCTGACCGCGCTGGACCCCTCCCAGAACAGCGACGACCGCCGCCGCACCGCGAACGAGGCGGTCCCGATCACCTTCGCCCTCGACACCGCCGACGCCCAACGGGTCGCGTACGCCGAGTCGTTCGCGAGCCATGTGCGCCTCGCCCTGGTCGCGGGGGGATCCGACACCGCCGTCGCACCCGGCGACCGCACGTACACCCTCGACGAGGACAAGTAGGAGGCCGTGATGCGCTCAGCCCCCACGAAGGCCCTCACCAAGGCGTTCACGAAGGTGTGCCGATGACCATCCGCGTCCTGCCGGCCGTCGGCGACATCGACTCGGCCCGTGCCCTCACCACACTGCTGAGCCAGCTGCCCGATTCCGAACCCGCCGCGCCCGTCCCGGACACCACGGCCCTCCTGGACACCCTGGCGCGGCTCGCGGCGGAGTCCCTCGACGAGCTGCCCGAGGTCGTCCTGGTCCACGAGCGGATCGGTCCGGTGCCCGCGCTCGACGCCGTCCGCGACGTGGTGATGCGTTTCCCTGCGGTCGGGGTCGTCCTCATCACCGCCGACACCAGCACGAGCGTGCTGACCGCGGCGATGGACTCCGGCGCCCGCGGCATCATCGGCCTGCCCCTCGGCTACGACGCCCTCGCCGAACGCGTCCAGGCGGCCGCCGCCTGGTCGCTGGGCATGCGGCGCCATCTCGGCAGCGGTACGCCGGAGTTGTACGCGGGGCCCGGCGGCACCGTCGTCACGGTGACCGGAGCGAAGGGCGGGGTGGGCGCGACGGTCACCGCCGTCCAACTCGCCCTGGCGGCACGGGCGTCGGGGCGTACGGTGGCGCTGCTGGACCTGGACCTCCAGTCCGGGGACGTGGCGTCGTACCTGGACGTGCAGTTCCGCCGCTCCGTGGCCGACCTCGCCGGCATCAGCGACATCAACCCCCGCGTCCTCCAGGACGCGGTCTACACCCACGACACCGGGCTCGGGCTGCTGCTGGCCCCCGCCGAGGGCGAACGCGGTGAGGAGGTCACCGACCGGGCCGCCCGCCACGTCCTGAACGCCCTGCGCTCCCGCTACGAGGTCGTGGTCGTCGACTGCGGTTCCCAGATGAACTCGGCCACCGCGGCCGCCGTCGAACTCGCCGACCAGGCCCTCCTCCTCGTCACCCCGGACGTCGTCGCCGTCCGCGCCGCCAAACGCATGGTCCGCATGTGGGACCGCCTGCAGATCCGCAAGGCCGAGGAGACCCTGACCGTCGTCAACCGCTTCTCGCGCGGTACGGAGATACAGCCGTCCCTGGTCGAACGGGTCACCGGCACCAAGGTCGCCCGCTCCGCGGTCCCCGCCTCCTTCAAGGAACTCCAGTCGGTGGTCGACGCGGGCCGCCTCCAGGACCTCGACACCCGCTCGACGGTCAAGCAGGCGCTGTGGGCGCTGGCGGGCGAGCTGGGACTGGTCGCCGCCCAGGAGAGCGGCGGCAGGCGCCGCAAGTCGTCCTCGGACCGGGGAGCCCTCGCGCTGCGCCGCAAGGGCGGCGGCGACCGGGGCGCGGTCACCCTCGAATTCGCCGGCATGTTCCCGCTGCTCCTGGTCGTGATGACGATCCTGTGGCAGTGCGTCCTGTACGGCTACACGTACTCCCTGGCGGGCAACGCGGCGGACGAGGCGGCGCGGGCGGCTACGGCGGCGGCCGCCTCCGGCACGGGAGCGGGTGCCGCCTGCGCGTCGGCAGGCAAGGAGCACCTTCCCGCCTCCTGGCAGGACGCGGCGATCACCTGCCAGCAGGCGGGCGACGTCTGGAAGGCCAACGTCACCGCCCAAGTCCCGCTCTTCTTCCCGGGCTTCGACGCGGGCTGGCAGGTCGTCGGCGAAGCAGGCGCGGCAACGGAAGGGGACGCGGAGTGAGCCCCCGGGTACGTCCATGGCGTTCCCCGGGGCCGCGCCCCATAAGGGGCGCGGGGAACTGCGCGACCAGCCACAAACAACCGGCACGTTCCTCACCGCGCCGAACCCAAGCACGTAAGACCCGCCAAGCCCGCGGAGCGACCCGCTGGGGCGACCAGGGCGTCTCCATGCTGGAGTTCGCCGGGTTTCTGCCCATTCTCCTCCTCATCGGGATGGCCGCCATCCAGCTCGGGCTCGTCGGTTACGCGATCAATCAGGCCGGTTCCGGGGCGAGGGCGGCGGCCAGGGTGGCGTCGCAGGACGGCGCGGGGGAGGCGGCGGGGCAGGCCGCCATGAGCGACTGGCTCGACGCGAACGTATCCGCACCCAAGGGCGGCGACACCACCACCGCCACCGTGACCGTGGACGTGCCCGTCCTGATCCCGTTCGTGGAGTTCGACTGGCAGGTCGTCCGCCGCGCGACCATGCCCAATGACGATGACGACTGAACCCGTTCTGAATCACCGACCCCCGGAAGGGAGTTGAAGACATGAGCCTCAGGGCCCGTATCGCCGCCCCCGAAGAGGGGGGAGCCGGGCGCGAGGACGGACACCTCGTCGCCGTCTACCGTGCCAAGCTGCTCGAAGAGATCGACCTGGCCGAGATGTCCAGCCTCGCGGCCGCCGAACGGCGCGTGCGGCTGGAGCGTGTGCTCGGGCACATCATCAGCCGGGAGGGGCCCGTCCTCTCCTCCTCCGAGCGCTCGCAGCTCATCCGGCGCGTCGTCGACGAGGCTCTCGGGCTCGGTGTGCTCGAGCCCCTGCTCGCCGACGCGTCCATCACCGAGATCATGGTCAACGGGCCGGACTCCATCTTCGTCGAGCGGGCCGGACGCGTGGAGCAGCTCCCGCTCCGCTTCGCCTCCAACGAGCAGCTCATGCAGACCATCGAGCGCATCGTCTCGACCGTCAACCGGCGCGTCGACGAGTCGAACCCCATGGTCGACGCCCGCCTCCCCACCGGTGAACGCGTCAACGTCATCATCCCCCCGCTCGCCCTCACCGGCCCGACCCTCACGATCCGCCGCTTCCCCCGCGCCTACACCCTGCCGGAGCTGATCGGCCTGGGCTCCCTCGACGAGCAGATGCTCATGCTGCTCGCCGCGTTCGTCCGGGCCCGCTTCAACGTCATCGTCAGCGGCGGTACCGGCACCGGCAAGACGACCCTGCTCAACGCCCTCTCCGGACTCATTCCGTCCCAAGAGCGCATCATCACGATCGAGGACTCCGCCGAGCTCCAGCTCCAGCAGGAACACGTGATCCGCCTCGAATCCCGCCCCCCGAACGTGGAGGGCAAGGGCCAGATCACCATCCGCGACCTCGTCCGCAACTCCCTGCGCATGCGCCCCGACCGCATCATCGTCGGTGAGGTCCGAGGGGGCGAGACCCTCGACATGCTCCAGGCCATGTCCACCGGCCACGACGGCTCCCTCGCGACCGTGCACGCGAACGCCGCCGAGGACGCGCTCATGCGCCTGCAGACCCTCGGCTCGATGTCCGAGGTCCAGATCCCGTTCGAGGCGCTGAAGGACCAGATCAACTCCGCGGTCGACGTGGTCGTCCAGCTCGCCCGCCACGGCGACGGCTCCCGCAAGGTCGCGGAGATCGCCCTGCTCGTCTCGCACGGCCGCGAACAGTTCCGCATCGTGCCCGTGTCCCGCTTCGTCCCCCGCCCCGTCGGCCCCGACCGCGTCGTCCACGGCCACTTCGAACACCTCCCGCTGCCCCGACCGGTCGCCGAGAAGCTGTACGTCGCGGGCGAACCGCTGCCGCCCTCCTTCAGCGTGGCCGAGGCCATCGACGTACTCCACACAAGGCAGGCCATCGGATGACGTCCCCCACCCCCTCGCCCACTCCCAGGAGGTGCGCGCCATGAACAACCCCGCCCTGCTCGCCCTCGGCGCCACCGTCCTGTGCGGCACGCTCGCCGTCGCGGGCGTGCACACGTACGCGTCCGGACGCGCCCAGCGCCAGGCCCTGGTCGACCGCCTCGCCGGCGGCGGCCCGCTGCGTACGGCCGCGGGCCGCGCCCGCCGTTTCGCGGCCGTCGACCGCCGCCTGCGCCACACCCGCCTGGGCCGCACGATCCAGCTGCGCCTGTCGGCCACGGGACTCGATGTGACGGCGGGCGAGTTCTTCACGTACGTCGCCGCCGTGGTCGTGGCGCTGTGGCTGATCGCCTCCGCCGCCCTGGCCCCCTTCTTCGGCCCCATCGCCGCCGCGATCGGCGTCTGGGGCGCCGCGATCTTCCTCAACTGGCAGCGTCAGAAGCGCATCGAG
The DNA here is from genome assembly GCF_005768555.2 of Streptomyces sporangiiformans. Lineage (GTDB taxonomy): Bacteria > Actinomycetota > Actinomycetes > Streptomycetales > Streptomycetaceae > Streptomyces > Streptomyces sporangiiformans. The sequence continues at coordinate 29,056 of NZ_VCHX02000155.1, forward strand.
GCCTTCATCAACCAACTCCCCGACGTCGCCCGCCTCCTGGCCAACGCCTCCGCTGCGGGCCTCGCCCTGCGTACGGCCCTGGCGATGGCCGCGGAGGAGCTGGAGGCCCCGGCGGGCGAGGAACTCGCCCGGGTCGCCGACCAGCTGAGCCTCGGCCGCTCCATCGACGACACCCTGGGCGAACTCGCCGAACGCCTCCCGTCCCGCGAACTCGTCGTCCTGGTCACGACGCTCGTCCTGTCCAACAAGGCCGGCGGCTCCGTCGTCAACTCCCTGCGGAACCTCACCCAGACCCTGGAGGACCGCAAGGAGACCCGCCGCGAGGTCCGCACCATGCTCTCCGAGGTCAACGCGACCGCCTTCACGGTCCCCCTCCTCGGCCTCGGCTCCCTCCTGCTGATCAACTCCTCGAACGAGGGCGCCCTGGCCCGCGTGACCGGCTCCCCGGTCGGCCAGATCCTGGTGCTCATCGCCATCGGCCTGTACACGGTCGGCTTCTTCGTCATCCGCCGCCTCGGCAAGATCGAAGTATGAGGAGGGGATGACATTGCTGCCCTTGCTCCTCGCCGCACTGACAGGCCTCGCCGTCGTGTGCTTCCTCCTCGGCATCCGCATGCTCCGCGCGGAGGCCAAACTCCCGGGCGACCTGGCCCTCGCCCTGGAGGTCGGGTCCACCCGCGTGTCGAAGGCCGACTCCGCCGTCGACCGCCTCGGCATGCGTTTGGCGCCCCTCGTCCTGCGCCTGATGGGCCCACGCCGCGTCGACGCCAAGCGCCGCCGCATCGACATGGCGGGCAACCCCGGCGGTCTGACCCTGAACCGTTACGCGGCCCGCCGCGCCGTGTACGGCATCTTCGGCGTCGTACTGTTCTTCGTCTTCTTCTCCAACGGCCAGCTCCTCTTCGCGCTGCTGGCCCTGGGCTTCGGACTGCTGGCCGCCGACGCCCTCATCTGGCAGGCCATCCGCGAACGCAAGGAGGTCATCGACCGCACCCTCCCGGACTTCCTGGACGTCCTGGCGGTCGTGGTCTCGGCCGGACTCGGCTTCCGGCAGGCCCTGGACCGCGTGGCCGAGAGGTACGAGGGCCCCTGGGCGGACGAACTGCGCATCACGCTCCGCCAGATGGACATGGGCGTCGGCCGCCGCCAGGCCTTCGACGAACTCCGCAAGCGCAACTCGTCCGAGCAGGTGGCCCAGTTCGTGTCGGCCCTGCAGCAGGGCGAGGAGCTGGGCTCTCCGATCGCGGAGACGCTGATCCAGCTGGCCACGGACATGCGCCGCACCGACGCCCAGAACTCCCGCCGCCGGGCGGCGAAGACGATCCCCAAGGCCACGATGGTCACGCTCGTCTTCATGCTCCCGGCCACGATGATCCTCATCGCCACGGGAATGTTCCTGGGGTCGGGGACGAACTACGGCTCGATTCTGGGGCGTTGATGATGATGGGATGGAGGAGGAGGTTACGGGGCGCCGCTGGGGCTGCCGCGGGTGTGGGCGGGGGCGTGCGTGGGGGCGTGCGCGCGAGACGTCGGGGTGCCCCGGCCGCCGGATACCTCGCCGACGACGCCCCCGTCCCCGGCAGCGTCCGCCTCCAGCTCAACGCCCTGCAGGCCCTGTGCCGCCAGGCGTTCGCGGTCCGGCTGACGCTCGTCGCGATCGGCGCCCCCTTCGCCATGGCCAACGCGACGGACGGCCCGCCCCGCTACGGCGTACTCGCGGCGGCCGTCCTGGGCGTCATGGGCTCGTACGCCATGCTCAGGGACTGGGACCGCTTCGCCCCCCGCCTCCTCGCCCACCCCACCCTCCTGGCGGTGGACCTGGTCTTCGGCGCGATACTCCTGCTCACCGCGTCCCCGGTGTCCCCGCTCGCGTACGCGGCCGTCTGCACCCCGCTCCTCTCCGGGCTGCTGTACGGCTGGCGCGGCTCCGGAGTCTTCACGGGACTCCAACTCGTCGTCCTGCTCACCGTGTTCAGGGCCTGGGAACACCGCCCCGGCGCCGGCGCGAGCACCCTCCTCGTCGCCGGCTTCTGCGTCGCGGCCGGCATCATCGGTGTGACCCTGCGCAATCTGATGTTCCACTTCGGCACCGCCAGCCAGGCGCTCGCGGAGGCAAACTCCCGGCTGGCCGTGGCGGAGGCGGTCGAGTCCGAACGGGCCCGTCTCGCCCGCGAGATGCACGATTCGGTGGCGAAGACGCTGCACGGCTTGGCGCTGACCGCGGAGGCCCTGGCGGCCTCCGCCGACCACCCGAATCCCGATCCCCGCGCCCTGAAGGACCAGGCCACGGCGGTGGCGAGCGCGGCCCGCCGCGCGGCGGCGGAATCCCGCGACCTCCTGACGGACCTGCGCCGCCACGAGGCGCTGACGACTCCGCCGACCGACCTGGTGGAGGAACTGACGGCCCGTTTGGAGGACTTCGCGTCACGTACGGGCATCGCGGCGACGCTACGACAGGAGGCGCCCGAGAGTGGCGCCCTGCCCGTAGCCCCCGTACCCCCCTTACTCCCCGCACTCCCGGACGATGTGGCCCACCAGCTCCTCGCGATCGTCTCGGAGGCCCTGGAGAACACGCACCGCCACGCGCGGGCGACCAGAGTGCACGTCGAACTCGGCCTCGACACGGCCCACTCCCCCTCCCACCCCTCCCAGCTCCGCCTGACGGTGCGGGACGACGGGACCGGCCTGGACGCCACCCTGGACGACGTCCAACACCTCGCGAAAAGCGGCCACTTCGGACTGCTCGGGATGGCGGAGCGCGCGGCGTCGATCGGCGCGCGACTCCGGGCGGGCCGAGGCGCGCACGGAGGCACGGAGATCAGCGTGTACCTTCCGCTGCGAAGCGTGACACTTCCGCAAAATGCCACAGATACCGCAATGAACACGCGGAACACCCCCCAAGAGGAGGCCGCACATGCCTGACCAGGCACAGCCCGGCCCGCCCCTGCGAGTGCTCGTGGCCGACGACAACCCGGTCGTACGGGCGGGCCTCGCGGCCCTTCTCGGCGCGCACCCGGACATCCGTGTCGTCGCGCAGGCGGCGAACGGCGCGGAGGCGGTCACGCACGCGACGCGCCTCCGCCCGGACGTCGTCGTCCTGGACGTACGCATGCCGGGCACGGACGGCCTGACCGCCCTGCCCTCCCTGGCCCGGTTGGCCCCCGTGATGATGCTGACGTACAGCCGTGAGCCCGAGGTGGTGGCCGAGGCGTTGCGGCGCGGGGCGATCGGCTACCTGGTGCACGGCGAGTTCACGGTCGACGAACTGGTCACGGCGGTACGGGACTTGAGTGACGGAAGGCCGGCCTTCACGCCCTCCGCGGCGGCCGTCTCCTCATCCGCTACGTCATCTGTACCGCCCTCGGCTACGCCACCCATCTCTGATGCGCTCAACGTTTCGTACGAACCGAACGAAATTTCTTCGCAGCTGCAATCGACTGTGGCAGAGTCGTCAAAGGCTCGACCCGCCTACGCGACGGGGCTCCACCGCCGCGACCGCAACCGACGGGACTTCGGACTGAGTTCACGGGAGGTGGAGGTCATGGATCTCATCGCGGCCGGCATGAACAACCGGCAGATCGCCGCCACGTGCTTCATCAGCGAGAAGACCGTCAAGAACCACGTCAATCGTATCTTCGCAAAGATGCACAGTTCTTCGCGCAGTGAAGCGATCGCTCACTGGCTGGGCACGGCTTACAGGGGGTGGAACCGGTGACTCCAATCTCGGGAAGTTGGGCCCCTGGACCCACCCGGAGTAGGCGGTTTCTCACGTACGGTGCGCGGGAGGGTAGCGGTGGTCTTGGGTGGGAAGAAAGGGGTCGTGGTGGCGAAGGACAGGACGCTGAGGGTGGTAGTAGGCGTGGAGGAAGCGTTGGCGACCTGGGCGCGGACCGTCTCCGACCGGATGCGAGGGCGCGAGCGGGATGCGGGAGCCGGGTTCGTCGAGTATGCGGGCTTGATGATTCTCATTGCGGGGATCTTCACGCTGATCGACGGGCTTGGCCTGGACGGTCAGATCTCAGGAGCCATCGGCGATGCTGTCGCGGACGTAATCGGCGGCTGAGACTTACAAACTGGCGCAGCGACAAGGGGCAGACCCTTCCCATCTACATTTGGCTGACGGGCATTCTGCTCTTCGCCGCCTTCGCCCTCTTTGTGTTCGCCCAGGCGGCGTCCGCGCGGAATGGGGCTCAATCCGCAGCGGACGCTGCGGCGTTGGCTGCGGCACAGGACGCCCGGGACGAGTTGATGGTGGGCCTGGAAGAAGCCATCGGCACCGACGACAACTGGTTCGACTGGCTCGACGGGGACCAGTTCGAGGGCGCCGGTGCCACAGCGGCTGCACAGGGACTGGCTGCCGAGAACGATGCGACCGTCCAAGGCGGGGCCGTGCCCACCGAGGTGAACGGCTTCCCCGGGTATCAAGTTGAGATCGAGACGAATTACACAGTCGGGGACTCGATCATCCCGGGCACGGAGTCGCAGACCGCGCGGGCCCATGCCACGGCCGTCATTCAACCCCGCTGTGACTTCGATGCGCCCGATGATCCCAAAGACGTCGTCGAACTCGACTGCGACGGCCAACTCGTTGACATCGACCCCGAAGATTTCGATTTGGACGACCTTCCCGACGCGTCCGTGCTGTTCTCTGTGCATCTGGCCGAGTGAAAGGAAGCCGTACCAATGAACTTTCGGCACACCATGAAGGGCCGCAGGGCACTGACCGCGGTGGCGATCACGACCGGGCTGGTCCTCACGGTGGCCGGCTGTGGCGGGGGCGGTGACGACGACAAGTCCGACACAGGTGCATCATCGTCGGCTCCCGCCAAGAGCAACGACGATGGTGGGGACAAGGAATCGCAGGCACCAGAAGAGAACAAGGTGCTCGCCGAGTCCAAGCAGGGCGACATCTCGCTCGTCATCACGTCAGCAGCGCGCGACACCGGGGGCTACGTAACCGTGTCCGGAACGGTGAACAATGGCGGTTCGAAGCTGTTTGTGGCGGCGGACTGGCGCGGCGATGAGAAGGAGTTGCAAGGGAACGCCTCATCCGTTGCTGGCGCGAGCCTGGTGGATCAGGCAGGGAAGAAGAAGTACCTCGTCCTTCGTGACACAGAGGGCCGCTGCCTCTGCACGCGATTCGTCGGCGGCGTGAAGTCGGGAGAAACGGCGGATTGGTATGCGCAGTTCCCGGCCCCGCCCGAAGGCACCACCAAGGTGTCCTTCCAGGTCGGCTCCATGCCCCCCGCCTCCGTCGAACTCTCCGAGGGCGAGTAACCATGCCCCCCACCCTCCGAACCACCGCGACCACCCTCACCGTCCTCACCACCCTCGTCTTCCTGACCCCCCTCACCCCCGCCTACGCGGACGACGAAGACCCGAGCGCACCCCCGGGCAGCGTCACCACCTCCCCACCGCCGGAGGTCGACGCGAACAGTCCGGGGCTGAAGCTCGCCGACGGCGCCACGCTCGCGCCCGCCAAGGTGCTGGACATCAAGTCGGTCGTCGAGGACCTCGGCGGTGAGGAGCGCAGGGTGGACACGAACGAGGACGTGACGTTCGCGCTCCAGGCGGAGGTCCTCTTCCCGAAGGACAGCTCGAAACTGAACCCGGAGGCACGCGCCCGCATCCAGTCGATCGCGGACGAGATCAAGGCGCAGAACGCCACGAACGTCCGCGTCTTCGGCTTCACGGACAACCTCGGCTCGTACGCCCATGGCCTCACGCTCTCCAAGAAGCGCGCCGAGGCCGTCCACGAACAGCTCGCCGCCGCCGGCCTCGGCTCGGACGTCACCTTCCAGGTACGTGGCTACAGCGAGGACTACCCCATCGCCGACAACACCTCGGAACAGGGCCGCCGCAAGAACCGCCGCGTGGAGGTGACGTTCCCGAAGGGCGAGTCCACGAGCGAGAGCCGGTAGGTGCCAGTGAGGGCCAGTAAATGTGTTGTGTGCCGGACCGGCGGTAGGTAGGAAGTCCGGATGACTGCTCTCGGTGTTGTGTACCGGCCTCAACTGCCCCCTGAACGCGTACGGTCCATGGCCCGCGTCGCGGAAGACTCGGGGCTGGAGGAACTGTGGCTGTGGGAGGACTGTTTCCTGGAAGGGGGAATCTCGGTCGCGTCCGCCGCGCTCGCCTGGACCGAGCGGCTGCGGGTCGGTGTCGGGCTGCTGCCCGTGCCCCTGCGGAACGTCGCCGTCACCGCCATGGAGACCGCCACCCTTGACCGTCTGTTCCCCGGGCGCTTCACGCTGACCGTCGGGCACGGAGTGCAGGACTGGATGGGGCAGGTCGGCGCGCGGGCCGAGTCGCCGGTCACGCTGTTGCGTGAGTATCTCGACGCGCTACGGGCGCTGCTGCGCGGCGAGCGCGTCACCACCGAGGGCCGCTACGTGAAGCTGGCCGACGTCGCTCTCGACTGGCCGCCGCCCACCGCCCCCGAGGTCCTCGCCGGCGTCAGCGGCCCCCGCTCCCTCCGCCTCTCCGGCGAGGCCGCCGACGGCACGCTCCTCACCGCCGGTACCCCTCCGGAGGGCGTACGGAAGGCACGGCAACTCATCGACGAGGGGCAGAAGTCGGCCGCCCGTACCGGCGCCCACAAGGTGGTCGTCTACCTCCTCACCGCCACCGGCCCGGACGCCGCTGCCCGCCTCCGCGCCGAGCTGGAGACGGAAGGCCTGGCGTCGGTCCCGGACCTCGGAGTCGCCGGAAGCGCGGACACGGTCGCGAAGGCCGTTCAACGCCTCGTGGACGCCGGCGCCGACACCGTGATCCTTCAGCCCACGGCCGACGAACCGGACCCCGAGGGCTTCGTCCGCTTCGTGGCCGAGGAGGTACGCCCCCTCGTGCCGTAGCGTCCGCCGTGGATCGTCGCTCACGCCGAGTGTCAGTGCCCGCTGCCAGACTCCCTCGGCATGAGCGACGACATGCGACCGGGCATGCCACCGGACATGCGGCCGGACGTGCGACTGAGGGACGTACAGGAAACCGACCTGGCCGTGTTCTTCGAGCAGGAGCACGACACCGAGGCGGTCCGGAGATCGAGGTTCACACCCCGTCCCCGTGACGCCTTCATGACGCACTGGGCCACCCGGATCCTCGCCGACGACACCGTCTTCGTGCAGACGGTCACCGTGGACGACGCCCCGGCCGGCCACATCGTGGCCTGGTGGGACGAGCACGGCGAAGAGCGGCACCGCTTCATCGGCTACTGGCTCGGCCGCCCCTACTGGGGCCGTGGCATCGGCACCGAGGCCCTGGCCCTCTTCCTGCGGCACGAGCGGAACCGCCCCCTCCTCGCCGACCCCTTCATCGAGAACACGGCCTCGATCCGCCTCCTGGAACGGCACGGTTTCCGTCCGGTCGGCACGGTCCGCCACGGCGCGGACGAACACACCCTGCTCGTCCTCACGGCGCCCGGATGACGGCCGCGGGAAATCAGTCGCGTGACGCAGAGACCGGCTGCCACCATCTCCCCATGAGCGAGCCGCGCACCCCCTTCGAAGACCTCGTCGCCGAAGCCGAGGCAGCCCCCACCGAAGGGTGGGACTTCTCGTGGTTCGAGGGCCGTGCCACCGAGGCGCGGCCTTCATGGGGATACGCGCGGGCGATGGGGGAGCGGCTGGCGAAGGCCGAAGCCGCGCTCGACATCCAGACCGGCGGCGGTGAAGTCCTCAACTCGGCCGACAGGTTGCCGCCTCTCACCGTCGCCACCGAAGGCTGGCCCCCGAACGTCGCCAAGGCCACCGCCCTGCTCCGCCCGCGCGGCGCGGTCGTCGTCGCGTCGCCGGAGGGCGCCCCGCTGCCGTTCGCCGACGAGGCGTTCGACCTGGTGGTGAGCCGGCATCCGGTGCGGGCGGACTGGACCGAGATCACTCGGGTTCTCAGCCCCGGCGGCACGTACTTCGCCCAGCATGTGGGCCCCCGCAGCGCGTACGAGGTCGTCGAGTACTTCCTCGGCCCGCAGTCGGAGGCCGACGACGGTGGAGCCCGTCACCCCGACCGCGAGCGCGCCGAGGCCGAGGCCGCCGGGCTGGAGATCGTCGACCTGCGGGCGGAACGGCTGCGGATGGAGTTCCACGACATCGGCGCGGTCGTGCACTTCCTGCGGAAGGTGGTGTGGATGGTCCCCGGCTTCACCGTCGACCAGTACCGGGACCGGCTCCGCGCCCTGCACGAGCGGATCGAGACGGAGGGCCCGTTCGTGGCCCACAGCAGCCGCCACCTCATCGAGGCCCGCAAGCCCCAGCCCTGACGGTCGACGGTCGACGGTCACGAGGACGCGTACCCGACCATCACGTGTCGTCCCGCAACCCCAACCGCAGATGCTCCACATGGTGCAGCGCCTGCTCCAGCAGCTCCGCCACATGGTGGTCGTACAGCGCGTACACGATCGACCGCCCGCGCCGCTCACCCGTGACGAGCCCGAGGTTGCGCAGCAGCCGGAGCTGATGGGAGCAGGCCGACTGCTCCAGGCCCGCCGCCTCCGCCAGTTCGCCGACCGCGCACGGCCCTTCGCGGAGGCGGGCGAGGATGCGCAGCCGTGAGGGCGTGGCAAGGGCCTGGAGCGTGGCGGCGACGTCCGCGGCGCCGACGGCGTCCAGACGTTCGCGGGTGCTGCTCTGCTCATCGACTCCATGGCCCATGAGGTCATCGTATCGACGCCGTCTGATCAGCGGTCGGCTCGGCGATCCGAACACATGAAGACGTCTTCATGTGTTCCTGTATGGTGAGGGCCATGTCCGCCCTCATCCCCACCCGAGCCGGCGCGGTCCGCACCCGCCTGCTCGCCCTCCCCGAAGCCCGCTGGGCCATCGCCGCGACAGCCGCCTTCCTGCTCGCACTGCCGCTCCAACTGCTTGGCTCAAGCGCCTGGTTGTGGGGGCCGTTGTACGCGGCCGCGTACGTCGCGGGAGGCTGGGAACCGGCCCTCGAAGGGCTCAGGGCGCTGCGCGAGAAGACCCTCGACGTCGACCTGCTGATGATCGTCGCGGCGCTCGGTGCCGCGGCGATCGGCCAGGTCATGGACGGCGCGCTGCTCATCGTCATCTTCGCCACCTCGGGCGCCGTGGAGGCCCTGGCCACCGCCCGCACCGAGGACAGCGTCCGCGGCCTCCTCGACCTCGCGCCCCCAACGGCCACGCGCCTTCGCCCCGAGAGCAGTACGGAGGAGACGGTCGCCGCCGCCGAACTCGCCATCGGCGACATCGTGGTGGTCCGCCCCGGCGAACGCGTCGGCGCCGACGGCCGCGTCCTCGACGGCGCGAGCGAGATCGACCAGGCGACCATCACCGGCGAACCCCTCCCCGTACCGAAGGCGGCGGGCGACGAGGTCTTCGCCGGCACCCTGAACGGCACCGGCGCCCTCCGTGTCCGGGTCGAGCGTGACCCCTCCGACTCGGTCATCGCCCGTGTCGTCGCGCTCGTCGAGGAGGCGTCCCGCACCAAGGCGCCGACCCAACTGTTCGTCGAGCGGATCGAACACCGCTACGCGCTCGGCATGGTGGCCGCGACCGTCCTCGTCTTCGCCGTGCCGCTCGCCTTCGGCGCACAGCTCACCGACGCCCTCCTGCGCGCCATGACCTTCATGATCGTCGCCTCGCCGTGCGCGGTGGTCCTGGCCACGATGCCTCCCCTCCTCTCCGCCATCGCCAACGCGGGCCGCCACGGCGTGCTCATCAAGTCCGCCGCCGTGATGGAACGCCTCGGGCAGGCGGACACGATCGCGTACGACAAGACCGGCACCCTGACGGAAGGCACGCCCCACCTGATCAAGGTGATCCCGGAACCCGCCTTCTCCGAGAACGAGTTGCTCGCCCTCGCCGCCTCCGCCGAGCACCGCAGCGAGCACCCGATCGCCCGCGCGATCGTGGCGGCCGCCCGGGACCTGGCGTGTGAGGAGGCCTACGACTTCCGGGCCGAACCGGGCCGCGGCGTGACCGCCACCGTGGGCGGGCGCGAGGTGACGGTCGGCTCACCCGAGCACTTCGGCGAGCAGGTGCCCGGCGCGTCCCACGTACCCGGCGCGCCCGACACCCCCGACGGAGCCGCCGTGCCAGACGGAGCAGCCGCGCCCGACAGCGGCGGCACTGTGCCCGACAGCGACAGCAGCGTGCCCGACAGCGACGGCACCGCGGTCGTCGTACGGGTCGACGGCGTGCGCGCCGGCTGGCTGCTCCTCGCCGACCGGCTGCGCTCGGGCGCCCCCACCGCCGTAGCCGAAATGAACCGCCTCACCACGGCCCCGCCGGCACTTCTCACCGGCGACAACCGCCGTGCCGCCCACGTCGTGGCCGAGCAGACCGGCATCCCGTCCGACGGCGTACGGGCCGGCCTGCTCCCGCACGAAAAGTCAGCGGCCGTGGGGCGGTTGAACGGCAACGTCCTCTTCATCGGCGACGGGGTGAACGACGCCCCCGCGCTGGCCGCCGCGCACACCGGCATCGCGATGGGCCGCAGGGGCTCGGACCTCGCGCTGGAGACGGCGGACGCGGTGCTCGTCCACGACGACCTCACGGCCGTGCCCAAGGCCGTCGCCCTCTCGCGCCGCGCCCGCCGCCTGGTCGTCCAGAACCTGTGCATCGCGGGGGTGTTCATCACCGGACTGGTGATCTGGGACCTGGCCGGCCATCTCCCGCTGCCCCTCGGCGTCGCGGGCCACGAGGGGTCCACGATCCTGGTGGGCCTCAACGGCCTGCGCCTGCTGCGGGAGCGCGCCTGGCTGAACTCCTGACCCGCCCGCCGAACGCCTACGCGTGCGGCCCGACCGTCACCTTCCCCACCACCAACTGAGGTGTGGCTTCCAGGATTTCACCCACCCGCTCCACCTGCTCCGCCAACTCCCGCTGCTGCGCGCCGGTTAGCCGCCCCAGCGGCTCCACCGTCACCGTCGTCCGCTTCCCCTGCCGCCGCTGGTGCCAGACCCCGGCGACCACGCCGTCGACGAGCAGCACGGGGTAGTTGCCCGCCTGGCCGCGCGCCGTGGCCCGCTCGTAGGCGGCCCCGGGGAACATTCGTTCGCGAGGCTGCGCGGCGATGGCGTACGCGTCGAAGTACGGGAGCAGCCGCACCCCGCGTACGGCCTCCGAGGGGAAGCCGGTGTCGCCCGCCGCCACCCACGCGGGCGTCCCCTCGAAGTCGACCTCCTCGATCCCGCCGGCGGAGGCCAGGGCGGCGAAGAGGTCGGCGGCCCAGCCCCCGGGCGCGGCGGCCCACCGAGCGAAGTGCGGCGGCGTCGCGGGGCCGTACGCGCGCAGATAGTGGCGTACGAGCGTGGCGAGGGCCTCGTCCGCGGGCAGTGGCTCGAAGCGCGGCGGACGGGTGTACGTGGCCTTGCGGCCGCGGTCGGGGGCGAAGCACAGGGCGCCGGTCTGGCCCGCCCGGTGCATCACCTGGCGCCAGCGCGGCCACTTGCCCTGGAACGCCTCCATGACGAGGTCGCCGGCCCAGGAGCCGGTGCGGGCCACGATCGCCTCCGTCAGCTCGTCCAGAGTCAGCTGCTCGCCGTCCAGGGCGTCGCCGATCGCGGCGACCACCTCGTCCTCCTGCTCGGGCGTCATCCGCACGTCCGGCGGGAACGGGCTCGGACCGGTCGGGATCGCGTTCAACGCGGCGCTCCAGAAGGGGAGTTCGGCGGCCGCGAGAAGGTGGATCGTGCCGCGCGGGCCGTACGTCTTCACCACATCGCGGTCCTCCCACAGCGCCGCGCGTACGTCCTGCCGGGTCGCGCCGTCGAGCCGCAGGCCGACCGAGAGCTCGGCCGCCGACAGGACTTGCGCGTGCGCAGCGAGCATCGCGCCGACGACCTCGGCGACGGGTGTGCCGGACGGCGCGGGCGTACCCAGCAGTTGTCGCTCGTAGCGCCGCGCGCTCGCCTCGTCCCATGTGATCCTCGATGTCATGGCGGCGACGGTAGACCCGAAAGAGGTCAGATCCTGTCCGCTGCCCTACTTTTGGGAGGGAAGACGATGGCGAAGGGCAAGGGTCCCTACGTCTGCGGTCTCGACGCCGCCGTGGATGTCGTGGGCGGCAAGTGGAAGCCGATGATCCTTTGGGCGCTGCACGACGGCGGGACGCTGCGCTTCGGGGAGCTGCGCCGTCATGTCGCGGGGGTCAGCGAGAAGGTGCTGATCCAGCAGCTGCGCGAGCTGGAGGCGGACGGGATCGTGCACCGCGAGGTGTACCCGGAGGTGCCGCCCCGGGTCGAGTACTCGCTCACCGAGTTGGGCAAGGCGCTCAACACCGCGCTGCTGCCGCTGGGCGAATGGGGGGATCGTCACATGCGGGAAATCGTTGCCCGGAAACACCCCGCCGAGCGCGAGGAGCAGATGGCCGTCGCGCAGTCCGGGTGAGTTCCGGGAGGCTCGGTCGAGGGCCCGGCTGAAATGTGGGCCCCGGCCCGCCCGTTGCGAGGCCGTTCGGGTGCACTCGGTCGGCCGAACGGTGCCCGGAAACCATCACATGGTTTTCACATTGTTACCCCATGCGGCTCGTCCGCCCCCTCCGCCTCACGTAAAGTTCAGACCAAGGTAATTCGCGTGAGCAAAAAAGCGCGGTCGGTACCGCGCAGTGGAGGGGGCTGCGCGGTGCCTTGCTCCGGGGGCTGTTCGCGACCCGCCGCCTGGTGCCGGGGGCGCGTCAGAGGTCCCGTACGGTGACCCGCACCCCGCGCCGCAGGCCCCACCGTTCCATCGCCCCGGCCTCCGCCTCCAGTACGTGCCGGGCCCGCAGCCGAGGCAGCCCGACCCGCCCCGGAAGCATCGTCCGCACCGCCATGACCCGGAACTTGCGGTCCAGGTAGGCCACGTCGACCGCGAACCGCATGCCCACGGTGTGCACCGCGCTCGCCGGCGTCAGCAGCAGCGCACCCTCGATTCCCTCGCGCCCGAGCAGTCCGCGCCGCCGTGCCCGGCCCGACTCGGCGAGCTCCAGCGGGACCGGTTCCGCTGTCCGGGGTGCGGTGAACGTGGCCATGTCTGCGAAGTTAGCGAGAGCGTCAAGCGGACATTCGCAGCCCGCTTCACCCATGTGGAGGAGCCGAGGGGAGATGTCGCCAAGGGCCTCACAAGCGGTCAGAAACCCCTGAATCCCTTTGTATCCCTCCCGTTTCCCCTGGAATCCCATGCGAATCGGCCATGATCACGCCTGAATGAACGGTTCCGCAGCCACCCGGGCGTCGCCGGGCGATTGCGGAGAGTAGTTGTGGCACGCCGATGCGCGCGGTAGCCCTTACGAAGGGTTATGGTGGAAACCCCCCCTCGGGCCGGTCCGTCTCCCCCCCACGGACCGGCCCGTTTTCTTTTGCGCTCCGCGCGCCCATCGCGCGCCACCACGCGCCGCCCCCCGCCACCGCACGCAGCCCCCCCGCACCCGCCGCACGCATCCACCGGGCGCCCACCACACGCATCCACCGTGCCCCGGACGAGCCACCGCCCGCGAGCCGAACCGGCGACTGAGTCGCGCGAGCCCACCGCACATGAGGGGACAGGCCTTGCCCCAAGGGGAGGAGAGGCACCCGCAGCGGTAGGGTGTCGCCCTCGGGGGACCGCCATCTGTACGGAGGGGCTGACGTATTCGTGAACCTGCGCGACAACCTGCGCCGCTTGCTGGTCAGGTTCTATGCACGCAGGGTGGAAGGCCACCTTGACCACGACCAGGTGCCCAAGCACATCGGGGTCATCATGGACGGCAACCGGCGCTGGGCGAAGGCGGCGGGAAGTACCGCCGCCCAGGGGCACCGCGCCGGGGCCGACAAGATCGAGGAGTTTCTCGGCTGGTGCTCCGAGACCGACGTCGAGGTCGTCACCCTCTGGTTGCTGTCGACGGACAACTTCGACCGCCCCCAGGAAGAGCTGGTCCCCCTGCTCGGCATCATCGAAGGCGTCGTCCGCACCCTCGCCGCCGACGGCCGCTGGCGCGTCCACCACGTCGGCACGCCGGACCTCCTGCCCTCCCAGATGCAGACAGCGCTGAAGGAGGCCGAGGAGTCCACCGCGCACGTCGACGGGATACTCGTCAACGTCGCCATCGGCTACGGCGGCCGCCAGGAGATCGCCCACGCCGTCCGCTCGATGCTCCTCGACCACGCCGACAAGGGCACCTCCATGGAGGAACTCGCCGAGAACGTCGACATCGACATGATCGGAAAGCACCTCTACACCAGTGACCAGCCCGACCCCGACCTGGTGATCCGCACCAGCGGCGAACAGCGGCTCTCCGGATTCATGCTCTGGCAGACGGCCCATTCGGAGTACTACTTCTGTGAGGTCTTCTGGCCGGCCTTCCGGAAGGTCGACTTCCTGCGTGCACTGCGCGACTACGCGGCACGACACCGGCGTTACGGCGGCTGACAAGGCCGTCCATCAGGGACGTACTTCATCGTGTGTTAACGAACACGTCGTCGTGTGACCGGGCATGGCGGCGCGTGTTCGAGGGCATAAGCCTTCCAGGTCGACACCCGAACCACGGGTGTCGTATCTCAGCGGACGGCACGGGGCCGTCCGCCCGGGAGGCCCTTTGCACCAGCGCGACCGTGCGGTCAGTACGGACGAAGCGGAGGGCCGGTCCTCGGCCCGTGCATCGGTGCCAACGACCGGCCCAGATCTCCTCCGTCGCTCCCCGACCTCATCCGAGGGGGTACGTCCTTCCGTGGTGACCAGCACAAAGCGCCACAAGCCAGACCGGCGCACTTACGTTCTCGACACCAGCGTCCTGCTGGCCGACCCGCACGCCATGAACCGCTTCGAGGAGCACGAGGTAGTGCTCCCCGTCGTCGTGGTCACGGAACTGGAGGCCAAGCGGCACCATCCCGAACTCGGCTACTTCGCCCGGCAGGCCCTGCGCCTGCTCGACGACTACCGGGTGAGGTACGGCCGCCTCGATGCCCCCATCCCCATCGGGGATCTCGGCGGGACGATCCGTGTCGAGCTCAATCACTCGGACCCCAGCGTCCTGCCTTCCGGCTATCGCCTGGGGGACAACGACTCCCGCATCCTCGCGGTCGCCCGCAACCTCCAGGCCGAGGGGTTCGACGTCACGGTCGTGTCGAAGGACCTGCCGCTGCGGATCAAGGCGTCCTCCGTCGGTCTCCTCGCCGAGGAGTACCGCGCGGAGCTGGCCATCACGGACTCCTCCGGCTGGACCGGAATGTCCGAGCTGACGCTCTCCGCCGAACAGGTGGACCTTCTCTTCGAAGAGGAGAAGCTCTACGCCCCGGAGGCGTCCGAGCTCCCGGTGCACACGGGCCTGACGATCCAGTCCGAGCGCGGCAAGGCCCTGGGGCGCGTGACGCCCGAGGGCAACGTCCGTCTCGTACGGGGCGACCGGGAGGCCTTCGGCATCAAGGGGCGCAGCGCGGAACAGCGCATCGCCCTGGACCTGCTGCTCGATCCGGATGTCGGGATCGTGTCGATGGGCGGCCGGGCCGGCACCGGAAAGTCGGCGCTGGCGTTGTGCGCGGGTCTGGAGGCGGTGCTCGAACGCCGCCAGCACCAGAAGGTGATGGTCTTCCGCCCGCTGTACGCGGTGGGCGGGCAGGAGCTCGGCTATCTGCCCGGCTCCGAGGCCGAGAAGATGAGCCCGTGGGCGCAGGCGGTCTTCGACACGCTGTCCGCGGTCACCAGCCGCGAGGTCATCGAGGAGGTCACCGCGCGCGGCATGCTGGAGGTCCTGCCGCTCACGCACATCCGCGGCCGCTCCCTCCACGACGCGTTTGTGATCGTGGACGAGGCGCAATCCCTGGAGCGGAACGTTCTGTTGACCGTTCTGTCCCGTATCGGCGCGAATTCACGGGTCGTTCTGACCCATGACGTGGCCCAGCGGGACAATCTCAGGGTCGGCCGATATGACGGTGTGGTCGCCGTCGTGGAGAAGCTGAAGGGTCATCCGCTCTTTGCGCATGTCACCCTGACGCGATCCGAGAGGTCCCAGATTGCCGCCCTTGTGACGGAAATGCTGGAGGACGGGCATATCTGACCCCGTTCGACCGCTTCTGGCCAAGTCATAGCGGTTACGCGGTAGTTGGCGCCGTCCGGCAAAGGCGAAGAGCCTAGCCGGGCGGCGTCTTGGCGTGTGCTCGTTTCCGAGAAACTCCTGAGGCAAACAAGGTGTGAGCTTTCACACTCAACACAGAATTGCCTCCCGGTGCCCGGTTACGGCAGAGTCTCACTCCTGTCAGGCCCCGCATACGACACACCGGTACCCCCAGCGGTACGGCACAACAGCAGAACCAGAACCAACTCCATAAAGTCGTCGTATGCCGCCCGAGCACCATGCGGCGCTCCCGTCATGGGGGTTGCCCACCGGGTCAGTGCCTCCCGTGACCCCGCAGTTGGGAGGCCAGTGTCTAGGGGCACGATTGCGTCCGCCAGGGTCACCGAAGCGGGCGATGCTGGAAGGAAACCGTGTGAGCCGGATTTCGGTCCGGGGATTCGCAGTGGCCTCGGCCACCGCGGTCACCACTGTCGGCTGTGTCGTCGGTGTTGCCTCGGGTACCACCGCGCAGACCCCGTCGGATGACGCCGAGGCGCTTTCGGATGACTCGACGCTCCTCGCGGACATCCCCGCGGGCCAGCAGGCCCAGGTGCAGACCGCATCCCTGACACAGCAGGCCGACGCTCAGGCCATTGCCGCGGACACGACTGCCAAGAAGGACGCCGAGGAGGCCGCTCGCAAGAAGGCCGCCGACGACGCGGTCGCGAAGCAGAAGGCTGCCGAGAAGGCCGAGCAGGAGGCGAAGGAGCGCAAGGAGGCCGAGGAGGCCGCCAGCCGTTCCGCGACGCGCGACCCGTCCAGCTTCGCGCCCCAGAAGTCGTACACCGTTGCGGAAGTCCAGGACATGGCGCGGCAGATCGTGCCCGCGGACCAGTTCCAGTGCTTCAGCAACATCGTGGACCATGAGTCGAGCTGGAACTACCAGGCCGACAACCCCACCTCCGACGCGTACGGCTTGGTGCAGGCGCTGCCCGGCTCCAAGATGTCCTCCGCCGGCGCCGACTGGCAGACCAACCCGGCCACCCAGATCAAGTGGGGCCTGAGCTACATGGACGGCCGCTACGGCAGCCCCTGCGAGGCCTGGTCCTTCTGGCAGGCGAACAACTGGTACTGAGCCGACCGCCGCTCAACCTTGCGGAGCCCCTCACCGTCCTTCGGTGAGGGGCTTCGGCCATGTACGGTCGGATCCGACGACTCCGGGGGGAGTGGTGAGGAGCAACGGGGGAAAAGGACGGATCATGTCGCAAGTGCCAGGGTGGCTGGGCCGGCTCGGTGCCGGACTGACTCAGATAGGGGAGCGCTGGGAAGAGCGCCGCGCCGCGGCTGAGAAGGACGAACAGGCGGACGCCGAGGCGCCCGCGCCGGACCAGGTGCCGCCGCCTCCCGCATACGCTCCCGCCGTCGCCGCCCGCCCCGATCCCGCCGCGGCCGTGCCCTGGGGGGTACGTGTCGCCGCCGAGGCCGGCTGGCGGCTGCTCGTACTGGCGGGCACGCTCTGGGTGTTGATGCGGGTCATCAGCGCCGTACAGCTCGTCGTCCTCGCCTTCGTCGCCGCGCTGCTCATCACCGCGCTCCTCCAGCCCGCGGTGTCGCGACTGCGGCGGTACGGGATGCCGCGCGGGCTTGCCACCGCCCTCACCGCCATTCTCGGCTTCGTCATCATCGGTCTCATGGGGTGGTTCGTCACCTGGCAGGTCCTGGAGAACATCGACAACCTCTCCGACCAGATCCAGGACGGCATCGACGAGCTGCGCCGCTGGCTGCTGAACAGTCCGTTCCATGTGACCGAGGATCAGATCAACGACATCGCGCAGAACCTGCGCGAGGCGATCGGCGCGAACACCGACGAGATCACCTCCGCGGGCCTGGAGGGTGTGACGGTCGTCGTCGAGGCGCTGACCGGCATCCTCCTGACGATGTTCTCGACGCTGTTCCTGCTCTACGACGGCAAGCGCATCTGGCAGTGGACGCTGAACCTTGTCCCGGCCGCCGCCCGTCCCGGTGTCGCGGGCGCGGGGCCGCGGGCGTGGCAGACGCTGACCGCCTACGTTCGCGGGACGGTGGTCGTGGCGTTGATCGACGCCATCTTCATCGGCCTCGGCATCTTCTTCCTCGACGTCCCGATGGCCGTTCCGCTCGCCGTCTTCATCTTCCTGTTCTCCTTCATCCCGCTGGTGGGTGCGGTGGTCTCGGGGGCGTTGGCGGTGGTGGTCGCGCTCGTCACGCAGGGCGTCTTCACCGGGGTCATGACCCTGGCCGTCGTGCTCGCGGTCCAGCAGATCGAGGGCCATATCCTCCAGCCCTTCATCCTGGGCCGCGCCGTTCGGGTCCACCCGCTCGCGGTGGTGCTCTCCGTCGCGGCGGGTGGCATGGTCGCGGGGATCGGTGGGGCGGTGGTGGCCGTTCCGCTGGTCGCCGTGACGAACACGGTGGTCGGGTATCTGCGGGCGTACTCCGGCGAGGTGGCGCACCACCGGGCGCAGCCGCCTGCCGGCACGCCGGCGCCGGCAACACCGACGGCCCCGGATGCGACTCCGACTCCGGCGATGGCTCCGGCTCCGGCTGCGACGGACTCCGCGCCTCCGCCATCGGACGCGCCTTCGTCGGAGTAGAGCGCCCGGGGGATGGCGCCGGATGTGTTTCGCCCCCGCCGCCCCTACCCGTTCCCATCCCTGGGGCTCCGCCCCAGACCCCGCCAGGGGGCTCTGCCCCCTGGACCCCCG
>NZ_VCHX02000180.1 GCF_005768555.2 Streptomyces sporangiiformans
CGATGCCGCCGCGCGCGAGCGCGCGGCGGCATCGGCCTGGTCACGCCAGGCGGGGGCCAGGCGGGGGTCCTGCCTTCCGGTGGGGTCCGCCCAGGACCCTTCGGGGGACGTCAGCCGAACGTCAGTACCGGCTTGATCGCCTTGCCCGCACCCATGTCCTGCACCGCCTGGCCGATGTCCTCGAACGCGTACTTGCTGATCAGCCTGTCCAGCGGCAGCCGGCCCTCGCGGACCAGCTTGACCAGGGCCGGGATCGCGTTCTGGGTCTCGTGGTCGCCGAGGGTCAGGCCGACCACCCGCTTGCCGCCGAGCATGCCGTTGACGTCCAGAGCCACCTCCGAGCCGAACGGCGGTGCGCCGACGATCACCAACGTGCCGCGCAGAGCGAGCGCGTCCACGCCCTTGCGCAGGACGGCGACGCTTCCGGTGGTCTCCACGACCCCGTCGGCCCCTGCCCCGTCCGTGATCGTCTGGATCGCCTCGAGGATGTCCCCCTCACCGGCGTTCACGGTGTGGGTGGCGCCCAGTTCGCGGGCGAGCTCCAGCCGTTCGGCCACCTTGTCGACGGCGATCACCGTGGTCGCCGGCGTCAGCGCCGCGGCCATCACGGCCGACAGACCGACCGCGCCCGCACCGAGGATCACCAGCGTGTCCCCCGTCTTGGGCTGGAGGACGTTCCACACGGCGCCCACGCCGGTCTGCACCCCGCAGCCCAGTGGCGCGATGGACTCCAGCGGTACGTCGCGGTCGACCTTGACCAGGCTTCGCTGGTCCACCAGCGCCCGCTCGGCGAACGAGGACTGGCCGAAGAAGTGTCCGCCGAGCGGTTCGCCGTCGCGGCTGATGGTGCTGGTGCCGTCGGGCCGGCGCCCGCCGAGCAGGTTCAGCGGCAGCCAGCTGGCGCAGTAGGCCGGGTGGCCGTCGCGGCAGTTCTTGCAGTCGCCGCAGGAGGTGAAGGACAGCACGACGTGATCGCCGGGCTCGATCCCGGTGACACCCGAGCCGACGGCCTCGACGACGCCCGCGCCCTCATGCCCGAGGACTCCGGGCAACGGGAACGGCAGACCGCCGCCGGCCACACCGAGATCGGTGTGGCACAGCCCGGCGGCGACCATCCGGACGAGCACTTCGTTGGGGCGCGGTTCGTCGAGCTCGACGGCGGACAGCGTGAACGGCGCTCCCCCGGACTCGACCACGGCTGCGCGAGTGGTGGACATACTCCGAACTCCCTTTTTTGAAGAGGCGGGGGCGCTCAGTCGAGCGAGATGACGACGGACTTGACCTTGGTGTACGAGGCGAGCGCCTCGGGCCCGTACTCGCGGCCGAAGCCGGAGGCCTTCACCCCGCCGAACGGGACGGCGGGGTCGAGCATCGCCCATTCGTTGACCCAGACGATGCCGGCCTGGAGCCGGTCGGCGACGCGGTGCGCGCGGGCGAGGTCGGTGGTCTGGAGGCCCGAAGCCAGGCCGTACGGCGTGGAGTTGGCCATCTCGACGGCCTCGTCCTCGGAGTCGAAGGGCTGCACGGTGAGGACCGGGCCGAAGATCTCCTCCTGGACGACCCGGGAGTCGTTGCCGAGGTCGGCGATGACCGTGGGCTTGTAGTAGAAGCCGCCGTTCAGGTCGAGGCGCTCACCGCCGCACACCAGGCGGCCGCCCTCCTTGCGGGCCAGCTCGACGTACTCCTCGACCTTCTTCAGATGCCTCTCCCCCGCCATCGGCCCGACCACGGTCTCGGCCTCCCGCGGGTCACCGACGGGCACGCCGGGCACGGCCTGGGAGAGGATGCCGAGCACGGTCTCGTACAGCGGGCGCGCGACCAGCAGGCGCGGGCCGCCCATGCAGAACTGGCCGGTGTTGAAGACGAAGCCCTTGATGATCGCGCCGATGGCCTTCTCGACGTCGGCGTCCTCGAAGACGATGTGCGCCGCGTTGCCACCGAGCTCCATGGTGACCGGCTTCAGGCCCTCGCCGGCGACGCTCGCGGCGTGCCGGCCGACCGCGGTGGAGCCGGTGAAGGCGATCTTGTCGACGCCGGGGTTGCGCAGCAGGGCCTCGCCCGCGACCGGTCCCGTACCGGTGACGACGTTGTAGACGCCGTCCGGGACACCGGCCTGCTTGAGCAGGCCCGCCATGTAGAGGGCGCTGAGCGGGGTCTCCTCGGCGGGCTTGTGCACCACCGTGTTTCCGGCCGCGAGCGCCGGGGCGATCTTCGATCCGGCGAGGATCAGCGGGAAGTTGAAGGGCGTGATCGCGGCGACCACGCCGAGCGGGCCGCTCCGGGTATAGGCGAGGCCGTTGAGGGGGATGTCGCGGGTGGCGCCGTCCAGCGTCCAGGCGAGGGAGGCGTAGTACTCGTAGTCGTTGGCCGCGTTCGTCACGTCGACGGCGTGGCACAGCGTGATCGGCTTGCCGACGTCGCGGCTCTCCAGGGCGGCTATCTCGTCCGCGTTCTCGCGTATCAGCTCGGCGACGCGGTGCAGGATCCGGCCGCGCTCGCGGCCGCTCAGCCCGGACCAGGCGCCGTTGTCGAAGGCGTCGCGCGCGGCCCGTACGGCGGCGTCGACGTCGGCCGCGCCCGCCTCGGCGACCGTCGTGACCACCTGACCCGTGGACGGGTCGATCACGTCCATGCGTGCCCCGTCGGCCGCCTCGCGCCACTGTCCACCGATGAACAGCCGCCCGGGCCCGCTCTCGAAGGTGGTCGTCATTGCCCACTCCTCAGCCTTGATCGCTAAGATTTCAACCAACAGGATTCCTGTTGGTTCGCAGTCTCATTACAGACAGGTTTCCTGTCAATGCCTTACGCTGACCCGCATGGTCGCCACCAAGACGTCCCCCTCACTCCTGTACATGATCAAGCAGGTGGAACTCGTCGTGCGCTCCCATCTCGACGACCTGCTGAGACCGTCGGGAATCACGGCGCTGCAGTACACCTCGCTCACCGTCCTGGAGCGGCACGACGGCCTGTCCGCGGCGCAACTGGCACGCGACTCCTTCGTCACCGCGCAGTCCGTGGCCGACGTGGTCCGGGCGCTGGAGAGCCGGGGCCTGGTGCGCCGCGAGCGCAACCCTCGCAACCGCCGAGAGCTACTCATCCTTCTCACCGAGTCTGGCCGGGATCTGCTCGCGCGGCACGCCGAACCCGTACGGGACCTCGAGGAGCGCATGGTCTCCAACCTCACGGCGCACCAGACCGACCAGTTCCGGCTGGCCCTGTCAAAGGCGTGGCACGCGCTGTCGTAGAACCCCGTAAATCGAAGACATATGTCAATCGAACATGCTGAAATTCACCTCATCGAGGGTAAGTCGCGGGCTGGGGCAGGGTTTTGGGGCCTCCAGCCACGAGGAGGGGGTGATGTCGTCGTGAGCCACGCATCCGAACCCCTCACGCCTCATCTGCGCGTCCACCGGGAGCGCGGGCACCTCGTGCTGGCGTTCCACGGCGAGATCGACATCATCGCGGCACTGGAGATCACCCCGTACCTGGACGCGGCGACGGGGCGCCCCTGCGCACGGGTCGTGCTCGATCTGCGGCACGTCGAGTTCTTCGACTGCTCGGGCCTGCGTCTGCTGTACCGGGCCCGGCGCCGGATCCTCGCCCGGGACGGGCGGCTGCAGCTGGTCTGCGCTCACCCGCCGACCCTGCGCATCCTCCATGCGACCGGACTCGCGGGGGTCCTGCCCCCGCTGACGACCCTGGACGAGGCCTTGGAGCGGTCCGAGGCCGTCTCCGAGGCGATCTCCGAAGCCGGCTCCGGGGCCGCCTGCGGATCCGCCTGACCCACCTTCCGGCATACCTTCGCCGGCTCTTCGGTACTTCCGTTCACGCACGCCGCGTCCGCGGCGGGAAAATTCGCTTGCGCCCGCGTAGCCGGACCACGCCATGATGGCCCGGCGCCCAAACGCGCCCACATCGTCGATCGCAGGAGCCCCGAATGCGCCGATTCCTCGAAACCCCTCGCCCCCACCGGACGACAGTTCTCGAGGACTCGACCACTCATGCGAACCACCCTGAACATCGGCATCCTGGCGCACGTCGACGCGGGTAAGACCAGCCTCACCGAGCGGCTGCTCTTCGACTCCGGCACCATCGACCGGCTCGGCAGCGTCGACTCCGGCGACACCCGTACGGACGACGGCGCGATCGAGCGGCAGCGCGGAATCACCATCCGCTCGGCCGTCGCCGCCTTCACCGCCGGGGACGTGCAGATCAACCTCATCGACACCCCCGGGCACTCCGACTTCATCGCGGAGGTCGAGCGTGCCCTGGAGGTCCTGGACGGCGCGGTGCTGCTGCTGTCCGCCGTGGAGGGCGTACAGGCCCAGACACGGGTCCTGATGAAGACCCTGCGCCGGCTGCGCCTGCCCACGCTCGTGTTCATCAACAAGATCGACCGCGCGGGCGCCCGGGACGAGGACCTGCTGGACGACATCCGGCACAGGCTGACCCCGCACATCGTGCCGCTCACGGGCGTACGCGACATCGGTACCCCGCACGCCCGCGGCCTGCCGCGCCCGCTGAACGAGGCCCGTACGGCCGAGGCGCTGGCCGAGGTCGACCCGGGCATTCTCGCCGCGGTCGTGGACGGCCCTGCGCCCACCGGCGCCGCACTGCGCGCCGCCCTCGCCGCGCGCACCGCCGACGGCTCCGTACACCCTGTCCTCTTCGGCTCCGCACTCGGCGGCCAGGGCGTCGCCGAACTCGTCGATGCCTTGCCCCGGCTGATCCCCACGCCACGGCCGCCACAAGCGACTCCGACGGGTCGGACACCACAGGTGAATCAGGAGGTGAATCAGGAGGTGAATCAGGCGGGCCGGATGCCCGAGCCGCGCGGCACGGTCTTCGCCGTACGGACCGGACCCACTGGCGAGCGGACGGCTTATCTCCGCTTGTTCGAGGGCGAAGTGACGCGACGTCAGCGGCTCACGTTCCTTCGGCGCGAGGCCGATGGGCGCACCACGGAGGTGTCCGGCCGGGTCACCGGACTGGACGTGGTCGGCCGCGAGGGGCCGCTCACCGCGGGCAACATCGCCGCCCTGACCGGCCTGCACGGCATTCGCGTCGGCGACCGGCTCGGCGAAACACCCGATCGCGCACCGCAGTTCGCCGCCCCGACCCTGGAAACCCTGGTCCACGCCCGGCAGCCCGCGCAGGCGGCGCCGCTGCGATCCGCTCTGCTGACCCTGGCCGACCAGGACCCGCTCCTCCACGCCGGGCCCGGGCCGTTGGGCAGCACCGCGCTGCTCCTGTACGGCGAGGTCCAGAAGGAGGTCCTGGCGGCGACGCTCGCGCAGGACTTCGGCATCGAGGCCGAGTTCGAGCCGAGCCGAGTCCGGTACCTGGAGCGCCCGGCCGGCACCGGTGAGGCGTACGAGGAGATCCAGCGGCATGGACACACCGGGTTCTGGGCGACGATCGGGCTCCGCGTCGATCCCGGACCGCGCGACTCCGGCGTGGTCTTCACGTACGAGACCGAACTCGGCGCTCTCCCGCGCGCATTCCACCAGGCCATCGAGGACACGGTCCACGCGACCCTGCTCGACGGCGGCCTCAGCGGCTGGGCCGTGACGGACTGCCGGGTCACGTTGATCCGCTCGGGCTTCTGTGCGCCGATCAGCACGGCCGCCGACTTCCGCGGGCTCACGCCGGTGGTACTGCGGCGCGCCCTGGAGCGGGCGGGGACGCGGATGTACGAGCCGTACCACGCCTTCGAGGCGGAGCTGCCGCTCGACGCGCTCGCCCCGGTCACGGCCCGACTCGCCGCGTGCGGCTCGGAGTTCAAGGAGACGACCGGAGGCCGCACCGCATGGCTGGTCACGGGCGAGCTCCCGGCCCGGCACGTGCGCGACGTCGAGCTGCGGCTACCGGGCCTCACACACGGCGAGGGCGTCTGGTGGTCACGCCCGTCGGGGGACCGTGAACTGCGAGTGTCGCGCTAGGGCGGTGTCGTTACCAGGTGACGGGCAGCCGCAGCGGGCTGCGTGTCATCTGGCCCTCCCGCCAGCTGATGGTGTCGGGCGTGAAACCGGCGCTCAACAGCGGGAAGCGGGCGGCGAGGTGGTGCAGGGCGAGTTCGAGTTCCAGGCGGGCGAGCCACGCACCGAGGCAGTGGTGGGGGCCGGCGCCGAACACCACGCTGGGGGTCGGGAGTGGGGCAGAGAGGTCGGGCGGGCCCGGCGGGTAGACGTGGGGGTCGCGGTTGGCGACATTCGTCTGGACGGCGACCACGCTGCCCGCCGGGATCGTCACACCGCCGATCTCCGCATCCTCGACGGCCCGCCGGATCAGTCCGGGCAGGATGCGTCCCTCGCTGAGCGGGACCGTACGCAGCAGCTGTTCGGCCGCGGTGGCCGCGGCCGCCTCGTCCTTCGCGAGGCCCTGCCAGGCGGCGTGGCCGTCGGTGAGGAGGTAGACGACCGCGTTGCCGAGCGCTGTCATGGTCGTCTCGTGTCCCGCGACGACCAACCCGCAGACCAGGGACACCAGTTGCGGGTCCTCGACGCCGGTGCTCGCGTCCCCGGCCGCCACCAGCTCGCTGACCAGGTCGTCACCGGGTGCGGCCCGCCGCTCGGCGATCAGCTGCGCGGCGAACTCGCCGAACTCCCGCATGGCGCGGCCGACTTCCTCGGCCGTGTGCGCGCCGCCGGAGAGCGCGTGGTCGGACCAGTGGCGGATGCTCTCGCCGTCCACGTGGTCAAGGCCCATGAGACGGCAGATCACCGACACCGGCAGCGGACGCGTGAACCCCTCGACGATGTCGGCGGGGCGGGGCTGCTCGGAGAACCGGTCGAGCAGCGTCTCCACCACCCCGGCAACCCAGGGCCGCCAGCGTGCGATCGCCCGTGGTGTGAACGCCCGTTGCACCGTCCGGCGCAGCCGCTGATGGGCCGGACCGTCCTGGTTGAGCAGCCCGTCGGGATTGTCGAGCAGGTTCGGTACGGCGAGCAGGCGCGGTGGGTCGTCGCCGTACAGCGAACTCCGGTTGAAGCGGGGGTCCATGAGCACCTGGCGCACGTCGGCGTGCCGGCTGATCAGCCAGACGGGTGTGCCGGTCGCGAGTGTGCCGCGACGGGGCGGCCCGGACTCGGGAAGGCTCACGCGATGCATGGGGACGAGGTGCCGGGAGGTGCTGTGTGGTGTCATCCGGTTCTCCCCTGGCGCGCCGGTGGGCCTGTCCCCACGCTAGTGCGCCGCAAATGCCCCCGTCACCGGTTCATTCGGCCAACGATGCGGTCTGGCACGGCGATTGAGGGGTATCCGGCAGATGGGAAGGAGGGCGGTCGACATGACGACTTCCCTGAAGCGCCTGCCCGGATGGGCGAAGATCCTGAGCGCGGTACTCCTCGTACTGGTGGTACTCCTCGCCGGGCTGCGGCTGAGTCTGCTGCCCGGGCTGCGCGACGTGTTCCGCGAGGACACCCATGACCGGTCGGGGCCCACGCTCCTCAAGTCGATCCAGGACATCAGCCGTTACGACGCCGCTTCCGGCAACTTCCAGGTCGTGGTGGACCTGGAGAAGGACGCCAGGTTCCTGCCGGACGCACTCCGCGGCACGCGCACGCTGTACGTGGGCGCCGGCACCGTGGACGCCTATGTGGACCTCGGCAAGATCGGCGAGAAGGACGTGACGGTCAACGACGACCGCACGTCGGCCACGCTGAAGCTCCCGCACGCAGCGCTGGGCAAGCCCGCGCTCGACCCCGACCACTCCTACGCCGTCTCCAAACAGCGCGGGCTGCTCGACCGGCTCGGCGACATCTTCTCGGACAACCCGAACGACGAACGGGCCGTACAGCGGCTGGCGGCCCGGCACATCGGGGACGCCGCGGAGAAGAGTCAACTGACAGCCCGCGCCGAGGAGAACACGACCGGCATGCTCGAAGGCCTGCTGCACTCCCTGGGTTTCAAGGAGGTCCACGTGACGTACGGTTCGTGAGGCAGCCGCCCTCAGCCGTTGATCACGCCCGGCAGGGTCAGTGCGCCCAGCAGGGCCGCGCCCGCGAGCAGCCAGGCGACATAGTCGCCGATGTGCCCGGACTGCAGGCGTCGCAGCGGTCCGGCCCAGGCCCCGCCGGGCAGCCCCTCCCGTCGCGTGACGGCGAGGGCGGCGAGGGCCACGGCCAGCAGGGTCGAGGTGAGACCGAGGAGCACTCCCGCCAGGGTCCAGTGGGCCGAGGTGAACGCCCCGGCGGATCCGGCCTCGCTCACGGAGTGCTCCACGGCGGCGGCGAAACCCGGCGCCACGCCGACGGCGAGCGAGGCGGCGAGCAGCAGCGCGGGGACGGCGCTCATGGTGTCCGGCACGCGCTTCAGCCGCCGCCGGGTCTCCGGCCGCTCGCCGGCGCCGGTCGTCTCGTACGCGGCGTGCTCCTCGGGCCGGGGGCCGAGGCCGAAGAACACCCGTGCGGCGACCCGCAGCACCGCGCCCGCCGTCACCGTCGACACCAGGACGAACAGCACGGTCAACGCGGGCCCAGCCGCCTCCTCGGTGAGCGCCTTGCCCAGCGCGGTGCCGAAGGGCGGCAGCCCGGCCAGCCCCAGGGCGCCGACGAGGAAGAGCACCGCGACCCCGCGCAGCTCACGGCCGCGCCCGTGCAGCGCGTGCTCGTCGACGCTGCCGTACCGGTCGAGGACGATGCCCGTGCAGGCGAAGAGGGCGGCCTTCACCCCGGCGTGGCCGAGGATGTACAGCGCGACACCTCCGTCCGCCGCCGGGGTCAGCACACCGACGCCGATGAGGAACAGCCCTGTGTGGGCGACCGTCGAATACGCCAGCAGCCGTTTGATGTGCCGTTGGTACCAGCACATGACCGCGCCGACCACACTCGTCAGCACGCCGAGCACGAGCAGCGCCCGGTGCAGGTCCGCCGCCGGGATGCCGCCCGGGCCCGCGAAGACGTCCCCGTACACACGCCAGACTCCGTACACGCCGAGCTCGACCATCACACCCGACAGCAGCATGCACACCGGTGTCGGCGCGACCGCGTGCGCGTCCGGCAGCCAGAAGTGGAAGGGCACGGCCGCGGCCTTGACGAGAAACCCGGTCAGCACGAGCACGAAGGCCGCGAGGACCAGCGCGTCGGGTGGGCCGTACGCGTCGAGCCGCCGCCCGATCTGTGTCATGGCGAGCTCTCCGGTGCGCGCGTACAGCAGCACGATGCCCATCAACAGGGCGTACGCACCGAGCGAGTTGACGACGCCGAAGGTCAGCGCGCCCTGCACGGCCCTTGCCTCCTCGACCCGGTGGCCCGTCAGGGCGTACGCGACGACGCTCATCAGCTCGAAGAAGACGAAGGCGTTGAAGAGGTCCCCCGCGATCGCGAAGCCGCACATGCCGCCCTGGAAGAGCAGCATGAGCGCCGGGTAGGAGCCCGTGTGGCGACGCGGCGGTTCGTCGAAGTAGCGCCAGGAGTACGCCAGTGCCGCGAGAGTGAGCAGTGAGGCGAGCGCCGCCATGCCGAGGGCCGGTCCGTCGCCGACGAGCACGATGCCCACGCTCACGCCGTCGCGGGGCACCCAGTCGCCCACCCACTCGACCAGGGGCGGCGAGGACTGGAGGGCAAGGTGGATGGCGAGGGCCGCGGTGGCCGCCGACACGGCGCAGCCCACCGGCTCGGCCGCGGCGCGCGGCAGTCTGCTGCCGCAGGCGACGAGGAGGGCGGCGCCGAGGAGCGGTCCGGCGACGAGCAGCGGCAGCAGGTGGCTCGGATGATTCATCAGCCGCGCAGTTCGGAGAGTTCGTCCGGGTCGACCGTGCCGTGGCGTTTGGAGATCTGCAGGATGAGGGCGAGCAGCAGGGCGGTGACGGTGGCGCCCACGACCACATCGGTGAGGGCCAGGGCCTGGACGACGGGGTCCACCAGGGGCCGCGAACCGGGCTCGATGTCGGAGTGGACGGGGGCGGTGGCGCCGTCGCGGTACCCGACGGCGATGAGCAGCACGTAGGTCGCCGCCTGGCACACCGCCAGGCAGCCCACGGCGTGGATCAGGTTGCGGCTGGTGGCCAGGCCGTAGCAGCCGGCCAGGAAGATCCAGACGGCGACGAGATACGGCAGCACGGACATCATGGTCGGCTCACTCCCCGCTCTCTTCGGTCCCGACGGCGTTCTCTTCGATCTCGACGGCCTGGTCCAGGAAGCGGGCGAGCAGGACGACTGCCGCACAGGCGACCTCCATGCCCACGGCCGCGTTGAGCAGCGGGACGGTGCCGCCGGACGACAGCGTGTTGAACGTGCCGTACGGCAGCAGTGTGTTGGCGAGGAACGCGGTGCCGGCCAGCACGCCCGCGATCCCCAGGACGAGGTACGCGGACGTCCCGAGGGCGTCGCCGACCTCGTACAGGCCGACCGGCCGCACCCGTTCCAGGGCGCGGTAGTCGGCGCCGAGGTACAGCAGGTGCAGGGCGGTCGCGGCGACCACGCCGCCCTGGAAGCCGCCGCCGGGGCTGAGCTGTCCGTGGGCGACGACGTACAGGCCGACGAGGAGGGCGACGGGGAGGGTGATGAGCGCGTAGCGGCGGACGGGCGGGGCGACGTGGGCGGGGGCCGGTTGCGCGCGGTGTTCGTCGCGGGTCTGGCGGAGCAGCACCACGGTGCCGAGGACGGCCGCGAACAGGATCGTCATCTCGCCCATCGTGTCGAAGGCGCGCTGGTCGAAGTTGACGGACGACACCGCGTTGGCGGTGCGCCGGGCAAGGGACTCGCGCACCGCCCGCTCCCCGTACGGGTGCCGGTCGCCGCCGAAGCCGGGCAGTTCCAGGCAGGCGGCGAAGAGGAGCGCGGCGAGGCCCGCACCGCCGAGGGCCAGGAGCCACAGCCGTACGCGCCGGCTCACTCCGTACGCCCCTTGCGCCGGCCTCGGCGCCGCACCTTGCGCACGGAGAGCAGCAGCAACAGCGGGGTCAGGGCGGATCCGACGGCGAGTTGGGACAGGGCCACGTCGGGCGCCTGGAGCACGGTGAACAGCAGGGCCAGCGCGACACCGAGCACCGCGAGGACCAGCGCCTGGCGTACGGGGTCGCGGGCGGCGACGGCCGCGGTCGCGGTGGCGGCGACCAGCAGCAGGGTGACGGCGATCAGCATGTCATTCATGGCGGTCACCGCCCTTGGGCATGCCGCGGGCCAGCGCGCGGGACGCGACGAGGCTGCCGCTGATCATCAGCGCGCCGGTCACCAGGAGTTTCACCATCGCCCGTCCCGGCCCGGTGGCCGCGCACACCGCCGCGACGACCGCCGCGGAGAAGGCCACGGCCACCCAGGTGAGCGTCAGGCCGATGGGCGGGTCCTCGTGGAGGTCCTCGGCGAGCAGCCGGGCGAAGACGAGGGTGCCGATGGGGCCCAGGAGGGCGAGGACCAGGGCGACATCGACGTACGAAGGCCTTCGGTAGCCCTGGGCGAGCAGGAGCAGTGCGGGACAGGCCAGCGTGGTGGACAGGTTCTGCGCCACGACCCGGCGCCGCAGCGGGCCCGTGGCCACGCCCCACACCGCCGCCGCGCCTCCCCCGGCCAGCGCGACCGTCGCCGTGACGGTCCAGCCGTTCACCGCGCGCCCACCGCCCGGCGCGCGGCGCGCGCCGCGACTGCCCCGACCAGGGCGACGGCGGCTCCCAGCACCAGTTCCAGGGCATCCACCACCGAGATGAGCACCAGCCAGAGGACGGCCAGGACGGCCCACCACGCGAGGACTTCGAACAGCGCCAGGAGGAAGTCGGACAAGGCGTGGAGGAGAGTCGTACGCCGCGTCATGCGCACCTCCGAAGCTCTGGCCTTTTTCAGTCGATATATCCGATACGTCATCCAAACACCGTCCGACGGCCGTCCGGCGGCGGCGCGCGACACGTTTCCGCCCGGAGTGCCCCGCCGTCGCCCAGGAAACCGGCCGACCCCGTGTCGGACCTGTCGGTCGTGGGCATCGTCGTCCGGTTCGGGGGTAACCATCCATGACAAGGCGTCAGTTGAACGCTGGAGGGTTGTATGGCCCGTGCCCCGACGTCACGCTCGCGTACGGCGAAGTCGGTCCGTCGGCGGACCACAGCACCGCCTGGCCGACGACCACTTCCCTTTCTCGTTCGCCTACTGGTACTGCTGGTCGCCGTCGCGGCCATGGTGGCGTTCGCCGCCGCGCTGGCCCGGCTCACGCTGCAGCCGTCTCCGGCCTCCGAGTCGCTGACGCACAGCAATCTGCGCCCGGGACATTCGCTGCGGGCCTACCTGGACCAGCCCGAACTCCGCGACGCGGTCAAGCAGATCGGTGGGAATCTCGTCCTCGGCATCCCCTTCGGGGTCCTGCTGCCCGTGCTGCTGCCCGGGGCCCGCCGGTTTCTGTGGGTGGTCGCCCTCACCGCGGCGGTGATGCTGCTGGTCGAGCTGGTGCAGGGCGCGCTGATCACCGGGCGCGCCTTCGACATAGACGACGTGCTGCTCAACATCACCGGGGCGATGGTCGGTCATCTGCTCCTGGGCAGACGGCTGGGCCGGGCCGTGCATCCGCGCGAGCGCCGCGGCGCGGCCTGAGCACGGCGGCTCGGGCGGCGACTCGGGCGTACGGCTCGGGCGGCGGCTCGGGCGTACGGCCGTACGGCCGCCCCAGGCTCCGACGCAGGCCCTAGTGGACCGTCCAGGTGAGCTTGTCGCCGCCCACCCAGCGGACTACTTCCGGGTCGTCGGCGTCGTGGACCGGGATGCCGTACGCCGCGGCGGCCATCAGGACGTCCGTCAGGGCCTTGGCCTCGCCGATGACATAGCCGTCGATCTCCACGATGCGGAAGGGCGGATTCCCGGGCTGGACGCCCAGCACGGTGATCCGCGGGTGCGAGATGTAGGGGCTTGCGCTTTCGGTCATGATCCCACCGGTTCCACATGCATGCCGCCGGTAAGCCTGCCAAGGCGGCGATGTCGGTCGTCGTGGCCCAGGCCGCGCCGACGTGGTCGGCGCCCGAAACGAGGGGCGCACTTCATGGTGGCACAGGGAGGATCCGGTGGCTGCCGCGCGGGCCGGTCCGAGCCGCGCGAAGGTGGAGGCATGGACCCGATCGAGGCCCTGGACCGGATCGCCTTCCTGCTGGAACGGTCGCAGGCTCCCACCTATCGCGTACGGGCGTTCCGCACGGCGGCGGCCCTGGTGGCCGCTCTACCGGACGACGAACTGACCCGACGGGCGGCCGCCGGGTCGCTGGAGTCGCTGAAGGGCATCGGGCCGAAGACCGCGCAGGTGGTGCGCGAGGCGCTGGCCGGGCAGGTGCCGGGCTATCTGGAACGGCTGGAGCGGGAGAGCCCGGATCCGCTGTCTCAGGGCGGTGAGCGGCTGCGGGCACTGCTGCGCGGCGACTGCCATCTGCATTCGGACTGGTCGGACGGCGGGAGCCCGATCGAGGAGATGGGGCGAGCGGCGGCCGGGCTCGGACACGAGTGGGCGGTGCTCACCGACCACTCGCCGCACCTCACGGTGGCGAACGGGCTGACCCCCGAGCGGCTGCGGGAGCAGCTCGCCGTGGTGGCGGAACTCAACGCCCGATGGGCTCCTTTCCGGCTGCTGACCGGCATCGAGTGCGACATCCTCGACGACGGCTCGCTCGACCAGGAACGGGAGCTGCTGGAGCAGCTCGACGTCGTGGTCGTGTCGGTGCACTCCAAGCTCCGTATGGACGCGGCGGCCATGACGCGCCGTATGGTCGCCGCCGTCCGCAACCCGCTGTCCGACGTGCTGGGGCACTGCACGGGCCGGCTCGTCGGCGGTCGCGGGCGGCCCGAGTCGCAGTTCGACGCGGACGCTGTCTTCGCGGCCTGTGCGGACTCGGGAACGGCGGTCGAGATCAACAGCCGTCCGGAACGGCTCGATCCGCCGCGCCGGCTCCTGCGCCGGGCGGTCGACGCGGGTGTCCTGTTCTCCGTGGACACCGACGCCCACGCACCCGGCCAGCTCGACTGGCAGGGGTACGGGTGCGCGCGAGCCGAGGAGTGCGGGGTACCCGCCGGACGCGTGGTCACCACTTGGTCGGCGGACGAACTGCTGGCCTGGACGCGGCATCGCGAGACGCCGCACGGCGTGCGCGGTCCGTGACGACTTACACGGGGTACGCGGGTACACGGGGTACGCGGGTACACGGGGTACGCGGGTACACGGGGTACGCGGGTACACGGGGTACGCGGGTACACGGGGTACGCGGGTACACGGGGTACGCGGGTACACGGGGTACGCGGGTACGCGGGTACGCGGGTACGCGGGTACGCGGGTACGCGGGTACGCGGGAAGTCTGGCGAGTGGCGAAGGGACAGCCCATGGGACGAGCGGCCGTGTTCGACGTCGACGGCACACTCGTCGACACCAACCACCTTCATGTGACGGCCTGGTGGGAGGCCTTCCGGCAGGCCGGGCACAGGGTGCCGATGCACGCCATCCACCGGGCGGTGGGCCTCGGCGCCCACGATCTCGTCGCGCATCTGCTGGGCGACGACCGGGACACGGACGAGGACGACACGCTCAGCGCCGCGCACAAGACCCTCTACGGCACGTACTTCGACCGGCTGCCACCCCTGCCGGATGCCGGGGACCTGCTGCGGCGCCTGGACCGCGACGGCTGGAGTGTTGTGCTCGCCACCTCCGCCGGCGGGCCGGAGCTCGCGGCGCTGCGCCGCGCCCTCGACGCCGACGAGGCCATCCGCGCCACGGCTAGCGCAGACGAGGTGGAGGCGGGCAAGCCCGCGCCCGAGCCGGTGGAGCGCGCCCTGGAACTCGCCGGGGCACCCGCCGAGCGATCGGTGTTCGTCGGCGACACGGTCTGGGACATGCGCGCGGGAAGCCTGGCGGGTGTCCTCTGCGTGGGCGTCCTGTGCGGTGGCATTCCGCGGGCCGACCTGGAGGAGGCCGGTGCTCGTGCCGTCTACCGGGACCCGGGTCATCTGCTGGCGTCGCTGACCGACAGCCCCCTGGCATCGGGCGAATGAACCGCACCGGCGGCGGTGCCGGCGAAGCGGAATCGCGCCGGAAGCGGAATCGTGCCGGGAGGCATGAGCCCCCCGTTTCTCCGGTTACTCGCCCCGCATGATCCGTGTGAGTCAGGTCGGGGACCGGATGCGGGACGAGGCGCGGGCCGTCGTCGGTGCGGCGCGGCGGGCCGGGAGTGGACCGGGCAGAGAACGGGACCTTGTCGCGCAGTCGCTCAAGGCCGCCGCGGCGGCGCTGCTCGCATGGATGGTGGCGCGTGAGTGGCTGGGCGACCCGATGGCGCTGATGGCGCCATGGGTGGCGGTGGTCCTGGTTCAGGCCACGGTCTACAGCTCGCTGCGGCGGGCGGCCCAGCAGTTCGCGGCGATCTGCGTCGGCACGCTGCTGGCGTCGGTGGCCCAGGTGGTCACCGGCGACACCCTGGTCGCCCTCGCGCTGTCCGTCCCGGTACTGATGCTGCTGAGCAACTGGCCTCGCCTCGGCGACCAGGGCATCTACGCCACGACCGTCGCCCTGTTCACGCTCACCACGGGCGCCGTGTCGGGCTCCGCGATCGGCCATCGGCTCGCGCAGGCCGCCCTCGGGGCCGTCATCGGGGTCGCCGTCAACGCCTTGGTACTGCCCCCGATCCACCTGCGGGACGTGCGCGAGAACCTCGCGGCCCTCGCCCACGAGGCGGGCGACGTGCTGACCGGCATCGCCGAGGACCTGCGGCAGGGCGACTGGGACGCGTCGACGGCCGCGAACTGGTCGCACGCGTCCACGCGCCTGGCGCGCCGGCTCGACGGCCTGCGCGCGGCGCGTGGCTGGAGCGAGGAGAGCCTGCGACTGACGCGGGGCTGGTTGAGGGCGTTCCACCGGGTGCCGCTGGATGTCCCGGCGGGCGGCGAGGACGAGCGGTGGAGCCGGATCACCGGGCATGTGGCCGCGCTGACCCGGGCCCTGACGGCCGCGGTCGACGACAACCGGATCGCCGGCCCGCCGGACGGCACGACGGGGGAAAGCTATGCCCGGTTACTCGCCCTGCTCGGGGAGGCGTGCCGCCGCGAGAGCCGGTCGCTGCTGGAATCGTGCGGACGCACGGCACGGCAGGAGTCGCACTCCCACGACCCTCGCCGCCGGGCGGAGGCGGCGATGCGGGAACTGCACAGGACCCTGCAGACGAGCCTGCGCGACCACGCCGGCCTCAGCGCCGCCCGCACGGCCGTCCTGGGCACCTTGCTGCTCCAGGCCGAGAACATCTGGGCGGAGATCGAGCGGCCGGGAGAGGACGGGAACCTCGACAGTGCGGTACGGGTGCGCCGGTCGTGATACGGCTCACGGTTGGACGGTCCTGGCCTGGGAACACCCGTCGGTAATTTACCGTTGAATCAGAAGGCCCCGACCGTGATTCCCCCGTCCGGTCGGGGCCTTTTCGTCATGGGCCGCGCCGAGGATCACTCCTCGAGCTCGTTCAGGGCAGCCACGAGTTCCGGAG
Source organism: Streptomyces sporangiiformans (assembly GCF_005768555.2). GTDB lineage: Bacteria > Actinomycetota > Actinomycetes > Streptomycetales > Streptomycetaceae > Streptomyces > Streptomyces sporangiiformans. The sequence goes on from NZ_VCHX02000180.1 coordinate 16,424, forward strand.
CGACGGCTTCATGGAGCCAGGACTCGTGGTCGGCACCCAGGGCGCGCGGGACCGTTTCGGCGAGCATGATCAGGTAGAGGTAGCTGCGGTAGAGGGCGAGGCGCCGGCGGGCCGCAGGAGTGAAATCGGCCCGGCCGCCCGCCTCTTGATAGCCCGCCAGGAAAGCCCCGTCCTGTTGGATGTCGCCGAGCAGGGCCAGGGAGACGAAGTCCGCCAGTGGGTCGCCCCAGAACATGCGCTCGCCGTCGATCAGACCCCCGATCCTGGGGCTGCCGGTGCTCTCCGGGCGCTCGACGAGGATGTTCCCCCGCCACAGGTCGAAGTGCACCAGGCACGGTTCCACGACCTCGTCGAGGGCGTCGTACGCGGACTTCGCGGCCCGTGCCACCTCGTCCACCGGGAGCGGCAGCCGGGCGTGGTAGCGGCGGGCGTCGTCCAGGACAGCGTCGTACATCGTGGTGAAGGCCGTACGCCAGTCGGCGGCCAACGGCCCCAGCGCGCCTGAGGGATAGCCGAACCCGGGCCCGGACACTCGGTGCAGACGGGCCACCTGCCGCCCCAACTCCTGGCGAAGCTCCGCCTGTTCGCCGTCCGGGAAGGAACCCCACGGATCGCCCGGACAGGCCGTCATCAGAAGATGACGGCCGGTGGGAGCGGACGCGTCGAGACAGAGGGCCACCACACGCGGCGCGGGTACGTCGGCCGGGGCGGCCGAGCGGTAGAACTCCGCCTCGGAGACAAGGAGTTCGCGCTCATGGCTCAGACCGGGCGCGGTGGGAGGTGGCGGGGTCTTGAGTATGTAGCGGCTGCCATCGGTGAGGACGACTTCCTCGACATCGTTGTACGTCCCGCCGCTCAACGACCGGCACTGGGCCGGCCGCTCCGACGGCAGCCCGGCCGCTTCGAGGATCAGTCGGACCCGCTCCTGAGGCATCCCGCGCCCACCCCGTTCCGTTCGTCGCCGTGACACCACCCTGAACCGGTTCAGCGTACGAGAGAACCCGCGTACTCCGGGGCGCGTCGAGGGTTGAGAAGAAATCTTTGCATAGATATCTTCTCACTATGCCTCCCTCGCAACCGCGCATGCTGTCCGACATCGACGCGCTCAAGGCCCTTGCTCACCCTCTGCGGCAACAGTTGCTGGCATGGCTTCAGCGCCATGGCGCGGCCACGTCCGCCGACTTGGCCGCCGAGTTCGGCGAGGACCGCGGCGCGACCAGCTACCACCTGCGGCAACTCGCCCGATTCGGGTTCATCGAAGAGGACACGGACCGTTCGTCCGGGCGTCGCAGATACTGGCGAGCCATCCCGCAGGACGTGCGCCTGCCGCGCCGCCCGGCAGACCCCGAGATCGCTGTCGCCGCCGATGAGGTCCATCGACAGTGGATGGAACGTGCTGAGCGCGACCTGACCGCCTATCTGTCCAGCAGGGAAACGTTCGGCGAGTTCACCGCCGCCGCCATGCACTCCTACGGCGGCACCACGCTCACCGCCGAGGAGCTGGCCCAGTTCGGAGAGGAGTACGTTGCCTTTCTCTCCCGCTGGCACCGGGAACCCAGTCAGGCGCCACCCGGCAGTCGGCATGTCTCCGTGGTGTTCCACGCGTTCCCCACGCCGGGCCCCGGGGACGCGTCGTGACCGCCCCCGTCAGACAGAGGACCACCGAACGTCCCTCGCTCTGGCGCAACCGCGAGTTCGTCGCCCTGTGGAGCGGTCAGGTCGTCTCGACCCTGGGCGCCCAGATCAGCGGAACGGCGATGCCGCTGCTCGTGCTCGCGACCACCGAATCGCCCTCTGACGCCGGAATCGTCGGAGCCGCGGGCACGCTGCCCTTCCTCGTCGCTCACCTGCCGGCCGGACCGCTGGTGGACCGGTGGAACCGCCGCTGGATCCTGCTGATCAGCGAACTCGTCGCGGGCCTGGCACTGGCCACCGTCCCGGTCGCCATGTGGTGGGGCACACTCTCGATCGCTCACCTCGCCGCGGTCTCCTTCTTACAGGGACTGTGCTTCGTCTTCTTCGGGCTGGCTGAGCGCGCCGCCCTCCCCAAGATCGTCCCGGCGGCGCTTTTGCCCACCGCGGTGGCCCACAACGAGGCCAGGAGCCGCGGCGCGGCTCTGGCCGGTCCTCCCCTGGGCGGCCTGCTCTTCGGCATCGGCCGCGCCATACCCTTCCTGGCCGACGCGCTCTCCTACGTCATCGCCTCCATCGGACTGCTGCTCATCCGAAGCGACCTGCAGAATCGGACGACGACACCACCGGAACCACTGTGGCAAGCCACCACCGCAGGCCTGCGCTGGATCTGGCGCCATCCCCTCATCCGCGCCGCGATCCTGCTGATCGCCGTCAGCAACCTGGTCTTTCACGCCCTCGTATTGATCATCGTCGTCCTCGCCCAGCAGCACGGCGCCACATCCACCACCATCGGCATGATGCTCGGCATCTACAGCGGCGGCGGTTTCATCGGGGCGCTCGCGGCGAGCAGATTCCATCATCGCTTCACGCCCAGAACCGTCATCATCGGGGTCAACTGGATCTGGGCTGCGCTTCTGCCCCTGTTCGCACTCGCGTCCAGCCCTCTGCTGATCGGTGTTGTCGGCGCCGCCTGCGCCTTCATCGGACCGCTGTGGAACGTCGTGATCATCACCTACACAACCGTCCTGGTTCCCAACGAGTTGCTGGGACGCGTCACCAGCGCGGCCATGACCCTGTCCTGGGGCGTCATGCCGCCGGCCTCCCTCGGCGCCGGCTACCTGCTCACCGCCCTCGGACCGACCAGCTCCGTACTGGTGCTGACCATGGTCATGCTCGTCACTGCGGTCATCGCCACCGCCAGCCCGGCCGTCCGGCATGCCCCGCCACTGCCCTCACCTGACGAGTCGGCCTGACTGACAAGACGGTGGACCACAAGCGGAGCCGACACGCAGGAATTAGGCTCCGCGCATGGAACAGAGCGAGATCATCCTGCGTGCGATCGGCGTCCTGACCGAGACCCAGGAGATGGTGCGCAGGATCAACGGGGACGCGGACGTCGACGCGGACGTCGGCGACGCCCAGCTCGGCAGGCTGGTCACGGAGGTGTTCCCGCCGGTGGAAGTGCCTGTCGACGCGACTCCGGCCGAGGCGGGCCAGGCCGTCGTCGACGCACTGATGCCCGCCGCGATCTCCCTGGTGGGCGCCTTCGCGTTCGTCTTCTCCGAACTCGCCGAAGTTCACGACACGGGCCGGTCCGACATCACGAGCACCGAACTCCTGCGGACGCTCGCGCTTCGCCTGTCGAACAGGGACAGCGACGAGGAGTAGACGGGAAAGAGAAGAGGAACAGCCGGCAGCAATCAGACGGCAGGGGCCCCGAAGCGCGCGAGGCAGTGCCACACCTTCTTCAGGTCCTGCGGGTCGTGGCGGCCCGTGCGGGCCGCGTCGCCGATGACCCGTGGGTCGAGGCGGCCGTCCTCGGAGATCCGCGCGCCCAACTCGACGTACTCCGGACCGCGGAAGTCCGGGTGGCGCCGCAGTTCCTCGACGGAGAGCCGGTATCCGGGATGCCACTCGACCGGGCACGGCAGCAGCTTGGCCGCGGCCTCCACCGGGGTGCCGCAGTAGCAGGGGTCGAGAACCAGGGCCTCCGCGTCCCGGTCCAGTACGACGAGTCCGTGCACCTGGGCCTCGATGTAGTCGTCGAGGGCGTCCCGGTCGTCCTCCTCGGCCAGCCGTATGAGGGACATGCCGTCGGCGACTCCGAACGCCGTCGGATCGACAGAACTGTCGGGGTAACAGAACGTGGCACGCCGCAGCGCTTCTCCGGTCAGCCGGAAGTGCGCGGAGCCGAACCTCGGTGCGGCGCCCACCACTTGGTGCCGGAAGTTCAGCGCGCCGTACACCGGACGCTCGTGCGCGTCCGCGGCGTCGTACGCCCCGGCGAAGATCCGGCTCTCCCAGCGCCAGCGGTCGCCGCCGGGATGTGCCGTCAGCCCGCCGTTGCTCGTACCGGTGACGAACTGCGAGTGGTACGTGCCGTCCTCGGCCAGTGCCTCCAGGATCGGCAGCCCGCGCACCAGTCGGTCCGGGTGGAAGTTCAGGGTCACCCGTAGCGCCGGATCCACGGCGGGCCCGGACGACAGCGTCGCCACATGGCGCAGCGCACGCCCCCGTGGCGAACGGGGGTTCCCGAAATTCATTCGATCTCCTTCCGGTTGACTAGGTAGCCTAGATGGAAAGCTAGAGCCTCTAGGTAGCTGTGAGGCTCTCAGTTGCGCGTCGGCCCGACCCGGGACCGGTTCGCGACCACCCGACTCCCAGGAGACCCCTCAAGATGAGAGCACTCACCGAGCAGGACATCCGCAACTCATTTGTCAACTGCTCCAAGGGAGAGGCCAAACGCCTGGCGATACCGCGCGACCTGGCCGAACGCCCCTGGGACGACTTGGACTTCCTCGGCTGGCGCGATCCGGGGGCGCCCGACCGCAGTTACCTCGTGACCGAGCGGGGCGACGGCCTCGTCGGCGTCACCCTGCGCTTTCCGTCCTCGCGGCGCGGCTTCCTGCACCGCAGCATGTGTTCGCTGTGCCTGACGACGCACCCGGGCAACGGTGTCTCCCTGATGACGGCCCGCAAGGCGGGTGCGGCCGGCCGCGAGGGCAACTCCGTCGGTGTGTACATGTGCACCGACCTCGCCTGCTCCCTGTACGTACGCGGCAAGAAGACGCCCGAGTCGGGGTCCCGCATGGAGGAGAGCCTCACGACGGAGGAGCAGATCGCCCGGACGACCGGCCATCTGTCCGCCTTTCTGGACAAGCTGTACGCCTGAGCCCGCCCGCAGGCCAGGGGCTCGTCCTTTGCCTTCTCGGCCGTGTCAGACTGGCCGCTCGGCCTGTGCGTCCTTGCCGTCGTCTCGGGTGAGCTGCGCCGACTGAACACGTTCGGTGCGGCTGTGAAACGGGAAGTGCCCAAGGATGCGCGATGTACGTGAGACGTGGGCCATCGGCGTGGCCCAGGCCCGGAAGTGGCGCCAGGAGCCCGTCGTCGTCCAGACCCTAAGGTCGGCGGCGGCCGCGACGATCGCGTACGTGGTCGCACTGCGCTTCAGCCCCGAGGCCGCGCCACTCACCGCTCCGCTGACCGCGCTCCTCGTCGTACAGGTCACCCTCTACGCCACACTGACCACCGGCATACGCCGGGTGAACTCGGTGGTGGCCGGTGTCGTCCTCGCCATCGGATTCAGCGTCCTGGTCGGACTGACCTGGTGGAGCCTGGCCCTGCTCATCCTCGCGTCGCTGGCCGTCGGGCATCTGGTGCGGGTCAGCGAGTTCGTGCCCGAGGTGGCGATCAGCGCGATGCTGGTCCTCGGCGTCACCAGGGTCGGTGACACCGCCTGGGCCCGGGTGCTGGAGACCTTCATCGGAGCCGTCGTCGGGCTCGGCTTCAACCTGCTTTTCGCTCCTCCGGTGTGGGTGGGCGTGGCCGGTGAGTCCATCGAGGGTCTGGCGCGCCGGATGCGGCAGCTGATGCTGCTGCTCGGCGAGGAGGCGGGCGGGCGCGCCCCCGTGGTGGCGGACGCGACCGAGCGGCTGCACGAGGCGCGCCGCCTCGACCACGACATCATCGAGGTGGACGCGGCCCTCAAACAGGCCGAGGACAGCCTGCGCCTCAATCCCCGCGTACGCGAAGGGCTGCTGCACCGGGTCGTCCTGCGCACCGGCCTCGACACACTGGAGATCTGCACGGTGGTCCTGCGCGTTCTCGCGCGCACCCTCACCGACCTCGCCAAGGAACGCGATCCGCAGCCGCTGTTCGACCGGGAGACCGGCGCGGCACTGGAGCGGCTCCTGGGCGAGGTCGCCGACGCCGTGGTCAGCTTCGCCGTGCTGGTCACCACCGACGTCAGCCGCAGCGCGGAGTCCGCGGAGGCCCGGCTCGCCTCCGAACTGGCCGCGGCGACCGCCACCCGCGACAAGCTGGCCCAGTTGCTCCTCGACGAGGTCCAGCGGGACGTGCGCTCGTGGCAGCTGCACGGCGCGGTCCTCACGGAGGTCACCCGGATCCTCGACGAACTCGACATGGAGCACCGTTCCCAGCGACTCCTCGAGGAACTGGACCGGTGCACGCGGGAAGAGCGCGAACGCATGCCCCGGCTGACCCGCTTGCGCCAGGGCCTGCGCTCGTCACGGCGGAACCGTCGCACCCCGTCGAATCGTGCTACGTGACGAACACGACAACGGCGCGGGACCGCACGACGAGAACGCCCGGACAAGGGGAGTGCGCATGACCGACGACACCGTGCGGATCGACGGGAACACGCTGCGGCTGCCGGGCGGCGTGCTGGTCCGGTTCATCCGTACCCTGCGCCTGCCGGAGACGGGAACCCATCCGCTGCCGCCGGGGCTCGGCGAGTTCCCGATACGGCGCGTCGAGGACTTTCCGGACACGGTGCCCCCGGAGTGGCTGGCGCGCGGCGGTGTGATGCTGCCGGTGTATCTGCGTGAGGCCATGTGGCTGAGCTTCGCCGGTACGTCGGAGCCGGCCGCCCTGCAGGTGGGCGTCGGCAAGGTGTGCGCGGTCTCGGGTAAGCCGTGGAGCTCCCGCCTGGTGCGGGATCCGCAGAACTATGTGGTGCTGCCACGCCAGCCGTGGCTCGACGGCATCAACTCCGGGAAGGGCACGGTCCGTCAGTTCGTGGCGGTTCCGCTCGGGCTCGGCGCCACGGTCGAGGGACAGGTCACCGGCGAGGAGGTGTGGGGCGGCGTACAGCTGCAGTCGTTCCCGCTCAATGACACCGCCCTGGCCGAATGGCGGGAGGCGCAGCGGCATGCGGCGGAGCAGGCGGCACGGCGGCGGAGCATGACGGCGACCGGCGGTTATGGAGCCGCGCTCCCCATGGCCGCGCCCGGTTCTCCTCCCCCGCCCCCGATGGCCGCTCCGATGCCGGCCCGGTCGGGCCGCCCGCAGGGGTCGTCATCCCCCGCGGGCGGCGCGCCGCGGCCCGCGGCGGCGATGGGGCTCGGGGTCGGTGGTTCGATGCGCCAGGAGGTCTACCGCGACGACCGCCCCCTCACGGACTGGGCGCGGACGGCGGCGGGGCGCGTGTTCGTGCACCTGGTCACGCCTCCCGAGTGGCGGCGCATCACCGGCGAGGCGGCCCCGCCCTCGCCCGTCGATCGCGCGGCCTACACACGGGCCGGGTTGCCGTGGTTCGACTACTACGACCAGGACGCCGACGATCTGTCCCCCACGGACGCCCTCGGCTCGGTGAACCCGGTCGGCGACTGGCTGGGCGACGACCACACTCCCTGGGAGCCGCCGTCGCCCCACCAGGTGAAGCCACTCGGGGACGCACCGGGGAAACCGGTCGGGGACGGCGACTGGTAGCCGCCGGGGAGGGCTACGTGGGCTGGGTGCCGCCGCCGCACTGTGCGCACCTGCCCTTGAACGATGTTTGCTCTTCACCACCGCTACTTGCCAAGGTGGAGCTCTCGGCTGAGATCACAGCTGAGGCGACCGACACCAGAGGTGCAGGCATGAGCAGTGGTGAGGAACCGTCGCGGGGAACGCGCGGCGGCGGCTGGAGCAGGCGCCGTTTCTTCGGCGCGCTCGCGGGCGCGGCCGCGGTGACGACGGTACCGGCGTGCGCGGCGTCCGAGACCGACTCCGCGGCCACGTCCACCCCGACGGCGGCCACCACTCCGACGGCGGCCACCCCGACGCCGTCCCGCCGCACCGGCCCCCGCCCCCTGTTCCTCGGCACGTACACCTCGGTCGAGGGCGGCGGCACGGGCATCGGTCTCGCGACGTACGACAGCACGACGGGCCGGATCACCGGCAAGGGAACGCTCACGGGCGTCGGCGACCCGTCCTATCTCGCCGTGCATCCGAACGGGCGCGTGCTCTACGCCGTCAACGAGCGGGAGGACGGCGGCGTGACAGCGGTGCGGCTGTCGACGAGCGGGCGCCACAAGGTACTTGGTACGCGCGGTACGGGAGGCTCCGGTCCCTGTCATCTGTCCGTACACCCCGGTGGACGGTGGCTGCTGAGCGCCAACTACGGCTCCGGCAGTGTGGCCGTGCATCCCATGGACGCCTCGGGCGCGCTCGGCGAGCGGACGGATCTGGTGACGCATTCCAGCCCGCCGCCCGGGCCGGGCCAAGAGGGGCCGCACGCACACCAGTTCATCACCAGTCCGGACGGCGGCCATGTGCTGGCGGTCGACCTGGGGGCGGACACCGTCTACACCTATCGTCTGGACGCGTCCGCGGGCACGCTCAAGCCGGTCTCCCAGGCACACACGCGCCCGGGCGCGGGCCCGCGCCATCTCACCTTCCACCCCGGGGGCCGCTTCGCCTATCTGGCGAACGAGCTCGACAACACGGTCACGGTGTGCGCCTACGACCCGGCCACCGGCCGTCTCACGCCGGGCGATCCGCAACCGACCGGCACGGGCGAGGGCACGAACTACCCGGCGCAGCTGGTCGTCACGCCCAAGGGCTCGCACGCGTATCTCGCCAACCGTGGCCACAACAGCCTGACCCGGTACGCCGTCGAGGCGGACGGGGGCCGGCTGCGCTTGCTGGACACCGTGCCGGTGGAGGGCGACTTCCCTCGCCAGATCGCCCTCTCGCCGGGCGGGAACCTGATGTTCGCGGCGAACCAGAAGTCGAGCACGGTCAGCGTCTTCCGTGTCGACCAGAACTCCGGCGAACTCCGGCTCGCGGGCAAGCCGTTCGCATCACCCGTCGCCGTTTGTGCGCTGCCGCTGTAGCGCGCGAGGGCGGTTGGCGGCGCTCGCCTGGGCGAGCAGGACGTGCATGCGCTCCGAGAGCTGTGCGACGTCGTCGGCGGGCCGGTGAAAGGGAAGTCGTACGTCGCCGTGGGCGCGAGCCCGCTCGATGCGCAGCGTCAGTCCGTGCCGGTCGACGGCGAGCGGCTGGACGCGTACCGCGCCGTGCAGACTGTCGGGCTCGACGAGACGGGTGAGCCGCTCGACCGCGTCCGGGTGAGCGTCGGCGAGGTGGGTGAGCAGCCGGGACTCGGCCGTGGCCAGCGGGTCGGGTTCGGCGCCGGCGAACTCGTCGAGGTCGACCACGACCGCACCGCCCGCCTCGCGCAGCACGACCCGCGTCGGCCGGAAGGCCAGATCCCCGCTCTCGGGCGCGAACCAGCCGGCCAGCCAGAGCCGGGCGCGGATGCGACCCCGCACGGGGACGGGTGCGACGTCCGCGAACTCGAGGACGGCGGACGGTTCTCCGCGTGGCGCGCAGACCGCGGCCGCGGCGAGCAGACTGTCGTCGGGCAGACGCAGCAGCACGCGGCCGTCCTCGGCGACGGTGTGCGCTCCGATGAACTCCTCGCGACCGCCTTCCGCGGTCACCGCGCAGGACCATGCCGTGGCCAGCACGGTGCGGGCACGCTGCGCCATGGACGGCACGGCGGTCCAGGTGTGACGGTCACCCATCAGAACCTCCCTTAGGTAAGCCTTGCCTAACCTATCGAAGATCAGGGCTCACGCCAACCAGCAGGCCTGCTTCGCTGCCCACTAATTCCAGTGGACCGGGCGCGTGAGTGACGGCGGCAGCCTGGTGCCATGGCTGCCCCTGGCGGCGTTGAGCTGAGGCTGGGTGAGGAAGATGACGCCGGTCAGATCGGCGTCCGTGAGGTCGGCGTCGCGCAGGTCGGCACCGATCAGATCCGCGCCACGCAGGTCGGCACCCGTCAGATCGGCGGCGATGAGATAGGCGCCGCGGAGGTTGGCGCCCTTCAGGTCGGCGCCCTTGAGCCGGGCGCCCATGAGGTCGGCGCCACGGCGTTCCTTCTTCCTGCCCCGGCCGATGCCGGCGCGGGCCAGTTCACTGGTCCGCAGCAGCAGAACGTTGACGTCGGCGCGGACGGCGGACACGTCCAACTCGGCCAGTTCGTCCGGGGTGCCAAGCGTGAGAGCCTCGGTCCTGTCGTGCGCGCGGCGCAGCTCGGCGTGGACCGGGCGTGCGGCGGGCAGCTCCAGGGCCTCGGTGAGATACCAGAGCAGCTCGTGGAGCTGGCGTACGACCGGGAACACATCGAACATCCGCCGGGCGTCCGCGCGCGAACCCGACCGCCAGTCCTGGCCGCCGAAGGTGATCCGCGAGACCTTCTGTCCGGCGCCGAAGCAGTCGTAGACGGTGCAGCCGGTGAACCCCCGCTGCCGCAGCTCCGTGTGGATGCCGCACCGGGAGTCCGTCAGGAGGTTCGGACACGGCTTTCCCGCATCCTTGTCGATCGCGAAGTCCGCCGAGGCGGAGAAGGGCAGCGCGACACAGCACAGCCCGAAGCACCGGCTGCAGTCGGCTCGCAGATCGGGACGGTCGGGCACGGCCGTGCCGGGTTGTTCTCGCATGCCGTCCACCCTACGCAGCGCGCTCCCCCGCACCGGCGGCGGTCTGACGGTCGCTTGGGACCCCTCAGCGCCCAACTCCCCTGCGAGGAAAGGACTCGCCGATGAGTTCGCGCCCCCTGCGAGGTCACTAATACAGCCGAAAACAAACCGAAAACAGACTTCGCTACCACTGAGGAACGAGCCCCGACGCAGCCAGGAGAGACATCATGTGCACTCACCGCCCCCCGTGCCCGATCGCCGACAGCCCCGACCACCACGCCGCGGTGATCGTGTCCGCCCACCCGGAACAGGGCTGGTATCTGCTCTGCAACGGCACCATCGCCTTCGACGACACGGGCGAACTCCTCCCGGACGGACGGATCGTGAGCCCGCAGCGCACGACCCCCGCGGCCCGCCCGGAGCTTGTCGCCGCCTGAAGCCCCACCGGGTCAGCTGGGTCAGCTGGGTCAGCTCACGAACACCGCGAGATTTAGTCCCGCGAGCCGCTCGGGGTCGGCGAGGATGTCCATGCCGACGATCTTCCCGTCCGCGATCGTGAGCCCCGTGACGGACATCGGCCGACCGTTGACCACCGTGACGACACCCACCGAGCCGTTGACGAGCGCGGGCCGGGCGTACGCGGCGAACTGCCGGAACATGAAGGCCTGTTCGGCCACCGACGCGGCGCCACGGACCAGTTTGGACGTGGCCGCGCCGCGGCCGACGAGGGCACCGGCGTCGGCGCGCAGCACGACCTCCGGGTCGAGGACCATGAGGAGCGCCTCGAAGTCGCCGCCGCGCGAGGCGGCGAGGAAGGCGTCGACGACCTTGCGCTGCTGGGCGAGGTCGGGGTCGGGCACCGGGGCGGCGCCACGCACCCGGCGGCGGGCCCGGCTGGCGAGCTGCCGGGTCGCGGCCGAGGAGCGGTCCACGATCGGTGCGATGTCGTCGAAGGGCACCGCGAACATGTCGTGCAGGACGAACGCGAGCCGCTCCGCGGGCTCCAGTGTCTCCAGGACCACTAGGAGCGCGAGACCCACCGAGTCCGCGTGCAGCAGCTCCTGTTCGGGGTCGATCCGGTCCAGGGAGCCGACGACCGGGTCGGGGACGTAAGTGTCCATCGGCTCCTCTCGCCGTGCGGTGCGCGAGCGCAGCATGTCCAGGCAGACCCGGCCGACCACGGTGGTCAGCCAGGCGGCCAGGTTCCTGATCTCGTCCGCGTCGGCACGGCTGAGCTTCAGCCAGGCCTCCTGGAGCGCGTCGTCCGTCTCGCTCAGCGAGCCGAGCATCCGGTACGCCACCGCCCTCAAGTGGCCGCGGTGCTCCTCGAATCGCTCCGCCAGGTCCCGCTGGCGTCCGTTCCCGTCCATCCCCGTCATGCCTCTCCCCCTTGTCCCACGTACCGTCTTGTCCCTCGTGCCTTCATCGGTCATCGGTCATCGGTCATCGGCGCTCAGCGCGTGCGGCGCGGTCTAGCGGCTGAAGAGCTCAAAGGCCACGGCGGGCTTCCCGCCGAAGCGTTCGCCCGTGGTCCGCGCGTAGCCGGTCAGGAAACCGCGGACGTACGTCTCCGGGTCCTGGTCCGTCAACACCTCGATATAGGTGCGGTGTTCCAGCAGGGATCGCACGGCCCGCTCCAGCCCTGGCGTGGCGTCCACCGCGTGCGTGGGGGTCGCCGAACCGGCGACGGCGACCCACCGGACGCCGTTCCAGGGTTCGAGCCCCTGCTCGACCAGCTCCGGAAAGATCCACCGGTTCCCCGCGTCTCCGGCCGCGTCGAGCGTGGCCCGTCCCACGGCGACGTGATCAGGCGTGTTCCACGCGACCCCGCCCCAGGTGTCCCGGTGGTTGAGGGTGATCACCAGCTCGGGCCGGTGGCGGCGGATGGCCGCCGCGATGTCCCGCCGCAGCGCGGTCCCGTACTCGACGACACCGTCCTCGTGGTCGAGGAACTCCACCTCGGACACCCCGACGACGGCCGCGCTCGCCCGCTGCTCCCGCTCCCGCAGCGGGCCGCACCGGGACGGCTCCAGGGTGTCGATCCCCGCCTCACCGCGGGTCGCCAGCACATACGTGACCTCCCGGCCGGCGTCCGTCCACGCGGCGATGGCCGCCGAGCAGCCGTACTCGAGATCGTCCGGGTGCGCCACCACCGCGAGAGCTCGCTGCCAGTCGTCAGGCATGGGCTTGAGCTGGTCTTTCGTCGCCTCCGTCATGGTCCGCACCTTAGTGCGAGCCCGTCGTGCCCGCAGAGCGATAACCGGGGCTGAGCGTCAGCCATTCAGATCTCGTCCCGCGCCAGGGCGATCAGCCGGTCCAGTACGCGCGGACCGCCCGCCCGTACCCCGTCGTGCTCGAACTCGTCCGTGACCCATGTCCGCAGTCCCCGGATGCCGCGAGCCGTGCGCAGCGCGTGCTCCGTGTCGACGTACATGTCGTCGTGGTAGACGGCCGCGGCGACCGGGACCTCGTTGGCGGCGAGGCGGACGGGGTCGTACAGCGGGGCCCAGTCGTCGCGTTCGGCGAGGAGGTCCGCCGTCGCGCGCAGCGGCCGAAGCGCCGGGTCGCAGTCGAAGGTCCACGGGTGCACGGACTCGCCGGTGAACAGCACGGGCCCGTCGCCGGTGAGGGCCTTGGCCGCGTCGAACTGCGGGAACTCGGCGCGGACCCGCTCCGCGGACCAGGCGGTGGGGCGGTCGCCCTGGCCGTAACAGGCCTCGTGCACCAGCGCGTACAGCGGGTGGCCCGCGTACGAGAGGACGGACCGGACGTCCTCCTGGAAGGCGTCGGAGAGGGCCGGGCCCTGGGCCGTGCGGACGAAGGCGTGTTCCAGGAGGTAGTGCAGCCGGTGACTGCCCTCGCCGCCGCCGAGCAGGATACCGAGGGACTGGAAGGCCTCGGCGGTGAGCCGGTAACCGCCGTTCAGCACGGGCTCGTGCCGCAGCAGATACTCGGCGATCTGCCGCGCCCGCTCGACATCCTGCGGGTAACGCCGGTAGTGGGCCGCGACCTTGCGCTCGATGCGCGGGTACGCGGCCCGGTAGACGTCGTCCGCGTGGGCGTCCAGGGAGGGCAGGCCGCCGGTGATCAGTGCGGCGCTCAGGCCCTCTGGCGCGGTCGACAGATAGTGCACCGTGCAGAAGCCGCCGAAGCTCTGGCCGAGCACGGTCCAGGGGGCGCCGCCGGTGACGGCGGGGCGGATCGTCTCGCAGTCGCGGACGATGGAGTCGGCACGGAAGTGCGCGAGATAGTCGGCCTGCTCCCGGGGGCCGCCGCGCAGCGGCAGGGTCTGGCGGTTTGCGGGCGTGGAGTTGCCGGTACCACGCTGGTCGAGCAGCAGCACCCGGTACTCCTTGAGGGCGCGGCCGAGCCAGGCCTGCTTCCCGATGAAGCGGTTGGCGCCGAACCCGGGGCCGCCCTGCAGATAGACCAGCCAGGGCAGGTCCCACTGTGCCTTGTCGCCCGCGACCACCTCGCGGGCGTACAGCTCGATCGTCTCCCCCGACGGGTCGTCGTGGTCGAGGGGCACGGTGAAGTGGCGGTCGGTGAGGACGACACCCGGCTGGCGGTAGCTGACGCTCATGAGGCTCCCGAGACGTACGGACTTCCAGGCTGCGCGTCCCAGTTCAACACATGGGTCAGCGGGGCAGCAGGCTGGAACGGCGTACGACCAGTTCGGGCTGGAGGACGACACGGCGGTGTTCATGCGGGACGGGAGCCGTCTCGGCCTCCGTCTCCTCCAGCAGGAGTTCCGCGGCGAGAGCACCCATGGTCACGGCGGGCTGCCTTACGGAGGTCAGCGGAACGGCCGCGGCGGCCGCGAACTCGATGTCGTCGTAGCCGACGATCGCGAGCTCGTCCGGGACGGAGACGCCGGCCGCGAACATGGCCTGCAGCACGCCGAGCGCGAGCAGATCGTTGGCGCAGAAGACAGCGGTCGGGCGCTCGGCGAGGCCGAGAAGCCGTGCGCCTGCGTCGCGTCCGGCGGCCACGTCGAGGCGCTCGGTGGGCAGTTCGCGCAGGCAGTCGGGGCCGAGCCCCGCCTCCTCCAGCGCGTTCAGGGCGCCCGTCCGCCGGTCCCTGACCTGGTTCAGTCCGGGCGGTCCGCTCACATAGGCGACGGAGCGGTGACCCGCGTCGATCAGATGCCGTACGGCCAGTGCGCCGCCCGCCACGTCGTCGACCGAGACCGAGCACTCGGTGGTGCCCTCGGCGACCCGGTCGACGAGCACGAACGGGATGCCGTGACGGCGGAACGCCTCGATGTTCCGCCCCGTCGCGTCGGCGGGCGTGAGCAGCACTCCCCGCACCCGTTGCTCCGCGAAGAGCGACAGATAGTCGGCCTCCTCGCCGGGGCTCTGCGCGCTGTTGCAGACCATCACGCCGAGTCCTGCGTCCCGCGCGGCCCGCTCGGCACCACGCGCCACGTCCACGAAGAAGGGGTTGCCCATGTCGAGGACGAGCAGGCCCATGATCCTGCTGCGCCCGGCCCGCAGCTGCCGTGCCGACTCGCTGCGGACGTAGCCGAGCCGGTCTATCGCGGACTGCACACGGGCGCGGGTCTCGGAGGCGACCGTGTCCGGCCGGTTGATGACGTTCGAGACCGTGCCCACGGAGACTCCGGCGACGCGGGCGACGTCCTTGATACCCACCGACTGGGACATCGGACAGGGACCTCCAAAGGGGACAGGGTGGCGGGCAGGCCCTCACATTACCGGCATGTCCGCCACCGGGACCGCGGTCAGGCGGGCAGGCGGAAGTTGAGGTTGCGGAGCGCCGAGGGCGTCGTACCGCTGGACTTCTCCTGGTACATGATCGACAGGAAGTTGTCCTGTGCGATCCGCGTCTCGTCGATCACGACCTCGCCGAAGGCGTTCAGCCCGGCGCCGACGCCGTCGTACAGGATCGACCAGTCGGTGTACCCGGATGCCTTGGAGGCTCCGGCGATACGGCAGAACGGGAAGATCGCGTACGCGTTGTCGTACTTGTCGAGGATCAGCTTGGTGCGCTGGCTGGAGTTCAGCGGGACCGGTATCTCGGTCTTCTGCCAGGCGCCGGAGGAGTTCTTGCGGACGTGGAAGGCCCGGCCGTTGTTCGTCCGGTCGGTGACGTAGTTCGTGGTGCACTGGCCGAAGCGGCCGGGCACATAGCTGATGATGGCGTGCGGCCGGCCCGCCGAGTCCGTGAACTGGCTCTCCTGGTTCATCAGCGAGTGGTCCGGGTTGAGCGCGTCCACGACCAGCCCGGCGTCGGTGACGGAGACCTTGTCGGAGCCGCCCGTGGTGCCGACGACGGTGCCCGCGTTGTTGCGCCAGGTGCGGCCACGGTCGTCCGAGTAGACATAGCCGGTGTCGTGGTTGGTGATGCCGCCGCCGCTGCACATCACGGCGCCGTTCTGCTCGCGCCAGGTGAAGAAGGAGTGCAGGCGCCCGTTCCTGTCGTAGTCGATGCCGTGCAGGTACATGTTGCGGGCCGTGCTGGAGCCGTGCTCGCTGGTGTACGTGCCGGTGGAGCTGGTCCACTCGCCGAGGTTGGTCCAGGACGTGCCGTTGTACTCGGCGAGGGCGTTGCGGCCGTTGCCGGAGACGGCGACGCGGTAGCTCAGCTGGAGCCGCCCCTCGGGCGTCGAGATGAACTGCGGGTAGGTGAACTGCGAGGTGAGCGCGAGGCCGTCGAGGGTGGACTGGGGAGCGCCGAAGCGGCTCGCGGTCCAGCTCAGTCCGCCCGGGTTGTCCATGAGGCCGGCCACCGACTTGACGTAGGTGAAGCCGTCGCTGTGGGAGTCCATGTTGAGGTGCAGTCGGCCGTCGACCTTGGAGATGCCCATGGAGATGACGTTGTGGGAGTCGTTGTACCGGAGCGTGTGGCCGACCTTGACCGTGGACCAGGTGTTCGAACCGAACACGCGGCGGCCGACGACGGCATTGCGGTCGGCGGTGTACCAGACGGCGTACTGGTAGCCCTTGTACGTCAACAGCCCGTTCTTCTGGAACGAGTTGTTGTTGACCAGGCCGTCGTAGGAGACGAAGTAGATGGCCTGGGTGTCGAGCGTGGTGCTGCCGGTCAGGGTGAGCGAGGGGCCCGGGTCGGCGGCCCGGGCAGTGCCGGCGAGGCCGGGGGTCGCCACGGTGCTCAGCAGGGCGGTCGCCAGCAGAGTGCGTCTCTTCATGTCCGGAGGCTCCTGTGCGGGAGGGGGCGAACGAGGGAGGGGACGGGCTGAGGGGGTCAAGAGACGAGCTGAGTCGGGGGTCAGGACAGATGGAACACTTCGGTGAGCGGTTTCATGGCCTCGTCGGGCCTGGCGCCGTCCAGCGACTCGAAGAACGGCGCCATGTCGGCCTGCCAGCGGGCGTTGACGTCAGTGGCCTCCATGGCGGCCTGGGCCGCCGCGAAGTCCTCGGTCTCCAAGTAGCCCACGAGCAGACCGTCGTCGCGCAGGAAGAGCGAGTAGTTGTGCCAGCCGGTGGCCGAGAGCGCTTCGAGCATCTCGGGCCACACGGCGGCGTGCCGCTCGCGGTACTCGTCGATCCGGTCCTCACGGACCTTCAGCAGAAAGCACACGCGCTGCATCAAAGACCCTCCAGGCCCTGGAAGTTGAACTAGAAGTCGAACTGGTCGATGTTCTTGGCGTTGAACACGGTCGGCTTGCCGAGGTTGATCACGCCGTCCTTGCCGATGGTGAACTCACCCATGTCGCCGGCCTTGAAGGTCTCGCCCTCCTTGCCGGTGATCTGCCCGGAGACCAGCGCGACGGAGGTACGCGCGGCCAGCTCGCCGAGCTTCGCCGGGTCCCAGAGCTCGAAGCCCTCGACCGTGCCGTTCTTGACGTACTTGCGCATGTCGTTCGGGGTACCGAGGCCCGTCAGCTTGACCTTGCCCTTGTACTTGGAACCGGACAGGTACTGGGCCGCCGCCTTGATGCCGACGGTGGTCGGGGAGATGATCCCCTTCAGGTTCGGGTACTCCTGGAGCAGGCCCTGGGTCTGCTGGAAGGACTGCTGGGCGTCGTCGTTGCCGTACGCGACCTTGACCAGCTTCATGTCCTTGTACTTCGGGTCCTTCAGCTCGTCCTCCATGAAGTCGATCCAGGTGTTCTGGTTCGTCGCCGTCTGCGCGGCGGACAGGATCGCGATCTCGCCCTTGTAGTCGAGCTGTTCGGCGAGCAGCTGCACCTCGGTGCGGCCCAGGTCCTCGGCGCTGGCCTGCGACACGAAGACGTTGCGGCAGTCGGCCTTGGTGTCGGAGTCGTAGGTGACGACCTTGATGTCGTTCTTCATGGCCTGCTTGAGCGCGGTGCACAGGGCGCCCGGGTCCTGCGCGGAGACGGCCATCGCGTCGACCTGCTGCTGGGTGAGCGTGTTGACGTAGCTCACCTGGCCGGAGGTGTCGGTGGCGCTGCTCGGGCCGACCTCCTTGTAGGTGGAGCCCAGCTCCTTGAGGGCCGCCTCGCCGCCCTTGTCGGCGGAGGTGAAGTAGGGGTTGTTGACCTGCTTGGGCAGGAAGCCGACGGTCAGGCCCTTCTTCAGTTCGGCGTTGGGGTCGGCCTTGCCCTCCGAGGCGGCGGAGGCGCTGTCCTTGCCGACGTCCTCCTTGGTGGTACCGCCGCAGGCGGTGGCGGCGAGGGCGAGAGAGGTGACGGCGGCGAGGGCCGCACAGGTACGGCGAAGGGATGACTTGCGCATGGCGGTGGTCCTTTACGGGGATGAGTGGTGCCGCGCCCCGTAAGGGGCGCGGGGAACTGCGCGACCAGCCACGGACGACCCGCAGCTTTGGACGGCCTGATCAGCGGAGCGCACGCGCCCTCGCGACGGAGATCTGCCGTGCGACCCGCGGGCCGAGCACGGAGACGACGAGCAGAACGCCGGTGACGACGATCTGCGACTGCGCGGAGACATTCACGAGGCTCATCACGTTCTGCAACGCGCCGAGCAGGAAGACTCCCGCGATGGCGCCGCCGAGCGTTCCCCTGCCTCCGTCGAAGTCGATGCCGCCGAGCAGAACGGCGGCCACGACGGAGAGTTCGAGCCCGGTGGCGTTGTCATAGCGGGCGCTGGCGTAGTGCAGCGCCCAGAAGATGCCGGTGAGCGAGGCCATCAGACCGGTCAGCGTGAACAGGATCAGCTTCTGTCGCTTCACACGGATGCCCGCGAACCGGGCGGCCTCCTCGCTCGCGCCGATCGCGAACAGCGACCGCCCGAACGGGGTGGCGTGCAGCGCGACCACGGCGATCGCGAGCAGCACCAGGAAGGGCAGGAAGGCGTACGGGATGAAGGTGTCCCCGATGCGTCCGGCCGCGAAGTCCAGGTACTGGCTGGGGAAGTCGGTCACCGCGTCCGAGCCGAGCACGATCTGTGCGATGCCCCGGTAGGCGGCGAGGGTGCCGATGGTGACGGCGAGGGAGGGCAGCCCGAGACGGGTCACGAGCAGACCGTTGATCAGCCCGCAGACCACACCGAGCAGCAGACAGATCGGGATGATCGTCTCGATCGTCATCCCCTGGTTCCACAGCGCGCCCATCACGGCACCCGACAGACCGGCGGTGGAGGCGACCGACAGGTCGATCTCACCGGAGACCACGAGCAGTGTCATCGGCAGGGCGATCAGCGCGATCGGCAGCGTGTTGCCGATCAGGAACGACAGGTTGAGGGCGTTGCCGAAACCGTCGACGGTGCCGAAGGACAGCAGCAGTACGACGATGAGGAGGGCGCCGACGACAGTGTCCCAGCGGACGGCGCGCGCGAGGGGCGAGTCAGCCATGGCGGGCGTTCCTCTTCTTCAGGGCGGACGCCACCCGAGTTGCGACCACACGGTCCACGGCTATGGCGAGGATGAGCAGGATGCCGTTGATGGCGAGCACCCAGACGGAGCTGACACCCAGGGCCGGCAGCACGCTGTTGATGGAGGTCAGCAGCAGCGCGCCGAGCGCGGCGCCGTAGACGCTGCCTGAGCCGCCGGTGAAGACGACGCCGCCGACGACCACCGCGCTGACGACGGTGAGTTCGTAGCCGTTGCCGGTTCCGGAGTCGACGTTCCCGAACCGGGCCAGGTACAGCGCGCCCGCGAGACCCGCGAGGGCTCCGCAGAAGGTGTACGCGACCAGGATCCGCTTGCGCACGGGGATGCCGGCGAGCCGGGCCGCCTCGGGGTTGGAGCCGAGCGCGTACAGTTCGCGTCCGCTGCCGAAGTGCTTGAGGTAGTAGGCGGTGGCGATCACCACGGCGAGTGCGATCAGCGCGAGGTACGGCACCGCGGAGATGCCGCCGGAGCCGAAGTCCACGAAGCCGTCGGGCAGGTCGGCCGCCGTGATCTGGCGCGAGCCGACCCAGATCGAGTCGATGCCGCGGATGATGTAGAGCGTGCCGAGGGTGACGACCAGGGCGGGCACCTGGCCGAGGCTGACGAGCAGTCCGTTCAGCAGTCCGAAGCCGACACCGAGCAGGACCGCCAGGGCCACGGCCACGACCGGGTTGCCGCCGCCCTGGAGATACGTACCGGCGGCGAACGCGCTGATGCCCAGCGTCGAGCCGACCGACAGGTCGACGTTGCGGCTGATCACGACCAGGGACTGGCCGGTGGCCACCAGGACCAGGATCGTCGCGTTCAGCAGCAGGTCCTTGATGCCCTGTTCGGTGAGGAACTCGCTGTTGCCCATCTGAGTGATGACGATCATCACCAGGAAGACGAGGAGGATGGCGAGTTCGCGCATCTTGAAGACGCGGTCGACCAGGCGGGTGCCGCTCGACTTGGGTACCTCGGCGGCGGGGGCGGGGTTGGGGGCAGTCACCGTCACGCGGCGGCCCTCCCGGTGGCTGCGGCCATCACCGTTTCCTCGGTTGCTTCGGAGCGCGGGATCTCGGCGGTGAGCCGGCCCTCGTGCATGACGAGCACGCGGTCGGCCATACCGAGGACCTCGGGCAGGTCGGAGGAGATCATCAGGACGGCGACCCCGTCGGCTGCCAACTCGCCGAGCAGCCGGTGCACTTCGGCCTTCGTACCGACGTCGATGCCGCGGGTGGGCTCGTCGACGATCAGCACCTTCGGGCCGGTGGCGAGCCACTTGGCGAGGACGACCTTCTGCTGGTTGCCGCCGGACAGCGTGGAGACGGCGTCGGCGATCCGCGCGTACTTGACCTGGAGCTTGACGGCCCAGTCGAGGGAGCGGCTGCGCTCGGCTCCCCGGTCCATCAGCCCCGCCTTCACGGTCTTGCGCAGTCCGGTGAGCCCGATGTTGCGCTCGATGGACATGCCCATCACCAGGCCCTGGGCGCGGCGGTCCTCGGGGACGAGGGCGAGTCCGGCGGCCATGGCGGTGGACGGCGCGCCGCTCGTCAGTGCCCGGCCGTCGATCTCGACTTCGCCGGCGTCCCACCGGTCGACACCGAAGACGGCCCGGGCCACCTCCGTGCGACCCGCGCCGACGAGTCCGGCGAGACCGACGATCTCGCCGCGCCGGACGTCGAAGGAGACGTCGGTGAACACGCCCTCGCGGGTCAACCGGCGTACGCTCAGGGCCACTTCGCCCGCCCGGACCTCCTGCTTGGGGTACAGCTCCTCGAGATCGCGTCCGACCATGCGGCGTACGAGATCGTCCTCGGTCATGCCGTCCAGCGGCTCACTGGAGATCCAGGCGCCGTCGCGCAGGGTCGTCACCCGCCGGCAGATCTGGAAGATCTCCTCCAGGCGGTGCGAGATGAACAGCACCGCGGCGCCCTGTTCGCGCAGGGTGCGGACGACTCCGAAGAGGCGCGCCACCTCGCTGCCCGTCAGGGCCGCGGTGGGCTCGTCCATGATCAGGACGCGGGCGTCGAAGGAGAGGGCCTTGGCGATCTCCACGATCTGCTGGTCCGCGATGGACAGGCCGCGCGCCGGGCGCTCGGGGTCGAGCTCGACGCCGAGGCGCTGCATCAGGGCCACCGTGGCGGCGTGGGTGGACTTGTGGTCGATACGGCCGAGAGCACGCTTGGGCTGGCGGCCCATGAAGATGTTCTCGGCGATCGACAGGTCGGGGAAGAGCGTGGGCTCCTGGTAGATCACGGCGATGCCCGCGTCCCGGGCGTCGGCCGGGCCGTGGAAGACGGTGGGCTCACCGTCCAGGAGCACCTGGCCGGCGTCAGGTCGGTGCACGCCGGCGAGCGTCTTGATGAGAGTCGACTTGCCCGCGCCGTTCTCTCCGGCGAGTGCGTGCACCTCGCCGGGGAACAGTTCCAGGGACACGTCCCGCAGGGCGCGGACGGCGCCGAAGGACTTCGAGATGTCCCTGAGCGCCAGCACCGGGGTCGGTCCCGTGTCGGACGGGTGGGTCATTAGGGCTCCTCAGCGACGCGGGGGCGGGGCGGCCTCATGACGTCGTGAAAGGTTTCAACTGGATGGCCGGGACGTTAGGCACGTAACCCAGGTCACGTCAATGGGTGCCGAACGAAAATTTTCGGTAGCCGGAGGTCACAACCAGATCACGGCCAAAGGTCTTGACCCCGGGGGTTGACAGCTTTTCGGGAGGCTCATAGCTTCGCTCCCTGAATCGTTTCAGCAGATGTGCTTCGCCCAGACCGATGCTCTTCAGACTGATGCCCTTAAGACCGACGTCTTCCAGACCCGAAGTCACAGGAGTCCCGAAGTGACCGAGCTCGCCGCGGTGAAGGCCGCCCTCAAGACCCAGGCCATCGAGACGCCGTCGTGGGCGTACGGGAACTCGGGGACCCGCTTCAAGGTGTTCGCGCAGCCCGGAGTCCCGCGCACGCCGCAGGAGAAGCTGGACGACGCGGCGAAGGTCCACGAGTTCACCGGTGCCGCGCCGAGCGTCGCGCTGCACATTCCATGGGACAAGGTCGACGACTACGCGGCCCTGGCCAAGCACGCCCAGGACCGGGGCGTGAAGCTCGGCACGATCAACTCCAACACCTTCCAGGACGACGACTACAAGCTCGGCAGTGTCTGTCACGCCGACGCGGCGGTGCGCCGCAAGGCCCTGGACCATCTGCTCGAATGCGTCGACATCATGGACGCGACGGGTTCCAAGGACCTGAAGCTGTGGTTCGCGGACGGCACCAACTATCCCGGCCAGGACGACATCCGCGAGCGCCAGGACCGGCTCGCCGAGGCGCTGAGCGCCGTCTACGAGCGGCTCGGCGACGACCAGCGGATGCTCCTGGAGTACAAGTTCTTCGAGCCCGCCTTCTACACGACGGACGTCCCGGACTGGGGCACGGCGTACGCGCACTGCCTCAAGCTCGGTCCGAAGGCACAGGTCGTGGTGGACACCGGGCACCACGCTCCGGGCACCAACATCGAGTTCATCGTCGCGACGCTGCTGCGCGAGCAGAAGCTCGGCGGCTTCGACTTCAATTCCCGTTTCTACGCGGACGACGACCTGATGGTGGGCGCCGCCGACCCCTTCCAGCTGTTCCGGATCATGTACGAGGTGATCCGCGGCGGCGGCTTCACGCCCGACGTCGCCTTCATGCTCGACCAGTGCCACAACATCGAGGCCAAGATCCCGGCCATCATCCGCTCCGTGATGAACGTGCAGGAGGCCACGGCGAAGGCGCTCCTCGTGGACCGCGACGCTCTTGCCTCCGCCCAGCGCTCCGGTGACGTGCTGGAGGCGAACGCCGTGCTGATGGACGCGTACAACACGGACGTACGGCCGCTGCTGCGCGAGGTGCGCGAGGAGGTGGGGCTGGATGCCGACCCGATCGCCGCGTATCGCGCCTCCGGCTGGGCGCAGAGGATCGCTGAGGAGCGGGTTGGCGGACAGCAAGCGGGTTGGGGGGCGTAGCCGCTGTGTCTCGTCTGCCGGGTGAGGCCGGTTGCAGTCTGCGGGTCGAGTTCGGCTGGTCGCGCAGTTCCCCGCGCCCCTTCGGGGCACTTGTCGTACCCATTCTTGATGAAGGACTGATCACACCATGGCACCCCACCCCCAAGCCGCCGCTCTCCTCGCTCGTTCGCATCGGCTGGGCGCTGACCCCCGTAACACCAACTACGCGGGCGGGAACACGTCCGCGAAGGGCACCGACACCGACCCTGTGACCGGCGGCGACGTCGAGCTGATGTGGGTCAAGGGATCGGGGGGCGACCTGGGCACGCTCACCGAGGGCGGGCTCGCCGTGCTGCGGCTGGACCGGCTGCGGGCGCTCACCGATGTCTATCCGGGCGTCGAGCGCGAGGACGAGATGGTCGCCGCCTTCGACTACTGCCTGCACGGCAAGGGCGGTGCAGCGCCGTCCATCGACACGGCGATGCACGGCCTGGTGGACGCGGCCCATGTCGACCATCTCCACCCCGACTCCGGTATCGCGCTCGCCTGCGCGGCCGACGGTGAGAAGCTGACCGCCGAGTGCTTCGGCGACACGGTGGTGTGGGTGCCGTGGCGCCGGCCCGGCTTCCAGCTCGGTCTGGACATCGCCGCCGTCAAGGAGGCCAACCCGCAGGCGATCGGCTGCGTCCTCGGCGGCCACGGCATCACGGCGTGGGGTGACACGGCCGAGGAGTGCGAGCGCAACTCGCTGCACATCATCCGCACCGCCGAGAAGTTCCTGGCCGAGCACGGGAAGGCCGAGCCGTTCGGGCCGGTGCTCGAGGGGTACGCGGCGCTGGGCGCCGTCGAGCGGCGGGAGCGGGCCGCGGCGCTGGCGCCGGTCATCCGCGCCATCGCCTCGCAGGACCGTCCGCAGGTCGGCCACTTCACCGACTCCGAGGTCGTCCTCGACTTCCTCGCGAGCGCCGAGCACCCGCGCCTCGCGGCCCTCGGCACCTCCTGCCCCGACCACTTCCTGCGGACGAAGGTCAGGCCGCTGGTCCTCGACCTGCCGCCGACCGCTTCCGTCGAGGAGGCGATCACCCGCCTCAAGGAGCTGCACGCCGAGTACCGCGAGGAGTACGCCGCCTACTACGAGCGGCACGCGCTGCCCGACTCCCCCGCGATGCGCGGCGCGGACCCGGCGATCGTGCTGGTCCCCGGTGTCGGCATGTTCAGCTTCGGCAAGGACAAGCAGACCGCGCGCGTGGCCGGCGAGTTCTACGTCAACGCGATCAACGTGATGCGCGGGGCCGAGTCCGTCTCGACGTATGCGCCGATCGAGGAGTCGGAGAAGTTCCGCATCGAGTACTGGGCCCTCGAGGAGGCCAAGCTCCAGCGGATGCCGAAGCCCAAGCCGCTGGCCACGCGGGTCGCGCTGGTGACGGGTGCCGGCAGCGGTATCGGGAAGGCGATCGCGCGGCGGCTCGCGGCCGAGGGGGCGTGTGTCGTGGTCGCGGACCTGAACGCGCAGGGCGCGGCCGCGGTCGCCGAGGAGCTCGGCGGTCCGGACAAGGCCGTCGCGGTCACCGTCGACGTGACCTCCGAGGAGCAGATCACCGAGGCCTTCAAGGCGGCGGCGCTCGCCTTCGGCGGAGTCGACCTCGTGGTCAACAACGCCGGCATCTCCATCTCCAAGTCCCTGCTGGAGACCTCGGCCCGCGACTGGGACCTGCAGCACGACATCATGGCCCGCGGCTCCTTCCTCGTCTCGCGCGAGGCGGCCCGGGTGATGATCCAGCAGGGGCTGGGCGGCGACATCGTCTACATCGCCTCCAAGAACGCCGTCTTCGCGGGCCCGAACAACATCGCGTACTCCGCGACCAAGGCCGACCAGGCCCACCAGGTCCGGCTGCTGGCCGCCGAGCTGGGCGAGCACGGCATCCGTGTCAACGGCGTCAACCCGGACGGTGTGGTGCGCGGCTCGGGGATCTTCGCGGGCGGCTGGGGCGCGCAGCGCGCAGCCACCTACGGGATCGAGGAGGAGAAGCTCGGCGAGTTCTACGCCCAGCGGACCATCCTCAAGCGGGAGGTGCTCCCCGAGCACGTCGCGAACGCCGTCTTCGCCCTGACCGGCGGGGAGCTCACGCACACCACCGGCCTGCACGTCCCGGTCGACGCCGGCGTGGCCGCCGCGTTCCTCCGGTGACGGCTGTGAAGTCGTACGTGGCGGTCGACCTCGGCGCGTCCAGCGGGCGCGTCATGGTCGGCCGCCTGGGGCCGGACTCGCTCGACCTCACCGAGGCGCACCGCTTTCCGAACCGGCCGGTGCGCACCCCCGAGGGGCTGCGGTGGGACATTCTGTCGCTGTACGCGGGCGTCCTCGACGGGCTACGCGCGGCCGGGCAGGCCGACTCCGTGGGGATCGACAGCTGGGCCGTGGACTACGGGCTGCTGGACGCGGACGGCGCGCTGCTCGGCAACCCGGTGCACTATCGCGACGCCCGCACCGAGGGTGTCGCGGAGAAGGTGTGGGCGACGGTCCCGGCGGACGAGCTGTACGCGCGGACGGGTCTTCAGTACGCGCCCTTCAACACGCTGTACCAGCTGGCGGCGGCCCGCTCGTCGGCGCAACTCGCACATGCCGAGCGGCTGTTGCTGATTCCTGACCTGCTGTCGTACTGGCTCACGGGTAGGGCGGGCACGGAGCTCACCAACGCCTCGACGACCCAGCTGATCGATCCGCGCACCCGCGACTGGTCGTACGACGTCACGTCGCGGCTGGGTATCGATCTGACGCTGTTCGCGCCGCTGCGGCGGCCCGGGGATCCGGCGGGCCTGCTCCGTCCGGAGGTGCTGGAGGAGACCGGGCTGACCGGCCCGGTCCCGGTGACCACGGTCGGTTCGCACGACACGGCGTCCGCGGTCGCCGCCGTCCCGGCCACCGGCGGCGAGCGCTTCGCGTACATCTGCACCGGCACCTGGTCGCTGGCGGGCCTCGAACTGGACGCGCCCGTCCTGACCGAGGCGAGCCGGGCGGCCAACTTCACCAATGAGCTGGGGCTGGACGGCACGGTCCGTTATCTCCGCAACATCATGGGGCTGTGGCTGCTGCAGGAGTGCGTACGGTCCTGGGGGAACCCGGACCTGGCCACGCTGCTCGGCGAGGCGGCCGACGTGCCGCCGCTGCGGTCCGTCGTGGACGCCGGGGACGCCGCGTTCCTGGCTCCCGGCCGGATGCCCGCGCGGATCGCCGACGCGTGCCGGGACGCGGGCCTCCCCGTGCCCGAGTCCCCCGCCGAGGTCACCCGCTGCATCCTCGACTCGCTCGCCCTCGCCCACCGCCGGGCCATCACCGAGGCCCAGGCCCTCGCCGACCGCCCCGTCGACGTCGTCCATATCGTCGGCGGCGGCACCCGCAACGCCCTGCTGTGCCAGCTCACGGCCGACGCGTGCGGACTGCCGGTCGTGGCGGGCCCGCCGGAGGCCGCCGCCCTCGGCAACGTCCTGGTCCAGGCCCGGGCCGACGGCCTGGTCGGTGACCGTGCGGCGATGCGTGAACTGCTGGCTCGTACGCAGCCGCTGACGCGGTACGAGCCGCGGGGCTCCACCGCCGTCTGGCAGGCGGCCGAAGAACGGCTCGCCCGGCAGTGAGGCGCGCGCCGGGGCGGGACAGCGCGGGAGGCCGCGGCGCGTGACGTCTCCCGTCCCGCGCACGTCCCGCGTACCCTGCATCCATCCGATGTCCGATCACGAGGAGCCGCGATGCGTGTCGCCCTGTTCCTGACCTGTGTCAACGACACGCTGTATCCCCAAACCGGGCGCGCCGTGGTGAAACTGCTGACCAGACTGGGCGTCGACGTCGACTTCCCGATGGGCCAGACCTGCTGCGGGCAGGCACACTACAACACCGGCTATCGCCATGAGGCGGAGCCGCTGGCTGAGCATTTCTCCGATGTATTCGGCGAGTACGAGGCGATCGTGACGCCGTCCGGATCGTGCGGCGCGATGGTGCGGGAGCTGTATCCGCGGATGGGTGAGCGGGCGCGCGCGGAGGGTCGCGGTGACACGCTCGCGCGCACGCTCGCTCCGGTCGTGCCCAAGACGTACGAGCTCACGGAGTTCCTGGTGGACGTCCTGGGTGTGACGGACGTGGGCGCGTACTACCCGCACACCGTCACGTACCACCCGACCTGTCACGGCCTGCGCTCTCTGGGGCTCGGCGACCGGCCGCTGCGACTCCTCAAGGCGGTCAAGGGACTTGAGCTCCGGGAGCTGCCCGGGGCCGACGAATGCTGTGGCTTCGGCGGCACGTTCGCCGTGAAGAACTCCGATGTCTCGGCGGCGATGGGGGCCGACAAGGTACGCAACGCCGAGTCGACGGGCGCGGACGCGCTGTGTGCCGCGGACAACTCCTGTCTGATGCACATCGGCGGCACGATGGCCCGCCTCAGGACGGGTATGCGGCCGGTGCACATCGCGGAGATCCTGGCGAGCACGGAAGAGGAGCCCCTGGGCATGAGCGGGAGCACGGCAGAGGAGTCGAAGGCATGAGCGGCACCTTCGTGGGCATGCCGGCCTTCCCGAAGGCCGCGCACGACGCCGTCCACAACGAGACCCTGCGCGGCAATCTGCGGCACGCCACACACACCATCCGCGCCAAGCGCGCCACCGCGGTGGCGGAGGTGTCCGACTGGGCGGAGCTGCGCGAGGCGGGCAAGCAGATCAAGGACCACACACTGCGTCATCTCGACCGCTATCTGGTGCAGTTGGAGGAGTCGGTCACGGCGGCCGGCGGGATCGTCCACTGGGCCGCCGACGCCGACGAGGCGAACCGGATCGTCGCGGATCTGGTCAGGATGACCGGTGAGACCGAGGTCGTGAAGGTCAAGTCCATGGCCACGCAGGAGATCGGCCTCAACGAAGCGCTGGAGGCCGAGGGCATCCACGCGTACGAGACTGATCTGGCCGAGCTCATCGTGCAGTTGGGCAAGGACCGGCCCTCGCACATCCTCGTCCCGGCGATCCACCGCAACCGCGGCGAGATCCGCGACATCTTCCGCTCCG
The DNA here is from genome assembly GCF_005768555.2 of Streptomyces sporangiiformans. Lineage (GTDB taxonomy): Bacteria > Actinomycetota > Actinomycetes > Streptomycetales > Streptomycetaceae > Streptomyces > Streptomyces sporangiiformans. The sequence goes on from NZ_VCHX02000180.1 coordinate 44,567, forward strand.
AGATGGGCGAGTGGGGCCGCCCGGCTCCCGAGGGCCTCACCGACACCCCGGCCGAACTCGCCGAGGCGGCCCGTCTGCACCTGCGTGAGAAGTTCCTGCGCGCCAAGGTCGGCATCTCCGGCGCCAACTTCATGGTCGCCGAGACCGGAACCCTGGTGGTCGTCGAGTCCGAGGGCAACGGCCGTATGTGCCTCACCCTCCCCGAGACCCTCATCTCGGTCGTCGGCATCGAGAAGATCGTGCCCACCTGGCAGGATCTGGAGGTCTTCCTCCAGACGCTCCCCCGCTCCTCGACGGCCGAGCGGATGAACCCGTACACCTCCATGTGGACGGGTACGACGGACTCCGAGACGGCTGACGGGCCGAGCACCTTCCACCTGGTCCTCATCGACAACGGCCGCACCGACACGCTCGCCGACCAGGTCGGACGCCAGGCCCTTCGCTGCATCCGCTGCTCGGCGTGTCTCAACGTCTGCCCGGTGTACGAGCGGGCGGGCGGCCACGCCTACGGCTCGGTCTACCCGGGCCCGATCGGCGCCATCCTCAGCCCTCAACTCCGGGGCACAGCAAGCGAGATCGACGCCTCACTGCCGTACGCGTCGTCGCTGTGCGGCGCCTGCTACGACGTGTGCCCGGTGGCGATCGACATCCCGGAGGTGCTGGTGCATCTGCGGGAGCGGGTCGTCCAGGGGGGTGTGGTGACCCAGGGGGGCAACAAGGTCAAGCTGAAACCCGCCAAGGGACACGCCGCCGAACGGGCCGCGATGCGCGCGGCGAGCTGGGCGTTCCGTCACCCGGGCGCCCTGCGCACCGGCCAGCGGCTGGCCTCGCGCAGCCGCCGCTTCCATCCCCGTACGCTGCCGGGCCCGGGCAAGGCGTGGAGCGGGAGCCGCGATCTGCCGGTGGTGCCGGCGGAACCGTTCCGGGACTGGTGGCAGCGTACGAACGGCGGAAAGGACACCGGCAAGTGAGCAGCAGGGACCTGGTCCTGGGCCGCGTACGGCGCGCGCTCTCCGACGTACAACGGGACGACACGCCCTACGAGCAGGCGGTTCAGCGGGGCTATCTCCGCGAACACGGCGAGCGGAGCGTCGAGGAGACGGTGGATCTGCTGGCCGAGAACCTGGCGGACTACCGGGCGATCGTCCACCGCTGCGCGGACGAGGAGTTGTCGGAGCTGCTCATGCGACTCCTGGCCGAGCGGGGCTCTCAGACCGTGCTGGTCCCGCCCGGGCTGCCTTCGTACTGGCTCGAGGCGGCCGACCCGACGCGCGTGCAGGATCGTGGCGCGAGCACCGCCCACGAACTGGACCGCGTCGACAGTGTGATCACCGGCTGCGCGGTCGCCGTCGCCGAGACCGGCACGATCGTCCTCGACGGCTCCCCAGACCAGGGCCGCCGCCGGATCACCCTCGTTCCCGACCATCACATCTGCGTCGTACGGGTTCCGGAGCAGGTCGTGTCGTCCGTCCCCCAGGCCCTGGTGCGCATCGACCCGACACGCCCGCTGACCTGGATCTCCGGCCCCTCCGCCACCAGCGACATCGAGCTCGACCGGGTCGAGGGGGTGCACGGTCCGCGCACCCTGGAGGTGGTGCTGGTGAGGGGGCGGGCCGGCGCGGAGGTCGCGCCGTAGGGAACGGGTGTGGCGCGTATCGGCGGCTCGTCCAGGGGGCGTTGAACGGACATCGCGTGTGTCCCGTACTTCACGGGAACACCGGGCCGGCCCGTGGCCCGCGGCTCATCCGTCGCGGAACAGCGGGCCGACCCCGTTTGCCGTGCCAAGGAGGAACCCGACGGATGTCCGCACACCGCACCGCCGCCCTCGTCGGAGTGGCTCCGCTTCTGCTCACGGTGTGGGCCGCCGCGCCCGCCACCGCGCACGGGGCACCGACGAATCCGGTCAGCCGGGTGGTGGCCTGCTCCCCGGGCGGGCAACAGGCGAAGAGCGCGGCCTGCGAGGCGGCCGTCGCCTCCGGGGTCGCCGCCTTCGACAACCTGCGCCTCGCCGATGTCGGAGGCCGGGACCGGCAGGTCGTCCCCGACGGCGAGCTGTGCAGCGGGGGCCTCGACGCCTACCGGGGTCTCGACCTCGCCCGTGCCGACTGGCCCGCGACGAAGCTGTCCGCCGGGGCGGACCTGACGCTCACGTACCGGTCGACGATTCCGCACACGGGCACCTTCAAGCTGTTCCTCACGAAGGACGGTTACGACCCCACGAAGCCGCTCAAGTGGTCGGACCTGCCGTCGCGGCCCTTCGCGACCGTCACCGACCCGTCGCTCGTGAACGGCTCCTACCGCATCAAGGCGAAGCTGCCCTCCGACCGGACCGGTCGCCATCTGCTCTACACGATCTGGCAGAACACGAGCACGCCTGACACGTACTACTCCTGCTCCGACGTCGTCTTCCCGGGCGGGAAGGACGGGGCGGCGGCCGAGGACGAGTCCGGCGCCGCAGGCGGGGGCGGGACGGGCGCCGGTCCCGCGAACGACAAGCCGGGTGCCCAGGGCCGGGCGGATGCCACCAGCACTCCGACGAAGTCCTCGACGAACGTGACCGGCACGCCCGCGGGCGACTCCCCTTCCGACGTCACCAGCGCGCCCGGTGAGGCGGTGGCCTCCGACAGCTCCGACGACGGCAGTACAGCCCTGCCCCTCGTGGCGGGCGGCGCGGCGGGGCTCCTCATCACGGCGGGCGCGGCCTTCACCTTGCGTCGACATCGCTGAGTACGGAACCACCGGCATGTGCCGTACGTTCGGAAGATCACGCGACCGACCACGTACGCCGCCCTCCGGCTCTATGTTGGGTGGCAACAGCCCGGCCAACTCGGAGATGCTCCATGCCTCATGACGTTCCGTTGATCAATAGCAGCGTGCCGCACTCGGCGCGCATCTGGAACTACTGGCTGGGTGGCAAGGACTGCTACGAGATCGACCGCGAGGTCGGTGACCAGATCCGTGAGCTGAACCCGGAGATCGTCCACATCGCCCGCGCCCAGCGGGCGTTCCTCAAGCGCGCGGTCACGTATCTGGCCGGTGAGGTCGGTATCCGCCAGTTCCTCGACGTCGGTACCGGACTGCCCACGTTCGACAACACCCACGAGGTCGCCCAGCGGATCAGACCCGAGGCGCGGATCGTGTACGTCGACCACGACCCCATCGTGCTGGCCCACGCCACGGCGCTCCTCACCAGCACCCCCGAGGGCGCCACCGACTACATCGACGCCGACCTGCGCGACCCGGCCGCGATCCTGCAAGGTGCCGCCCGGATGCTGGACTTCGACCAGCCCATCGCGCTGATGCTGCTCGGTATCGCCGCCCATGTGCCCGACGACAGCGCCTACGGGATCGTCCAGCGCCTGGTGGATGCCCTGCCGTCCGGCAGTTACCTCGTGTTCTGCGACAGCACCGAGGTGTTCCATCCCCAGGAGATGCGCGCCATGGTCGCGCAGTGGAACCAGGCCAGCGACAATCCCCGCGTCAACCGCAGTCCCGAGCAGCTCGCCCGCTTCTTCGACGGCCTCGAACTCCTCGAGCCCGGCCTGGTGTCCGTCGCCCAGTGGCGCCCTGCGCAGTCCGAGTCCGGCACGGCCGTCGAGGACGAGCCCGAGTCGGAGGACGAGCTGCGGAAAGCGGAGGTCGACCCTCAGGAGGTGGACAGCTTCGGCGGCGTCGCGCACAAGGCCTAGGCGTTGTAGACCTGAGGGTTGCAGGCCTGCGGATCATCGGGTGCGGCGGCGCTGTTCAGCGTCGCCGCACCCGTCGTCTCGGCGGCTCCCGCCGGCGCCGCGACGGCAGCGGCGGCACCGGCGCCGAGCCCGGGGAAGGTGATCCCCGGGCAGGAGACGGAGACCCCGGTGCTGGTGCGGGGCATCCGGGAGCAGGCCCCGGCCACGGGCGGCGCGGCGGGTGCGGCCCGCACCTACCTGGAAGCAGAGGCACGGGGCGTGCCCGTCCTCGGCGGCCGGCACGTGGCTGGACTCGACGACCGGCATCACCGACGTGGTGACCCGCACCCGGCCGACGGGCCGGTGCGGCTGACCTCACGGAGCAACAGGAACAGGGCTGGTGGCCTGCCGGGTGAAACACCCTGCAGGCCACCGGCTTTTGCGCCAGGACCCAAGTCCCACTTGGTGGTCCCCTGCCCAACACCGAGCATGCGCAATGTCTTGACGTGTTCATTTCCGTCATAAACCATGCCTTCAACCCGATTGGTTCTGGTTGTTTCTGTTCGCCTCTGTGTTGCGGAAGGAAATGCCGTTGTCCAGCAGACATCGCCTCGTCCGGGCGTTGGTGTCAGCAGTTCCCCCCGTGCTCTGCGCGGGTCTCGTCACCGCGCCCGCCGCCACCGCGGAACCGCCGCCACAGACGCCGCGGAGCGCGGTCACGGTGCGGATCGATCCGTCCTACCAGCAGCAGGAGTTCGAGGGATGGGGGACGAGCCTCGTCTGGTTCGCCAACGCCACGGGCGACTACCCGGACCCCATCCGCAAGAAGCTCGTCGACATGCTGTTCGGCAAGGACGGTCTCGGCCTCAACATCGCGCGCTACAACATCGGCGGCGGCAACGCCCCTGACGTCCGCAAGGACTACATGAAGGCGGGCGCGACGATGGACGGCTTCTGGAAGGCCCCCGAGGGGACCACTCAGAAGGAACAGGACTGGTGGGACCCCGAGAACCCCGACCACTGGGACTGGAACGCCGACGCGGGCCAGCGCTGGTGGGTGGACCAGGTCAAGAAGAAGGTCACCCGCTGGGAGGCGTTCAGCAACTCGCCGCCGTGGTTCCAGACGGTCAGCGGGTACGTCTCCGGAGGTTTCGACGCGAGTACCGACCAGATCCGGGCCGACCGCGTCGACGACTTCGCCGCCTATCTGGTGCGTGTGACCGAGCAGTTGGAGAAGAAACACCGCATCAAGTTCGACACCATCGCCCCGCTCAACGAGCCGAACACGCCGTACTGGGGCACCCAGCTCGGACCGGACGGCCAGCCCACGGGCGGCCGCCAGGAGGGCGCGCACGCCGGACCGGAGCTTCAGCAGAAGGTGGTCCTGGCACTCCGCGAGGCGCTCGAGGGAAAGACCACGACCCACGCCGAGGTCTCCGCGATGGACGAGACCAATCCCGGCATCTTCACCCAGAACTGGAACGCCTACGGCTCCCCGGCGCGGGCCGCCGTCGATCAGCTCAACGTCCACACCTACGGCACGGGCATGCGTACCAGCGCGCGCGACATCGCCAAGGGCGCCGACAAGAAGCTGTGGATGAGCGAGGTCGAGGGCACGTGGGGCACCGGCACCGACTTCACCAGCATGGAACCGGGGCTCGGGATCGCCACCCGCATGGTCGATGACATGCGTGAACTGGAGCCGTCGGCCTGGGTGTTCTGGCAGCCCGTCGAGGACGCGATACCGCAGGCCGCGGCGGGCAAGAACTGGGGCAGCATCCACGTCCCGTTCAACTGCGAAGCAGAGGACACGCTCGAGACCTGTCCGATCCGGACCAACTCGAAGTTCAACACCATCCGGAACTTCACCCACCACATCCGCCCCGGCGATCACTTCGTGAAGGTCAGCGACCCGTCCAGCGTCGCCGCGGTGAAGAAGTCCGGCCACGCGGCAACGGTGGTGCATGTGAACGACGGCGCCTCCTCGCGCACCGTGACCCTCGACCTCTCGCGCTTCGGCATGGTGACGCGGAAGGCCACCGTGACACCCGTGGTGACGAGCGCGGACGGCGCACTCGTCCGGGGGACGCCGGTCCGTGTCACCGGACGGTCGGCCACGCTGTCCGTGCCCGCGAAATCGGTCACGACCTTCCTGGTCAAGGGCGTCAGCGGTGTCGCGAAGGACGCCGCACTCGTACAGCCCGGCCACGTCTACCGGCTGCAGGGGGCACAGAGCGGCAAGTCGCTGGCCCCGTCGGACGACGGGAGCGGAGTCGTCATCCGCACGACCGACCCCGGCAGCGCGCGGCAGTTGTGGTCCGTGAAGAAGCTGACCTCCGGTGACGACAACCGCGAGCGCTACGCCCTCATCAACGCCACGACCGGCAAGCGACTCACCGTACGCGACAACGCAGCCGTCCTCGAGGACCCGGAAGACGGTCCGGCCGGCGACACCGCCCAATGGATCATGTCGACGACCGGCGACGGCACCTGGACGTTCGTCAACGCCGCCACCGGCCGCCTGATCGACGTCACCGGGCAGTCCTCCACGGACGGCGCCAAGGTGGCCACGTACACCCCGACCTCGGCGGCGAACCAGCGCTGGGCCGTGACCGACGAGACGGTGCTGCGCACCGAGACGGCCGAGGCGTTCACCGTCCCCGGCCTGGCCCCGAAGCTTCCCGATACGGTGACGCCGGTCTTCCGGGACGGCGCGCGAGGCTCGCTCCCCGTGATGTGGAAGCTGCCCTCGGACCGGAAGTGGCGCGACCCCGGGACGGTACGGGTCACGGGCCGGGCGACGGATCCGCTCGGGCGGCAGATTCCCGCGAAGGCGGTCGTCACCGTCGACACGATCGCCTCGGCCCTCCCCGGTCGCGCCAAGACCTATGTGGGCGGAACGCCGGAACTGCCGCGAACGGTCGTCGGTGTCGGGAAGAACGGCGGCAGGGCGGATCTGCCGGTGACCTGGGACCGGGCACCTGACGGAGCGTTCGACAAGGCCGGGGTGGTGACCCTGCACGGCACGGCGAAGATCGTCGACGGAAGTACGGTCGACGCGAGCGTACGCGTGCAGGTCACCGAACCGGCGCAGACCAATATCGCGCCCGACGACGATGTCTCGGTCGACGCCACGTTCACCGAAAGCGGATACTCCGCGGAGCGGCTGCGCAACGGCAACCTGTCCGAGAAGGCCTGGTCCAACTGGAAGCCGGGGAACACCAAGAACCCGTCCGACACCGTCACGTTCACGTTGCCGGCGGCACGCGATCTGGACCGGGTCGTGGCGCACTTCCACCGCGACGGGAGCACGGCCTCCTTCCCCGCGAGCCTGAAGGTGCAGGTACGGGCGGCCGGCGACGGTGCCTGGGTCGACGCGAGCGACGCCGTCGAGGTCGGGGCCGAGGGCACGCCGGTGGTCGACGTCCCGCTGACGGCGGGGCCGACGACCGGAGTGCGTGTGGTCATGACCGCCCGTCCGGGCGGCTACATCACCATGAGCGAGATCGAGGTGTTCGCCAAGAGCCCCGGGGCCTCCTCCGACGCCGCGGCCGCGTCGATCGAGGTCGCCGGCGTGCCGGTCGCCTCGTTCGACCCCGACACGGCCACCTACCGGGTCGTCACCGAGGATCCGAAACGGAGCAAGGTCACGGCGACAGCACGTGACCCCTATGCGGCCGTGGCGATCGACCGGGCCGACGAGTCCGGCCGGACGGTGACCGTCGTCTCCGTGACCAGTGAGGACGGGTCACAGAAACGGCGGTACCAGATCGAACTCGTGCGGCGCTGAGCCGGCATCGGGGAGGGGAGCCGCAGCAGTTGGCTCCCCTCCCCGGACTTTTCTCCGGACCAGCCGTCGGCTCGGCAACCGGCATCTGAGCCTTTGCCGACCCCTTGACGTGTCAGCGACAACGATGGCTTGATGGCGTAATGGGAGCGCTCCCACCTCGTTCGGAGAAGGGAACATGATGCGCAGCACCCCCCGCTTACGCTTACGGATCATTCCGGCTCTCACCTTTCTGGCCACCCTGCTCGCCGCGCTCCTGATCATGGGAGCAACCCTCGCGCCGCGCGCCGCGGCCGCACCGGCGGCGGAGCCCCCGGCGACACAGGCAGCCGAGTCGGCGGCGGCACCGGCAACTGAGCGTGCAGCAGCGGCGGCCGCCATACGCATCATGCCGCTGGGCGATTCGATCACCGGCTCGCCTGGCTGCTGGCGGGCGGTGCTGTGGAACCGGCTGCAGAGCGCCGGATACACGGACATCGACTTCGTCGGCACCCTCGGCCCTCAGGGCTGCGGACAGCCGCACGACGGTGACAACGAGGGCCACGGCGGCGAGTTGGTGACCGACGTGGCGGACCGGAACCTGCTCCCCGGCAGGCTGGCCGCCACCCATCCCGACATCGTTGTCATGCACTTCGGCACGAACGACGTATGGAGCAGCATCGCCCCCGACCGCATCCTCGCCGCCTACACCAAGCTGGTGGCACAGATGCGGGCCGACAACCCGGACATGAAGATCCTCGTCGCGCAGCTCATCCCGCTGAACCCCAGCAGTTGTACGGGCTGCGCGCAGCGCGTCGTCGACTTCAACGCGCGGATCCCCGACTGGGCCCGCGCCACGAGCACGAGCCGCTCCCCGGTGACCGTGGTGGACCAGTGGACGGGCTTCAACACGGCCACCGACACCTACGACGGCGTGCACCCCTCCGCCTCCGGCGACGACAAGATCGCCGCCCGCTGGTATCCGCCTCTGGCCGCCCTCCTCGAGGCGGGCCCGCCGGGAGATCCCGGCGATCCCGGTGACCCGGGTGGCGGTCAGCCCGCCTGCACCGTCTCCTTCCGGGCCGTCTCCTCCTGGCAGGGCGGCTATCAGGGCGAGGTGACGGTGAGCAACACGTCCGCCGCTTCCGTCTCGGGCTGGACCGTGACGGTCGTACCGGCCGACGGCGCACGCCTCAGCCAGGTCTGGAACGGCACCCTCACCACGGCCGCCGACGGCTCCGCCGCCGTCACCAACGCGACGTGGAACGGCACCCTGGCGCCCGGAGCGAGCGCCGCCTTCGGCTTCATCACCGCGGCTCCGGCCACGGCCGGTACCCCGTCGGCGACCGTCAAGTGCACGGCGACGGCTGCGGCCGCCGCTGTCTCCTCCCCCTGAGCCCCGGCGCGGACAGGGGCCAACGCCCCTTCCAGCGTGGGTCGTTCAGCATCGCCCTTCAGCATCGCTCACTCAGCGTCGCCCGTTCCGTTTCGCCGGTTCCGTGCCGCCCGTTCGAGCCCCGTCCCCTCGCTTCCTGCCCCCGCCCCGCCCCGAACGCTTTCCCTCCCCCGTTTCCGTCCTCTCCTGGAGCCGCCATGAGATCCCGTCCCCCCACCCGTATCCGTACTCGTCCCCGTACCCCCGCCGTCCCACGGGTGGCAGCCGTCGCCGCAGCCCTCCTGGGGCTCCTCCTCCCCCTGCTCGCCTTCGGCACACCGGCCGCCGCGGCGGCGACCGGCTTCCGTATCGAGAACGGCCGGTTGACGGAGGCGTCCGGGAACGACTTCGTGATGCGCGGCGTCAACCACGCGCACACCTGGTATCCGGACCGCATGAGCTCCCTCGCCCACATCAAGGCCAAGGGAGCCAACACCGTACGTGTGGTCCTCTCCAGCGGTGACCGCTGGACCCGCAATGACACCGCCGATGTGGCGAACGTCGTCGCCCAGTGCAAGCAGAACCGGCTCATCTGCGTCCTGGAAGTCCACGACACCACGGGCTACGGCGAACAGAGCGGCGCCGTCACCCTCTCCCGCGCCGCCGACTACTGGATCAGCGTGCAGAGCGCGCTGACCGGCCAGGAGAACTACGTCATCGTCAACCTCGGCAACGAGCCCTACGGCAACAACAACTACGCAAGCTGGACGGCTGACACCAAGGCCGCCATCCAGAAGCTCCGTAACGCCGGATTCGACCACACCCTCATGGTGGACGCACCCAACTGGGGCCAGGACTGGGCGTTCACCATGCGCGACAACGCGGCCTCGGTCTTCGCCGCCGACCCGGACGCCAACACCGTCTTCTCCATCCACATGTACGGCGTCTTCGACACGGCCGCGGAGATCAGCGACTACCTGAACCGCTTTGTCGCCGCCAAACTCCCCCTCGTCATAGGCGAGTTCGGACACGACCACTCCGACGGCAATCCCGACGAGGACGCCATCCTGGCCGCCGCCCAGCAGCTCGGCCTCGGCTACCTCGGCTGGTCCTGGAGCGGCAACGGCGGCGGGGTCGAATACCTGGACATGGTCACGAACTTCGACCCGAACCAGCTCACCACCTGGGGTCAGCGGCTCTTCAACGGCGCGAACGGCATCGCCGCCACCTCCGAAGAGGCTGACATCTACTCCTCCGGCGGCCAGGACACCACTCCCCCGACCACCCCCGGGACACCGGCCGCCTCGGCGGTGACCTCCTCGTCCGTCACCCTGAACTGGACCGCGGCCACCGACGCGACCGGCGTCACGGGCTATGACGTCGTCCGCGTCAGCGGCGGAGACGAAACCGTGGTCACCACGACCGCCCGCACCTCCGCCAACCTCACCGGCCTCGGCCCGTCCACCTCGTACACCTTCGCCGTCTACGCCCGCGACGCCGCCGGCAACCGATCCGGGCGCTCCGGGACAGTGGCGGTCACCACGTCCTCCGGCGGATCGCAGGCGGCCTGCGGCATCGGCTACCGGGTGACGAACCAGTGGACGGGCGGGTTCCAGGGCGAGATCGTCATCCGCAACACCGGCAGTTCCGCGATCAATGGCTGGAGTCTGCGCTGGACCTTCCCCGACAGCCAGCGCATCACCAACCTGTGGGGCGGCACCGCGACCCAGACCGGCGCCGAGGTGAACGTCAGCTCCGCCTCGTACACCGCGGCGATCCCCGCGGGGGGCTCCGTCACCCTCGGCTTCACGGCCAACCGGTCGACCGCGAACCCCAGCCCCACCGCCTTCACCCTCAACGGCTCCACCTGCTCCCTGACCTGAGGACCGGCCGGCGTCACGAACCGCGTACTCCTCGCGGGGCGAGGAGTACGCGGTTCGGCGCATAGTGGAGAGAGGACGGGCGCGAGCCCGGAAGGAATGGGGATCATGGCCCACCAGGCGTCCGCATCACCGGATGCGACCTCCCTGCTGCTGAGCACCCATACGGTCGAGGACTTCCTCCGTGCCCTGGCCGACAGCGCGCTGGCGCTGTATCCGGCCGCGGACGGATGCGGCGTCACCCTGGAGCGGCCCAACCGTCCGCTGACCGTGGTCAGTGCCGGCATCAGCGCCCCCGAACTCGACGAGGCGCAGTACGGGCAGGACGACGGTCCCTGCCTCGAAGCGCTGCGAACGGGCGAGGAAGTCATGGTGGAGGACATGCTGAGCGAGGAACGCTGGGGCCCCTACCCGGCGTACGCCGTGTCCCGTGGTACGCGCTCCTCGATCTCCCTGCCGATCGCGGCTCGCACCCGCACCGTAGGCGCCCTCAACCTGTACGCGCCCAAGCCCGCCGGCCTGGACGACGCCGACCTCACCGGTCTGCGCGCGCTCGCCTCCCAGGCCACCGGCGCCATCGCCCTGGCCCAGCGCATGGCCGACACCGACGAATACGTCGCGGATCTGCTGAGGGCGCTGCGGTCGCGCAGCATCATCGACCAGGCGATCGGCATCATCATGGGCCGGCAGCGCTGCACCGCCGAGGAAGCGTTCACGACCCTGCGCCGTGCCTCCCAGCACCGCAACATCAAACTCCGCGACCTGTGCACCGAACTCATCACCAACATCAGCGGTAAGCCGCCCTCCGGCGGCAGGACACTGCCTCCCCGCCCCTGACACACGGACCCTGGTCTGTCGCTCGAACGCGCCGCCAGGGTCTCTCGGACGGGGTTCACCCGGATGGCGGAACGCCCGCGCCGCCGCCCCATGTAGAAGGGCCTGCTCCTGCTGCGCCCGGGCTCACGGCCGGTCCTGCCCGGGCCCCGCTCAGCGGGTGATCTTGATGCGGGTCGCGCAGGATGGTGCCGGTTGCCCAACCGCAGGGACAGCAGGGCGGGGCAGCTGTTTCTCCTGCGGCGAACTGCCGCCCGATCCCCCACTCAGGAGCAAGAAATGGCAGTAATGACGGAGACGTTGGTACCGGCGCTGGAGGACGCCCGCCAGGCCCATGCGGCCGTGCTCGACCGGTTGCGGGCAGATGCGGCCGTCACGCCGCCCGGCCCGTACCGGCAGATGCTGGAGCGCCAGGCCGACGACGTGCAGGACAGTGTCCAGCGCATCGAGCACCATGTGCGCGAGCTGCGGCCCCGCGGGCTGCTCGGCGGCACGACCGACGTGGCGAGGCTCGCCGCCCGTACCACCGTCCGGGCGGCCATGCTGCCGGTGACGATCGGGCAGCGGTTCGTCACGGGGGTGCTGCAGGGCCAGGGCCCGGCCGATGAGCGGCGGCTGCTGAGGAACACCGAGGACGAGTACGCGACGGCGGCCCGGGCGCTGGCCGTCTCCCGAGCCGGCGAGGTCCTCGCCGAGCAGGTCCAGGACCAGGCCACCATCGATCTGCTCACCACGCTCCGCCGCCAGAACCAGGAGCTGCTGGCCACGCTGGAGGACAGCGTCGCCGCGCAGGCCCGGTCCGTGGCCGCCGCGGGCAACGGCAACGGATTCCGCCCGGAGCAGAGCGGGTATCGCGGCCTGGTCGAGGCGGCCACCCGCACGGTGCTGACCGCCGCGGACCGGCTGCGGGACGCGGCCCGGACCGGGGGACGGCGAACCCGAGGTGCCGCTGAGGGGGCGATGCGGGAGATGCCCGAGGCGACCCGCGTGGCCGAGCAGGTCCAAGGCGCGGTGACCCGGGAAGAAGATCTGCCCATCGCCCGCTTCAGCCAGCTCAGCGCCGATGAGATCCAGCGGCGGCTCCGCTCGCTGTCCCAGTCGGAGCTGACGGTGATCGAGGGCTACGAGCGCAGCCATGCCAACCGGCCCGGTGTCCTGGACGCCATCGAGCACCTGCGCGGCGGCGAGCCCTGGCCCGGCTACGACGCCATGGAACCCAGCCGGATCATGGACCGGTTGCAGAACGAACCGCTCAGCGTGGCCCGCCAGGTGCTGGAGCACGAGCGGCGCCACCGCCGGCGGCAGACGATCATCTCCGCCGCCGAAGCACGCGTTCCCGCGTAGTTCCGCCGTCCCCTGTTCCCTGCCCCCTGTTCCCTGCCCGGTTCCCCTGCCCGCCCCTTGCTCTCCGGGGCGGGCAGGTCACGAGTGACCGCCGTCCGTCTTGTCGAGGAGCGTGCGAGCCCCCGTCCCCGCGAGCCCTACGGACGTGAAGATCACGCGGAACAGCTCCCAGGCGGTCGCGTCGCCGAGGGAGCCCGTTGCGCTCTCCTCCTCCGCGGCCTCGGGGTACCGCGGCACAGGCACCGTCCTCGGGTCATCGGGACGAGGCGGATCGACCCGGCGAACTGAACCTCCCAACACGGGCTTCCACTTCCCTCAGTAGGGGGCCTGTTCGACCCTGTGGCCGGTCGCTGACACACCACGCGGAACTGCCCTCGCCACGCTAACGACACCGGCCCTTGTGTTCCTCGTGCGCGCCGCCACGGCCGTCTCGCCGCCACCCGGACAGTGCAACCGACCGCGGCCGACGCACCATGCTCAGAGTTCGTCGGTGGGCACGATCCCCGCCTGCCCCTCCCATTCCTGCCGCCCGGGTTCCGTGGCGTGCAGGATGGTGCGGGCGACCAGTTCGGGCGCATCGAGCATGGGTACGTGGCCACAGTCGGTCAGCGCCACCAGGCGGGCGTTCGGGATCATGGCGCGGGCCCTGACGGCCTGTCTCGGCGGCAGCAGGCGGTCGCGGGTGCCCCAGGCGATGGTGACCGGGACATCGGGGATGTCGCCCGCGAACAGGTCCGGGGCGCGCCCGGCCCGCAGGGTGGCCTGGAATGCCGCCGAGTCCCGCAGCGGCCGCAAGGCCGCGACCACCCTCTCCGGTGGGCACAGGTCCGACCGCCCGTACAAGGTGCCGGTCAGCACGGCGCGGGCGGGGGCAGTGCCCACCAGCCGGGCCAGGGCCGCCTCGGGCAGCAGCCGCACACCCTGTCGGGCTCCGGTCAGCACCGCGTAGGCGTAGCGCCGCTCGGCGCTGGTCCAGAAGCCGGCGGGGGCCAGCGCCGTCACACTGCGCGCCAGCCCCGCCTGCCCCAGGCGCAGCGTGATCAGCCCGCCCAGTGAGTGGCCCACCACGTGCGGCCGCTCCACGCCCAGCGCCGCGAACACGGAGCCCAGCCACGCAACGGCCGTCTGCAGGTCACGGGGCACACCGGGGTCCAGGTCGGGGGACTGTCCGAAGCCCGGCAGGTCCATCGCGATGACCTCTCGCTGTCCTGTCAGGAGTGGCACGACCGGATCCCAGGCCTGCCGGTGGCATCCCAGCCCGTGCAGCAGCACCACCGGATCGCCGGAACCCTGCCGCTCGTACGCCACGGTCACCGGACTCAGATCCGCCGCCTGGCCCTGGACGAACCAAGCCGCTCGAGGCGGGACGACGACCTGTCCCCGCTCACCGTCGGGCCCTGCCGCGGGCTCCCGCCGCAGCCAGAGGGCACCCAGCAGGAGACCACGTAGGCCGACCGCGACCCGCAGGGCACGGTCCCCGCCTTGGCCGGCTATGGAAAGAACCTCAGACAACCAGGCCATCGCGAACACCTCACACACTCCACGACCCATTACGCCACAGAGGCGCAGTTTCTGCACTTGAGTCGCAATAGTCTCAACTCCGGACGAAGTGGCGGTAATTCCCTGTTGCAAGGGCAGCGCATCATCGGGCGCGGCGCACGTCGTGCTGTCCGGGTGCGCCGCTGTGGCGCGGCCCCTCGGCATGCGGGTTACTCCGTTCGGGCCCAGACTGAGGGAGGTCGGTTGCCGCACAGGCAGTCCCTGCGGGGCGACCGGCAGATGCGCGGCTGGTGAGACAGACGTTCTCCAGCGCATCCAGCGGGATCCATCCAGACCGGGAGCCCGATCACTCCTTCCTTCGGGAGGTTCCGTGATCTTGATAGCCCTGCTCGTACCGGTACTCATGATGCTTTTGATGCTCGCAATGGAGGCGTTCGAGGACTTCCTCTTCCGCCCTCCCGAGGTCCCACCGACACCACCCGGCGGCGTTGATGAGCCGTCCAGCCGAAGCGGACCGAAGTCGGCCGAGGCAGAACCTCAGAAGGACCGAGCCGCGGCGCGGGCCCTTCGGGACCGCTGAGCAAGCTCCGCATTCGTCCGTCCTCCGTCCACCCACAGGTGCGCCCTCTTCCGGTGGATCCCCTTGACAGGTCTCCGTGACGGGGTCCAACCTTACGCTCCAATACGCAGAACGCAATATATTGGAGCTCGCATGGAGACACCCCACGCCCGCGCCGCCACCGCGGACGGGCACGACGGCAACCCTGCCGGATCGGCATCCGCCGAGCGGTCAAGACGCTGGTGGCGACTGGCGATCGGCGTGCAGTCGATCATCGCTGTCGGCCTCGGCGCGCTGATCGGCTCGCTCGCCCCCTCCGCCGGCGAGCAGATGAAGATCTTCGGCGACCTGTTCCTGAATCTGGTGCAGGTGGTCGTCCTGCCGCTGGTGTTCCCCCTGATCGTGCTGGGTATCGCCCGCATGGAATCGGTCAGGAAGGTGGGCCGGATCGCCGGAAAGGCCATCCTCTACTTCGAGATCGTCACCACGGTGATCCTTCTCATCGCCGTGGGACTGGCGAAAGTGACCGGCATCGGCAAGGGCGCCCCCGTCGCCGATGCCGACCCCAAGAGCCTTCAGAGCCTGGAGCAGGGCATCGACTTCCACGAGTTGATCCTGCACGCGGTTCCGAAGAACATCTTCGCCGCGTTCACCGAGGGCAACCTGCTCGGCGCGATCGTCTTCGCGTTGCTGCTCGGCGTGGCCATGGCCGCCATCGGCGAGAAGTCGGCCCCGTTCGCCACCCTGCTGGACTCCGTCGCATCCGTCATGTTCAAAGTCGTCGGCTACGTCATCCGCGTCGCGCCCCTGGGCGTGCTCGGCTTCATCAGCTATGACGTGGCGCACTACGGCTTCGCGAACCTCAAGAGCCTGCTCGGCTTCATCACGGTGGTCTACGCGGGCCTGGCCATCGTCCTGGGTGTGATCTTCCCGCTCATCGCCGCGATCTACCGCGTCCGCTACGTGGCCCTGCTCAAGGCCGTCGGCGGGCTGGCAGGCATCGCGTTCGTGACCCGCAGTTCCGAGGCCGTACTGGCTCCGCTCATGGGCAAGCTGGAGGCATTCGGGATCAGCCGCTCGACGTCGTCGTTCGTCGTCCCCCTCGGCTACTCCTTCAACAGCGACGGCTCCGTCCTCTACCAGGCAGCCGCCCTGGTTTTTCTCGCCAACGCCTACGGCGCGGACACCTCCATCCCGGCTCTGCTGGTCATGGTCGGCGTGCTGGTGATCCTTTCCAAGGGCATGGCAGGGGTGGCCTCGGCCTCGATCGTGGTCCTCATCGCGGCCGGCAACACCGTCGGCCTCCCCGCGGAGGGCATCGCGCTGCTGCTCGGTGTCGACTTCATCGTCGACATGGCACGTACGGGTGTGAACGTCATCGGCAATTCGCTCGCGGCCGCCGTGGTGGACCGCTCCGAAGCCCGCGGTGAGGCCAAACGAAGGGCCGGGCACGGCTCACCGGACCCCGTCGGGCACGAAGCACCGGACGCCGCCGGGCACGAAGACCACCCGAGTGCGCGGGCCCTGCAGGAGGAGACCGCACGGTGAACGGCTCCACCGGGGCTTCGGAGATCATCGGCATCCTGGGCGGCATGGGCCCGGCCGCGACTGCGGACTTCTACACCAAGCTGGTGTCGCTGACTCCGGTCCGCAGCGACCAGGACCACCTCAAGACGGTGATCTGGTCCGATCCGACGGTGCCCGACCGAACCGAGGCACTCATGGGCCGCGGCCCCGACCCCACCCCGTGGCTGTTGAACGGAAGCCGGGTGCTGCGGGAGGCGGGGGCCACTGTGATCGCGATCCCGTGCAATACGGCCCACGCGTTCATCCCGGAGATCGCCGATCGTGTGGGCCTGCCCATCGTTCACATGATCGGCGAGGTGGCCCGGCACCTGACTCGGCTGCGCCCGCAGGTGCGTGTCGCCGGACTGCTCGCCACCACCGGCACCATCCGGGCGGGCCTGTATCAGGACTGGCTCGCCCGCGCCGGCATCGACCTCGTCCTGCCCGACCAAGCCGGCCAGGACGACCAGGTGATGCCCGCGATCCGGGCGGTGAAGGCCGGTCAGCGGGGTACCGCCGTGTCCGGACCGCTCGCCCGGGCCGCACGACAACTGGTCGGCAACGGGGCTCAGGCCATCATCGCGGGGTGCACCGAGATCCCTCTCGGACTCACTCCCCGGCTCGTCCCCGTCCCGCTCGTCGACCCGGCCGCCGTACTGGCCGGCGCCCTGGTGCATCGCTCCCGTACCCGTGAAGCGCCAGGCCTGCCGGCTTCACGCAACAGCGATGTATCGTATGCAATATGTCACTCGACAGCCCAGTCTCCCGGCGCCTCCTGAGCGATGAGGTCTTCCAGCGTCTGCGCGACTCCATCGTGCGCGGCGAACTGGACCCGGGAGAAAAGGTCAAGGACGGCGAACTGGCCGAGCGCCTCGGGCTCAGCCGCACCCCGGTGCGCGAAGCGCTCGCCCGGCTCGCCGACATCGGACTGGTCGAAGCCAAACCCGGCGTATACACCCGCATCACCACCCTCAACCGGCGTGACGTCGAGAAAACCCTCGCCGTCCTGCGCTCCCTCGACCAACTCGCCGTCGAAACCGCCGTGCCCCTCATGACCGAACAGAACCTCGGGCAGATGCGGGCGGCGAACCGGGATTTCGAGAGGGCCGTCGCCGCGAACGACACCTCCGCCGCCCTGGAGGCCGACGACCGCTTCCACGCGGTACCCATCACCGTCGCCGACAATCCCGTACTGAGCCGGATCATCGAGCAGTTGCACCCCCAGATCCACCGCATCCTCTACCGGAAGTTCTCCACCCTGCTCGGCGGCCGCAACACCATCGAACACCACGAGCAGCTCATCACCGTCTGTGCGACCGGTGACAGCCGGGCCGCCGCCGACCTGTCGGGCCAGCACTGGTCGGAGCTCGGCGGACACATCAACAGGCTCTTCGACACGAACCAACTCGCCGACACCGCCGGCTGAAGCTCCACCGAAGATGCGAGGCCCGGATCGATGCGCATACTCGACTAAAGAGCGAGAAGGTCGGCATGTAAGACATGCGAGACAGCGGAAGGGCGCCTGTGGAACTCGATGCTGTCGCCGAGGAGCTGTACGGGGTGCGGCCGGATGAGTTCACCGCCGCCCGCAACCAGCGCGCGGCAGCAGCGCGTAAGGACGGGGACCGCCAGCTGGCCGACCAGATCAAGGCCCTGCGTCGGCCGACCCTCTCGGCCTGGGCCAGCAACCTGCTGGTGCGCGAGCAGCCCGAAGTGGTCGAACCGCTGATCCGCCTCGGCGAGGGCCTGCGTCAGGCCCACCGGGACTTGGACGGTGAGCAGCTGCGGGCGCTGTCCCGCCAGCAGCACGCCCTGATCGCCGCCATGTCGCGACAGGCGCGGCAGTTGGCCGCCGAGGCCGGACAGCACGTCAGTGAGGACGTGCGGCAGGAGGTCGAGCAGACCCTGCGTGCGGTCCTCGCCGATCCTGACGCGGCCCAGCAGTGGGCCAAGGGCCGGCTGACCAAGCCGCTCGACCCCACCACCGGCTTCGCGGCGGCCGGCGGCCGCCGGCTGCGCCTGGTGACTCCCCCCGCCCCACAGCCCGAACGCCGGGACCAGGACAAGAAGACCGGCCGGGCCGAGGCGGAGCAACGGCGGCGCAGGCAGGTCGAGGAAGTCCGCCAGGAGGCCGAGGCGGCCGAACAGGAACTGCGCGAGAGCCAGGAGCGTGCGGCGCGGGACCACGGCGCCGCCCAGGACGCCAAGGAACGGGTGGCCGACCTGCACCAGCGCATCAGCGAACTCACCGAGCAGCGCAAGGGTTTGGCGGCACAGGCCCGCGAGGCGGAGGCCGAGGAGCGCCGGGTCCGCGACCGGCAGCGCGACAGCGACCGCGCGGCGCGCCAGGCCCAGCGCCGAGCCGACGCCGCAGCAGCCCGCCTGAAGCGCCTGTCCGGCGACATGTAGTCGTCCCGCCCCAACTCCCCCTGTTCCAGGGGGAGAAACGCTCTACGGCGCCCGAAGTTCACCAGGGTCACCAGGGCCACCAGGGCCACCAGAGAGGGGACAATCCGCCCGGATCAGGGCAGCGGGTCGACGAAGGTCAGTACCGAGGCGTCCTCTTCGATCAGCGGGGCGAGCGCGGTGTTGAACGGCACGCCGTACGGGGCGTTCAGGTGCGCCTGGAAGGCGTCTTCGTCCCGGTACGCCTCGAAGATCCAGTAGGCGCGTGGGTTGGACGCCTTGGTGTAGACGTCGAAGGCGAGGTTGCCGTCCTCCTCGCGCACCTTGCGGGCGTAGTCCCGCATCAGGCGGGCGACATCGTCCTCCTCCCCCTTGCGGGCGGTGAATTCGGCGAACAGGGTCTTCGTCACGGTGTCGCGTCCTCGCGTTGTGGGGTGCGGACGATTGTCCACGGCGCTCGACCAAGCGATGTCATCGTTGACTTATGTCAGCGATGACATCGACGGGAACCGATGATGAGCGGAAGCTCGTCGATGCGTCAACCGTGCGAACGTGATTGCTCCTGAGGCGGCCGCACGGCAAGCCCCCGCGGGTCCCCGGCCGCCGCGTCCGCGCCTGCGATGCGGCCGTCGGCAGCTGCGACGACCTGCGTGCGTCGGGCCGTCCCGCGACGCCGGTACGTTGCCGAATTGTGACGGGCACAAGGCATTGACGTTCCCGGGAGCCGGGTCCATCATCCTCGGCAAGTGTCAACGATGACATAAGTCAACGATGACACCAGGGGACGGCATGCTTCGATGCCGGCCGCCTCATCCGCAACCCAGCAGGAGCCCCTCCATGTTGCGCACCACTCGTTCGACCGCCTTCCTCCTCAGATCCGCCGCATGCCTGGGCATCGCGGCCCTCTCCCTGACGGCTTGTGGGCCCGGCTCAGGGTCGGATTCCACCGGCTCCGGCTCGGGGAAGGACGTCAAGGTCGGTCTGATCACCAAGACCGACACCAACCCGTTCTTCGTGAAGATGAAGGAAGGCGCGGAGAAGTCCGCCAAGGAAAACGGCGTCAAGCTGGTCAGCGCGGCGGGCAAGTTCGACGGGGACAACGCCGGGCAGGTCACCGCCATCGAGAACATGGTCGCCTCCGGGGTGAAGGGCATCCTGATCACCCCGAGCGACTCCAAGGCGATCCTGCCCGCGATCGAGAAGGCCCGGGCCAAGGGAATCCTGGTCATCGCCCTGGACAGCCCGACCGAGCCGGAGGAGGCGGTCGACGCCCTCTTCGCCACCAACAACTTCAAGGCCGGCGAGCTGATCGGCGAGTACGCCAAGGCGGCCATGAAGGGCAAGAAGGCCACGATAGCCACGCTCGACCTGGCGCCGGGTGTCGCCGTCGGGGTCCAGCGGCACGACGGCTTCTTGAAGGGGTTCGGCATCGACGAGAAGGACCCGGCGGTCGTCTGCTCCCAGGACACCGCGGGCGACCAGTCCAAGGGGCAGACCGCCATGGAGAACTGCCTGCAGAAGTCGCCCGGCATCAACGTCGTCTACACCATCAACGAGCCTGCCGCGCTGGGTGCGTACACCGCGCTGAAGGCCAAGGGCCGGGAGAAGGACGTTCTGATCGTCTCCGTCGACGGCGGCTGCACCGGCACCCAGGCCGTCAAGGACGGCAAGATCGCCGCGACGTCGCAGCAGTACCCGCTGAAGATGGCCGCCGAGGGCGTCAAGGCCGTCGCGACGTTCGCCAAGGACGGCAAGAAGGCGTCCGGTTACACCGACACCGGCGTCACCCTGATCAGCGACAAGCCGCAGGACGGGGTCACGTCCAAGGACACCGCCTACGGCCTGGACAACTGCTGGGGCTGAACCGCGTTTCCGAGGCCCGTTCGACACCGCCTCTCCCCTTAAGCGGGGCGGCCGGCCCCAACCCCTCCCCCGACCTGGGACGGCCGCCCCCTCGTCTGCTTGTCCTCCGGCAAGGAGTGACAAGGGCTTCTGTCTTCCGACAAGGACTTCGCATGACTGCCACGTCCACGCCGTACGCCGACATCAAGGCGCCGACCACGGCCCGCAGGCTGCTCACGGCGCCGACCGCCGGCCCGCTGGCCGCCCTCCTGATTGCCTGTCTGTTCTTCTCCCTGACGACCGACCAGTTCCTCACCGGCGGGAACTTCTCCCTGATCGTGCAGCAGGTCATGGTCGTCGGCACCCTCGCCATCGGACAGACCCTGATCATCCTCACCGCGGGCATCGACCTGTCCTGCGGGACCGTGATGGCGTTCGGCAGCATCGTGATCGCCAAGATGGCGGCCGAGGGCTCCGTGCCGCCCCTCGTCGCCATCGCTCTGGGTCTGGCCGTCTGCGGGGGCTTCGGCCTGGCCAACGGACTGCTGGTGCAGAAGATCCCGCTGCCCCCGTTCATCGTCACCCTCGGCATGCTCAACGTGGCGTTCGCGCTGACGCACATCTATTCCGAAGAGCAGACCATCAGCAACCTACCCGGGCCGGTGACCGCACTGGGGGAGACCTTCCCGCTCGGCTACACGGACATCACCTACGGGTCCCTGTTCACCATCGCCCTGTTCCTCCTCTTCGCGTACGCGCTGAGCAACACCTCCTGGGGCCGGCACGTCTACGCCCTGGGCAACAACAAGGAAGCCGCGCGGCTGAACGGCCTGCGCACCTCCCCGCTGACCATCGGCATCTACACCACGGCCGGCGTCCTGTACGGAATCGCCGCGCTGCTGCTCATCTCCCGCACCGGAGTCGGCGACCCCCAGGCAGGCCAGACCGACAACCTCGACAGCATCACCGCCGTGGTCCTCGGCGGCACCAGCCTCTTCGGCGGACGCGGATCGGTCCTGGGCACCTTCATCGGCGTGCTCATCGTGGGCGTCTTCCGTAACGGCCTGCAGCTGATGGGCGTCGCCTCCATCTACCAGACCCTGATCACCGGAGTGCTGGTGATCCTGGCGGTGACCGTCGACCAGATCTCCCGGAAGAAGGCCCGATGACCGCCACCGCTCCCTCCCCCGTTCTGCAGGCCCGCGGTCTGGTCAAGCGCTACGGCCACGTCACCGCCATCGACGGCGCCGACTTCGACCTGCTGCCCGGCGAGGTCCTCGCCGTCATCGGCGACAACGGAGCCGGCAAGACCAGCCTCATCAAGGCCCTCACCGGCGCTCTGGTCCCCGACGCGGGCGAGATACGACTCAACGGCGAACCCATCCAGTTCTCCGGGCCGCAGAGTGCTCGCAGCCACGGCATCGAAACGGTCTACCAGGACCTCGCGGTGGCCGCCTCCATGGACATCGCCTCCAACATGTTCCTCGGCCGCGAACTGCGCCGCCCCGGCCTCCTCGGCAACGCCTTCCGCATGCTCGACAAGAAGCGCATGCGTCAAGAGGCAGCCGAGCACATGGCCGACCTGAAGATCGGCCTGCGCTCGCTCACCCAGGCGGTCGAGACGCTCTCCGGCGG
This sequence comes from Streptomyces sporangiiformans, assembly GCF_005768555.2. Taxonomy (GTDB): domain Bacteria; phylum Actinomycetota; class Actinomycetes; order Streptomycetales; family Streptomycetaceae; genus Streptomyces; species Streptomyces sporangiiformans. The sequence goes on from NZ_VCHX02000180.1 coordinate 66,942, forward strand.
CCAGCGCCAGGCCGTCGCGGTCGCCCGCGCCGTGGCGTGGGCGCGCAGCGTCGTCGTCATGGACGAGCCCACCGCCGCCCTCGGCGTCAAGGAGTCCGGCCAGGTTCTGGACCTCATCCGCCGCGTCCGCGACAAGGGCATGCCGGTCGTCCTGATCAGCCACAACATGCCTCATGTCTTCGAGATCGCCGACCGGATCCACGTCCACCGGCTGGGCCGGCGCGCCGCCGTGATCAAGCCCTCCGACTACTCCATGGCGGAGGTCGTCGCCATCATGACCGGCGCGCTCACGGTCGACGACGCCGGAGGTACTGTCGTCGCGGACTCCGATGCCGCGAAGGCCGCGGGAGTCCAGGCCAACTGACCACCACTCAGCACTTATCGGTTCCGGCCGGCGCAGCGGCCGGAACCGATGAGCACACAGGAAACGGCTCTACATGGCAGCGAACCGCCGCCCCACCCTGGCCGACGTCGCCCGAGAAGTAGGCGTCAGCGCCAAGACGGTCTCCCGTGTCCTCAACGGGGACGGACCCGTTTCACCCCGGACCAGGGAACAGGTTCTCGCGGCCGTGGCCGAACTCGGCTTCCAGCCGAACCTCATGGCACGCAACATCCGCGTCGGCGGACCCGACACCACGATAGGACTGGTCGTCCCCGACCTCGGCAACCCCTTCTTCGGAGCCGTGGCCGGCGGTATCGAGGACACCGTCCGCGACCGTGGCCTGACCCTGCTCATGGGCTCCTCCGCCGAGGATCCCGACCGTGAACGTGACCTGACGGAGAAGTTCCTGGCCCGCCGTGTCAGCATCCTGATGGTCGTGCCGTCCGTCGGCGCCGACCACTCCCACCTCAGGACCCATCGCTCCACGGGCCTGCCCGTGGTCTTCATCGACCGGCCGGCGGTCGGCCTGTCCGCGGACAGCGTTGTCAGCTCCAACCGTGCGGGCGCCCACGACGGTGTCGCCCACCTGATCGCCCACGGTCACCGGCGTATCGGTTTCGTCGGCGATCTTCCCACCAAGCTCTACACCCGCCGCGAACGTCTGAGCGGATACCGCTCGGCGCTGCGGGAAGCCGGTCTCCCCCATGACCGTTCCCTGATCACCAGTGCCCACGACCAGCATGCGGCGGCCAACGCGACCTCCCGGCTGCTGGCCCTGGCGGATCCCCCGACAGCCCTGTTCGCCGGAAACAACATGGTCGCGCTGGGAATCGTCGCCGAACTCTCCCGTAGCAAGCGGAAGGACATCGCCGTCGTCGCCTTCGACGACCTGCCGCTCGCCGAGGCACTCGAACCGGCCCTGACCGTCGTCGCGCAGGACCCCGAGGAAATCGGCAGGACAGCCGCGGCCACCGCCCTGGCACGGCTGGACGGCGACCGCTCCGGCACCCGGTCCCGCACGATCACCGTCCCCACCAGGCTGATCGTCCGAGGCTCGGGCGAGCGCCCTGCCCTCGCGATGCAGGGCGCTGCCCCCAACTGACGTGCGGCGGTGGGTGGATCGACGCACCTACTGGATGGTGATCGCGAGTTCCTCGTCCGTGAACGTGCGATGCGGTGGGTTGACGTCGCTCTCGCCGCCCCTGCCGTCGCAACCGCGGTCGGGGTTGAACATCAGGTACGTGCCGGACGAGCAGGTGATCCACATCTCGGCGTCTCCGCCGAGCACGGTGCTGCCCGAGAGGTTGGCGCCTCCCTGAACGATGGCGTTGTCCTTGACGACCACGTTGCCGCTGATCCGGGCGCCGGAGTTGACCCAGGCCAAGCCTTCGACACGGGCGTTGCCGGTCACGGTCGAGCTGCCGAAGACCGCGGCGCGTGGGCCGACGTACACGGTGGAGGCGACACTGGCCCGGTTGTCGACCCAGCCGCCGCCGTTGGAGTGCCAGTGGCCGCCGCCCGTCGCGGCCGGTTTCTGGTGGCCGGGTTCGTGGCCGGAGGGGGTGGCGCCGCTGATACGGAACTCGTACGGATAGCGGTGGTTCTTGGGGTAGCCGTCGAGGAAGCCGTAGTGGTGCACGGTGTTCGGGGTGCCGGTGACGACCAGGTAGACCTCCTTCTCCCCTGGTTGGGTCTGGAAGCTGATCTGGCCGTCGGAGCTGCTGGAGACGGTCCCGTAGCGCGGGGTGCCGTTCCTGACGGCCACGAAACCGTACGACCAGCCGGAGCCCGCGGCCGCGTTGACGTGCCCCTTGAGGTGCAGCTTGATCAGGGCTCCGTCACTGGCGGGCACCAGCTTGATCTTGTTGTAGCCGTAGTCGGAGGGCGCGAGGGCGTCCGGGATCGCGTAGTGGCCTGCCGACTGGTTCACCGCGTTCACGGGGACGCCGTTGTAGGCGTTGATGAAGCCCGCGCCGTACACGTTGTTGATGAACGGCATGATGTGGGTGCGGTTGGAGTAGTCGTAGGTGACCTGGCGTTGGGCGTACTCGGCGACTCTCGTGTTGAGCTGAGCCTGTGTCAGGTTGTTGATGCGGCGGTACGTCTCCAACGGGTGCTCGGTGCTTCTCGCCTGGTTCCAGGTGTCGTTGAAGGTCTTGATGCCGCCGTACTTGTCGACGAGGTACTGAATCAGCATCCAGTTGCCGTAGTGGTGGCGACTGGAGGAGTAGGCCAGGCTCTCGGTGCGCAGGAACCGGGTCAGGTCGCCCGCGCCGCCGTCCGGGTACACCTGCATCGCCATGAACTCGGCGCTGCTCTCCCAGAACGTGCCGGCCGACGGGTCGGTGAGACCCACGCCGCCGCCCTTGCCGAGGAACGTGTAGTTCTGGAAGACGTGGGCCAGTTCATGGGCCAGTCCCCAGGAACCGGGCGCGGCCGCGGCGGGCGCGATGTTGATGACGCCGACCCTGCCGTCGGCCGAGCCGCCGGTGGCCCAGGCGTCGAGTTCAGCGCGGTTCCAGGTTCGCGTGACGATCACGTTGATCTTGTGCTGGGCCAACAGGCCTGTCTCCGGCGTGAACTTCATGGTGTTCACGTAGAAGGAGTACAGGTTTTCCAGCTGACTCAGGATGCTGTCCGGGTCGAACCGGTAGTCCGAGGGGGCGTTCTTCGGGTTGGTACCCGACTTCTCGCCCCACAGCAGGATGAAGTTCGCCGATTCCTTGGTGCGCTCCGGCTTCCACGGAACCTCACCCGTCGCGGCCCAACTGGGCGGGACGTAGACGCTCTTCGCCGCCGCCGCGGTCCGCGCCTCCGCGGGCGGCGCGGCGTCCGGGTGGGCCGATACGGGTGTGATCGCCAGGGCCGCGCCCAGCGCCCATACCGCCAGCACGACGCCCGAGCGTCGCGTACATGTCAATAAGCCTCGCACAGTGATCGTCACGTGGAGGCCCTCTGTTCGACGAATCGACTCGGCTCCGCTTCCCTCACGAAGCCGCGCCATGGTGCCATGGGAGCGCTCCCGTGACCAGTCGACTGCGGCCGCGGGAAACGCCGTTGACCGCTGGGGCAGGGCGAGGGCCGGATGCCTCGTCGGCTGCCGCCGCAACCCGGGGCACCCAGTGACACCCGGCGGCGATCAGGTCTCGCGGAGCGACTGTTCAGCCCAGATGATCTTGCCCGTGGGGGTCTGTCGAGTGCCCCAGCGGTCGGTGAGCTGGGCGACGAGCAGGAGACCACGGCCGCTCTCGTCGAACGCGCGGGCCCGGCGCAGGTGCGGTGTGGTGCTACTGCCGTCGGCAACCTCGCAGATCAGGGACTGGTCCTGGATCAACCGAAGCCGGATCGGGGCCTCGGCGTGCCGGATGGCATTGGTCACCAGCTCACTGACCACCAGTTCCGTGGTGAAGGTGAGGTCTTCGAGGCCCCAGCGGCTCAGCTGGTCGGACGCCACCTTTCGGGCTTCGGCGACGACGGAGGGATCCGCGGCCAGATCCCAGCTGCTGACCTGACCGGGGCCGAGGGAACGGGTCCGGGCGATGAGCAGGGCGACGTCATCGTTGGGGACCGTGGGAAGCAGCCGCTCGAGAACCGTGCCGCAGGTGCTGTCCAAGGAGTGGCCGGAATGGCGTGCCAGCACACGGCAGAGTTCGTCGAGATTGCCGGGCCGGGCGTCGATCAGGCCGTCGGTGTAGAGGGCGAGCAGGCTGCCTTCGGGCAGCTCCAGCTCCGTGGCCTCGAAGGGCAGGCCGCCCACGCCGAGCCTGGGGCCGGCCGGGAGGGCGAGCAGCTCGACCGTGCCGTCGCTCCTGACCAGGGCGGGCTCCGGGCCACCGGCACGGGCGATGGTGCAGTGGCGGGAGATCGGGTCGTACACCGCGTACAGGCAGGTGGCGCCCATGTCGTCGGCGGTCTCGGTGCGCTCGGCGCCCTCGTCGGTGCTGCCCTCGTAGCTGCCGCTGCCGTCGGCACTGCTGCCGTCCGCGGACAGTCGGATGACCAGGTCGTCCAGCTGGGTGAGTAGTTCGTCGGGGGCCAGGTCGACGTCGGCCAGGGTCCGTACGGCGATGCGCAGCCGCCCCATGGCTGCCGACGCGTGGATCCCATGACCGACGACATCGCCGACGACCAGGGCGACCCGGGCGCCGGGCAGCGGGATCACGTCGAACCAGTCGCCGCCGAGGCCGACCTGCGAGCTGCCCGGCAGATAACGCGTGGCGACCTCCACGGCAGCCTGCTGCGGCAGCTGCCTCGGCAGCAGGCTGCGCTGGAGGGTCAGGACGGCGTGCCGCTCGCGGGTGTAGCGGCGGGCGTTGTCGACGCAGACCGCCGCCCTGGCCACCATTTCGCCGGCCAGGGCCAGGTCGTCCGCCGCGAAGGGCGCCGGGCGCCGACGAACGAAGACCGCCACGCCGAGTGTGGTGCCGCGGGCACGTACCGGTATCGACATCACCGAGTGGAAGCCGTAGTCGCGCACCCGGGCGGCCCGGGCGGGATCCGACAGAGCCCACCGGTCGAAGTCGCTGTCTCCCAGCGAGCTCACGACGGGCCGGCCGGAGGCCAGGGCGCGGGCAGGCGGTGAGTAGTCCGGGTAGGTGTCCACCGCGCCCAGCGCGACCACGGCCTCGGGGACGCCCTCGATCACGGACTGATGCGCGACACGGCGCAGGGCGATGGTGCCGTCGACCGGGCCCGGCAGCGGTTCGCCGCCGTGCAGTACGGAATCCACCAGATCGACGCTGACGAAGTCGGCGAACCGCGGGACAGCCATGCCCACCAGCTCGTCGGCTGTACGCCTTACGTCCAGTGTGGTGCCGATCCGGGCGCCCGCCTCGTTGAGCAAGGCCAGCCGCTGCCGTGCTTCGAACTGCTCGGTGATGTCACATCCCGCGGTGAACACTCCGTGGACCCTGCCCGACGGATCCGCCACGGGCGACATGTTGACGGCCCAGGTCAGCTCCCGGGCCCCGGGCGCCGTCGGCGCGGAGACCTCGTAGCAGACCCCCTGGCCGGTCGCCGCCACGCGGCGCATCGTCTCGGTCACATGCTCGGAGAACGCGGGGGCGGACGGTACTCCCTGCTCCCGGGCGTCCCCGTACAGCTCCTCCACGACCCGGCCGAGCGCCTGGTCGTCCGCTTCGAGGCCGAGCAGGCTGCGGGTCGCGGCGTTGATCCGCACGGTCCGTCCGTCGGCGTCGTAGATCGCGAGGGTGAGCGGGGACAGCTCGAACGCCCACTTCATCAGCTGGGCCTCGTCCGGCGAGTGCATCAGGAACCACTGGGGCTGTCCGTCGGCGTCCAGTGCCGACCATGCCCGCAGGTCCGCGTCCAGGCGGCGGCCGTCCTGGTGCCGCAGCGCGACCCTCCCGCTCCAGCTCTGCGCCGCGGCCGCGTGCCGCAGGTCGGCCGCGGGCGGATCGTCCGCCAGCAGGAGGGACGCGGGATGGCCGATCACATCGGAGGGTCCGTAACCGAGCAACCTCCCGGCACCCGGGCTCCACGCAGCGACCAGGCCACGTGCGTCGACCGCGGCCACCGCCTCCGTCGTTTCGACGAGACCCTCGCCCCCGCCCCGAGGGGTTTCATCGAACGGATCCATCGTCATTCACCTCGTCGCGGGGCGCCGACGGCCCTGCTCCCCGTACGAAACCGGTCGTCTCCGAAGCCCCACACCTTCCAGCCTATTGCTCGGGTGGGAAGCACCACTGGTGGCCGCGGCAGCCGGGGCATCTGATGAAGAACACGTTGTCCAGCCCCTTGCCGCGCCCAGCACAAGCTCGCCGTGCTCGAACGCGCGGGCGTCATTGAGAATCCAGGTCGGGCACCCGACCCGGCACGCCAGTTCGTCCTGAGGTGTTCCCGGGTGGTCCGGGCCACCGCGTCGATCGCGTGCGACAGCCCCGCGCGAGGAGTCCTGGCGCTGCCCTTGGTCTCGATCGAGTCCTCGACGATCAGCGCCCACCTCAGCTCGTCGACGCCCATCTCGACGCCGAGCGGACGCTTCACCACGGACTCCCCTTTCGGGTGGCGTCCATAAATGTTCGCAAGTCGAATATTTTTATCATTCCCCTGCATATGGGTCGATAATCGAGACTTGAGCCCGGGAATCCTCGTGGAGGGAGGTGACGGGTGACCTTTCCACCCTCTCCCTCCGGCGTTCCAGCGCGTGACGTGGGCCGCTCTCTCGGCGTGCCGGAGCCTCCGGTCCCCGGGCCGGGTGGCGTGGTCATCGTGCTGGACGCCACCGGCCACATCACACTGTGGAACCGGTCGGTCGAGGACATGCTGGGCTGGACGGGCGAGTACGTCCTGGGCCGCCGCTTCGACCACCTGATGGACACCGGCGGCACAGCCCCGGAGAAGCCGGCTGACATCCTCGCCGAGTTGCTGAGTTCCGAGTGCTGGAGCGGCTCCCTGTGCCTGCGTCACCGCGACGGCCACCGCGTCCACGTCCACGTACAGGCGTCCCTCCTCGTCGACGGCGACGGCAGGGGTTTCGTCCACGCCGCGCTCACCGAGACGAGCGGGCCGAGCACCGGGCCGGCCGGCCTGGCGGCCCTGGAATCGCACTTCGACTCGTCCCCGCTGGGTGTCGCGATCTTCGACACCGACCTGAGATGCCTCAGGGCCAACGAGGCCCTGGCCCGGCTCGACGGTCGTCCGCTGGTGAACCACCTGGGCCGCACCGTGGACGAGCTGATCGGCGAGCCGGTCGGCCGCCGGCTCGCCGAGGTGCAGCGGCAGGTACTCAGGACCGGCAGAGCAGTGCTGGACATGACCTTGCCGGGGCCGGACGGGAACGGGTTCCGCTCCGTGTCCTGCAGCCGCCTGGAGGACACGGATCACAGGGTGATCGGCGTCGGATGCACGGTCATGGACATAACGGAACGACGCCGTATCGCCCGGCAGAACGAGATCGCCCGCGAACGGCTCTCCCTGCTCAACGATCTCGGCTCACGCCTCGCCGACCTGCTCGAGATCCCCGGAATCGCCGAACGGCTGGCCGCCACCCTGGTCCCCAGGTTCAGCGACTACGCCGGAGTCATCGTCCTCGAATCCGTGGTCACCGAAAGTGAACTCCCCCGGCATCCGCCCACCCACCGCACCCCACTGATCCAGTTGGGCGTCGCCGCGAGACAGGACAAGCCGCCGGTGAAACGGATGCTGCGGCTCGGCCAGTCGGTCGGCGTCGCGGAGCACTCGGCCGTCAGTGAGGCGCTCAGCACCGGACTCCCCCAACTCATCGACTCACCCGAGCAGTTGCGGTCCGCCACCTACCCGGACGATCCCAAGACCCGTGCCGCCCTGGAACTGGGCGTCCACTCAATGATGATGCTGCCGCTGCGCGTCGGGGGCATCGTGCTCGGCCTGCTGGTGGTCTATCGCGCCGACGAGAGCCCGCCGTTCGACCATGACGACCTGGCCTTCGCCATGCGGCTGGCCGGCCGTGCCAGTACCTCACTGGACAACGCCCGGCTCTACGCACGCGAGCGTGAGGGCGCGCTCATGCTGCAGCGTGCCCTCATGCCCCAGCACGTGCCCGAACCGCCCGGGGTGCGCATCGCGTTCCGGTACGTTCCGGGCACCGCCCGCAACGAGGCGGGCGGCGACTGGTTCGACGTCACACAGCTCGCCGGGGGGCAGGTGGCTTTGGTCATCGGTGATGTCACAGGTCACGGGCTGCGCGCCGCCGCCACGATGGGGTTGCTGCGTACCGCCGTACGCACCCTCTCCATCCTCGATCTCCCGCCGGCCGGGCTGCTGCAGCACATCGACGCCATCGCCGCCGACCTGGCCCACGGTCCGGACGAGTCCCTCGTGGCGACCTGCATATACGCCGTGTACGACCCCGCGCGCAGGCGCTGTGTCATCGCGCGAGCGGGACATGTACCGCCGATGATCGTCGATCCCGAACCCCTCGCCGAGGGCGGTCGCAGGGTCCGGATCCTCGACGTGCCGGCCGGGGCCCCGCTCGGCGTCGGCGGTGTGACGTTCGAGGAGGTGGGCTTCGACGTGGCGGACGACTCGGTGCTCGCTCTCTACACCGACGGTCTCATCGAGACCCGAGGCGAGGACATCGGCGAGGGACTCCGGCGCCTCAGCTCACAACTGGCCCAGCCGCACGCCTCGCTGGAGGCGGCCTGCGACAGCGTGCTCAGCCTCGTCGAGCCCGGTACCGAACGCGACGACGTGGCACTGCTCCTGGCCCGACTCGTGGGTCTCCCGGACGACCCGCCCCGTACTACTGGGGCTTCACCGACGTCGTGACACTCAAGACCCGCAAGCAGACCACGTTGCCGGACTTCGACGGTCAACGCGTCGGCGCCGTCAGCGGCTCGGTGCAGGAAACCTTCTGTTGAAGGACATGAACACCGACCTGGCCCCCCACCCAGGGCTGACCGGGCGGCCGCTGGACGCGGGCAGCGGCAGCGGCGGCACCCGCGCTCCGCCGGCCCGCGTCCTCGGCCGGATGCGTAGGTCGCCGACCACCTGCGCCCGCTCGCCGAGCTCGTACCGCCCGAGGCCGAGACCAGGACGGCCACGACCAGGTTCTGCATCGCACCTGGGAAGACGGGCCTCCTTACCGCGCTCAGGCGCGCCAGTTTTTTACAGATATGATGCATTTTGTGCTTGTCCTGAGGCGACTGCGGCGCCGTCGTCGTCCATACGGCGGCCGGTGGGAAGCTGTCCGGCTGTCACCGGTGATCCTCACCATCCTCATCGCCGCGCTGGCGTTCTCCACACCGAGGGAGATCGCCATAAGCCGCCTCCTGCCTGCCGCGCCGGCCCTGGCCGCCTCGATGTGGCCCGTGCTCCCCACGATCTTGCTGGGGACGTTCTGCCTGCTGGTCATGGTCGGACTGAGCTTCGTCTACACCGACCTGGGGACGCCCTACACGGCGGCTGCGATCGTCGCGGTCACCTTGGCGGCCGCATACGCAAGCCACGTCCGGCTTCGACGGGAGGAGGCGCTCTTCCAGATCCGGCTCGTCGCCGACACGGCGCAGAAGGTGCTGATGCGGCCCCTGCCCAGCCGCCTCGAGGGCATCGAGATCGAGTCTCTGTACGTGGCGGCCCAGGCGCAGGCTCGGATCGGCGGTGACTTCTACGAGGCAGCCGTCACACCGTACGGGGTCCGGCTGCTCCTCGGTGACGTGCGCGGCAAGGGCCTCTCCGCTGTGGGAACGGCGTCAGCGGTGATCAGCTCTTTCAGAGAGGCCGCGCACGACGAGCCCGACCTGCGGGGCGTCATCCACCGCCTGGAGACCAGCATGGCCCGCCATGGTGCCGCGTTCCCCTCCCCGGACCTGCCGGAGCGTTTCGCCACCGCTCTGATCGCCGAGATCCCGCACGACGGCAGCCACCTCAGACTTCTCAACTGCGGGCACCCCCCGCCACTGCTCGTGCACCACGGGAAAATGTGCGTTCTGGAGCCCACCGCTCCCTCTCCGCCGCTCAACCTCGCGGCGCTCATCGGAGACCGCTACTACATCGACACCGTGGCCTTCGCCCCGGGAGACCAGCTGCTGCTCTACACCGATGGCGTAACGGAGACCCGGGACCGCGCGGGCGAGTTCTTCCCGCTGCCGGACTGGATGCGCCGCCAAGGTCCGGCCGCGCCCCCGGGGCTGCTCGACCGGCTTCACCGGGACCTGCTCGTTTTCAGCGGCGGAAGGCTCGACGACGACATCGCCGCGCTCGCCGTGCGATGCCCGGAGCACCGGGTCGCGGAACATCCGGCGTAGCCGACGAGCATTTGTGCTGGCTGGCCACCGGCGGATCGCGATGGCGCCGCAGTACTGCCTCAATCGGCGCCGTCGGCGCGGAGGAGCAGGTCGAGCAGCCCGGGGAAGCGGGCGTCGAACTCCTCGCGGCGCAGGCGGTTGACCCGCTTGGGCCCCTGGTCACGCTGTTCGACCAGGCCCGCGCCGCGCAACACCGAGAAGTGGTGGCTGAGCGCGGCCTTGCCGACCGGCACGTCGAAGCTGCCACAGCTGCGCGTCCAGTCGGCGGAGCCCGCCAATTCGCGGATCAGCTGGATGCGCACGGGATCAGCGAGCGCGGACAGCGCGGTCAGAACGGAAACCTCCTCGGGATCCGTATGCACCGGCGCCGCACGGTGACTGCCGCCCGCGACCTGGTTCGACATGCCCCTCCCGTCGCCACGCGCATCCCCGACGGGACACCGCGTGGAGTGTTCCGGCCACTTGCTGACTGTTCGACGAATATCTTACAGTCCGGGTTTTCGGTTTCCATTGAACACTTGCCGCACCGGCTGTGTGCAACGTCGACGGAAAGGTTTGCTGCCATAACACCCCAGGCAGAGCACGAGCCAGATCCCTCTCATTGACGGGAATGAAACGGGATGCAAACCTCGGGGCGTGCAGGTCACCATTCGAGAGGTCGCGAAGGCGGTCGGCGTCTCCCCCTCCACCGTGTCCCGGGCGCTGACGCCGGGCGGGACGGTGAGCGCGGCCACCCGGGACCGCGTGCTGGCGGCCGCCGACCGTCTCGGCTACCAGCCGAACCGCGCCGCCCGGGGCCTGATCACCGGGCGTACCGGGGCCGTGGGCCTGATCGTGCCGGATCTGCTGAACCCGTTCTTCGCGGAAGCCTGCAAGGGGGCGCAGGCCCGTGCCCGGGGTCTGGGCCACTCCCTGATCGTCAGCGACGCCGAGCGCGACGAGGGCCTCGAAATGGACGCGATCCGCACGCTCGCCCCCGAGGTGGACGGCATCGTGCTGACCGCGTCCCAGCTGAGCGCCGAGGAACTGGGCTCGCTGCGCGGGCTCACCGCCAAGCCGGTGGTGCTGCTGCACCGCAGGGAGCCCGGTTTCCCGAGCGTCACGGCCGACCTGGCCGAGGGGATGACGGACGCCCTGACCCATCTGCACGCACTCGGCCATCGCCGGATCGCCTATGTGGGAGGCCCCCGCAGCACCTGGGAGGCGCGGGAACGGGCGGCCGGCGTCGAGGCGATGGCACAGACCGGCACGATCGATCTCGTGCGGGTGGGCAGCGTGGCACCCCACTTCGACGGCGGCATCACGGGAGCGGCGGACGTGGTACTGGCCAGCGGGGCGACCGCGGTGGTCGCCTTCAACGACATCGTCGCCTTCGGACTGATCAGCCGCTTCACCGCGCGCGGGGTCCGGGTCCCGGACGACATGAGCGTGGTGGGCTGCGACGACATCGCCCTGTCCGGGATGGCCGCCCCGCCGCTGACCACGGTGTCGGTGCCCAAGGCGCACGCCGCGCGGGCCGCCGTGGACCTGCTGTTCCGCACGCTCAGGACTCCCGAGGTCGAAGGAGAGGAGCCCCTGCAGCGGGTGCTGCCGACGCACCTCGTCGTCCGCGGCTCGACAGCGGCGCTCGCTGCGCACTGACCCGGACGCCACCGCTCAGCCTTGCGGGACGGCCGCACAACGGTCGTCTCAGTGACCGACGTCGTGGTCGCCCGCTTCAACGAGTCCGCTCTCGTAGGCGAAGATCACGATCTGGATGCGGTCCCGCAGACCGAGTTTGGTGAGGATGCTCGACACATGTGATTTGACGGTGGCGGGTCCGATGAAGAGCTGGGCGGCGATCTCCGAGTTGCTCGCGCCCCGCGCGACGGCGCCCACGATCTCGCGTTCGCGGTCGGTGAGCCGCTGCAGGCGGCCCGCCACGGTCGCGTTGACGACACGTCGCTCCGCGAACTGGTCGATGAGGCGCCGGGTGATCGACGGTGCCAGGAGTGCCCCGCCCTCGGCCACGGTGCGCACGGCGATGGCGAGTTGCTCGGGAGGAATGTCCTTGAGCACGAAGGCGCTGGCACCGGCACGCAGCGCCTTGTAGACGTACTCGTCCGGATCGAACGTGGTCAGGATCAGCACCCGCACGTCCCAGTCCGACTCCCGCAGGATCCGGGACGTGGCCTCGATGCCGTCCATGCCGGGCATGCGGATGTCCATGAGGATCACGTCCGGACGATGCCTGCGTGCCGCGTCGACGGCCTCGAGTCCGGTCCCGGCCTCGGCCATGACCTCGATGTCGTCATGGACCCGCAGAATCATGACGAAGCCCCGGCGGACCAGCGCCTGGTCATCCACCACGACGACACGAATGCTCACGCGGGCTCTCCTCCGGTAGGCAGATGTGCGGCCAGCCGGAATCCACCGCCGGGACGCGGCCCCGCATCGAGGCTGCCGCCGAGGAGGAGTGCTCTCTCCCGCATGCCGACGATCCCATGGCCGGGCACACCGCCGTGGGCGCCGGCCGACACGGACTGAACGGCGGCTCCACGACCGTCGTCGAGCACCTCGATGGTGAGGCCGCCGCTCTCGAAGCTCAGGCGCACCTCGGCTCGGGTCCGCGGTCCACTGTGCTTCAGCACGTTGGTCAACGCCTCTTGGACGATGCGGTACGCCGACAGCTCCACGCGTGCCGGGAGAGCAGCCTGGACATCGCCGGTGACCGAGACGTCCAGCCCCGCCTCGCGGACCTGCTCGACGAGTTGGTGGAGGTCGGCCAGCCGGGGCTGGGGGCCCAGCCGGTCGCGGTCGGCGTCCGGCCGCAGCACTCCCAGCAGGTGACGCAATTCGTCCAGCGCCTGGCGCCCGGCTTCCTCCACCGCCGCCATCGCGTCGAGGGCCTCCTGGGGATCCTGGGCGGCCACCATCCGGGCCGCGCCCGCCTGCACGGTCATCATGCTCACCCGGTGGGCGACCACGTCGTGCAGTTCGCGGGCGATGTGAGTGCGCTCCTCGGCGACGATCCGGCGCGCCTCGGCGGCCTGCTCCTCGCCGCGTCGGGCGCGGCGCTCCGCACGCAACCGCAGCCGCCGACCGATGTACCAGGCCACGAACATGACTACGGCGCCGAAGCCGACATCCCCCCAGGGGGAGGAGTGCAGCAGGCCGTCGGTCACGAGCGCGGTGATGGCCGCGGCGAAGCCCGCGGCGGCGGCGAGGCGGCTCCGCCGGGTGTCCGCGGCGTATCGCCCGGCACTGTACAGCGCGACGATCACGAACCCGCCCCCGGTGGAGTAGATGCTCCCCAGCGTCGGGCCCCAGGCGGCGAGTGCCACGGCCAGGACCGCGAGAGGTTCACGGCGACGCCGGTAGAGCGCCCCGGCGGCCACGGCGTACAGCAGCAGGACCGGGACGGGCACCTCGGTGATCGGGCGGACGCGGAGCGCGTCTCCGGGTGCCTCCTCCAGGAACACCGTGGCCAGGAACATGGCGGCGGCGAGGACGGCGTCCGCGCCCCGCGGCCAGCGGGCGAAGGGCCCGCGGAACCTGCCCGGCACGCCGGAGACCGGCGTCTGGGAGGGCAGCGCCGTGCGCTTCATCATCGCTCCGTCAAAAGGATTCCGGCGCCCTGGCGTTGGTCATCAGGGTGCACCGGGCAAGCCATCGTAGGCCCAGGTCGCGGGCGCAGTCACCCACCTGTGGGCGGATCCCGGGCTCCCCCGTCAGGGGGTGGTGCCGCCGCGTTGTCCCCGTCCCGCGCGGGAGCACCGAACCCGTCCGGTGGCGGGGGACAGCACCGGCGCCCGAACCCACGATGGAACCGCTCACGATTCCCGCTTCCGGCGCGCCACGGACCGGCGGCGGACGTCGGCCATCTCACGGGGGAGCCCACACAGCCATGAACCGAATCACCCGTCGCATCGGCAGCGCGAGCGCCCGCCGGCCTTGGGTCACCATCGCCACGTGGGTGGTTGCCCTCCTCCTGGTACTGCCCCTGGCCGGAACGGTGGGCGGCTCGTTCGTCGACGACCTGGTCGCTCCCGGCAGCCAGAGCGAGAAGGCGATGGAGCTGCTCGAAGAGCGCTTCCCGGAAGCGTCCGGCGGCGAAGCCATGGCGGTCTTCGCCGCGCCGGAAGGGGAGCGACTGGAGCGCCACCGTTCTGCCGTCGACGCCGCGGTCGCCCGGATCGCCGACGTGGAGCACGTCGCCACCGCGGCCGATCCCTTCACCGCCGGCACGCTCTCACCCGACGGACGCATCGGCTTCGCCCGGATCACGTTCGACGTACCCGCGATGGACGTGGACCCCGAGGAGATCTCGGCCCTCACCGACGCGATCGGCCCCGCACGCGGGGACGGTGTCGTCGCCGAACTGGGTGGCGACGCCGTCTTCATCAACGCCGAGACCAAGACATCGGGTGCGGAGGCGGCGGGCCTGCTGACCGCACTCGTCATCCTGGTGGTGGCCTTCGGCACGATCGTCGCCGCACTCGTACCGATCGCGCTCGCCCTGGTGGCCGTCGCCGCCGGCCTGGGCAGCGTCGTGCTGCTGGCCAACGCGATGGACGTCTCCACCGCCGCCCCCACGATCGGCGCGATGATCGGCCTGGGCATCGGCATCGACTACGCCCTGTTCATCGTGGCCCGTCACCGCGAGAACCACGCCTCCGGCCAGGACAACGCCACCGCACTGTCGAACGCCATGGGTTCCTCGGGCGCGGCCGTCCTGTTCGCCGGTGGCGCCGTCGTCGTGGCGATGGCCGCTCTCACACTGACCGGCCTGGGCTTCCTGACGTCGATCGGCCTGAGTACCGCCCTGGTCGTTCTCTTCGCCGTGGCGAGCGCCCTGACGCTGCTGCCCGCCCTGCTGTCGCTCCTCGGCGACCGAGTCCACCAAGGACGCAGAGCACGCCGCCGGGGCCGCAAGCGCACTCTCAAGAAGCCCGAGGACACGGCATGGTGGCGTTTCGCCCACCGTGTGTCCGGCCGGCCGTGGCGCCATCTGCTCGCCGCATCCGCCGTCCTGCTCGCGCTGGCCGCCCCGGCGCTGCGCATGGAGACCGGCTTCCCCGACGCCGGCGACGACTCCACGAGCACCACCCACCGCCGCGCCTACGACCTGCTCGCCGAGGGTTTCGGCCCGGGCTTCAACGCCCCCCTGCTGATCGTCGCCGACCTGACCCGCCCCGGCGCCGACGCCGAGGACGTCCCCGCACTGTCCCGGCGCATCGCCGCCGTCCCCGGCATCGCCACGGTCGGCGAGCCACAGACCTCGGCGGCCGGCGACACCGTCGTGCTGCCCGTGCTCCCCACCACCGCCCCCGCGGACGCCGAGACCTCCCGGACCCTTCAGCGGGTCCGTGACCTCGTCCCCGACAACGTCTCCGTATCCGGCCTGACCGCCATGACCGACGACCTCACCGAGCAACTCGCCCACACCCTGCCGGCCTTCATCACCGCGATCCTGGCAGCGTCGTTCCTGCTGCTGATGGTGATGTTCCGCTCCGTCGCACTTCCACTGAAGGCCGTTGTGGTCAACCTCCTGTCCATCGGCGGGGCCTACGGCGTGGTGGTCGCCGTCTTCCAGTGGGGCTGGCTCGGGGCCCTGTTCAACCTGGAGGGCACCTTCCAGATCGCCTCGCCCATGCCGACGATCTTCTTCGCTGTCCTGTTCGCCCTGTCCATGGACTACGAGGTGTTCCTGCTCTCGCGCGTGCGCGAGGAGTACGACGCCACGGGCGACCCAAGTGAGTCGGTGGCACGCGGCATGGCTGCCACGGGCCGTGTGATCACCTCTGCCGCACTGATCATGACGGTGGTGTTCCTCAGCTTCGTCGCCAACCCGTCGCCGCTCGTCAAGATGATGGGCCTGGGCCTGGCGACCGCGATCGTGCTCGACGCGACCATCGTCCGCATGGTGCTCGTACCCGCGACCATGGCGCTGCTGGGACGCGCGACCTGGTGGCTGCCCCGCTGGCTCGACCGTCGGCTGCCCCGCATCGGCGTCGAGGACGCCGACCGGCAGCCGCACCCCGAGCCGGTACTCGCTCCCGCGGCCGGGAGCCGCTGAGGCATGAGAACAAGGCGGCTTACCCTGGGCCAATGGACGGTGAGGAACCGGACGTCCGGGCCGAAGATGTGCTGGTACTGATTCAGCATCCGTTCGGCGATCTCTGGCCCACGCTCGCCACATGGATGGACCGCGGCCCCGGCCCCCGAAGGGGGCTTCGGCCCGTGGCAGCACGGTCACGGCTGACCGGTGAGATGTTGCCGTTGACGGTGATCCCGCTGCGGTACCGGAACGACGACGAATCACGTGCCGCCATCCAGCGCGGTGAGTTCACCGACCCATGGGCAGATCCTCCGGCGCCGTGACGGAAATCTACAGCGCGAAGAAGGCGGCTCCTCTGCGAGTTGGAAATGCGCGGCCACGACCGCGAACCCCCTCGCCCCGAGCGGGCTCTGTCAGCTGCACGATCACCACAACGAGTTGGGGTGCACGGCACTCGCAACCAAGCAACGGGCCGTCGTGGTCCTCAACACCTTTCGCGCGGTGGCAGATCTGCCTCCCGGGTGCTGCGTTTGTCATGGGCGACCGGTGACAGGCGTGACTGTACGCCGCCGTATGCCTGTCGGAGTCTGGTGACGACCCAGCGGGAGGTGACACATGGAGTAGAGATACGAGGTCTTCTGTCTCGCCGATGACTCCTTCTACGAGACCCCGGATCGCCTCTTCGGTGCCGTCGACGGCACACCGCAGTTCTACGAACCCGCCCACCGGCCCACGCCGGACGGCTGGCGCGGGCCTCGAAGTATGCCGGGCGAGGCGCCAGCGGGAAGTTCGCCACCCTCTATCCGAGCGATGAGGAACAACTCCACCACGCCCTCAAGGAGTTGGGCGAGCTGCTGGACGGCGAGCCGGGACCGTACATTTCGCTCCTCGGCCGGCCCTGCCGCGAGGAGCGGAGGAGACACCGAACGGCGACGCGCCCACGGCACATCCCCGCAGTTCAGCGCACCCTCCCCCGAGGTTTGAGCGCCCCCGGCGGCAGTTGGGGAGCAGGCAGCGGCGCCCCGTCGTACCCCTTCACCTCACCGAACCGCGCCCCGTCCATCCAGTCCGAACGGGCCTGTTCAATGTCCTCCTGCGACCGCCCGATGAAGTTCCACCACATGATCAGTTCCTCCTCGAAGGGTTCGCCGCCGAGGAGCATGAGGCCCGCGTCCGACTCGGCGCGCAGGGGCAGGTCGGAGCGTCCGCAGCCGAGGTAGAGCATGGAGCCCGGGAGGACCGGCACCCCGTCGACACGGGCTTCGCCGGACATGGACAGGACGGCGTACTCGAAGTCCGGCTCCAGCGGAAGGCGTACGTCGGCGCCTTGGGCGAGGGCCAGGTCGGCGCCGACGATCGGGGTGTACGTCGTACCGGGTGAGGTGGCGCCGTCGACGGAGCCGAGGATGAGCGTGGCTCGGAGACCGGGAGCCGTGACGACGGGCAGTTCGGCGTGGTACTCGAAGCGCGGGTCGGTGTGGCGGTGGCCGTCGGGCAGGGCGACCCACAGCTGTGCCCCGTGCAGGAAGCGGGCGTGCGACTTCGGGCTCTCCTCCGAATGGGCGATGGCCCGGCCGGACGTCATCAGGCCCAGCTCACGCGAACGGATCGTCTGGAGGCTGCCGGTCGAGTCGCGGTGCAGCACCTCACCCTCGTGCAGCCAGCTGACGGTCTGCAGGCCCATGTGCGGATGCGGCGGGACCTGCATGCCGGGCTCGTCGGCGATGTCGTCGGGGCCGTAGTGATCGACGAAGCACCAGGCACCGACCATGCGTCGGCCCAAGTTGGGCAGCAGGCGGCGGACTTCGGTGGACTCGCCGAGCTTGACCTTGCGGGGGCTGAGGAGCTCGCGCACCGGTTCGGCCACCACGAAACCCCGGCCGCCGCACAGAGCGGGAACCGCCTCACGCTCAAGATTGCTCATGACGCTCAACCTAGCCCCGTGAAGGCCTCTCCGTCAGGCCCGTCCCCCGGACCGCCGAGCGCCACATGGCGCAGAACCGGCGCACGCGCCCGATACTAGCCATGGATATAGTAGCCATGTACCGTATCTCTCATGAGCACTCCACCCGAGGGCGCGACGCCCGGATTCCTCGTCTGGCGCCTGTCGATGAAGTGGCGGGTTGCCGTGGACCGGGCGGTGGCGCCCCTGGGCCTCACCCACGCGCAGTACTCGCTGGTGGCGTCGCTGCACGGCATGCACCGCGCCGGACTCCGCCCCAGCCAGCGGCAACTCGCCGACCACACCGGACTCGAACCGCTGTACGTGTCGAAGCTCGCCCGGGCCCTGGAGGCCGCCGGTCTCGTCGAGCGCGCCCGGGATCCCGCCGACCCCCGCGCGGTGCGGCTGTCGCTGACCGAGCAGGGCCAGGAGGTCACTCGCCGCGCGATCAAGGTCGTACACGGGCTCCTGGAGCAGTTGCTCACCCCCCTCGGGGGTCTCGACAGCCAGCGCGTCCAGACGTTCGGCCGCGAGCTGGCGACCCTGCTCGACGCACCTCTTGATCCACTCACCGAGAACGAGACGGAGCAGTCATGACCACCAGCACACCCACCGTCGACGGCCGGGTCATAGGCCTGGCCCACTACGCGGGCCGCGCCGTCCTCGAGCGCGTACTGGCCGGCAGCGGCCACACGTTCACCCAGTTCGTGACGCTCAGGGCCGCCGCGGTCGCCGGCGACTTCGTAGAGCGCGACCGGCTGGTGGACGGCGTGACCGGGGCGCTGAAGATCGAAGCACCGGCCATACAGGCCGCCGTCGACGAGCTGACGACCACTCACCTGCTCGAAGGGGCTCGCACGGAGAACTCCCGGCTGCGCGTCACGGACGCCGGCCGACGACTCTACGAGTGCGTCGCCTCCAAGACCGCCGAGGCCTCCGCCCGCATCTACGCCGGCATCCCGCCCGAGGACCTGGCGACGGCGGGCCGCGTACTGGCACTTGTCACCGAGCGGGCGAACGCCGAACTGGCTCGCACATAGCCTGCAGGCGAGGTCGCGGACATCCCACACGGTCGGCACAGTCGCCACGGTCGACACAGTCGTGGAATATTCAACAAAACTGGGCCGTTGTGGCCGTCGAAGGAGGTCGACGGTGGACACGACGTACTACGACCACGGAACGGCCGCGGAGCGCTGGGAGCGTGCGCGGATGTTCTTCGACGCCAAGGACTACGCCGCGGCGGCACGGACCCTGGACGGCCTGGTCGAGGAGGTGCCGGAGCAGGTCGGACCACGGCTGCTGCTGGCCCGCGCGTACTACCACTCGGCCCAACTGCGCCGAGCCGAGGCCCAGTTGCGGGTGCTCGTCGAGCGCGACCCCGCGGAGCACTACGCCCGCCTGATGCTCGGGCGCACGCTCCAGCGGCAGGGGCGGCACGAGGAGGCCGAGCCGCACATGAAGCTCGCCTCGGCTCTCGCCGGGGACTTCGAGTCACTGTGAGCACCTGCCACCGCGAGTCCCTGGGCGCTACAGGTGTGCGGCGCGTACGGGCGGGGTGAGTGCAATCGCCCCGCCCGCACCCGTACCGCCCACGACAGCGCCGGCGACTACTGGGCGTACGTGCGCTTGCCGCGGCGGTACGCGATCTCGCCGAGGGTCACGTCCACGGCGACGAAGAGCGCCAGGGGGATGCCCAGAAGTGGCACGAAGTAGCCGAGGACGGCGATGGCGGCCATCAACGGGACGAGGACGTGGGCGGGGACCTGCTGCCAGGCACCGCGCGGGATGGGGCGGCCGAAGGCGGAGTCGCGGCCGCGCTGCCACCACATGCGGTAGCCCCACAGGATCAGCAGGATCAGGCTGAGGGCGAGGGCTATCAGGGCAAGCTGGTTGACGACGCCGAAGAGGACTCCGGTGTGTGCGTCGATGCCCCAGCGGGTCAGCTTCGCCAGCACGGGATAGTCGGCGAAGCGCACCACGTCGATCACCTCGCCGGTCGTCGGCTCCACCGCGACCGCGTCCTGCTTGGTGGGCCAGCTGCGCTGGATCTGCTTGACGACGTACGCGGACGACGCGTCGGCCGGCGGCACGATCTCCACCGGGTCGCTCAGGCCCTCGGCGTGCGCGGCCGCAAGGACCTTGTCGAGGCCGACACCGTGCTCGACGCCTCCCCCGGCCGAGGCCGACCCGTGGCCGGCGTGCTCGCCGCCCGCCGCCGACACCGAAGGGGTGGCCTGGTGGAGCGAGGTACGCAACGTGTCGATGTGGGACCCGGCGTACGCCGACCAGGTCAGGCCCGTCGCCGACAGGAAGAAGAACCCGGCCGCCGCCCAGACGCCGACCGTGCCATGCAGACCCAGCGTGCGGCGGCGGCCGCTGGTGCCGCGGAGCTTCCGCTGCGTACGGCGGCGGCTGAACCACAGGACCAGGCCGCCGCCCGCGATCACCCACAGCCAGCTGGCCGCCAGTTCGCTGTAGAGGCGGCCGGTCTCTCCGAGGTGCAGGTTCGCGTGGAACTGGTCGATCCAGGTGCGCAGCGGGAGCGCGCCGGTGGATCCGTACTGTTCCAGTGCGCCGCGCACCTTCCCGGTGTACGGGTCGACGAAGACCGCGAGAGTGCGGTCCTCCTCGACGCCCGGCACGCCGGACAGCAGCACCCTGGTGGTCGCGTCCGCCTCCGGCGAGGGGCGTACGGCGGAGACCGTGCCCTTCGGGTGGGCCTTGCGGGCGGCGGCGACCTGCTCGGAGATGGGCAGCTCGCGGTCGCCGACCGGGACGGTCATCTCATGCCCGTACATGATCTTCTCGGCCTGGAACGACGCCGCGTACAGCAGCCCGGTGGTGGCCGCGACGAGCAGGAAGGGGGCGACGAGGATCCCGGCGTAGAAATGCAGCCGCAGCACCAAGGGGCGCAGCGCCGCCCAAGGGCCGCGCGGTGGCGCGGCCCTGACGGATTGCGGGGCCTCGGGGGAATCATCCGTCTCGGTCGAGGGAGCGGTGGTCATCAGCTGGCTTCTCCGGTCGGACAGGGGACGGGCCGTGCTCGGCCGTGGCGATCCAGAAGTCGGGTCACGGAGGCGGCGAGTTCCCGGGCATTTTCGTGGCGTGCGTCACACTGGGGCTCCGGTCGTCCCGACGCTCCGCGTGCGGTACGGGCTCGCGTGGGGCGATCCGTGTTGGCATGCTGGCGCGATGGCATCTCCCGTTGATCGCACATCCCTCAGGGACCAGGTCGAGGAACTCCTCGCGGGTACCGGCCCGTTGCCCATCGTCAGTGCCGGCGATCCGGTGCTGCGTCGCGTCGCCGAACCCTTCGACGGGCAGCTGGACCCGGCGCTGCTGAGGCGCTTCATCAGCGCCCTGCGCGACACGATGTACGCGGCGCCGGGCGTCGGCCTCGCCGCGCCGCAGGTGGGCGTACCCCTGCGCCTCGCGGTCATCGAGGATCCGGCGCCGGTGCCGGACGAGGTGCGCGAGGCGCGCGGCCGGGTACCGCAGCCGTTCCGCGTTCTGGTCAACCCGGAGTACGAGCCCGAGGGTGCCGGCCGCGCCGCGTTCTTCGAGGGCTGCCTGAGCGTCCCGGGCTGGCAGGCGGTGGTGGCCCGACCCCACCGCGTACGCCTCCGGTGCCTGGATGAACTCGGCCGACCGGTCGACGAGTTGTTCACCGGCTGGCCCGCCCGCATCGTCCAGCACGAGACGGACCACCTGAACGGCACGCTCTACCTGGACCGTGCGGAGCTGCGCTCCCTGTCCTCGAACGAGGCGATGGTGCAACGGTGGACACAGCCGACTCCCCGGCGGGCGGCCGCGGAACTCGGCTTCGCCTGGGACGAGGAGAGGTGAGGGCACCGGGCCCACATGCCCGGTGCCCTCAAGCCCTCAACTCCTCAAGGCACCGTCCGCAAGGGGCCTCACCGGCCCAGGTCGGCATAGCGGACGACTTGGTGCGCGAGTGCGCTGACCGCGGCCAGCTCGGCCGCCGAGACCAGCAGCAGGAGCCAGTACAGCGGCCCGAACAGCCAGTACACGACGAGGGCGGCGAACGGGGCCACGCAGAACGCCAGCAGGTCCACGGCGAGTTGGATCCGCTTTCGGGAGTGGCGGCGGTCGTCGCTGCGGTGTGCCGACTCCCAGCCGAAGACTTCGGGGTTGCCCGGCGCGAGTTCCTTGAGCCTCGGGGCCAGTTCGTCCCGTACGTAGCGGCCGATCGCCGAGATCTTCTCGTCGTTGACGAGGTAGGTCCAGCCGAGGAGCACCGAGAGCGGGGGCAGCAGCAACAGCATTTCGACGTGACCGCCGCGGGCCAGCGTGGAGCCGATGACAGCTGCCATGACGCCGAGGGTGGCGTACAGAAGGTTGTCGCGAAAGCCGATGCGGGCCCGCTGTTCCTGCTTGACCTGGTCGTATTCGGCGAGCAGGACTTGACCGGCGTCGATCAATGCTGTTCCCCCTATCCCCAGTACGTCCCTGTCCCCTGTACGTACCTCCTGTACGTACCTACCCCCTGTACGTCTCCAACAGCCGCAGCCACACCTCGCTCACGGTCGGATATGCCGGTACCGCGTGCCAGAGCCGGTTCAGCGGGACCTCTCCGGCGACCGCGATCGTCGCGGAGTGGAGGAGTTCGCCTACTCCGGGGCCGACGAAGGTGACGCCGCGGAGGATTTCCTCGTCGAGGTCGACGATCATGCGGGCACGGCCGCGGTAGCCGTCGGCGTAGAGACTGGCGCCGGCGACCGAGGAGAGGTCGAAGTCGACGGCGCGGACGCGGTGGCCGGCCTGTTCCGCCTCGGCGAGGGAGAGGCCGACCGCGGCCGCCTCCGGGTCGGCGAAGACGACCTGGGGGACGGCGGCGTGGTCGGCGGTGGCGGCGTGGGCGCCCCACCGGTCGGACTCCAGGAGGGGTACACCGGCGGCGCGGGCCGCGATCGCGGCGCCCGCGATACGAGCCTGGTACTTGCCCTGGTGGGTCAGCAGCGCACGGTGGTTGACATCGCCCACCGCGTACAGCCACTCGCTGCCCGTCACCCGGCAGCTGTCGTCGACCGTGAGCCAGGAGCCGGGCTCCAGGCCGACCGTGTCGAGCCCGATGTCGTCGGTGCGCGGAGCGCGGCCGGTGGCGAAGAGGATCTCGTCGGCCTCGATCCGGTCGCCCCGGTCCGTCGTGACCACGACCGTCGGGCCCTCCCGCGTGACCGACTCCACCGATGTGCCGGTCCGCACGTTCGCGCCGGCCTCCGCCAGCGCTTCGGCCACCAGCTCTCCGACGAAGGGCTCCATACGGGGCAGCAGGCCTTTGCCGCGGACGAGGACGGTGACCTCGGAGCCGAGGGCCTGCCAGGCGGTGGCCATCTCGACACCGACGACACCGCCCCCGACGACCACGAGACGGCCCGGTACCGCCTGGGCGCCGGTGGCATCGCGGCTGGTCCACGGCTTGACCCGGTCTATGCCCGGCAGGTCCGGCACGGCGGCGCGGCTTCCCGTGCAGACGGCCACGGCGTGCCGGGCGGTGAGCACGTGCCGCTCGCCCTCGGGCCCGTCGACGGTGACCTGGCGCGGTCCCGCGAGGCGTCCGTGGCCGCGGTAGAGGACGGCTCCTGTGCTCTCGAGCCACTGGACCTGGCCGTCGTCCTTCCAGTGGGAGGTGAAGGAGTCACGGCGGGCGAGGACCGCCGTGGCGTCGAGGGGCCCCTGCACGGACTGGCTCAGGCCGGGCAGACGGCGGGCGTCCGCACGGGCGAGGACCGGGCGCAGCAGCGCCTTGCTGGGCATGCACGCCCAGTACGAGCATTCGCCGCCGACCAGCTCACTCTCCACGACCGCCGTGGCGAGGCCGGCCGCGCGAGCGCGGTCGGCGACGTTCTCCCCCACGGGTCCGGCTCCTAGTACCACTACGTCGTACGCGATGGATTCCGATTCCGTCATGGGCTCAGTCTGGTTGTTGGTGTGCGTCGTTTCCACACGGGTACGTGCGCGGAATACGCCGCCGGACGGCTCCGTTGTCGCCAGCGGAGCCCCGACACCAGGAAGTGGGAATCAACGCCATGAGCAGCACCGTGGAGCTCACCAAGGACAACTTCGATCAGATGGTCACGGACAACGAGTTCGTCCTGATCGATTTCTGGGCGTCCTGGTGCGGTCCGTGCCGGCAGTTCGCGCCCGTCTATGAGAAGGCGGCGGAGTCCAATCCCGACCTGGTCTTCGGCAAGGTGGACACGGAGGCGCAGCCGGAACTGGCAGCGGCCTTCAACATCCAGTCGATCCCGACGCTGATGATCGTCCGTGACCAGGTGGCCGTCTTCGCCCAGCCCGGGGCGCTGCCCGAGTCCGCCCTGACGGACGTCATCGGGCAGGCCCGGAAGCTGGACATGGACGAGGTCCGCAAGTCCATCGCGCAGGAGCAGGGCCAGCAGGCCGAGCAGGCGGAGTAGGACCAGCGGGGCCGGTGGCCGGACAGGGGTGGTGAGTGGAACGGGTGCCCGCCTAGAACGGGTACCCCGCCACGTCACCGCGCACCGTCGTCCACCGCACGTCGGTGAACGCCTCGAGGTTGGCCTCGCCGCCGAACCGGGCGCCGGTGCCGGAGGCGGCAAGTCCGCCGAAGGGTGCGACGGCCTCGTCGTTGACGGTCTGGTCGTTGATGTGGACGATCCCGGTGGGTATGCGCTCGGCCAGCTCCAGGCCGCGCGCGCTGTCGGCGGTCACGATGCCGAGGGACAGCCCGTACGGCCCCGTCGCGGCGAGGGCCGCGGCCTCGTCGAGCGTGCTGAAGGAGCGGACGGGCGCGACGGGGCCGAAGACCTCCTCTGAGTACGCCGGGATCCGGTCGTCGACGTCGGCGAGGACGGTCGGCCGGTAGAACAGCTCCTCGTGCGTGCCGCCGGCCGCCAGCTTCGCGCCGAGGGCGGTGCTGGACTCGACCAGGCCGTGGATCTTCCCCAGTTGGGCGCGGTCGATGATCGGCCCGAGGTGGACCTGCTCGCGGTGCGGGTCGCCGACGGCGAGCGAGTCGGCCTTGGCGGCGAGCCGCTCCACGTACTGGTCGTACAGCGAGGCGTGCACCAGGTGGCGGCCGGTCGTCATGCAGATCTGGCCCTGGTGGAAGAAGGAGCCCCAGGCCGCCGTGGAGATCACGGCGTCGATGTCGGCGTCCTCCAGGACGACGAGGGCGGAGTTGCCGCCCAGCTCCAGGTGTGCGCGCTTGAGGTGGCGCCCGGCGGCCTCGCCGACGGCGCGTCCGGCGGCGGTGGAGCCGGTGAAGGAGATCACCGGCACCTGGGGGTCGGCGACGAGTGCCTCGCCCGCGTCGGGTCCGCCGGGCAGCACGTGCAGCAGTTCCCCGGGCAGGCCCGCCTCGGCGAAGATCGCCGCGAGTGAGAGTCCGCCGCAGACGGCGGTGCGCGGGTCGGGCTTGAGGACGACGCCGTTGCCGAGCGCGAGCGCCGGGGCGACGGAGCGTATGGAGAGGATCAGCGGGGCGTTGAACGGGGAGATCACGCCGACGACGCCCACCGGAACGCGTCGTGTGTAGGAAAGGCGCGGTGCCTCGGAGGGCAGCACCTGGCCGGCCGGACGGGAGGCGAGTGCGGCGGCCTCGTAGCACTCCTGGGCGGCGACGTGCAGTTCGAAGTCGGCCTTGCCCGGTATGGAGCCGGACTCGCGCACGATCCAGTCGCGCAGTTCGTCGGCGTGCGCGGTGAACAGGTCACCGGCCTTGCGCAGCACGGCGGCGCGCACGAAGTGAGGGGTGCGGGCCCAGTCGTGCTGGGCGGCGTGAGCCGCCCGCGTGGCCGCCCGGACATCCTCGCCGGTGGCGAGCGTGACGGCGCCGAGCGTGTCGCCCGTGGCCGGCTCCGTGACGGCGTACTCAGCCCCCGACAGGGTGCGGGACTGCCAGGTCTTCGGGTCGAGCAGCGGCATGCCTGATCTCCGATCGATGACTCACGGGGGATGCGGAACCCCCATGTAGTTGAGCATGCAACATCTTAGTCATGTCGTACGACGGCACGGGCGAGAACGCGTACTCAGCTCGATGCGCGGTGCAGGACCGTCGCCCCCAGTACCTCGTGCGTCTCGGGCGGGGCACCGAAGTCGCGCACCGCGCGGTCGACCAGTTCGGCGAGCTCCTGTCCGGACGGCAGCTCGATGTGGACGGTGCTCAGACGCGGGCGCAGCAGTCGCCCGAGCATCAGGTCATCGGCGCCGATGACGGCCGTCTCGTCCGGGATGGGGATGCCCTCGTCCTGAAGAGCCCTCATCAGCAGCATCGCGTACTCGTCGTTGTACGCGAACACGGCATCAAGGCCCAGCGACCGCCAGCGCGCGGCGAGTTGGGCCGCGGACTGCTCCTCGTAGGCCAGCGGTACCTCGGTCAGCGTCGCGTCCGTACCCTGCAGCGCCTGGCGTACGCCTTCGAGCCGGGGCTTGGCGAAGATGTTCAGGCCGGGGTCCTCGGGCATCACCACACCGATCCGGCGACGGCCCCTGGCCAGCAGGTGCGCGCCGGCGCTGCGGCCGACCACACTGTGGTCCATGAGCAGTGCGTGCGCGCCCTCGACGCGCTCGGGTCCTAAGGTGAGGACGGCGCGGGCGCCTGAGCGTTTGAGGACGGCCACGCCCTGCGGGCCGAGCCCGCTGCCGGGCACCAGCACGGCGACCGGCCGCAGCTCAGCCCAGGCGCGGGCCGCCTCGTCGCCCTGGAGGCCGACACTGCCGTACTGCACGACGGTGTAGTCGAAACGGCTGAGCGCCCACTGGAGTTCGTTGAAGAACTGGCTGTAGAGCGGGCCGACCGGCACGGCCGGCGCGGGCATCAGCACCATCCGGCTGTGCCCGGCGCGCAGGCTGCGGGCGGCCGCGTGCGGGACGTATCCGAGTTCCTTGGCTGCCTGGCGGACACGGCGGCGCGTGGGCTCGCTGATCCGTACGGCGCTGGCGTTGTTCAGGACGTAGGAGACGGTCGCGCGTGAGACCCCCGCGAGACGGGCCACATCCGCGCTCGTCGGCACGGAGTACTGCGGGGTCGAGGTCGGGGCGGGATGTTCCGGTATCTGCACCATGACGTATCGCATCTTTGCAGAGGCCCGGTGTGAGGACAGGGCCGGGTCGGCCTCCGCTCGGCGCGGCCGAATCCAGGGGTGTACCGCGGCCGAATCCAGGTGTGCGCGGGGAAGTCCCGGATCTCGTACCGCATCTGTTCCCAGGAGGTTACCGTTCGGTAGTCTATGTGCTTCCGGAGGTGTCCCGTATGGCTCCCGACCGTGCCGCAGGACTGGCCGAGTGCGCTCGCGCCCTCGCCGAGGGCGAGGTGTCGTCGCGGACGCTCGTCGAGGAGACGCTGGCCAGGATCGAGGCGACACAGGGCACGCTCAACGCCTTTCGTCTGGTGCGCGCCGAGGCGGCACTCGCCGAGGCCGACGCCGCCGACCGGGAGCTGGCCGCGGCCGCGCGACGCGCCGACCGCGAGCGGCCGTTGCTCGGGGTGCCGGTGGCCGTGAAGGACGACATGGACGTGGCGGGCGAACCGACCGCGTTCGGGTGCTGCGGGGAGTTTCCGCCGGTGGCCGGCGACGGCGAGGCGGTACGCCGACTGCGGGCGGCCGGGGCCGTGATCATCGGCAAGACGAACACATGCGAGTTCGGGCAGTGGCCGTTCACCGAGGGACCCGCCTTCGGTGAGACCCGCAACCCGTGGCACACCGAGTACACGCCGGGTGGCTCGTCCGGCGGTTCGGCGGCCGCGGTCGCGGCGGGCCTGGTCCCTGCCGCGCTGGGCTCGGACGGCGCGGGCTCGGTGCGGATCCCGGCCTCCTGGACCCATCTGATCGGGATCAAGCCGCAGCGCGGCCGGATCTCGACCTGGCCGCGCCCGGAGTCGTTCCAGGGCATCACGGTCAACGGAACACTCGCGCGCACCGTCGAGGACGCCGCGCTGCTCCTGGACGCGGCGAGCGGCCAGCACGAGGGCGATGTGCACCGCCCGCCCGCGCTGCGCGTGGCGGACGCGGTGGGCCGGGAGCCGGGCCGGCTGCGGATCGCCCTCTCACTGAAGCCCCCGTTCACCGCGCTGCCCGCACGGCTGCGGCCCGATGTACGGGCTCGGGTCGTCGCGCTCGCGGAGCGGCTGGCCTCGCTCGGGCACGAGGTCGAGGAGGCCGACCCGCCATACGGGCCGATCGGGCTGACGTTCGTCCCGCGCGCCACGGCCGGGATCGCCGAGCGGGTCCGCGAGGCGCCCCACCCCCAACTGCTCGACCGGCGCACGCGCGGCGCGGCCCGCCTGGGCCGACTTCTCGGTGGCGCCCCGTTGCGGGTGGCCCGGCGCGCCGAGGCGACGCTGCACCGGCGCGTCGGCGCGCTCTTCGACACGTACGACGTGGTCCTCGCGCCGACCACGGCCACTCCCCCGCCGCGCATCGGCGCCCTCGCGCAGCTGAACGGACTGGGCACCGACCGCGCCATGATCGCGGCCTGCCCGTACGCGTGGCCGTGGAACGTGCTGGGGTGGCCCGGAGTGAACGTCCCCGCGGGTCTTGTGGGCGATGGGCTGCCCGTGGGCGCGCAGCTCCTCGGCCCGGCGAACAGCGAACCACTTCTGGTCTCGCTGGCCGCTCAGCTGGAGGCGGACCTGCGGTGGCACGAACAGTGGCCGACCGCTCAATTCGACGGCGCCGCAGAGGAGTTCAGGCCGCCCGCTGAGGCATAGGGGGTGTCGTTCGGATCTACCCTGGGTGTCATCGGCCGCCCCGCTCGGCGGACGGAAGACGGCAAGCCCTAACGTGACCCGCGTGACTGCCTTCACCGATGACGCGCACGCTTCCGAAGTCCCCGGCCGCCACGGCCCGTCGGCGACCACCGAGGCCGAGCCCCGCGAGGTGGGCCGCGTCCGCACGGAGTACTCGCCCGCGCACGACGGCGACCCCGACCCGGGCGAGATCGTCTGGACGTGGGTGCCCTTCGAGGAGAACGACGGGCGGGGCAAGGACCGCCCGGTGCTGGTCGTCGCCCGCGAGGCGGCCGGGACCCTGCTCGCCGTCCAGCTGTCGAGCAAGCGGCACGACGGTGACCGGGAGTGGGTGCCGATCGGCAGCGGCCCGTGGGACCGGTCGGGGCGCGACTCGTGGGTGGCCGTGGACCGGGTGCTGCGGCTGCACGAGACGGGGATGCGCCGGGAGGCGTGCGCGCTGGACCGGATGCGGTTCAACCTGGTGGTGCACCGGCTGCGGGAGCGCTACGGCTGGCGCTGATCGCCCTGCCCGGCCTCCGTGCCCGCCACCGCCACCACCCCCGCGCCGGTCGCGACTCCGGCTCCGGCTCCGGCTCCGGCTCCGGCTCCGGCTCCGGCGAACGCTCGCTCGAAAGCGCCCCGGACCACCGTTCCCGGCGTACGGTCGAGCACGCCGAACACGACGTGCTCGAAGGAGCCGGAGAAACGGCCGCCGTCGCCCAGCAGGGCGCGGAACGCGCCCGCGACCTGCTCCGGATCGTTCTGGAACACTCCGCATCCCCAGGCGCCGAGCACCAGCCGCCGATAGCCGCCCGCCACGGCCGTCTCCAGAACCCGCTCGGCCCGGGCTCCGAGGGCGCGCGGGAGTTCGGCCGCGCGCTCTGGCGTGGTGCGCCGGACGACACCGGCGTTGGGTGCGGCGGCGGTCAGGAAGCCGACGGTGTACGGCTCGTCGAGCAGGCGGCCCCGGTCGTCGCGGAAGACCGGCACGGCCGGCGAGTGAATCACCCGATCGCTGTAGAACGCGTCGCGGTGTGTGCGGTGATGGTCGTAGAACTCGCGTGCCCGCAGCACGCAGGCGTACAGCGCGGAGGCCCGGCACAGGGCCTCTTCCTGGGCCTGGGCGCCGTTCAGGTAGCCCCCGCCGGGGTTGCGTGCCGAGGAGAAGTTCAAGACCGCGACCGGGCCGGTGTGCCGTTCGGAGCCGGTGAGCCGACGGGCCGCCTCCAGGCTGCTCTCGCCTGTGACCTCGAAGAACGTGGGTACGGGAGCGGCCCGCGGAATGTCCACCGGACCGGGCCCGTACATGCGCGTGCCCTCCTGGGCGGCGGCCACCGCCGCGGCGATCGAGACCTCGCGCCCGTCGGGCGCCTGGTACGAACCCGCCGCGACGATCTCCTCCGTCTGCCGTGCGATGCCCCGCAGGCGCGCGCTCATGGCGTCACCCCCGTGGACGCCGCGATCGCGCCCCACGCGATCTCCCCCGTCGTGCTCATGAACGCATCGTGAGCGATCCTTGTACTGCGCCGCAACAGAGTTTCCCGGCCCCAAGAGCACCCATACGCACCCTTGTGCGAATCGACGCGAGGGTTTTGGGTGGACGGATGGTTGTCGACCCGGCCCATCCGACACCCGGGCCGGCGGCATGGTGGAATCTCAGGAGGATCCCGACATGTCAGATTCGGTAAGTGACTGTACGGAGTCCCGCTCCGCCGTCACCGAAGCCGAAGTGGAGGCCCTGATACGGGGCATCTGCTTCAAGACGGGGCCGCCCCGTTTCCTCGGTGTCGAAGTGGAATGGCTTGTCCGCGAGCTGCGTTCACCGCGGCTCCCCGTACCACCCGAACGACTCGAAGCGGCCTACGCCGCACTGCGAATGCTGCCCCTGCGGTCGAGACTCACGGTCGAACCCGGGGGCCAACTGGAGCTCAGCTCCTCACCCGCCGCCTCCCTCATGGAGTGCATCGGCTCCGTCTCCGCCGACCTCGACGCCGTACGCGCGGTACTGCGCGAGGCGGATCTCGGACTCACCGGAATGGGCCAGGACCCCTGGCACCCGCCCACCCGCTTCCTCCATGAGCCGCGCTACGACGCCATGGAGAGCTACCTCGACCGCACGGGTCCCGAGGGCCGGGCCATGATGTGCAGCTCGGCCTCCGTCCAGGTGTGCCTGGACGCCGGGTACGAGGAGCCGGGGCCTCTCGGGCATGTGCGGCGCTGGTGGCTGGCGCACCTGCTGGGCGCGGTCCTGGTGGCCGCGTTCGCACACTCGCCGATGGCCCAGGGCCGGCCCACCGGCTGGCGCTCGACCCGGCAGTCCCTGTGGACCGCGATGGATCCGGGCCGCGCCTGCGCCCCGCCTCTCGACGGCGATCCACGGGCGGCCTGGGCGCGCCACGTGCTGGACGCGCCGGTGATGTGCGTACGGGCGCCGAACGGCGGCGCCTGGGACGTACCGGAAGCCATGAGTTTCCGTGCGTGGACCCGGTCCGGCGCGCCGCCGGACCGGGAGGATCTCGACTACCACCTGACGACCCTGTTTCCGCCCGTGCGTCCGCGGGGCCATCTGGAACTCCGCATGATCGACGCACAGCCGGGCGACGACGGATGGATCGTGCCGCTCGCCGTGACGACGGCGTTGTTCGACGACGCGGAGGCGACCGAGATCGCCTACCGGACGGTCAAACCCCTTGCGGAGCGGGCCGGTTCGCTGGCGGCTCCGCGCAATCCGCTGTGGCTCGCGGCCGCCCGCTCGGGGCCGGCCGATCCCGAACTGCGCGAGGCCGCGATCACCTGTTTCGAGGCGGCGGCCGAGGCCCTGCCCAGGCTCGGCGCCACCCCCGAAGTGCAGGGCGCCGTCGCGGAGTTCATCGACCGCTACGTGGCCCGGGGCCGCTGCCCCGCCGACGACCTGATCGACGTCCACGGGCGGGCCGACACCCCCGGCCCGATCGATCGAGACCACGGCACGGAACACCTGCTTCACCGGAAGGACATCCGCACATGACCGACCCCGCCTTCCTCACCGATCCGGAGACGCTCCGGGAGCGTGCGCTGGCGGCGCTGACCCGGGCACGCGACCGCACCGCGCTGCTGACCTCCTGCGTGGAGGATCCCGACCTCACCGCGCAGCACTCGCCGTTGATGTCACCGCTGGTCTGGGACCTCGCGCACATCGGCAACCAGGAGGAGATGTGGCTGCTGCGGGAGGTCGCGGGCCGTGAGGCGATACGGCCCGAGATCGACGGCCTGTACGACGCGTTCGAGCACCCGCGCGCCGAGCGGCCCTCCCTGCCGCTGCTGCCGCCGGACGAGGCCCGCCGCTATGCCGCCGAGGTGCGCGGCAGGGCGCTCGACGTCCTGGAGAGCACGGCGTTCCGCGGCACGCGGCTGACCGAGGCGGGCTTCGCCTTCGGCATGATCGCGCAGCACGAACAGCAGCACGACGAGACCATGCTGATCACCCATCAGCTGCGCAAGGGGCCCGCGGCCCTCACCGCGCCGGACCCCGCGCCCGCGCCGCCGTTCACCGGGCCGGCCGAAGTCCTGGTCCCCGGCGGCCCGTTCACCATGGGCACCTCGGCCGAGCCATGGGCGCTGGACAACGAACGACCCGCGCACCAGCGATTCGTACCGCCGTTCTTCATCGACACCACGCCGGTGACGAACGCCGCGTACCAGGCGTTCATCGCGGACGGCGGCTACACCGACCCGCGCTGGTGGGATTCCGACGGCTGGTCCCACATCCGCGCGCACTCCGTCGAGGCCCCACTGTTCTGGCGCCGCGAGGGCGGCGAATGGCTGCGGCGGCGCTTCGGGGTGACCGAGCTCGTGCCGCCCGACGAGCCGGTGCTGCACGTCAGCTGGTACGAGGCGGACGCGTACGCGCGCTGGGCGGGGCGACGGCTGCCCACCGAGGCCGAGTGGGAGAAGGCGGCCCGCCACGACCCGGCGGCCCGCCGCTCCACGCGCTACCCGTGGGGTGACGCCGATCCGACTCCCGAGCAGGCCAACCTCGGCCAGCGCCATCTGCGCCCGGCCCCCGCCGGAAGCTACCCGGAGGGTGCGTCGCCGCTCGGCGTACGGCAGTTGATCGGTGACGTGTGGGAGTGGACGGCCAGCGACTTCCTGCCGTATCCGGGCTTCACGGCCTTCCCGTACAGGGAGTACTCGGAGGTGTTCTTCGGGCCGGAGCACAAGGTGCTGCGCGGCGGCTCGTTCGCCGTCGACGCGGTGGCCTGCCGGGGGACGTTCCGCAACTGGGACTATCCGATCCGGCGGCAGATCTTCTCCGGTTTCCGTACGGCACGGGACGCCGCTCCGGGGACGGAGACGTCCTGATGTGCCGTCACCTCGCCTACCTGGGACCCGAGGAGCCGCTCGGCCGGCTCCTCGTGGAACCGGCGCACAGTCTGTTCCGCCAGTCGTGGGCGCCGCGCCGGCAGCGGCACGGAACGGTCAACGCCGATGGTTTCGGGGTCGGTTGGTACGCGCAAGGGGATCCCGTGCCCGCGCGGTACCGGCGTACCGGGCCCATCTGGGGCGATCAGTCCTTCGCCGACCTGGCGCGGGTGGTGCGCTCGGGCGCGCTGCTCGCCGCGGTGCGCGACGCGACCGTGGCGGGCGCGGACGGGGAGGCCGCGGCGGCACCGTTCGCCGCGGGGCGCTGGCTGTTCAGCCACAACGGCGCGATCAGCGGCTGGCCGCGCTCCCTGGCACCGCTCGCACGGACCCTGCCGCCCGCCGAACTGCTGTCGCTGGAGGCGCGTTGCGACTCGGCCCTCGTATGGGCCCTGGTCCTGAACCGGCTGAGCGGCGGCGACGAGGCGGGGCAGGCGCTCGCCGACACGGTGCTGGACGTCGCGGCGGCGGCGCCCGGCTCGCGGCTCAACCTCCTGCTCACCAACGGCGAGACGATCGCCGCGACCGCCTGGGGCGACACCCTCTGGTATCTCACCGAGCCCGGCCGGCGCACGGTCGTGGCGTCCGAACCGTACGACGACGATCCGCACTGGCAGGAGGTACCCGACCGCACCCTGCTGGCCGCGAGCCGCACGGACGTCCTGCTCACGCCACTCAAGGACGTCGAAGAGCACCTGGCACCCGACCCACCCGAGGAGCCCACCTCGTGAGCCCGTTCCTGGTCACCCGCACCCTGCCCGAGGACGCCACCGACGCCGCGCTGCGCGCCGACGTCCTGCACGGCCTCACCCGCACCCCCAAGACGCTGCCGCCGAAGTGGTTCTACGACGCCCACGGCAGTGAACTCTTCGAGAAGATCACCGAACTGCCCGAGTACTACCCCACGCGCGCGGAGCGCGAGATCCTCGTCGCGCGCGCCGCGGAGATCGCCCGGGCGACCGGGGCACGCACCCTGGTCGAGCTCGGCTCCGGCTCGTCCGACAAGACCCGGCACCTGCTCGACGAGCTGCCCGACCTGCACACGTACGTGCCGGTCGACGTCAGCGAGAGCGCGCTCACACAGGCCGGGCAGGCACTGATCGCCGAGCGCCCGTCGCTCGCCGTGCACGCGCTGATCGCCGACTTCACCAGCGGCCTCGCGCTGCCCGGCACCCCAGGTCCGCGGCTGGTCGCCTTCCTGGGCGGCACGATCGGCAATCTGCTGCCCGACGAACGCGCCACGTTCCTGGCCTCCGTACGGTCGCTCCTGTCCCCCGGCGACGCCCTGCTGCTCGGCACCGACCTGGTGAAGGACGAGTCCGTGCTGGTCGCCGCCTACGACGACGCGGCCGGGGTGACGGCCGCGTTCAACAAGAACGTGCTGACCGTCGTCAACCGCGAACTCGGCGCCGGCTTCGACCCCGACGACTTCGCCCATGTGGCCCTCTGGGACCCGGAGCGGGAGTGGATCGAGATGCGGCTGCGCGCTCTCGCGCCGCTGACCGTGAAGGTCCCCGCGCTCGACCTCGCCGTGGATTTCGCGGACGGCGAAGAGATGCGGACCGAGGTGTCCGCGAAGTTCCGTGAAGAAGGGGTACGCGGTGAACTGGCCGCGGCCGGGCTGGAGCTGACGCACTGGTGGATGGATGAGGAGGGTCGGTTCGCACTGTCGCTCAGCGTGGCCCGGTGACGGGTCGCGGACGTCCGCACCGTGCGGCACCGTGGAATGACGCGTGGCACACCCGCCACCGCGGAGAGGAGCATTCGCATGACCAACCACACGTACCGGGTCACCGAGATCGTCGGGACCTCGCCGGAGGGCATCGACCAGGCGATCCGCAACGGGATCGACCGGGCCTCGCAGACCCTGCGCAACCTGGACTGGTTCGAGGTCACGCAGGTCCGCGGCCAGATCGAGGGCGGGCAGATCGAGCACTACCAGGTCGGCCTGAAGGTCGGCTTCCGGCTGGAGGACGGGGAGTGACTCCTCCCCGCTAGGCGAGGCCGCTCAGGTGCGGCCCTCGCGCTCCTGCGCCACCTTCAGCGCCGCGGACGTGACCGCCCAGCGCGCCCGTACGACCGTGAAGCCCGCCCGCTCGGCGTCCTCGCACACCAGCTCGTCGTCGTCCACGAGCACCCTCACCTCGCGGTGCCGTGCGAGGCCGCGGAGGATCTCCAGCTTGGTGCGCCGGGCGGGCCTGCGGTCGTCGTTGCGGCGCATCCAGATGCGCCCGTCGGGCAGCCCCTGCGCGGCGAGCCAGGCCACCGTGTCCTTGCGGCACCGCTCGGGCCGTCCGGTCAGATAGACGACCTCGCACTCCTGCGCCTGCCGCAGCGCCAGCGCCACCCCCTCGGCCAACGGCGGATCGTTCGTGGCCGCCGCGAAGAAGGCGTCCCAGTCCCGCGGCTTACGCTCCAGAAAGCACTGCCGGTGCGCGGTGTCAGCGAGCGTGCCGTCGAGGTCGAACACCGCGAGCTGCCTGTTGTTGTCCGTCACGTCGCCAACCCTAGAGCCGACCGCCCCGCCCCCGGCACAGCCCTGCTCATCCACCCGGCGCCCGGCCGGTTCTACTCCTGGGCCACGTCCAGTTCCGCCCAGATGATCTTTCCGCCCGGGGCATGGCGCGTACCCCAGCTTTCGGTGAGCTGGGCGACCAGGAGCAGGCCCCGTCCGCCCTCGTCGAAGACGCGGGCGCGGCGCAGATGAGGTGCGGTTTCGCTGCCGTCGTAGACCTCGCAGATGAGCCTGGCGTCACGGATCAGGCGCAGCCGGATGGGGGCGTCGCCGTAGCGGATGGCGTTGGTGACGAGTTCGCTGACCACCAGTTCCGTGACGAAGGCGGCCTCGTCCAGGCCCCAGGCCGCGAGCTGGCCGGTCGCGTACTTGCGAGCCTGGGCGACCACCTGAGGATCGCCCGGCAGCTCCCAGGTCGCCACTTGAGCGGCATCGAGGCCACGGGTCCTGGCCAGGAGAACGGCCACGTCGTCCACGGGGCGCCCGGGCAGCAGTTCCTCCAGCAGGTCGTCGCACAGCTTCTCCAGCGATCCGGCAGGCCGGCCGAGGACGCGGCCCATGAGGGCCAGGCCCGCATCGACGTTCTGGTCGCTCCCCTCGATCAGCCCGTCGGTGTAGAGGGCGAGCAGGCTGCCTTCCGGGACGTCGAACTCCGAGATCTCGAAGGGCAGTCCGCCGAGACCGAGCGGGGGGCCGACGGGCAGGTCCGGAAAGTCGACCTCGCCGTCGGGCGTCACCACGGCGGGCAGCACATGCCCCGCGCTGGCGAGAGAGCAACGCCGGGCCACCGGGTCGTAGACCGCGTACAGGCACGTGGCCCGCATCTCCCCGACCGGCCGGACCTCCCCGGACGGCCGGACCTCCCCGGACGGCCGGACCTCCCCGGACGGCGAGACCTCCCCGGTCGGCGGGTCAGCCGCGAAGGAGCCGGGATCGTCGGGCTCCTCCCGGGCCAGGCGGATGACCACGTCGTCGAGATGGGTGAGCAACTCGTCCGGCGCCAGGTCGACGTCGGCCAGCGTGCGCACCGCGGTGCGCAACTGGGCCATGGTGGCCGAGGCGCGCAGCCCGTGCCCGACCACGTCGCCGACCACGAGCGCCACCCGGGCACCGGACAGGGGGATCACGTCGAACCAGTCACCGCCCACGCCCGCGCGCGTGCCGGCGGGCAGATAGCGGGTGGCCACCTCCACGGCGGACTGGTCCGGTGTGCTCCGCTGCAGCAGGCTGCGCTGCAGTGTCACCGCCGTGGCCCGCTCACGGCTGTAGCGGCGGGCGTTGTCGATGCTCAGGGCCGCCTTGTTCGCGATCTCCCGCGCCAGGAACAGATCCTCCTCGTCGAACGGCTCCGCCGTGCGGTGGCGGTGGAACTGGGCCAGCCCGAGCGTGATGCCCCGTGCCTGCAGAGGAACGATCAGCAACGAGTGGATTCCGTGCGTCCGAAAGCTGTCGGCATGATCGGGTATCGCGGTCAGCCACGCGGGGAGACGGGCGCTGTCGAAACGATGCAGGAAGGGGCGGTCGCCGGTGAGGGCGTCGGCCTGCGGTGAGTCGTCGGCATAGACATGCCGCTGTCCGACACCGAAGGTCGCCTCCGGGCAGCCCTCCAGTACGGAGGCCTGCGCGGACCGACGGAAGACCAGCGGCCCCACGCCCGGCACGGTGTCCGTGTCGGCGTTCTGGAAGAGGCCGTCCAGGAGGTCCACGAGGACGAAGTCGGCGAACCCCGAGACGCCGATCTCGGCGAGCTCCTGGGCGGTGACGGTGACGTCGAGCGTGGTCCCGACGCGCAGGCCCGCCTCCCTCACCAGGGACATCCGTCGGCGCGCCCAGTACTGCTCGGTGGTGTCGTAGACGGCGGAGGCGACACCCCGTACCCGCCCCTGTGGGTCCTTGAGGGGGAACAGCAGGGAGGACCAGGAGCGCTCGCGACTGACCCCCGGGATCCGCAGATAGGCCTGGTGGCGTACGACGTTCCCGGTCCGCATGGCCTGTTCGGCCAGGCGGGGGACCTCCTCGGCGCCGTCGAGGATTTCGCCGGAGAGCCGCTCGGCGATGCCGAGGCCCCGCAGCTGGTCCTCCGTCGCTCCCGACAGCGTGACGAAGGCGTCGTTGGCGCGCACGACCTTCCCGTCGTCGTCGCACACGACCACGGCGATGGGTAGCTGCTCCATCGCCCATCGGTTCAGGGTGGCGGGGGCGGGTTCGGCCGCCGCCGAGGCCGTGACGATCCACAGCGGGTCGT
Source organism: Streptomyces sporangiiformans (assembly GCF_005768555.2). Classification (GTDB taxonomy): domain Bacteria; phylum Actinomycetota; class Actinomycetes; order Streptomycetales; family Streptomycetaceae; genus Streptomyces; species Streptomyces sporangiiformans. The sequence goes on from NZ_VCHX02000180.1 coordinate 104,945, forward strand.
CGTCGGCGCCGGTCAGCGGCCGGAGGTCGACCAGCAGCTCCAGTCGCCGCCCCTCGTGGGTCCTGACCACCGCGCCACCGCTCCAGGGCGCCCGGGCGGCGCAGGCGGTCCGGGCCGCGTACGGAAGCTCGGCGGCCAGCAGCTCCCGGGCGTCGCGGCCCACGGCGTCCACGGAGTCGTAGCCGAGCATCCGGCGGGCATCCTCGCTCCAGGCGGTGACCTTCCCCGTTCCGTCCACGACGGCGGTCGCTGCCCAGGCCGAACCGAATACGTCTGCGTCCATGCACCCGTCTCTCACGCACACCACGGGCCAACCCCGCGTCTGCCCTCAGCATGGCCCCACAGCAGGGCGGACTCAACGGGGCTCCCCACTTCTGGTCACATGTGATGAGGAGTTCGTAACCTCCCTGAAACCGCCCACGGCGGGAGGGCCGGGAATCCTGGCGCCCGGTGAGCGTTGAAAGCCATGTGAGTTCAGTGATCGCGGCCGCCCGCTTCTCCGTTCTCGACCGCTCGCGCACCCGGGAGGGGCACGAGGGCCCCGAGGCACTGCGGGACACCGTGCGGATGGCGCAGGAGGTGGAGCGGCTCGGCTACCACCGGATCTGGGTGTCGGAGCACCACGGCGTGCCCGGGGTCGCGGGTTCCGCGCCGACGGTGCTGGCCGCCGCGGTCGCCGCCGCGACGCGCACGATCCGGGTGGGCACGGGCGGGGTGATGCTGCCCAACCACCAACCCCTGGTGGTGGCCGAGCAGTTCGGCGTCCTGGAGTCGCTCTTCCCGGGGCGCATCGACATGGGGCTGGGCCGCTCCGTGGGGTTCACCGACGGTGTACGGAAGGCGCTCGGCCGGGACAAGGACGACGCCGGCGACTTCGCGGGACAGCTCGAGGAGTTGCTGGGCTGGTTCGGCGGGACGTCGGCGACGGGGGTGCACGCGCGCCCCGCCGAGGGCATGGTCGTGCCGCCCTTCGTGCTGGCCATGGGCGAGGGCGCCACGATCGCGGCGCGGGCGGGTCTGCCGATGGTCATCGGCGACCTCAGGAACCGCGAGAAGATGCTGCGCGGTATCGATCACTACCGTGAGACGTTCCGGCCGTCCGCGTGGGCGAGCGAACCGTACGTCGTCATCTCCGGCACCATAGCGGTGGCGGGCACCCCTCAGGAGGCCCGCCGACTGCTGCTCCCCGAGGCCTGGTCGATGGCCCACTCCCGCACGCACGGCACCTTCCCGCCGCTGCCGCCCGCCGAGCGTGTCGAGGCGCTGCGCATGAGCGGCAAGGAGCGCGGTTTCTACGAGTCCGGGCTCCGAGGCCACATCGTGGGCACCGAGGACGAGGTCGCCGACGAACTGGAGACGGTGCTCAAGGACTCCGGCGCGGACGAGGTCCTGGTCACCACGAGCACGTACGACCGTGAGGCGCTGCTGGACTCGTACGAGAGGCTGGCCAGGATCACGGGGACTGGTCGGGGCTCTTCGAGTCGGCCGTAGTGCGCCATCGCGGGTTCCGTCAGATGTGTGCGGATGCCTCCGAGTTCGCGCAGGTCCGATGGGTGGTGGCTGCCTCGGCGGCGTGGGCGAGGGCCCGCCGGTCGGGTGCGCCGCCCGGCGGGAGCACCGGCTGTACGTGCACCTCCGCCACGAGACCGCGTGCCGACACGACCCGCCACACCGAGGCGAGCAGCGACTCGCTCCCGACGAACGCGGGCGCGGTGGTCGCCGCTCCCCCGTCGATCCGGTAGTGCAGACGCACCGGCTGGACGGGCACGGCCGCGTCCAGGGCGGCCTGGAAGACGGCCCTGCGGAAGTGGCCCTGGGCCCGGCCGCACCAGGTGCTCCCCTCGGGGAAGACGACGACCGCCGCGCCGCCCCGCAGGCTGTCCGCGATCCGCTCAACCGTCCCGGGCAGCGCGCGCAGCCGGTCGCGCTCGATGAACAGAGCGCCGCTGCTCGCGGTCAGCGGGCCCGCCACCGGCCACTGCCGTATCTCCGCCTTGGCGAGCATCCGGCCCGGGCGGACGGCCGCCAGCAGCGGGATGTCCAGCCAGGAGATGTGGTTGGCGACCAGCAGCAGGCCGCCGGTGGGCGGGGCGGCGCCGGTGATCCGTAGGCGCACGCCCACCGCGCGCACGATCGTCCGGCACCACAGCCGGACGGCACGGTCGCGCCGCACACCCGCGAGCCGTCCCATGACCGGGATCAGCATGATCCCGAAGAGAAGCACGGCCACGACGGCGGTCAGCCGCAGCGCGGCACGCGGTACGGCGGCCGGCGACCCCAGGGACTCCACGCAGGCCCGCGGGGAGCACGGGGCGCTGGGCAGCCAGGCGCTCGCCGGGGCAGTGAGGGTGGGCGTCGCGCGGTGTCGCTTCCGGGACACGGGCCGCACGCTGCCGAGGCGCGGGCGTGGCACCTTCCGGGTGCCCGGGAGCGCCGCCGCGCTCGCGCCCGGCCCCGCGAGGGCCGTCGCGCCGCGGCGGGGACGCAGTATCACTGCGATACGGGGAGTGTTCATCACGCCGGCACGAGCGAGAGGAAGTGCCGCAGATACCGCGGGCTGACCCGCCGCATCGACAGCAGGACGTACAGGTCGGCGACGCCGAAGTCGGGGTCGTGGGCCGGTTCCGCGCAGACCCAGGCGCCGAGGCGAAGATAGCCGCGCAGCAGCGGGGGAAGTTCGGTGCGCCCGGAGCGGGTGACGCCGTCGGGGTTCCAGGGCAGTCGCGGCCGTACGCGGTACTCCTCGGGCGCCAGGTACTTGGCCTGGACCCGGTCCCAGGTGCCGGCGGCGAGTGCGCCGCCGTCTGCCAGCGGGATGGAGCAGCAGCCGGCCAGCCACTCGTGACCGCCGTCGACCATGTAGCGCGCGATCCCGGCCCAGATCAGACCGATGACGGCGCCGTCCCGGTGGTCGGGGTGCACACAGGAGCGGCCGACCTCGACGAGCCCGGAGCGGATCCCGTCGAGTGGCGCGAGGTCGAACTCGCTCTCCGAGTAGAGCCGTCCGGCGATCGCGGCGCGCTCGGGCGGCAGCAGCCGGTAGGTGCCGACGACCTGTCCCGTCGTGGTGTCGCGGACCAGCAGGTGGTCGCAGTACGCGTCGAAGGCGTCGATGTCGAGGCCCGGCTGCGGGGAGGACAGCAGGGCGCCCATCTCCGCGGCGAAGACGTCGTGACGCAGCCGCTGTGCGGCCCGGACGTCTGCCTCGTCGCGGGCGAGGGTGACGGTGTAGCGGGTGGGGGCAGTCGACAGTGGGGGGCTGTCGAGGGTGGAAACGCCGGTCATGGCACTCTCCTGGTCGCGGGCCGGTTCGGCGGAGCGGCGGCAGACCGATACCGTTACGGTCTGCGCGCTCCTGTTCTTCCGATGCCGATTGGCGTCAGCGTGACCTGCGACAGGAGTCAGGATGTGCGGTTGTTGAATGCCAGGGGGCGCCGTCGATGCGAGACGGGACCGGAGCTGAGCACCACCTCCGGTCCCGCCCGTCCGCACCTTTCCGGCGAACGACGTACGGCTAACGCTTGCCCGACGTGCGGGTCGCGCGCAGCCACTCCTTGTTCATGCTGGTGATGGAGACCAGCGGGATGCCCTTCGGGCACGCGGTGGCGCACTCGCCGGTGAGCGTGCAGCCGCCGAAGCCCTCCTCGTCCATCTGCCCCACCATGTCCAGCACCCGCGTCTCGCGTTCGGGCGCACCCTGCGGCAGAACGTTGAGGTGGTTGATCTTCGCCGAGGTGAAGAGCATGGCGGCGCCGTTCGGGCAGGCCGCCACGCACGCGCCGCAGCCGATGCACTCGGCGTGCTCGAACGCGAAGTCCGCGTCCGGCTTCGGTACGGGCGTCGCATGGGCCTCGGGTGCGGCCCCGGTCGGCGCGGTGATGTAGCCGCCGGCCTGGATGATCCGGTCGAAGGCGCTCCGGTCGACCACGAGGTCCTTCACGACCGGGAACGCCGAGGCCCGCCACGGCTCGATGTCGATCGTGTCGCCGTCCTCGAAGGACCGCATGTGCAGCTGGCAGGTGGTGGTGCGCTCGGGCCCGTGCGCGTCGCCGTTGATGACGAGCGAGCACGCCCCGCAGATGCCCTCACGGCAGTCGTGGTCGAAGGCGACCGGGTCCTCGCCCTTGAGGATGAGTTCCTCGTTGAGGGTGTCCAGCATCTCCAGGAAGGACATGTCGGCCGAGATGCCGTCCACTTCGTACGTGGACATCGCTCCGTCGGCGTCGGCGTTCTTCTGCCGCCAGACGCGCAGGGTGAGCTTCATGCGTAGCTCCGCTGGGTGGGGTGGACGTACTCGAAGACGAGGTCTTCCTTGTGCAGCACCGGCGCGTCACCGGTGGCGGTGAACTCCCAGGCCGCCGCGTACGAGAACTCCTCGTCCTTGCGGGCCGCCTCGCCGTCCGGGGTCTGGGACTCCTCACGGAAGTGACCACCGCACGACTCGCTGCGCTGCAGGGCGTCGAGGCACATGAGTTCGGCGAGCTCCAGGTAGTCGACGACGCGGTTCGCCTTCTCCAGCGACTGGTTGAACTCCTCGCCGGTACCGGGCACCTTGATGCGCCGCCAGAACTCCTCGCGGATCTGCGGGATGCGCTCCAGGGCCTTGCGCAGCCCGGTTTCCGTACGGGCCATGCCGCAGAACTCCCACATCAGCTCGCCGAGTTCACGGTGGAAGGAGTCGGGGGTGCGGTCGCCGTCGACGGAGAGGAGCAGGTTCAGGCGGTCCTCGGTCTCGGCCAGCACCTCCTGGACGCCGGGGTGGTCGACCGTCACCTCGTTGTGGTGCGGATTGCGTGCGAGGTAGTCGTTGATCGTCGACGGCAGCACGAAGTAGCCGTCGGCGAGGCCCTGCATCAGGGCGGACGCGCCGAGCCGGTTCGCCCCGTGGTCGGAGAAGTTGGCCTCGCCGATCGCGAAGAGACCCGGAATCGTGGTCTGGAGGTCGTAGTCGACCCACAGGCCGCCCATCGTGTAGTGCACGGCGGGGTAGATCCGCATCGGTACCTCGTACGGGTTCTCCGCGGTGATCCGCTCGTACATGTCGAAGAGGTTGCCGTACTTCTCCTCGACCTTGGCGCGGCCCATCCGCCGGATGGCGTCCGCGAAGTCGAGGTAGACGCCCTGCCCGCCGGGGCCGACGCCACGCCCTTCGTCGCAGACGTTCTTGGCGGCCCTGGAGGCGATGTCACGGGGCACGAGGTTGCCGAAGGCCGGGTAGATGCGCTCCAGGTAGTAGTCGCGCTCGTCCTCGGGGATCTCGTTCGCCGGACGGTTGTCGCCCTTCGCCTTGGGGACCCAGATCCGGCCGTCGTTGCGCAGGGACTCGCTCATCAGCGTGAGCTTCGACTGGTGATCCCCGGTGCGTGGAATGCAGGTCGGGTGGATCTGGGTGAAGCACGGGTTGGCGAAGTACGCGCCGCGTCGGTGCGCCCGCCAGATCGCGGTGGCGTTGGAGTTCATGGCGTTCGTCGACAGGTAGAAGACGTTGCCGTAGCCGCCGGACGCGAGGACGACGGCGTCCGCGAAGTACGTGTCGATCCTGCCGGTGATCAGATCGCGGGCCACGATGCCGCGTGCCCGGCCGTCCACCACGATCAGGTCCAGCATCTCGGTGCGCGGATGCATCTCGATGTTGCCGGCGGCGATCTGCCGGGACAGCGCCTGGTAGGCGCCGAGCAGCAGTTGCTGGCCCGTCTGGCCACGGGCGTAGAAGGTCCGGGAGACCTGTACGCCGCCGAAGGACCGGGTGTCGAGGAGGCCGCCGTACTCACGCGCGAAGGGCACGCCCTGGGCGACGCACTGGTCGATGATCTCGACCGAGATCTGCGCCAGGCGGTGGACGTTGGACTCGCGGGCCCTGAAGTCCCCGCCCTTGACGGTGTCGTAGAACAGCCGGTGGACGGAGTCGCCGTCGTTGCGGTAGTTCTTCGCGGCGTTGATGCCGCCCTGCGCGGCGATGGAGTGGGCGCGGCGCGGCGAGTCCTGGTAGCAGAACTGCACGACGTGGTAGCCCTGTTCGGCGAGCGTGGCGCCGGCCGAGCCGCCCGCGAGACCAGTCCCGACGACGATCACCGTGTGCTTGCGGCGGTTGGCGGGGTTGACCAGCTTGGCCTCGAAGCGGCGGGTGTCCCAGCGCTCGTTGACCGGGCCCTTGGGCGCCTTGGTGTCGACGACCGGCTCACCGGTCGCGTAGTCCGTGTACGTCATGTGTCAGCTCACCACTCCGGTCATCACGGCCACGGGTACGGAGACGAAGCCCACCGTCAGCACCAGCGCGAGGACGTTGGCGGTGACCTTGAGGGCGCGGTCGCGGGCGCGGCTGCCCACGCCGAGGGTCTGCGCGGCGCTCCAGAAGCCGTGCCGGACGTGCAGGCCGAGCGCGAGCATCGCGACGATGTAGATGACGTTGCCGTACCAGGTGGAGAAGGTGTCGATCACGTTCTGGTACGGATGTCCGGTCTGGAAGCCGTCGGGGTGCACGGTGCCGGTCGTCAGGTCGAGGATGTGCCAGACGATGAACAGGCCGAGGATGATCCCGCCCCAGCGCATCGTCCGCGTCGCGTAACTGGCCCGCGGCTTCTTGTGCACGTACTTGGTCGGTCGCGCCCTGATGTCGCGGCGGCTCAGCTGGTACGCGGAGGTGGCGTGCGCGACGACGGCGGCGACCAGGACCACACGGATGATCCACAGCGCCCACTCGTAGTGCAGGAAGGGTTCGCCGAGGGTGCGCAGCCAGTGCGCGTAGTCGTTGAACTCGTCGGATCCGAAGAAGATCTTCAGGTTGCCCAGCATGTGGACGACCAGGTACGCCAGCATGATCAGGCCGCTCACGGCCATCACCGTCTTCTTGCCGACGGACGAGTCCCACATGGTGCGCGTCATGGACGATTTTCGGACCGTCCGCGTTGCCAGAGCCATGGACAAGGACGCTAGAGCCGAATGACCCCATCGGTCCAAGACATGGTGTGGCTGGATTCGATAGGTGCGGCCTATCGTGGCGGTATGCAGTTCCAGCAGCTCCAGTACTTTGTCGCGGTGGCCGAGACCCGGCACTTCACCCGCGCCGCGGACCTGGTCCATGTCGCCCAGCCGTCTCTGTCCCAGCAGATCAAGGCGCTGGAGCGGGAGTTGGGCGCGGATCTCTTCCTTCGGGCGCGCGGCAACATCACGCTCACGGACGCGGGCGAGGCGCTGCTGCCGCTGGCCCGCCGCATCCTGGCCGACGCGGACACGGCCCGGCACGAGGTCCAGGAACTCGTGCAACTGCGCAGCGGCCGGGTCCGTCTGGGGGCGACTCCGAGCCTGTGCACGGGGCTGCTGCCCGACGTGCTCCGGGCCTTCCACGACCGCTACCCGGGCATTCGGCTGCTGATCGAGGAGGGCGGCTCGCACGATCTCGTACGCGAGCTCGCCCGCGGAGCCCTGGACCTCGCCCTCGTCGTACTGCCCCTGCCCAGCCCGTCGCCCGCGCTGACCACGGTCGAGGTGCTGCGGGAGGACCTGGTGGTGGTGTCGTCCCCGGACTCACCGGCTCCGGGGCAGGGGCAGGGGCAGGGGCGGCGGACGGTACAGGTCGCGGATCTGGAGGGCGAGCGGCTGGTCATGTTCCGGCACGGCTACGACCTGCGCGAGCTGACGGTCGCCGCGTGCCGCTCCGCGGGGTTCGAGCCGGACTTCGCGGTGGAGGGCGGGGAGATGGACGCGGTGCTGGGTTTCGTCCGGGCGGGACTGGGTGTGGCCGTGGTCCCGCGCATGGTGGCCGCACGGTCCGGGCGCGGGCTGCGGGTGACTCCGCTGGCCCCTCCGGGGATGCACCGGACGATCGCGTTGGCGCACCGTAGCGATGTGGCTCCGCCTCGGGCCGCCAGGGAGTTGCAGCGGATGTTGTTCGAACGGTGACCCTTTGTCGGAGGCTCCGGTCCCGGAAGCGCCGCATTGTGAAGCACCGTCCGGGGCTGCGGGTTGTCTGTGGCTGAGCGCGCAGTTCCCCGCGCCCCTTCGGGGCGCCCCGAAGGGGCGCGGCCCTTCGGGGCGCGCCCGCTCGCCGTCGTATCAGCCCGTCGCGTCCACCAGTGCCAGGTCGTGCAGGCGGTCCGGCGGGCCCGGGCGGGCGTAGTACCACCCCTGGGCCGTGTCGCAGCCCAGGATGCGTAGCTGTTCGGCCTGCGCGCCCGTCTCCACGCCCTCCACCGTGACCGCGAGGTCGAGGCTGTGGGCCAGAGAAACGATCCCTTCGACGATCTTGAGGTCGACGGGATCGGCGGGGAACTGCTGCATGCCCTGAGTGAAGGAGCGGTCGAGCTTGAGGATGCTCACCGGGAGGCGGCGCAGGTTGGCGAGGTTCGAGTAGCCCGTACCGAAGTCGTCCAGGGCGATGTCGACGCCCATCTCGGAGAGGCGGCGCAACGGCTTGAGGAGGTCGTCGTCGGCGCCGATCAGCGCGGACTCGGTGACTTCCAGGCAGAGGGACGCCGGTTCGAGACCGGCGCGCTCCAGGATGTCGACCGTGTCGGAGACCAGGCCGGGATGGGTCAGCTGGCAGGGCGACAGGTTCACATTGATGCGCAGCGGGCCCGCGGCCGCCTTTCCGCCGTGTCGTTCCTGCCACTCCCGGGCCTGGCGAACGGACTGTTCCAGGACCCAGCGGCCCAGCGGGACGATCAGACCAGTGTGCTCGGCGAGCGGGATGAACCGGTCGGGAGTGAGCACGCCGTGCTGCGGATGCAGCCAGCGGACGAGGGCCTCGGCGCCGTGCACGCTGCCGTCGCCGAGGTGGACGAGCGGCTGGTACTCGATGAAGAACTCGTTCCGGTCCAGGGCCGCGGGCAGCTGCGTGGTGAGCCCGTGCCGGGTGATGGCGCGAGCGTCGGCCTCGGCGTCGGCGAGTTCGTAGCGGTTGCCGCCCGCCGACTTGGCCCGGTACATCGTGATGTCGGCGCTGCGCAGCACCTCCGCCGGGCCGCGCTCGCCCGTCGGCCCCTCGACGATGCCGATGCTGCCGCGGACCGTCAGCTCGCGGCCGTCGATACGGACCGGGGTGACGAGGGCGTTCATGATGCGGTCGGCCAGCGCGTCGACCTCGCGCTCCGTGTCGGGCCCGGTGGTCAGCGCCACGAACTCGTCGCCGCCGATTCGCGCGACCATCTCACCGGGCGCGGTCGCGCAGGACTGCAGCCGGTCGGCGACCTCGACGAGCAGCCGGTCGCCGGCCGCGTGCCCCAGGCTGTCGTTGATGGTCTTGAAGCCGTCGAGGTCCAGGTAGCAGAGCCCGAAGCGCATGCCCTCGCGCGCGGACAGTGCCTTGTCGAGGCGCTCGAAGAACAGCGTCCGGTTGGGCAGTCCGGTGAGCGCGTCGTGCGTCGCCTCGTACCTCAGCCGCAGGTTGAGCAGCCGGCGTTCGGTGGTGTCCTCCATGAGAGCGAGCTGGTATTGCGGGCAGCCGTCCGCGTCGCGCAGCAGGGAGACCGTCAGGTTGGTCCACAGAACCGTTCCGTCAGGGCGGTAGAAGGCCTTCTCCACGTGATAGTGCTCGCGCTCGCCCCGTACAAGTTCCTCGTACAGGCGCCAGACTTGAGGAGCGTCGTCGGGGTGCGTCCACTCGACGACCTTGCGTCCGCGCACCAGTTGCTCGGTGCCGCCGAACATCCGCAGCAGGGCGTTGTTCACCTGGAGGACGTTGCCGTCGAGGTCCGCGATGCCGATGCCTATGGCCGCGCCCTCGAACACCGCGCGGAACCGGGCCTCGCTCGAGTGCAGCGCCTCCGCGACCACGCCCTGGGCCTCGAGCGCGGCTTGGGCGATGGCCTCCTGCTCCGCCAGCGTCCTTTCCCGCAGCGCGTGCGCGAACCCGGCAGCCATGGCGTGCTGCAGCCGGGCCGAGCGGTTGCGCAGGTCTTCCTGGGGTCCGTCCTCGCCGCAGTAGAGCACCAGGTAGGCGTCGACGCAGTCGAGCGAGCGGCTGAGCGCCTCCGGCTCGGTGCAGTGCGCGTCGATCAGCGCGGCGCCGACCGCCTGCCCCTCGGCCGCGTCGAACGTCCTCGCCCGCAAGGCTTCGCTCAACCGCCGGGCGAGCGGTACCAGTTTCAGCTCGAACTCCGGCCGGGTCAGCGACGTCGCGGAGGCCGGGTAGACCGCCCGGCTCCAGATCGTCGTGAACCGGCGCAGTCTGTCCTCCGGTCCGTCCGGCTCCGCCATCACGCCGAACGCCCCACTCCCGCGAAACCGGAGTAGGCAAAGGGATCCTCGTCCTCCGGTGCTGTCTCGGGCCGCCAGTTCGGCATCGCCACCAGGCCGGGTTCCACCATGTCGTACCCCTCGAAGAACCGCGCGATGTTGTCACGCGTGCGCATGATCAGCGGGTTGCGGATGTCCTTGTAGACATCGACCGCTCCCTCGACCCGCTCCTGTGGGAGCGGGATTCCCTCGTACGAGGCGTGCGTGACGACGAGCAGGCTGCCGGGTGCCAGCGCCTCGCGCAACTCCGCCACAGCCCCGAACGGGTCGTCCTCTTCCTCCACGAAGTGAAGTATGGCAACGAGGAGCAGGGCGACTGGCCGATTCAGGTCGATCAGACGCCCAACCTCGGGACTCGTCAGGATTTCCTGGGGCTTGCGCAGATCGGCGGCGACGACGTCCGCGTCCTCGTTGCCCTCCAGGACGGCCTTGCTGTGCGCCACGGCCACCGGGTCGTTGTCGACGTACACGACGCGTGCTCCGGGACTGGCGCTCTGGACCACCTCGTGGACGCTGCCGAAGGTGGGGATGCCCGAGCCGATGTCGAGGAACTGGGTGATGCCCTCGTCCACCGCGAAACGCGCCGCACGGCGCAGGAACGCCCGGTTCGCCTGCATGATCTTGGGAAGTCCCGGCATGAACTCCATCGCCTTGCGGGCCGCCACCCGGTCGACTTCGAAGTTGTGCGATCCGCCCAGGTAGTAGTCGTAGATCCGGCTCACACTCGGCACCGAGATGTCGATACTGCGTGGGGCCCAGGCGGGACGCTCCATCTATCTCTCCAAGGCGTAGGCGATCCGGTGTTCGAGCTGAGGCTACTGATCGCCCGCCAAACGAGCGAGCGGAAACGGAAATTGACCATCCGTTCCCGGTCTCTGCCCGCGGCACGTGCCGAATTAACGTCATACGAAAGCGTCCGAAGCGCTCCAAAGCCTTGCGAAACGGGCCTACCCCCTCCGTGCGACACGGAGGGGGTGGACCGGTGAAACGTGCGCTCTCTGCCTACTTGGGCTTGCCGAGCGGCTTGCCCTCCGGCGAGATCGCGTACCAAGTACCGCCCACTCCCTGGCCGTTGGTGTCGCCGGGCTTCTTGTCGCCCGCGAAGGTGTACAGCGGCCAGCAGTCGATGCTCTGCTGCTTGAGGCCGTCCGGGCGGTTCAGGACGACATAGCCCCGGCGGCCGTCGTTCTTGTTGTCGATGCCCTTGGTGTCGGCGGCGTCGACCGGCTCGACGACCGGCCACTTCTCCAGACACTCACCGACGCAGTTCGACTTCATCGGCCACGGGACGTCCTTCTCGAAGCGGTAGACCGTCATACCGTTCTTGTCGACGACGACCTCGCCCAGTTCGGGGTCGTTACGGGTCGACAGACCGGGAAGCTCGGCGGCGGCCGCGCCGCCGCCACCCTCGGTCGCCTTCTTACCGGTCGGGGCAGATGCGTACCAAGTGCCGCCCACGCCCTGGCCCTTGGTGTCACCGGCCTTGGTGTCCTTGGCGTACCGGTACATCGGCCAGCCGTCGAGGGTCAGCTGCTTCGTACCGTCAGCGCGGGTGACCTCACCGAGCAGCGACTTGTCTATACCCGCCGGGGCGCTGGCGCCCGAGGCCGGAACGGGCGGCCAGGTCGTGGCGCAGTCGCCGTCACAGGTCGACTTCGGCGGTTCGGCCGTGTCCTTGTCGAAGCGGTAGAGCGTCATACCCGCGCTGTCCGTCACCACTTCGCCGAGCTTCGCGTTATCCGCCACGGCAAGCCGGCCGGCGGTCTCCGACTTGGCCCCGGCGCCCTCCTGCGCACCCTGGGCACCAGCGGTGGGATTGCTCGTACCGATATCGTAGTCATTGCCCGATCCCACACCGTTGGCCGCGGGCGCCGCGCCCACGTTCTGGCTCCCCGTGGACTGGGCGTTGTCCTGACCGCACGCCGTCGTCAGCGCCAGGGCCGCAGCTGCCGCTACGAGTGAGGCGCTCCGCCAGGAGGTCTTCATAACCAACTCCCCGCTGTTCGCTTAGGTGTTGCGGCGCACTACTGCGCCGCGCAGCCCTAGGTACGGGCGAAAGCGCCGAGAGTGTTCAACCAGCTCACAAGATTCTTTGAGAAAACTGCCGGTGAGCCAGTTCGGGGTGCGGCTCGGCAACCCCGTGAGGCCCTTGGTCCCTCCTTCGGGGCAATCCCTGCGGGCTCCGGCATACAGGGCTCGACCGAGGCCCAGGATCTCCGTCGTGCATGGACCACAACGGACCCGATTCGCCCTCGCCATACGGCTGTTGGCGCTACTCACGCTGGTCTGGCTGCTCATCGGCGCACCGATCCCGGCGGCCGCGGACACCTGCGCGTCGGCCTCCGCGGGCCCGGACGGTTCCCACGCGGTGGCGGTCGCCGGGACCGGCGTCCCCTGCGGACCGAGCCCGACACCACCACCGCCGAGCCCGACGCCGACACCCACCCCGGAGCCGGTGCCGCCACCGGCCCCGACCCCACCACCTTCACCACCACCTGCCCCACGGCCGCCGTCGCCCTCTCCCCCACCGTCGACGTTTCCACCGACGCCACGGCCGACTCCCGCCGCGCCACGACCGGCGGCTCCCGAACCCGCACCGGCACCGCTCCCGCCGCGAGCGGCACCTCTCCCACCGTCTCCGACACCCACCGCGCGGATCAAACCCTCACCGACTCCGGTGAGTTATCCCCCGTACCGCACGGCGTCCCGACGGCAGCCGCCTCGCGGCGGCCCGTCCCTGGTCTCGCTCACCCTGCTCATCACCGCGCCCGCGGTGCTCGCCGTCGCCGCGCTGCGCCCGCGCTGATCCCTGGAGGCCTCTTTGTCGGAATGGCTTGTTCTCGCCCTCGCGATGGCGGCTTCGTGCTGCGTCGTCCTCGCCGTGGCCGTCGTACGGCATCACACGGCCACCGAGGACGACGACCCGTCCGAGACCCCGGACGTGATCGAGTACATGACGATGATGATCGGAGTGGTGTACGCCATCGTGCTGGGCCTCGCCATCGCCGGTGTCTGGGAGGCGCGCGGCGTCGCCGAGGACCACGTACGGACCGAGGCGTACGCGCTGCACGAGGTCTCGGAGCGCGTACGGGTCTACCCGCCGGACATCCGCGAACAGATCCGGGACGACGTCAACGCCTATGTCGGCCACGTCGTCACGACGGAGTGGAAAGCCATGGCCGACGAAGGCCGGGTCACCGACCGCGGCACCCGGCTTTTCGAGCGGATGCGCCACGACGTCACCGACTATGAACCCAAGACCGACTTCGAGGCCCAGGCCTATCAGCCGCTCCTCGACCAGATCACCGCGGCCGACGAGGCGCGGCGCGCCCGCGCCGAGGCATCGGAGCCGACCATGCCGGGCGTCGTCTGGTTCGGACTGATCACCGGAGCCGTCGTCACCGTCGGGATGGTCTTCGCGTTGCAGATCCGCCGCACCCTGCGCGAACTGATCCTCGCCGGGCTGTTCTCCGCCCTGATCGGCTTCCTGCTCTTCCTGATCTGGGACTTCGACGCGCCCTACGGCCGTGGGATCACGGCGTCGCCCGAGCCGTTCCTGTCGCTGTTCCCGAACGCGCGGGGGTGACGCCTCCCGGCGCACAGCCCTTCGCCCCGGAACCATGAGGGTCCCCGCTGCTCGAGCGAAGCCGAGAGCTTGGGGGAGGGTCCGGCGCGAAGGGCTGTCACGTGCGATCGTCTCCGAAGGACAAGACGTCGACCGTCTGGGAAAGACGGGGCCTCAGAACTTGTTCTCGGAGCGACGGCGCATCCAGAACACCCCGCCGCCGATCAGCGCGAGGGCCACCAGACCCCCGCCGATCGCCATGTCGGTCGGCGTGGCACCGCTGGAGTTGCTGCCGCCGAGGCCACCTTGGACACCTCCGATCACGGTGAAGGCGGCGGGCTTCGTAAGGCTGCCCTTGCCGGTGCAGTTGACGGTGATGTCGTAAGAGCCGGGAGTGGCGGTCTGGTTGATGGTCGCAACACCCTTGGACGTCCCCCGGCTGTCGTTGATGGGTGAGAGTGTCGTCTTCGCGAACGCGTTCGACGTCGCGTGGCCGCCCTGTGGGCACCCGTCCACCGTGATCGTCAGCTGCCCTCCACGGGCGACGACACTGGGCGAAGCGACGATGTTGCTCGGACTGTTCCAGGCCAGAGCCACGGGTGCGGCGAGTCCGAGGGTGGCGACCGCCGTCGCGGAGACGGCCAGGGCACGAGTGGTACGCATGTGATCCTCCGGGGAAGGCGCCCCCGGGAACCGTCCCCGGGTCCGATCGGCGAGAAAACGCCTCCCAGAGAGACCCTCAGACGCCGATCGGGGAGCCGCATTTCGAGAATGGTCCGTCCTGGTGAAAGAACACGCCGAATAAAGACACACAATCGCATATTGCCGCAGGTCACGGACGATAGAAAAATTCCTGGTCCGTGGCGACTCGGATGGCGCACGCGCGCGGGGACCACCACCCGTTCGGAGCTTCTCCCGTCGCCCGCCGCGCGCACTGCACTTAGCGTTCTCATATGCGCGACGGATGCGGCGACGGCCGCGTCGAGAGGGGTTTGCGAATGTCTGCGTCCGAGCTGGCCGAAGAGGAGCAGAGGCAGAGGAGGCGCGCTCCGTGGGGCGTGATAGCGCTTGTGCTGCTGACCGGCCTCGCTCTCGTTCGAAATGGCTCCGGAGAGTTCGACATCGGTCCTCCGCAGCCCGCGACGGCCGCCGCCGCGGACAACCACACCACCCCGAAGACCCGCCCGAGGGCGCCGGCTCCCTTGCCGTTCTCCGTGGCCGACCGCATCAGGATCCCCTCGATCCAGGTCGACGCGCCCGTCATGCCGGTGGGCATCGACGAGATGGGCTGGGTGGCCGCTCCACCGCCGGAGGACCCGAATCTCGCGGGCTGGTTCTCCAGCTCGGTCACACCCGGCGAAGTGGGAACGGCCGTCGTCGTGGGCCATGTGGACAACAAACATGGCCCCGCCGTCTTCTTCGGCCTCGGGGCCACGAAGAAGGGTAGTTTCATCGAGGTGCGCCGCCAGGACGGGAAGTTCGCCGTATTCCAGACCTACGGCATCGAGGTGTTCGAGAAGAACAACTTCCCGGGCGAGCGCGTCTACGGCAACACCGGAACTCCCGAACTGCGTGTCATTACCTGCGGTGGCGGTTTCTCCAAGCAGAACGGCTACGACGGTAACGTCGTCGTGTTCGCCCGCCTGGTCGAGGTTCGCTGAGCGTTCCCCGACCGGGCGGGCGAAAGCCCGTGGAACTCGGCCCGGGAAATTACCTGGTCTGCCACCTGGGCACGGTGATGTGATAGCCCGAATCCAGCAGCCGGGGCAGATAGCGGCGCAGGGCCCGTACGCTCGGTGAGCGGTCGCCGCCCGCGTCGTGTGCGAGGACCACCATTCCCTCCGCCGCGCCCTTCAGGACCCGGCGCTCGATGGACTGGGAGCTGGGCGCCGTCCAGTCGAGTGTGTCGACGCTCCAGGCGAGCGGCTCCATACCGAGTTCGGCACCGATCTCGAAGACCGCACGGTTCCAGGCCCCGTACGGCGCCCGGAACCAGCCGGGCCGCGCTCCGCATGTCTGCTCGATGACGTCGCTGGTCCGTTCCATCTGGGAGCGGATCGCGGACCGGGTCAGCTCGGTCAGCAGCGGGTGCGACCAGGTGTGGTTTCCGATGACGTGCCCCTCGTCGGCCATCTTCCGGAGCATGTCCCTGTTCTCGACGACCATCTCGCCGCACACGAAGAACATCGCGCGTACGTCGTGCGCCTTGAGCGTGCGCAGGACTTCCGGGGTGTAGCGGGGGTCGGGACCGTCGTCGAAGGTGAGCACGACGCTGCGGCCGCGCCCCTTGATGCGCAGGAACGGCTCGCGCCGTACGAGGGTCCGGCGGGGCATGGCACGGGCCGGGCCGTATCCGGTGATGGGCTGGAGCCGGTAGGTGGACGGCCTGACGGGACGGCCGCCCCTGGCCCCCGCGGCGGGAGTGGCGGAGGCACGGACGGACGACGTCGGTGAGGCCGAGGACGGTGACGCCGAAGCCGATGACGTCGCGGCACGTGACGCAGAGGCAGATGACCTCGGAGTACCTGACGCCGAGGCAGATGACGCAGAGGCGGATGAGACCGGCGGTGACCCTGGACCAGCGGTCAGGAAACGTGCGGTGCCGGTCGCTCCCGCCGCTCCCAGGACGGCGGCGCCGACGAGCAGCGCCCGGCGCCGTGAGAGCACATAATCCCTATTCATGATTTATCAGTCGCCCGAACGGCGCCCTGAACAGCGCCCCGCCACCGGTCCGGACGCGTGAAAGCACCCGATGGGACCAGCTACCGGCGCTGCTCGCATGTGAAGGACGAGAGAGGCCTGTGACCGTTGTGGCGTGAACCGCGCGTAACACCTTTCGCCACCGCCACCCCTGGGCCATCATGATCCGCCATCAGCCGACAGCCGTCTGCGAAGAGGTGAGGCTCATGGCCGGGCTCCGTATGAACGAGGGCGTTCTCCGCCGCAAACCCATCGAACACATCGAGGAGACAGAGGTCGGCGAGGGAACCGGCCTCGAGCGCTCGCTCGGCCTGTGGCAGCTAACCGCGATCGGGGTCGGCGGCATCATCGGCGCGGGCATCTTCACACTCGCCGGCACGGTCGCCAACGGCACGGCCGGCCCCGCCGTTCTCATCTCGTTCCTGATCGCGGGCGTCGCGAGCGCCGCGGCCGCGCTGTCGTACGCCGAGTTCGCGGGCCTCATACCGAAGGCGGGCTCCGCCTACACCTACGGGTACGCGGTGCTGGGCGAGCTCGCGGGCTGGTTCATCGGCTGGGACCTGCTCCTGGAGTACACCGCGATCGTGGCGGTGGTCGCGATCGGCATATCCGGGTACTTCAGCTTCCTGGTCGGGGAGATGGGCGCCGACCTGCCGAACTGGATGCTGGGCGCGCCCAGTACCGGCGACGGACACAAGGTCGACCTGTTCGCGGTCGTGCTGTGCCTGTTCGTCGCCTATCTGTTGAACCTCGGCATCAAGAACGCGGCCCGCTTCGAGATGGTCGTCGTGGTCCTGAAGGTCCTCGTCGTGCTTCTCGTGATCGGTGTCGGCGTGTTCCACATCGACACCGGGAACTACAACCCGTTCTTCCCGTACGGGGTCGGCGGGGCGTTCACGGGAGCGGCGACCGTCTTCTTCGCGGTCTTCGGGTACGACGCGATGTCGACGGCGGCCGAGGAGTCGAAGGACGCGCAGCGCCACATGCCGAAGGCGATCATCTACTCCCTCGTCATCTCGATGGTCCTGTACGTGGCCGCCTGCCTGGTCCTGACGGGCATGCAGGACTACAAGGACATCGACCCCGAGAGCGGTTTCTCGTCGGCCTTCAAGTCGGTGGGCCTGGGCGGGCTCGCGGACATCATCGCGGTCGGCGCGATCGTCGGCATCCTCACGGTGATGTTCACGTTCATGCTGGGCGTCACGCGTGTCTGGTTCTCCATGTCGCGCGACGGGTTGCTGCCGAAGTGGTTCGCGAAGACGCATCCGACGCGGCATGTGCCGACGCGCGTGACCTGGATCGTGGGGGTCGCGTCGGCGGCCATCGCCGGGTTCCTGCCGATCGGTGAGGCGGCCGAACTGACCAACATCGGGATCCTCTTGGCGTTCGTGGTCGTGTGTGTCGCGGTGATCGTGCTGCGCTACCGGCGGCCCGACCTGCCGCGCACTTTCCGTACGCCGTGGATGCCGGTGGTGCCCGCGGTAGGCGTCGTCTTCTCGATCTGGCTGATCACGTTCCTGCAGTGGCAGACGTGGGTGCGGTTCGCCGGATGGCTCGCGATCGGACTCGTCATCTACTTCGGGTACTCACGCCGGCGGTCCGAGCTGGCGAAGACGGAGCGGGTGACGGAGCCGGAGAGTGGAACTACTTCGCCATGACGAGCCCGTCCTCGGCCGCGCCCCGGCTGAGGACGACCTGGCGGATGCGGTCGCGTACGGCGGTCACACCGGTGCTCTGGACGCGGGCGTCGCTCAGGTTCACGACACGGCCGGGGCCGACGTCGAACCACTGGGGGACGAACTCCGCCTTCTCGACCTGCCAACGGCCGCCGTCGTCGGCAGGAACGAAGGTGAAGCGGCCGATGGTGCCTTGGTTGCCCCGCGGGTCGTGGGCGCCGGAGTGGTTGACCATCGGGCCGGCCACCTGGTCGCCCATGCCGTAGACGACCCAGGTGCCGTTGACCTTCTCGTACGCCTGTGGGACATGGGCATGGGTGCCGAGGATCAGGTCGATGTCGGGGCGGCCGTTGGTGCGGGCCTCGGTGAGCTGCCTGCTCAGCCGCAGCTGCTGTGCGTCGGGCTCGTCCTGCCATTCGCTGCCCCAGTGCATGGATACGACCACGACGTCGGCGCCCGCCCGGCGTGCGGCCCGGGCATCGGCGACGATCTTGTCGGGGTCGATCAGGTTCACCGCCCAGGGCCGGCCCTCGGGGAGCGGGATTCCGTTCGTGCCGTAGGTGTACGCGAGGTGGCCGACCCGCGCCCCGCCCGCCTGCAGCAGGGTGGGCGCGGCCGCCTCGCCCGCGGTGCGGGCGGAGCCGGCGTGCCGTACGCCCGCCCGGTCGAGCGCGTCGAGGGTGCGGTGGATGCCCGCGGCGCCGTCGTCCAGGGTGTGGTTGGAGGCGGTCGAGCAGGCGTCGTAGCCGGTGGCGGCGAGGGCCTCGGCCACCTGGGGCGGGGACTTGAAGGTGGGGTAGCCGGTGTAGTCGCCGTCCGCGCCGTACACCGTCTCCATGTGGCAGATCGCCAGGTCGGCACCGGTCACGACGGGTTTGACGCCCGCGAGCATGGGCCGGAAGTCATATCCCTGGCCGCCCGCGTCGGCGCTCGCCTGGCGGATGATCGAGCTGTGCGGAAGGACGTCGCCGGAGGCGACCAGCGTGAAGCCGGCGCCTCCGGAGGACGGCGCGGGCGCTCCGGACGACTGCCCGGCGGCTTTCGAGGAGGGCGCGGGGTCCCTCGGCCGCGCGGGCGGATCCTGCGCCTGACAGCCGGTGGTCGCCGCGAGAAGCAGCGCTGTCAGAGCCACGGCCGTCTGTCGCCCGCGTACGGTCATCAATGCACCCCGTTGTGTTCGTATGAATACATGACGTGATACGAATGCACATACAGGGGCAAACGGGAGTCAAGGCGCCTTACCGGCACAGGTGGCCGGATTCAGCCGGTCCGACGTGCGGAGACAAGGCCGTTCAGGCCAATACGGGTGCGGGGGCGGAGCCACGGCAGCACCGGATCGACCGTTCATCGCACCGTTCGTCGACAGGTTCGACCGTCTGCCGACGATCCGTGTGTGTGGCCTGTCCCGGCGGACCGCCCTGCGTTGACATACGGCCATGACGGCCGCCACCACCATCACGAGCAGGACGACCGCCGAGCACGAGCTGGCCGAATTGCAGCGGGAGCACGGCGCACCACTCTTCGCCCTGCTGCTGAGGCTCTCCGACGGAGACCGGCAGCGCGCCGAGGACCTGGTGCAGGAGACACTCGTACGCGCCTGGCAGCACCCCGAAGCGCTACGAGCCGACAACTTCGACTCCGTACGGCCCTGGCTGCTGACCGTCGCGCGGCGGCTGGCCATCGACGCGCGCCGGGCCCGCCAGGCACGGCCCGCCGAGGTCGGGGACGCCGTACTGGAAAACGCACGGGTCTGTGCCGATCACGCCGAAAGGTCGGTGGAGACCCTCGATGTACGCGAGGCTGTGAAGACACTCACTCCGGAGCACCGGGAAGTCCTGGTGCAGGTGTACTTCTGCGGGGCAAGTGTGGCGGAGGCCGCCGCCGTGCTGGGTATCCCGCCCGGTACCGTGAAGTCCCGCGCGTACTACGCACTGCGCGCCCTGCGTCGGGTACTTCCGGGATATGCGGCCGACCTGCGGTAAAACCAATGGCCGAGTCAAACCTCCGTAAAGCGCCTTGCCGAGGACCTCGGTTGAGTAATCGGCTGTCCCCATCCGTGTTCCGGAATGGGGCCCGGGGTCGGGCGACGCTCACGTACCGGAGGAAGGCAGGAAGGGATGCTGCACAGAGGCCAGGAGAGCACGGACGGCGCCGGCGGCGGGGAACTCGCTGTCCCCATGGCGTGGTTGTACGCCGAGTACATCGCCGATGAGCTGTTGCGCACCGGGGATCTCATGCCGCCGACGTCCTTCGAGTTCCGCGCCGGGCGCGACGCCCTGGCGCTGACCATCTTCCTGTCGGACACGAGCGGTGAGCTCTCCGGCATACGCGTCGTCTCGCAGCTGGAGACCTGGCTGTCGCTGACGGCGTACGACCAGCCGTGGCAGGACTGGGTACGCGAACGCATGGCGGTACTGGCGGCCGAGGCGGCCGAAGCGGTCGAAGCGGGCACGCCCGACCCGGACCTGGAGCTGGCCGCGGCGGCCTGGCGCTGGCTGGAGGAGACCGAACTCCTCGCACCCGACCTCGACGCGGTGCCGGGCGGTGGTCCGGTGCCGGGCGAAGAAGACGGCCCGAAGGTGTGGACCCCGGCCTGGCGACTGGGGCTGCCGCTGGGGCACCTGGCCATCCATCTCTTCTGAGATTTTTCTGAGCCTCGACCAATCCGCGGGCCCTCTCGCTCCGAATCTCTTGGTTGGTTTCCGGCAGGACTTGAGTGATTCCGCGGTCTGGTGCGTACCGGTGGGCAGCAGTTACCGCCAGTCCACCCACTCACCATCGCCCTGAGGATTAGGTATGAGGTCCCTGGAACGCCATCGCGACGTCGGCGCCTACGCGCTCGGCGTGCTGGACCCTGCGGACGCTTTCCGCTTCGAGGACCACCTCATGGAGTGCCCTCAGTGCGCGATGCAGATTCGCGAGCTGGCGCCCACGACACGGTCGCTGCGGGCCTACGCCCAGGCGACTCCGCGCACGGTGTCCGCCATGACCCGGCCCGGCCCCGCGCTGCTGGACCGGCTGCTCGAGAATGTGGTGTCGGTGCGCCGGAGCGGGCGCAGGCGGTGGCTGAGCGCCGTCGCCGCAGCGGTGGTCTTCGCGGTGGCCGGGCCCGCGGTCGCGATGCTCGCCGGCGGCTCGGGCTCGGACGGTGAGCCGATCGCCGCGACCGACCCCGGGACGGGGGTATGGGCCGAGGTCACCACACGGAACCGTGCCTGGGGCAGCGATGTGGACCTGATGGTCAAGGGCGCCCCCGGTCCCCGGCCCTGCCAGCTCGTCGTCATCGGCCGCGACGGCTCGGAGGAGACGGTGCTGAGCTGGCAGCCGGGCAGCGCGAAGCCCAGCCCCATGCAGGGCTCGGCGGCGATGCACCCCGACGAGATCGTCCAGTACGAGGTACGCACATCGGGCGGCCAGCGGCTGGTGACGCTCAAGCCCTCCTCGTGATCGACCGCTACTTCAGGAGCCGGGACATCCTGCGGTCCGCGAGGGGTTTGCCGCCGGTCTGGCAGGTGGGGCAGTACTGCAGTGACGAGTCGCTGAAGGAGACCTCGCGAATGGTGTCGCCGCACACCGGGCAGGCCTCGCCGGTGCGGCCGTGCACTCTGAGCCCGCTCTTCTTCTCCGCCTTCAGGCGTCCCGCCGCGAGCCCTTGAGCGCGCCCGACGGCCTCGGTGAGGGTGGTGCGCAGTGCCTCGTACAGCCGTGCTGTCTCCTCGGGCGTCAGGGCGGAGGCGAGCTTGAAGGGTGACATCCGGGCAGCGTGCAGGATCTCGTCGCTGTAGGCGTTCCCCACCCCCGCGATCAGGCTCTGGTCGCGCAGCGCGCCCTTGATCTGGCGGCGCTCACCCTGGAGCAGCTGCGTGAAGCGGGTCTCGTCGAAGCCGTCGGCCAGCGGATCGGGGCCGAGGCGGGCGATGCCGGGCACCTCGCCGGGGTCCCGCACGACGTACACGGCCAGCCGCTTCTGGGTGCCCGCCTCGGTCAGGTCGAAGCCCTCGCCCGTCTCCAGGGCGACACGCATCGCGAGAGGGCCTTTCCCGGGGCGGGGCGGGCCGTCGGGCAGACGGTCCTTCCAGTGGAGCCAGCCGGCCCGGGCCAGATGCGTCACGAAGCGCGGGCCGCCATCGGTCTCCAGGTCCAGGAACTTGCCGTGCCGGTGCACGGCCGTGACCTCGCGGCCTTCGAGGGCGGCGAGCGGCGGGTCGTACGTCTTCAGAACGCTGATCGCGACGGGCAGCACGCGCACGATCTCATGGCCGACCACATGATCGGCGAGGAAGTCCTTGAGCGCTTCCACCTCGGGCAGTTCCGGCATACGTCCAGAGTGCCCACCCGGCACCGACGACGCCAGGCGCGCAACCGTACTCAGCGCTGTTCCGCCACCAGGAACTCGCACCACACGCACTTGCCGCCGCCCCGCGCCTCCACGCCCCACACGTCCGCGAGACGGTCCACCAGAAGCAGTCCGCGCCCCGAGACCCCGCATTCCCCCGCCTCTCGGCGGCGCGGCAGGGCGCTGGAGGAATCCTCGACCTCGACGCGCAGGCGACGGTCCGAGCCGGTGAGGATCCGGAGGGTGACGATCGCCGAGCCCTCGGTGTGCATCAGGGCGTTGGTGATCAGTTCGTCGGCGACCAGCTCCACCTCGTCGGCGCGCTCGTCGGCGCCCCAGGCGCCGACCGCGGCGCGGATCATGTGCCGGGACTCGGTGAGCGCCTCCGGGTCGCCCGGCCCCACGTGCTGCTGGAGCCGGCCGCCGGGCTGCCGCACGTCGGGGCTGAGGCGACGCAGCAGGAGCAGTGCGACATCGTCCTCGCCACCGCGCTCCTCGGCCACGTCGATGAGCCGGTCGGCGAGGTCGCGCACATCGTCCGGGCCCGTGGAGATGAGCGCCCGGAGAGTCTGCATGCCCTCGTCGAGGTCCACTCCGGGCTGTTCGACGAGACCGTCGGTGCACAGCAACAGGGTCTGGCCGGGGTCGAGTTCGATGGTGTTGACGGGGTATTCCAGGCGCCCGAACTCGGCGGACAGACCGAGCGGCAGGCCGCCTTCGACGGGCAGCCTGCGGCAGGTGCCGTCCGTGTCGCGCACCAGCGGGTCTATGTGGCCCGACCGGACGACCTGGACCACCCCGGTGGACAGGTCGGCCTCCGCGTACAGGCAGGTCGCGAAGCGTTCGGTGTCGAGTTCGTGCAGGAACACGGAGGCGCGGGCCATGACGGTGGCGGGCGTGTGGCCCTCGGCGGCGTAGGCGCGCAGCACGATGCGCAGCTGCCCCATGACGGCGGCCGCATGGGTGTCGTGGCCCTGGACGTCGCCGATCACGGCGCCGACGCGGCCGCCCGGCAGCGGTATGACGTCGTACCAGTCGCCGCCGATGTCCCGGCCCAGCGAGGCGGAGCGGTAGCGGACGGCGATGTCGGCGCCCGGGACGCTGGGGATGGAGCGCGGCAGCATGGCCTGCTGGAGGCCTTGGGCGACGTCCTTCTCCTGTTCGTAGAACATGGCCCGCTGGAGGCTCTGCGCGATGCTGCTGCCCAGGGCGACGAGCACGTTGCGCTCCTCCGCCGAGAAGCCGCGCCGGTCGTTGTAGAGCAGGCCCATCGCGCCGATGGGCCTGGCCTGCGCGATGAGCGGCAGATACGCGGCCGAGGTGATGTTCAGTTCGGTGAGGTGCGGCCACAGCTGCGGGTAGGACTCGGCGAAGTCCTCCGGGGACTCGATGAAACGCGGGGTGAGGGTGCGCACGACCTCGCTCATCGGGTACTTCTCGTCGATGCGCGTGACCCGGGTGCCGGGTACGAAGCTGCCCTCGGGGCCCTCCGCGACGAGCCGGATGCGACCGGCCTCCACCAGCCCCATGACCAGGCTGGTCGCGCCGAGGTGGATCAGCCCGTGGGTGTCCTTGAGGACGTCGATCACGTCCTGGACGGTGCGGGCGTGCGCGAGGGCCGCCGTGGTGATCTGCACGACGTTGGTCTGCCGGCGGCGGGCCTCGTCAAGGGCCGCCTGCTCGCGCTGTGCCTCCTCGCTCTCGCTCAGCTCCTGGGTGGCGTCGCGGACGATCCCGATGATGCGGCGCGGCCGGCCCGTCTCGTCGCGCAGGACATAGCCCTGGGTGTGGGCCCAGCGAAGGGTGCCGTCGCGGCGACGGACACGGAAGTACGCCCCGTAGTTCTCGCTGCCGTCCTTGAGGGCCTGGGAGACGTGGAGGTCGAGGCGGACGGCCTCGGGGTGGGGGATCCGCGTCGACAGGTTCTCGGGGCGGCCGTTGAATTCGTCGGGGCGCACGTCGAAGACTTCGTGGGCCGTCGCGTCCATCTGCAAGATGCCGACGTCGAGGTCCCATTCGAAGCTGCCCATGCGGTTGAGCGCCAGGATCGGGTCCGGGTGGGTGGGCCAGTCGTCCGGGAGTGACGGGGCGCTCGCTCCCCGATCAGCCATGGGCCTACCTTGCCAGGCTTTGGCCGAATCTTCGAGTCTTGGCCGATTCAGATACTTCTCCCCCTGCTTCTCCCCGTGCTTCTCCTCCTGCTACTCCTCCTGCTTCCTCCCCTTGTTCACGCCGATTCTGGGAACCCACACAGGCAACGACATCAACACGCAGCGTCACAATGGGAGGGAAGGGAGCCCCAGACGTGGAGTGGTTCACAGCCCCCGAGTACTGGACGAGCCGACTGGTCTTCCAGCGGGCGCTGGCTGCCCTGTATCTCTTCGCGTTCCTGAACGCCGCGATGCAGTGTCGCGCGCTGATCGGCGAGCGCGGCATGCTGCCGGTGCCCCGTTTCGTGGCGCGGGTGCCGTTCCGGCAGGCACCGAGCGTGTTCCACCTCCACTACTCCGACCGCTTCTTCGCGGCCTGGGCCTGGGCCGGCTGTGCGGTGTCGGTGGCGCTCCTCGCGGGCCTGGACGGACTGCTGCCGCTCTGGGGCGGCATGCTGTTGTGGCTCGTCCCGTGGGCGCTGTACCTGTCGATCGTCAACGTCGGCCAGACCTGGTACTCCTTCGGCTGGGAGTCCCTTCTCCTGGAGGTCGGCTTCCTCGCCGTCTTCCTCGGCAATGACGAGGTCGCCCCGCCGATCGTGGTGCTCTTCCTGCTGCGCTGGATCCTGTTCCGCGTCGAGTTCGGGGCCGGCCTGATCAAGATGCGCGGCGACGCGTGCTGGCGGAAGCTGACCTGCCTCGACCACCACCACGAGACGCAGCCGATGCCGGGCCCGCTGAGCTGGTTCTTCCACCATCTGCCGAAGCCCTTCCACCGGGTCGAGGTGGCGGCCAACCACTTCACCCAACTCGTCGTCCCCTTCTTCCTCTTCGCCCCGCAGCCCATCGCGACGGCCGCCGCGTCGCTGATGATCGTCACCCAGTTGTGGCTGGTCCTGTCGGGCAACTTCGCCTGGCTGAACTGGATCACGATCGTGGTCGCGCTGTCGGCCGTGGACTACGGGGCACCGCGGGGGCCGTCGGACGCCCCGCTCTGGTACGAGGTCCTCGTACTGGCCGTCGCCGCCGGGCTGGTCGCTCTCAGCTACCGTCCGGCCCGCAATCTGATCTCCCGCCGCCAGGTCATGAACCGTTCCTTCGACCCGCTCCACCTGGTCAACACCTACGGAGCCTTCGGCAGCGTCAGCCGCCTCAGGTACGAGGTGGTGATCGAAGGCACGGCGGACGAGGTGCCACGCGAGGATGCCGACTGGCGCGAGTACGAGTTCAAGGGCAAGCCGGGCGATCCCCGGCGCTGGCCGCGCCAGTACGCCCCGTACCATCTGCGGCTCGACTGGCTGATGTGGTTCGTGGCGCTCTCCCCCGCGTACGCCGGCTCCTGGTTCGGCGTGCTGATGCAGCGGCTGCTGGAGAACGACCGGGACACACTGCGGTTGCTGCGCCGCTCCCCGTTCCCGGCGGACGCCCCGCCACGGTTTGTGCGCGCCCGTCTCTACCGCTACCGGTACACGACCTGGCGTGAGCTGCGGGAGACGGGCGCCTGCTGGCAGCGGACGTACGTACGGGAGTTCCTGCCGCCGACCCGGCTGGAGGTCACCGTTCAGAGGGCGTAGACGCGGGTGGCCGTCGCCGCGAAGATCTCCGCCCTCTCGCTGCCGCTCAACTCCGCCGTCAACGCGTCGGCCGCGCCCAGGACTTCTGCGTACGTCGCGGCCAGTGTGCACACCGGCCAGTCCGAGCCGAACATCAGCCGGGACGGGCCGAACGCCTCCAGTACGGTGGCCGCGTACGGCCGCAGGTCGTCGACGCTCCAGGTGGCGTGGTCCGCCTCGGTGACCATGCCGGACAGCTTGCAGACGGTGTTGGGGAGTTCGGCGAGCGCCCTGACGGCGCCGGCCCAGGGCTCCGGCGTGCCCGAGGCGATGGGCGGCTTGCCCAGGTGGTCGAGGACGAAGGTGAGCCCCGGGTGGTCGGCGGCAGCCTTGACGCAGGCGGGGAGCTGGTGGGGCACGACCACCAGGTCATACACGAGGCCGGCCCGCGCGACGGCGTCCAGCCCGCGGCGTACGTCCGGGCGCAGCAGCCATTCGGGGTCGGGCTCGCCCTGCACCTGATGACGGATGCCGCGCAGGTACGCGCCACCCGGGAGTTCCCGCAGCCGCGCCAGCTCGTCGGTGACATCCGGCCGGGTCAGGTCGGTCCAACCGACCACTCCCCCGATGAGTTCGGTCTCCTCCGCGAGGGCCAGGAACTCCGGGGTCTCCTCGGGCACGGTGACGGTCTGCACGAGAACGGTGCGGTCGACTCCGGCGGCCCGCGCCTCCGGTTCGAGGTCCGCGGTGGTGAAGTTCCGTCGGATCGGCTGGAGTTCGCAGCCCGTGATCCAGTCCTGGTCGCGTACGGAGAGGTCCCACACGTGGTGATGCGCGTCGACGGTCGTACGTTCCGTCACGGCAGCTCCCAGACGACCGGCAGCCCAGCATCGCCACCCTCGGCCGAGTAGTCGTGGATCACGTCGAGGAGTTCGGCCATCCGTGCCTGCCAGGCGATGTTGACCGGCAGCTTCTCCAGCTCGGCGAGAAGTCGCGAGTAGTCCTCGCACTCCAGGACGTGGAAGAGATCGGTGCCGCTGCGCCAGATGGTCCAGGAGGTGGCACCGGCGGCGCGGATGGCGTCCGTGAGCTCTTCGGGGACCTCGCGGTGCGCGGCCTCGTACTCGGCGATGCGGTCGGCGCGGACCTTGGTGTGCAGGGCGATCCTCACGACGGCTCCTCTCCGGTGCCGGGGGCGGGGCTGGGATCGGGGACAGAGCTGGGATCGGGGACGGGGACGGGGTCGGGGTCGGGGACGGGGTCGGGGACTGGTGCTTCCTCGGGCAGCAGCCTCGTCTCCCGCAGCTCCTGCCAGAAGTCCGCGGGTACGGCCGTCGCGAACTGCCGTACGGCGTCGCGGACTTCGTCCGCCGATCGGGTGCCGACGAGGACGCTCGCGACGGCCGGGTGGGCGAGGGGGAAAGCGAGGGCGGCGGCGCGCAGGGTGGTTCCGTGGCGTTCGGCGACGGCCTTGATCCGCAGGGCCTGCTCCAGCACATCCTGGGGCGCGGACGCGTAGTTGTACGTCGCTCCCGGCTTCGGGTCCGCCAGGAGACCGGAGTTGAAGGCACCGCCGATGACGACGGACGTGCCGCGTTCCTCGGCGGACGGCAGCAGTTCGGCGAGGGCCCGCTGATCGAGGAGGGTGTAGCGGCCCGCGCACAGCACCACGTCGACGTCGGTGTCGCGGACGAAGCGCGTGAGCATCTCGGCCTGGTTCATGCCGGCGCCGATCGCGCCGACCACCCCTTCGGAGCGCAGCCGTTCCAGGGCGGGGTAGGCCTCGCCGAAGGCCTCGGAGGCGTGGTCGTCCGGGTCGTGCAGATAGACGACGTCGACCCGGTCCAGGCCGAGCCGCTCCAGGCTCTCCTCCAGACCGCGGCGCACGCCGTCGGCGCTGAAGTCCCAGACGCGGCGGTGGGTGGCGGGCACGGCGAAGCCGTTGTCGAGGTCGTCGCCTCCCCCGCTGAAGGGCTCCAGAAGGCGCCCCACCTTGGTGGAGACCGTGTACCCGGACCGGCCGCGCAGCATCGCGCCTAGGCGCCGCTCGGACAGGCCGACCCCGTAGTGCGGTGCCGTGTCGAAGTAGCGAATCCCCGCGTCCCAGGCGGTGTCCAGGGCGGCGTACGCCTGTTCCTCGCTCACCGGCCTGTACAGGCCGGCGATGCCCGCGGCGCCGAAGGCCAGCTCGGTGACCTCGACTCCGGACCGCCCCAGGGCTCCGGACCGTACCGGGGTTCCCATCACTGCCCCACGGGGCGCAGCCGCAGCCCCTGCATGCCGCCGTCAACCGCGAGCGCCGTGCCGGTGGTCGCGCCGGACAGCGGGCTCGCCAGGTAGGCGATGGCGCCCGCGACTTCGGGCGCCGAGACAAGGCGGCCGGTGGGCTGGCGGGCTTCCAGGGCGGCCCGTTCGGCGGCGGAATCCTGCGCTGCGTCCAGGAGGCGGCCGACCCACGGGGTGTCCACGGTGCCGGGGTTCACGCAGTTGACACGGATGCCCTCGCGGACGTGGTCGGCGGCCATGGCGAGGGTGAGCGACAGGACGGCGCCCTTGGAAGCGGAGTACAGGGCGCGTTGCGGCAGGCCCGCGGTGGCGGCGATGGAGCAGGTGTTCACGATGGCCGCGTGCGAGGACTCGCGCAGGTGGGGCAGGGCCGCGCGGGTGGTGCGCACCATGCCGAGAACGTTGACGTCCAGGACCTGGTGCCACTGGGCGTCGTCGTTGTCCTCGACGGTGCCCTGGGCACCGATGCCCGCGTTGTTGACCAGTACGTCGAGTCCGCCCAGGTCCGCGACGGCGGCGGCGACGGCCCGGCGTACGGAGGCGTCGTCGGTGACGTCCGCCTGGTGTCCGAGCAGGGGCTTGTCCACGCTCGACGGGTCCAGGTCGAGGACGGCGACCTGGGCGCCGCGGGCCGCCAGGAGTTCCGCGGTGGCCCGGCCGATACCGGACGCGCCGCCGGTGACCAGGGCCTTGAGCCCGGCGAAGTCCTGTGTGTCGCTCACGCCGCTTCCCCCTTCTTGCCGGTGGGCTTGTGATCGGTGGGCTTGTCATCGGTGGGCTTCGGATCGGCGGCTGCCTGCTGGGCGAGGTCGGCGGCCCAGAAGGTGCCGTCGGGGAACGTGAACTCCGTGAGGGACTCGGGTCGCATGGTGGCCGAGAAACCCGGCGCGGTGGGGGGCATGTAGTGACCCTCCCGGATCACCACCGGGTCGAGGAAGTGGTCGTGCAGATGGTCCACGTACTCGATGACGCGGTCCTCGGTGGTCCCGGAGAGGGCGACGTAGTCGAACATCGAGAGGTGCTGGACGAGTTCGCACAGGCCGACGCCGCCCGCGTGCGGGCAGACGGGGACGCCGAACTTCGCTGCGAGGAGCAGGATCGCGAGGTTCTCGTTGACGCCGCCGACGCGGGCCGCGTCGATCTGCAGGATGTCGATGGCCCCGGCTTGGAGCAGCTGCTTGAAGACGATCCGGTTCTGCACGTGCTCGCCGGTGGCGACCTTGACCGGCGTGACGGCCTTCCGGACGGCGGCGTGGCCGAGGATGTCGTCGGGGCTGGTGGGCTCCTCGATCCAGTACGGGTCGAACTCGGCAAGCGCCTTGGTCCACTCGATGGCCTCGCCGACGTTCCACCGCTGGTTGGCGTCGATGGCCATCCGGATGCCGGGGCCGACGACGGAACGGGCCACGCGGCAGCGGCGCACGTCGTCGGCGAGGTCCGCGCCGACCTTCAGCTTGATCTGGGTGAAGCCCTCGTCCACGGCCTGGCGGGCCAGCCGGGTGAGCTTCTCGTCGGAGTAGCCGAGCCAGCCCGGCGACGTGGTGTAGCCGGGAAAGCCGCGCTCCTTCAGCAGCTCGGATCTCTCCGCCGCGCCCTCCTGCCCCCGTCTCAGCAGCTGAAGCGCGTCCTCGGGCGTGAGAACGTCCGCGATGTAGCGGAAGTCGATCTGGGCCACGAGCCATTCGGGGGTGGCGTCGGCGAGCAGCTGCCACAGCGGCTTGTGGGCGCGCTTGGCGGTGAGGTCCCAGAGGGCGTTCACGACGGCGCCGATCGCCATGTGCATCACGCCCTTCTCGGGTCCGAGCCAGCGCAGCTGGCTGTCCCCGATCAGGTCCCGGCCCAGCGATCCCGGGTCCGCGCACAGCTCCTCGACCGGCCGCCCGAGGACATGCGGACGCAGCGCGTCGATCGCGGCGACCTGGACATCGTTGCCTCGCCCGATGGTGAAGGTGAATCCGTGCCCCTCCAGGCCGTCGGCCGCGTCGGTGCGCAGCACGACGTACGCGGCCGAGTAGTCGGGGTCCGGGTTCATCGCGTCGGAGCCGTCGAGCTCGCGCGAGGTGGGGAAGCGGATGTCGTAGGTGTCGACCGCGGTGATGAAGGGGGCGGCAGATGCGGACACAGAAGTGCCTTTCGGTCCGGGACAGGGGTCGTACGGCGACGGCTGGGTCAGTCCTGGGCGCGGCCGGTCGTCACGCGGGCGATCATCAGGGCTACCAGAATGATTCCTCCGTAGATCGCCTGGATCCAGAAGGACGGGACCTGGGCGAGGGTGAGCAGGTTCTGTACGACACCGAGGAGCAGGACGCCGGTGAGGGCGCCGAACATGGTGCCCTTGCCCCCGTCGAGGCTGATGCCGCCGATGACGGCGGCTGCGAACACCGTGAAGATCATGTTCTGGCCCTGGTTGGCGTTGATCGCGCCGACGTAGCCCGTCTGCATCAGTCCGCCGACCGCGGCGAGTGTGCCGGCGATGATGAACACGCCGAGCATCACGCGGTCGACCCGGATGCCGGCCGCGCGCGCCGCGTCCGTGTTGCCGCCGATCGCGTACAGGGCGCGTCCCCAGCGGTGGTACTTGAGGACGAAGCCCGCGACGCCGAACGCGGCCGCCGCCAGCCACACCGAGATGGGCACGGTCAGGAAGGTGGTGGTGGCGAGTGTGTAGAAGGCGTCGGGCATGCCGAACAGGGTCTTGCCCTTGGTGGCGCCGACCAGCAGACCGCGCAGGACGATCAGCATCGCGAGGGTCACGATGAACGCGTTGAGCTTGAACTTCACCACGAGGAAGCCGTTGAAGGCGCCGATGGCCGCGCCCACCCCGAGGATCGCGAGCAGGGCGAGCCCCGCCGGGAGGTCCGTGCCCCAGCCGGACTGCGCGGCGGGCAGGACGAGGAGCGCGCCCACGGCGGGCGCGATGCCGACGACCGACTCCATGGACAGGTCGAACTTGCCGGTGATGAGGACGAGCGACTCGGCGAGCACGACCATCGCGAGGGCGGCGGAGGCACCGAGGATCGAGATCAGGTTGCGCTCGGTGAGGAACGAGTCGTTGACGAACGCGCCGAGTACGAGAAGCAGCAACAGCGCCGGTACGAGGGCGAGTTCGCGTGCCCGTCGCAGCAGCACGGACTTGGCGGTGCCCGTGCTCTTCTCCGGCTCTACGGGGGTGGCGGGCGAGGACGTCGGCGCCTTCATCTCAGTCACCCCGGCCTCGCTGTTCCCGGCCGGGGGTCCGGGGGTTGTCCCCCGGGGAGATGCCGTAGCCATGGTCCACTCCTTCTATGGATGCGATGAGCTCGTGGTCGCGCCAGCCGGCCGGGTGCTCGGCCACGACGCGGCCGTGGAAGAGGACCAGGACGCGGTCGCAGCGGCGCAGGTCGTCGAGTTCGTCGGAGACGACGAGGACGGCGGTCCCGTCGTCACGGGCGGAATCCATCCGGGAGAGCAGCGACTCCTTGGACTTCACATCGACGCCCGCGGTGGGGTTGATGAGGACGAGGAGCCGTGGGTCGGAGGCGAGGGCACGGGCCATGACGACCTTCTGCGCGTTGCCTCCCGACAGGTCGGAGACGGGCTGGTCGGGGCCCTCGGTGTGGATGTCGAGGCGTTCGATCAGCTCGGTGGCTACGCCGCGTTTGCGGGCGGTTCCGACGAACCCGTACTTCCCGAGCCGGTTCAGGATGCTCATGGTGGCGTTGTCGCCGATGGACATGCCGAAGACGAGCCCCTGGCCGTGCCGGTCGCGCGGGACGCAGCCGACGCCGGCCTTCAGGGCTCCTTGGACATCGCCGAACGGCAGCGGCCTGCCGTCCACGAGGGCGGTTCCCGAGGTCGGGGTGTGCAGCCCGGCGAAGGACTCGGCGAGCGCGATCTTCCCGCTGGCGCTGGAGCCGGCGAGGCCGACGACCTCGCCGCGCCGGACCGTCAGGTCGACGTTCTCGTACGTGTCCGAGGTCAGGCTCCGCGCGTCCAGCACGACCGGCGCGTCGGCACCGGCGTGCTCCAGCACGGTGTCCGCGTGTTCCAGCACCGCGTCCGCGGCGGCCGCCTGCTGTTCGGCGACCGCCTCCCCCGCCATGGCCTCCACCAGCGCCGCCCGCGGCAGCTCGGCGACCGGCGCCGTGGTGATCCAGCGGGCGTCGCGCAGGACGGTGACCGTCTGGCACACCTCGTACACCTCCTGGAGGTGGTGCGAGATGAACAGGAAGGTGACGCCGGACTCCTGGAGTGCGCGCATACGGACGAAGAGGCGCTCGATCTCCCGGTTGTCGAGCTGCGCGGTGGGCTCGTCGAGGACGATGAACCGGGCGCCGAAGCTCAACGCCCGGGCGATCTCGACCATTTGACGGTCCTCGACCTTGAGATCGGCGGTCCGCGCCTCCGGATCGACGTGGACGTCCCAGGTCTCTAGGACCGCGGCTGCCTCGGCCTTCAGCCGGCGCCAGCTGATGAAGCCGCCGCGCCCGGTCGGCTGCCGGTTGATGAAGAGGTTCTCGGCGACCGTCAGCTCGGGGACCACCGTGGGCTTCTGGTAGACGCAGGCCACCTTGCGCCGCCAGGCGTCCCGGTCGGCGAGCGCGGGCGCGGGCTCGCCGTCGAAGCGGACCGTTCCCTCGTCGGGGGCCTGGAGTCCGGTGAGGATGGTGACGAGCGTCGATTTGCCAGCGCCGTTACGGCCCACGAGGGCGTGGGATTCGCCGGGGAGCACGGTGAGCCGACCGTCCTGGAGTGCGACGGTCGGGCCGTACCGCTTGGTGATTCCCTGCGCCTGAACGAGTGGTGTGCTCATCCGACCGTGTTTCCCCAGAGCTTGGGGTCGTCGACGTTCTCCTTGGTGACCAGTGGCGCGGGCAGCTGGTCCTCGAGGATCCCGCTGGGCAGCTTCACGATCTCGGAATCGTGGTCGGTCGGGCCCGGCTTGAACTTCTTCCCCTGCATCGCCGCCTTGATGTAGTACATGCCGTACTTGGCGTACAGGTCGGCGGGCTGCGAGACGGTGGCGTCGATCTGGCCCTTGCGGATGGCGTCGTACTCCTGCGGGATTCCGTCGTTCGAGACGATCGTGATGTGGCCCTTCTCGCCGGTCTTCTTCAGCATCCCCTTGGACTTGAGGGTCTGCAGCGTCGGCGCGAGGTAGACGCCGCCGGCCTGCATGTAGATGCCCTTGATGTCGGGGTTCGCGTTGAGCAGCGTGTCCAGCTTGGAGGCCGCGGTGTCGGACTCCCACTTGGCGGGGATCTCCAGGACCTTCAGCTTCGGGTAGTTCTTCTTGACGCAGGCGCGGAACGCCTCGGAGCGGTCACGGCCGTTGACCGAGGCGAGGTCGCCCATGATCTGCACGACCTTGCCGGAGGGGATCTGCTTGCCGAGGTATTCGCAGGCCTTCTCGCCGTACGCGACGTTGTTGGCGCGGACGACCATCGCGACCTTGCCCTTCTCGGGCGCCACGTCGACGGCGACCACGGGCACGCCCTTGCGCTCGGCCTGGTCGAGCCCGGCGGAGATCGCGGCGCTGTCCAGGGGGGCCACGACGAGGCCCTTCACGCCCTGGTTGAGCTGGTTGTTGATGTCGGTGATCTGCTGCGAGGGGTCGCTGTTGGAGTTGACGGTCTTGAGGGCGTCGACGCCCTCGGACTTCGCCATCTTCGGCACGTAGTCGTTGTACGACTGCCAGAACGGCGAAGTCAGCAGGGGCAGGATCACCCCGACCTTCCCGTCGCCGTCGCCGCCGTTGTCGCCGGAGGCGACGGTGTCCTTGGTGCTGCCGCACGCCGTGAGCACGAGGCCGGCGCAGGCGGCCACAGCCGCCGCACGTACCGCCCTTGACGTGATTCTCCCGTTCCGCACTGTTCTGACGGCCATCTGACGGCTCCTCATCGAGCGAGATAGAGCAATGATCAAGCAGCGATCGTGACTGCTGTGAGGGCTTGGCCCCACAGGCCCCGGCCGGATGTGCCGCGCCCGGCGGACGAATATTTATCAGACCACTTCGGGGTCACAACACCCCTCCACGGGAACTTTTCGCGATTCTCAGCCGTAGTGGTCCGACCACCCGAGTGGTTAGACTGCGGCGCACCCGGGCGACAGGAGATGGTGGCGTGGACGAGACCGCCCCGCAGAAGGGCACTGTGACGCAGCGCGCCATTGAGCAGATCAAGGCGTTGATCGCCGAGGGGCGGCTGGAGCCGGGCGAGCGGCTGCCGACCGAGCGTGATCTGGCGGCGCGGCTGGGTATCTCACGCAGTTCGATGCGCGAGGCGATCCGCGCGCTGACCGTCATGGGCGTGCTGGAGGCACGGCACGGGTCCGGTATCTACGTCACGCAGCTGGAGGCCGGCGATCTGCTGGAGACCTTCGGTGTGGTCGCGGACCTGTCCCGCGGCCCGCAGCTGGTGGAGTTGCTGGAGGTGCGGCGGATCCTGGAGTCGACGGCGACCGGGCTGGCGGCCGCACGGATCACCGCCGGTGAACTCGCCGAGGTGGAGAAGCACTTGGCCGCGATGAACGAGACGGACGACCCGGAGGAGATCCTCTCCCACGACCTGGCGTTCCATCGCGCGATCGTGGCGGCCGCGGGCAACGGGTCGATGGCGGCGATCCTGGAGGGCCTGTCCTCCCGCACGTTCCGCGCCCGCGTGTGGCGTGGCTACCAGCAGGAGGACGCCTTCGAACGCACCCGCCGCGAGCACGCGGCCATCCACCGCGCCCTGGTCGCCCACGACCCGGAGGCGGCGCGGGCGGCGGCGGCCGCGCACGTGGGCGAGGTGGAGCAATGGCTGCGGACCCAACTGAGCTCGTGACCGGCGCACGATTCAGGGTTCATGGCAACGCCGCCATGATGGACATGATGGAAAAGAAAATCTGTTCCCATCGGTTGAGTCCGCGGACACTTCGGCGCGATAGAAAGGACCCATGCCGGAGCGCGAGCCCCCCGCAGGGGGCGTGGACGATGTTGATGAGGTGACCCGCGCGGTGCTGACCGCGTCGCGGTTGCTGGTTTCTGTCTGCGCTCGCTCGCTGTCCGCGGTCGAAGAGCGGGTGACGCTCCCGCAGTTCCGGATGCTGGTGGCGCTGTCCACCAGGGGTGCGACCAATCTCGTCACGCTGGCAGAGCTGCTCCATGTGGCACCGTCCACCGCCATGCGCATGGTGGACCGGCTGATCGCGGCCGGTCTCGCCGACCGGCAGACCAACCCCGACAACCGCAGGGAGACCCTGCTACGGCTGAATGAAGAGGGCAGACGCACCGTTCAGGAAGTCATGGCCCGGCGCCGTGCCGAGATCGTCGCCATCGTTGAACGGCTCGCTCCCCAGCAGCGATCGGCGCTCATCGACGCGCTCACGGCCTTCAACGAGGCGGGCGGGGAACCGTCTGCCGCAGCGGCGGACGACACCGAGCCGCATCACTTGGGCTGGACGGACGCCGAACTGGGACAGGAAGCCTGACCTTCCGCGCCGCCCATCGGCGGTCACCGGTTCCGCCGCGCCGCCCCGCCGGACCAGCCGCCGCGCTGCCTCCGGGACCAGCACTGTCTCCGGACCAGCCGCACAGCCTCCTGACCATCTGAGAGCGGTGGACGCCGGGAGCAGAGGTACGCATGCGCCGGCCCTGGCGCGCACGCGCGCCGGCCGGCGTGGCCGTGCCGCTCCCGGTCCCCGGGGGGGGGCTGACGTCCCGTCATTGCGACGTGGTCGGCTTGCCTGTCGGTTCGGGAGTCTTCACGTTCAGGTCCGGGCGGGGCTTGAGAACGGTGACTGGTGTTCCCGGCTGGGGCGCGGGCGGGGTCATCTCTTCCTTGGGGAGTTTCGGCGGGGCGGTCTGCTGGAAGTTGACCTGATCGGTGTTCACCATCCCCGTGTTCTCCAGGATGGTCATGTGGTCGAGGACGGTGGAGTTGGCCAGGTTGGCGAGCTGACGCACCATGGAATTCTGCGTGGAGGCACGGATCTTCGCGATGGTCGAGTAGATCTGGCCGTGGGTGACACGCATGATGTTGACCGCGGTTGAGTCGAACTCCTTGCCGGTCTTGGAGTCGATCGTGGCCACGAACTGCTGCTGTTGCGGGGACGCCTGGTTGGGCAGGGTGATGCCCAACTCCGGGGCGATCTTGCGGCTCATCTCGTCGAGGCCGGCGTGGCCGACGATCAGGTGTTCGCCCGCCTCCTTCATGGCCGGGGTCGTGCCCCGCTCCATGACCATCTCGCCGAGGGGGTACTCCCACAGACCGGCCGCACGTACCTTCACCACGAAGTCACGGTCGGCTTCGGTCAGCGGGCCGTACCGGGTGTTGGCGATGACGCGATCCCCGGTCGTGGCCGTGTTCTCCACCCCCAGCATGGCCGGGTAGGCGAGCGCGGCGACGGTCAACGTGAGGCCGCCGATCACGAAGACGCTGCCCGCGGTTTTCTGCGAAATGCCCATGGTTCCTCCTGGCGTGACTGGGGCGGTCGCCAGGAGATACGGATGCGCAACGCGCGGCAATCATTGCACCGGGTAAATTTTGCACCCAGCCGTGTGTTTTGTGTCACACACTGAACGACCGTGGCGCTCATGGGGCGTTGGGGGACGCCCGTATGACGCCCGTTTGACGCTCCCAGAGTAGTCCGGCCGGAACCGGCGACGGGAGGCTTCAATGGGGTGTGCGGGCAGGCGAATTGAGCAGGTACTCACGAGTGGGGCCACGCACCGCTCGTACCGGACCACCGACAAGGAGCACCCCGTGACCAGCTGGGCCGGCCGGACCGCCGCCGAAATCGCCGCAGCCGTACGCGAGAAGCGGGCCACGCCCCGCGAGGTGGTGGCCGAGCACCTCGCACGGATCGAGCTGCTCGACGCACGAGTGGGCGCCTTCCGCCGACTGCGCGCGGCGGCGGCACTCGCCGAGGCGGACGACGTGGCGGCCCGGGCCGACCTGGCCGAACTCCCCCTCGCGGGCGTGCCGGTGGCGGTCAAGGACAACCTGTCCGTACGGGGCGAGTCCACCCGCAACGGCTCCGCCGCGACCCCGGACACCCCGGCCGAGCACGACCATGTCACGGTGGCGCGGCTGCGCACGGCGGGCGCCGTCGTCGTTGGCGTGACGAACGTGCCGGAACTCTGTGTCTTCGGCACCACGGACGGCGTGCACGGCACCGCCCGCAACCCGTGGGACACCAGACGCACGGCGGGCGGCTCCTCCGGCGGCAGCGCGGCCGCGGTCGCCGCCGCAATGGTGCCCCTGGCGCTGGGCAACGACGGCATGGGTTCCCTGCGCATACCCGCCGCCAACTGCGGCCTCGTCGGCCTGAAGCCGGGCCATGGCACGGTTCCGGCGGACATCGGCCACGGCGACTGGTTCGGCATGTCGGAGAACGGTCCGCTCGCGACGACGGTCGAGGACGCCCGGCTGATGTTCTCGGTGCTGGCCGCCACCGATGTCGTCCCGGCGGCAGAGCCCGTCACCCGCGAGGTGGCCGTCTCCGTGCGCAGCCCGCTGGTCGGTGTCACGATCGGCCGCCCCTACGCGGCCGCGGCCCGGGAGGCGGCTCGGCTGCTGGCCGGGGCGGGGCATCGGGTGCGGCGCGCCGACCCGCCGTACCCGCTGTGGCTGGGAACGACCGCGCTCGCGCACTGGACGGCGGGGACGGCGGTGGACGCCGAGGACCTCGACCGGCGAGCGCTCACGCGAAGGACGCGCGTCCACGCGGCCGTGGGACGCCGCTTCGTGGGGTCGGTACGCGAAGGCGCGCGCAGGGAGCAGTTGCGCAGACGCATGGAACCGTTCTTCGCCGAGCACGAGGTGCTGCTCACTCCGGCCCTCGCCCGGCGGGGTCCGGCCGCCGCGGCCTGGCACGACCGCGGCTGGCTTCGCAATCTGCTGGCCAACACGAACTACTCGCCGCTGACGCCGCCGTGGAACCTGACCGGCTGGCCGGCGATGTCGGTGCCGTTCGGGGCACTGCCGTCGGGTGC
Organism: Streptomyces sporangiiformans; assembly: GCF_005768555.2. Classification (GTDB taxonomy): domain Bacteria; phylum Actinomycetota; class Actinomycetes; order Streptomycetales; family Streptomycetaceae; genus Streptomyces; species Streptomyces sporangiiformans. Next base: position 143,399 of record NZ_VCHX02000180.1, read on the forward strand.
GCCCTGCGCTGTACAGCTGGTGGGGCGGCCCGGCGCGGAGGCCGACCTTCTGGAGCTCGCGGGGCAGTTGGAGCAGCTGCGCCCCTGGCGGCGCACCGCGCCCCTGGCGTAGCGGGCGGCTCGATGCCGAGGTGCGGGCCGGTGCCGCCCGGGCCGCTCCGGGATCACAACGCCCGGTACATGATGTGCAGGCCGACCCGGCCGTGTCGCGGGTGTTCGTACGCGTCCGGCACCGTGCCCAGGATGCTGAAACCGAGCGAGGTCCACAGCCGCACGGCCGGGTTGGTCTCCACGACGGCGTTGAACACCATGCCCCGGTACCCCTCCGACTTGGCGACGGCCAGGACGTGTTCGGCGAGGCGGCGGCCGAGGCCGCGCCCGGCGTGGTCCGGGTCGACCATGAAGCCGGCGTTGGCGATACGGCCGGCGGGGCCGCCGTAGTTCGCCGTGACGTAGGCGGAGCCGACGACCGCTCCGGTGTCGTCCTCGGCTACGTACACGCGCTTGCCCGGCGCCATCCACAGGGCCCGGGCGTCCTCTTCGGAGGTGTCCGGGTCCCAGGCGTAGGTCTCGGCGGCGGCGACGATGCGGTGCCAGAAAGGCCAGATGCGCGGCCAGTCGTCGGCCGCGCCTTCTCTGATCAGCATGGACGTGAGTCTGACACGCCCATGCCGTCAGCGATCACGATGACCCCTCGGTGAACGTCTCAGTCCACGCTGGGCAGGATGTGGGGCTCCGCGAGGTCTTCCTCGTAACCCGCCAGGCGGATCGGGGCGGACCTGGCCCACACGTCTAGGCTGCCGAGCGCCTCGTCGGGCCGGCGGCCGGCCCGGTCCTTGCGTTCCTTGGGGCGGTCATCGCTGTTCGTCTTCTCCGGTGTCACCGCGCACTCCTTATGTGTCGGGTCACCCTCGGGACGGGCGGGCCAGTCTGCTGCCGGTCACCTGACGTCCGCATGGGTCTGATTGGAAGCAGTACGGACGCGGTGGCGCCGACAACTCATCTGAGAGCAGGCCGTGGTGTCCGGCTTGTCCCGGGACGGACCGTGGGTGTGGGTGGGACCCATATAGGCTGTCCGTCCGGTACAGAGTAACCAAATGAGCGGCCCTCCGCTCGATGGGGCCGAAAACAAGAGGTAACTGTCTCAAGTCATACTGCGACATACATGGGCAGTCTCGCCTATTCCGGCTATTGATGGCGCCGGTTTCCCTTTGGTTGTCCACAGGCACGGATCCGCTCCTCCGGCCCTGTGCCAACATGATCCGCGCACCCATTTGTCACGCGAAGGAGCCCGATATGGCCGCCCAGCAGGTACGCGGTGTCATCGCCCCAGGGAAGAACGAGCCGGTTCAGGTCCGCACGATCCTGGTCCCGGACCCGGGTCCGGGTGAGGCCGTGGTGCAGGTTCAGGCTTGCGGGGTCTGCCACACGGACCTGCACTACAAGCAGGGCGGCATCAGCGACGACTATCCGTTCCTTCTCGGCCACGAGGCCGCCGGGATCGTGGAGTCGGTCGGCGAGGGCGTCACCGATGTGGCGCCCGGCGACTTCGTGATCCTCAACTGGCGTGCGGTGTGCGGCCAGTGCCGGGCCTGTCTGCGCGGCCGCCCCTGGTACTGCTTCGACACCCATAACGCGCAGCAGAAGATGACCCTGGAGGACGGCACGGAGCTCTCCCCCGCCCTGGGGATCGGCGCCTTCGCCGAGAAGACGCTGGTCGCGGCCGGGCAGTGCACCAAGGTCGATCCGTCCGTCTCCCCGGCCGTCGCCGGGCTGCTCGGCTGCGGGGTGATGGCCGGCATCGGCGCGGCCATCAACACCGGTTCGGTGGGCCGCGGCGACTCGGTGGCCGTCATCGGCTGCGGCGGCGTGGGCGACGCGGCGATCGCCGGGGCCCGGTTGGCCGGCGCGGCGCGGATCATCGCCGTCGACATCGACGAGCGGAAGCTGGCCACCGCACGCACCATGGGCGCCACGCACACGGTGAACTCGAAGGAGACCGACCCGGTCGAGGCCGTCCGCGAACTGACCGGCGGCTTCGGGGCCGACGTGGTCATCGAGGCGGTGGGCCGCCCCGAGACGTACAAGCAGGCGTTCTACGCCCGCGACCTGGCGGGCACGGTCGTCCTGGTCGGCGTACCGACGCCGGAGATGAAGCTGGAACTGCCGCTGCTCGACGTCTTCGGCCGCGGTGGCGCGCTCAAGTCCTCCTGGTACGGGGACTGTCTGCCCTCGCGTGACTTCCCGATGCTGATCGATCTGCACCAGCAGGGGCGGCTCGACCTGGCGGCGTTCGTCACCGAGACGATCGAGCTGGACGCGGTGGAGCAGGCCTTCGACCGGATGCACCAGGGCGATGTGCTGCGTTCGGTGGTGGTGCTGTGATGGCCGCCCGTATCGAGCACCTGGTCACCTCCGGCACGTTCAGCCTGGACGGCGGCACCTGGGACGTCGACAACAATGTCTGGATCGTGGGCGACGACTCCGAAGCCCTGGTGATCGACGCGGCCCATGACGCCGACGCCATCGCCGAGGCACTCGGCGACCGCCGGCTCACGGCGATCGTCTGCACCCACGCCCACAACGACCACATCGACGCGGCCCCGGCCCTGGCCGCACGCACCGGCGCGCCGATCCTCCTCCATCCCGACGACCTCCCGCTGTGGAAGCAGACGCACCCCGGCCGCCTGCCGGACGGTGAACTGGCCGACGGACAACGGCTGTCCGTGGCCGGCACCGATCTCACCGTCCTGCACACCCCGGGCCACGCCCCGGGCGCGGTCTGCCTGCACGCCCCGCAGCTGGACACCGTCTTCACCGGAGACACCTTGTTCCAGGGTGGACCGGGCGCGACGGGACGATCCTTTTCCCACTTCCCGACGATCATCGCGTCGATCCGGGAGCGGCTGCTCGCCCTGCCGCCCGGGACGGAGGTCCGCACCGGACACGGCGACTCCACGACGATCGGCGCCGAAGCCCCCCACCTGCAGAAGTGGATCGACCGGGGCCACTGAAGCGGAGAGTCATCGAGGCAGCCGTCGCCTGATGCCTGGTGGCTGACGGCCCGCCATGAGACGGTACGCGGATGACTTCGCCGTACGGGCTTGCGGGCAAGGCCGCGATCGTCACGGGAGCTTCGCGCGGGATCGGGCGGGCGGTCGCAAAGGCACTCGTCCAGGCGGGCGCGCGGGTGTGCGTGACCGCCCGTGATCCCGGTGGGGTGAGCCGGGTCGCCGAGGAACTCGGAGGCGTCGGCCTCTCGGGCTCGGTCGCCGACCCGGCGCATCTGTGGGAGCTGACGGAGCTGACACTGCGCTCGTTCGGGCGGATCGACGTCGTGGTGAACAACGCCGCGACGAACGAGCCGTACGGCCCGCTCATGGACGCCGACCCGGACCGCTGGCGCGAGGCGTTCACCGTCAACGTGGAGGCACCGCTCCGGCTGGTGCAGTGCGCCTGGCGGGCCTGGATGGGCGAGCACGGCGGCGCGGTGGTGAACGTCTGCACCGAGGGGGCCGCCCACGTGGGGCCCAACGTGGGCGCTTACGGCACGAGCAAGGCGGCGCTGATCCATCTCACGCAACAGCTGGCGGGCGAGCTGGCGCCGACGGTGCGGGTCAACTCCGTCTCCCCCGGCCTCGTACGCACGGAGATGGCCCGTTTCGTATGGGAGCGTGCCGAGGACGAGGTGGCCTCCGGGCTGCCCCTCGGCCGTATCGGCGAGCCGGAGGACATCGCCCGGGCCGTGGTGTGGCTGGCCTCCGACGCGGCCGAATGGGTGACCGGGACGGACCTGCTGGTAGACGGGGGTACCCGGGTACGGGCCGCGTACAGCTCCGCCGCGTACGCGGTCCACGACCGCCTACGAGATCACCACTTGCCGGGCGCGTAGTCCTTCAGGAACACCCCGTACAGGTCCTCGCCCTGCTCGCCCCGCACGATCGGGTCGTACACCCGGGCCGCACCGTCGATCAGATCGAGCGGGGCGTGGAAGCCCGCGTCGGCGAGGCGCACCTTGTCCGGGTGCGGGCGCTCGTCGGTGATCCAGCCGGTGTCGACGGCGGTCATCAGGATGCGGTCCTTCTCGAACATCTCCTGGGCGCTGGTGCGCGTCAGCATGTTGAGCGCGGCCTTGGCCATGTTGGTGTGCGGGTGCCCCGCGCCCTTGTAGCCGCGGCTGAAGACGCCCTCCATCGCGGACACGTTCACGATGTACGTCCGCCCGGCCCCGGACCCGGCCCCGGCGCCTGCCGCGGACATGGCGGCGCGCAGCCGGCTGATGAGGATGAACGGCGCGGTGGAGTTGCAGAGCTGGACCTCGAGCAGCTCGACCGGAGTGACCTCCTCGACGGACTGGATCCAGCTGTTGGTGTCGTGCAGGTCGGGCACGAGACCGCCCGCGTCGATGGCCGTACCGGCGGCGATGCGCTCCAGCGAGGCCGAACCGGAGACCAGGGCGAGGTCGGTGACGTCCTGCGCGGTCAGCGCGCCGCCTCCGGCCACCGGCAGCGCGGCCACGGCGCCGGACCCGAAGGTGCCGATCACTTCGGCCGGCGGCAGCTCACCGGCGGGCAGCGGCGCCGACTCGGCCGCGAGCAGCTCGCTGTAGGCCTGCGGTGAGCGGCGTACCGTCTGGGCCGCGTTGTTGATCAGGATGTCGAGCGGGCCCGCGGCGGCGACCGAGTCGGCGAGCGCGACGACCTGGGCGGGGTCGCGCAGATCGATGCCGACGATCTTCAGCCGGTGGATCCAGTCCGCGCTGTCGGGCATGGCCTTGAAGCGACGGATCGCGTCGTTCGGGAAGCGCGTGGTGATCGTGGTGTGGGCGCCGTCGCGCAGCAGCCGCAGCGCGATGTACATGCCGATCTTGGCGCGGCCGCCGGTGAGCAGCGCCCGCTTGCCGGTGAGGTCGGCGCGGGCGTCGCGGCGGGCGCGGTTCTCGGCGGCGCACTTCTGGCAGAGCTGGTGGTAGAAGTAGTCGACCTCGACGTACCGCGTCTTGCAGATGTAGCAGGAGCGCGGGCGCTGGAGTATCCCCGCGATCTCTCCGGCGTCCGTCACGGACGAGGGCAGGATGCCCTCCGTCTCGTCGTCGATGCGCTGGGCGGAGCCCGTCGCGGTGGCCTCCGTGACCGCCTTGTCGTGGGCGGTCTTGGCGGCCCGGCGCTCCTGACGGCGGCGCTGCTTCACGGTGCGGTAGATCCCCGCCGTGGCGCGGCGCACGGCGATGGCGTCGGGGTGGTCGACCTCCAGCTTGTCGATCTCCTCGAGCACGCTGAGGCAGAGGGCCAGCCGCTCCGGGTCGATACCGGGACCGTACGAGGCCTCTGCCACCTCTGCCGTGTCCACGGCGGGGGTCGCCGGGCTGTCCTCTGTCACCGTCATCGCCGTTGCCGTTCCTCGGGTTCCGCGCCGCGCTCGAACCGCGCTCGCTTTCGAAGGCGGAATTTTACGGAGCGCGGGGCGAAGGCACCAAACCCGCGGTGATCAAGGAGCGCAGGCGACGGCCAGTTCCTCCATCTCGACGGACACCGCCTTGGCCAGCCGGTCGAGGTCCGGCACGGCCTCCGCGTCGGCGACGAGCCCGTAGTGGACGCGTCCGCGGTAGGTCGAGACGGCGACCGCCAGGGACTGGCCGGCGGCGAGCGGGGCGAGCGGATAGACCTCGGTGAGCGGGCAGCCACCGAGCTTCAGGCCGAGGCTGGGCAGCGGCACGCTGGTGACGAGGATGTCGAAGAGCAGCCGGGCCGCCGCGCCGACGACGGGACCGCCGAGCCGGTGCCCCAGCGGCGGCACATGGTCGGCGAGCAGGGCGACGGCGCCCGCGCCACGGTTGGGGCCCGCGTCCTTGTTGCGGTTCATGGCCGCACGCACCGTTTCGAGCCGGCTGAGCGGGTCCGCGTCGTCGACGGGGAGCCGTATCAAGTAGCCGGAGAGCCGGTTGCCCTGTGGGTGGGCGGTGCGCGGGCGGCGTTTGGAGACGGGAATCAGGGCACGGGGTGCGACGCCTTCGCTGCCGTCACCGCGCTCGTCCAGCCAGCGGCGCAGGGCACCCGCGACGACCGCGATCAGGACGTCGTTCACGGTGCCGCCCACGCTCTTGCGGATCTTGTGCACCTCGTCGAGCTCGATGGCCACGCCCGCGATGCGGCGGGTGCCGGTCGGCACGGCCACCAGAGCGGACGAGGAGCGCACGCCCCAGGTGGCGCGGGCGACGGAGGCGCCGATGTCGAGGGCCCGGTTCACGTCGGAGACCGCGTCGCGGACGAGGCCCGGCAGTTTGCGCACGTCGGGGAAGAGGCCCCGTGGCGGCTCCTGGGGGCGTGGACGGGGCTCGGGCATGTCCATGGGGTCCATGACCGCCGCGGCGAGCGTCAGCGCCCGCAGTCCGTCGGCCAGGGCGTGGTGGAACTTGAAGAACACGGCGAACGAGGTGCCGTCCACGCCGGGCAGCACATGCGCCTCCCACGGCGGCCTGCCGCGCTCCAGCGGGCGCTGCATGAGCGCGCCCGCGGCCGCGTGGAAGTCCGCGGTCGGCGCGTGCAGCCTGACGTGGTCGAGCGGGTCGAAGTCGGGTGCGGGCTCACGGGCCGCGCCGCCGAAGGCGAGCGGCTGCCCGAAGGCCAGCGGCCGCCACACGTCACGGATTCGCATGCGCAGCCCTGGTACGCCCGCGGCGCGGGCCGCCAGCAGGTCGGCGGCATGGGCGCCCGCGGCCGGCGAATGGGACGCGAACACGCCGAGGGCACCGAGGTGCATCGGGTGCTGGGAGGACTCGATGTTCCAGAACGCCAGGTCGAGTGGTGCAAGCAGGTCAGAAGTCAATGGCTTGCTCTCGCGTCGACGACGGGTGAGCAAGCAGTCAACCGCCGATTAGTGATTACGGTCAAGTACGATCACGTTACACACAGTAAACATCAGATTAAGTCTGATCCCGCGAGAGGGGCGGGACTCATGTGACCTATGAGGTCATTTCACAGCAGTCGGAGCGACATCCGCCGCCGGATGAGCCCATTCGGCCCATCCGCATGGGCCATCCGAGTGCGTCCGGGGGCCACCCGGCGGAGCCAGGGCCCTCCCGGCCCTGGTCCGCCGGACGTGCCCCTAAGACACCTGCTGGCCCTTTCCCAGCGCGATCACGCCGCCCTTCGAGACCGTGTAGAGCTCGTGGTCCCGGTCCGGGTTGACGCCGATCGTCGCTCCCGGCGGCACCTGGAGGTTCTTGTCGAGGACAGCACCGCGTACGACCGCACCCCGCCCGATGTGGACGTTGTCATGCAGGACCGAGCCCTGGACGACGGCACCCGGGTCGACGACGACACCCGGCGAGAGCACCGAGCGCGTGACCTGGCCGCGGATGAGGCAGCCGGAGCTGATGATCGACTCGCTCGCGATGCCGCCGGCGTTGAAACGGGCGGGCGACAACTGGCCGGAGTGGGTGTAGATGGGCCAGCTGCGGTTGTAGAGGTTGAAAGCGGGCCGCTCGGCGATCAGGTCCATGTGGGCGTCGTAATACGCGTCGAGGGTGCCGACATCCCGCCAGTACCCCCGGTCCCGGCTGGTCTCCCCGGGTACGTGGTTGGCGCTGAAGTCGTACAACTGGGCCTCGCCGAGCTCAGTGAGCGCGGGCAGGATGGAACCGCCCATGTCGTGCACGGAGTCCCCGTCGTCAGCGTCCCGGTGCAGCGCCTCCACCAGCGCCTTGGTGGAGAAGATGTAGTTGCCCATGGAGGCGAAGACGGACTCCGCGTCGTCCGGGAGTCCCGGCGGGTCGGCGGGCTTCTCCATGAAGCTCTGGACGGTCTGGCCGTCGGACCCGGGAGCGATGACACCGAAGGACGACGACTCACCCCTCGGCACCCGGATCCCCGCGACGGTGACGCCGGCTCCGCTCTCGATGTGCTGCTGCAGCATCTGCCGCGGGTCCATGCGGTAGACGTGGTCGGCGCCGAACACCGCGACGTAGTCGGGCTGTTCGTCGTTCACCAGGTTCAGCGACTGCAGGATCGCGTCGGCGCTGCCGAGGTACCAGCGCGGGCCGAGCCGCTGCTGGGCCGGGACCGGCGTCACGTAGTTGCCGAGCAGACTGGACATCCGCCAGGTCGTGGTGATGTGCCGGTCGAGCGAGTGCGACTTGTACTGCGTCAGCACGCAGATGCGCAGGATATCCGCGTTGACGAGGTTGGATAGCACGAAGTCGACGAGGCGATACGTTCCGCCGAAGGTGACCGCGGGTTTCGCGCGATCGGCGGTCAGAGGCATCAGTCGCTTGCCCTCTCCGCCCGCCAGTACGATTCCCAGCACCGAAGGTCCACCGCGTCGCATGCTGCCGCCCCTTTACGCCCGGTTGAGCTACTTTCCTGAACTTCATCCGCCAGCCTGTCCGAGGGTCACCCCGGTTTGAGGATTTCCTCGTACAGCTGGACCGTTCGCCGGGCCACCGCATCCCAGCCGAACTCCCGTACCGCCCGCTCCCTTCCGGCCTCGCCCATACGTCGGGCGGCCGCGGGGTCGGCGAGAAGTAAGTCGAGGGCGCGCGCGAGCCGCGCCACGTTGTCCTCGGCGTTCTCCTCCACCGGTACGAGAAGGCCTGTTTCGCCGTCCTCGACGACTTCGGGTATACCGCCGACGCGCGAGGCCACGACGGCCGTGCCGCACGCCATCGCCTCCAGGTTGACGATGCCCAGCGGCTCGTACACCGACGGGCACACGAACACGGCGGCGTGTGTGAGGAGTTGGATCACGTCGGGCCGCGGCAGCATCTGCGGGATCCAGTACACGCCCGCGCGGACGCGGCTCAGTTCCTGGAAGAGCGAGCGGAACTCCTGGTCGATCTCCGGCGTGTCGGGGGCTCCCGCGCACAGGACGACTTGGGCGGCCGGGTCGATGTCCCGTACCGCGCGGAGCAGTTGGGGCACGCCCTTCTGGCGGGTGATGCGGCCGACGAACAGGACGTAGGGGCGGTCGAGGTCCAGGCCCACCCGCTCTAGGACGTCCGTGCCGTGGTCCGGCTGGTACAGGGAGGTGTCGATACCGTTGTGCACGACGCGCACCTTCGCCGGGTCCAGGGCCGGATAGCAGCCGAGGATGTCCTCGCGCATCGCTCCGGAGACGGCGATCACGGCGTCCGCGGCCTCGATGGCGGTGCGCTCCGCCCAGCTCGACAAGGCGTACCCGCCGCCGAGTTGCTCGGCCTTCCAGGGGCGCAGCGGCTCCAGGGAATGGGCGGTCATGATGTGCGGAATGTCGTGCTGCAGTTTCGCGAGATGGCCGGCGAGGTTGGCGTACCAGGTGTGCGAGTGGACGAGTTCGCGGCCTTCGAGGGCGGCGGCGATGGAGAGGTCCACGGAGAACGTGCGCAGCGCGTCGTTGGCGCCGTCGAGCGAGGACCAGGGCCGATGGCGGACGACGCCGTCCGCGGCGCCCTCGCCCCAGCAGTGCACGTCCAGGTCCGCGAGAGGCCTCAACTCCCGGGCGAGGAACTCGACATGGACGCCGGCTCCGCCGTACACATCCGGCGGGTACTCCCGGGTCAACAGTCCCACACGCACCCGGAACCCCCTGTCTCAGCGGTTGGTTCTCTCATGGTCACCCAGAAGCGGCCTCCTGGGGAAGACCGCAGGGGCAGCCGGTCAAGATCGGCTCGGCGGACGCGTGAAACAACAGTCGCCGCACACGCCCCCACCTGGGACCCGGTAGTAGAGGCAGCAGCTGCGCCGCCGGAACGCCGTGCCCTCGAGCGTGCCGGTGCCGCGCAGGTCGGGGTGGTCGAGGAGTTCGGCGGCCAGCTCGCGGGCCCGCTCGCCCACATCCTCACGCCCGCTGGCCCGGCCCCACCGGTCGAGCTCGCGCGCGGCGCCTGCGAGCGCGGAGCCCGCGTTGCCCCACAACAGACCCGCGGAGACGAGGTGGCGGGCTCGCAGGGCCGCCGACAGGGCCTCGAGGTGACCGTGCTGTACGACCTGCCGGATCGTCGTCGCGTCACCGGGCAGGGAGCGCACCTCGGCCAGCCACAGGTCGTCAGGCGCGCTGCCGTCCGCGTCCCAGCGCAGCAGCCGCGGATCGAGGTCGGGCACCTGCCCGTACAGCACGGCGGCACCCAGCGTCACCGACCACAAGCGGGCTGCGAGCCCCTGCTGCGCCACGGAGACCCCGATCCGCACCTCGGGGGCACGGAGCAGCCGCACGACCTTGTCGACACGGAAAGCGAGCGGATCCGGCGCGTCGGTGACGCTCCGTGTCGCGTACGCCTCTTCCAGCGTCGGCAGCGGCGGCAGGCCGGTACGCAGCGCGAAGAATCCGCCGAGCGCGGCGAGGCGGGCGAGGGCGGGGTCGAGATCAGGGTCGGTGCCGGGGTCCACGAAACCAAGTAGACCAACTGGGCATAGGGGACCGACCCTGAGGGTTGTACACCGTGTCACCCGACTTGGGGATGAGCGGGCGCGAGTCGTACTCCATCGGCAGTAGGACCCAATGCCTGCTCAGGTACGACGACACGAACGCGCTCGACAGGCATCGTAATAACCATGAAAACCGACCGATCGCCGCGCCGGGCGTCCTGCCGACCGGAGCGTGCCCGCCACATACAGAGGAGGGACTCATGAGCGCCCTCGCACTGTCTGTGCTGCTCTCGCTCGTGTCCGCTGTTGCCTATGCCGGCGGCGCGATCGTGCAGGAGCGGGTCGCGGCGACGAATCCGGACCAGCCGTACGCACCCATGCGCCAGCCCGCCTGGTGGGCGGCTGTGGGGCTCAACGGCCTCGGCGGGCTGCTGCACGTCGTGGCGCTGGCCTACGGACCCCTGAGTGTGGTGCAGCCGCTGGGCGCGCTGACCATCGTGTTCGCGCTCCCCATGGCGGCGCTCTTCGTCGGCCGCAAGGCCGGTGCGACCGCTTGGCGAGGCGCGCTGATGGCGACGATCGGTCTGGCCGGACTGCTCTCCCTGGTCGGCACGGCCGACTCGCAGTCCCTGGACAACACCCAGCGCATGGTGGCGGCCCTGGTCACGGGCGGCGCGGTGGTGGCGCTGATGACCGCGGCCCGCGCGGCACACCGGCACCCGGCGGTGCGCAGTGTGCTGCTGGCGGTGGCGGCCGGTGTCGCGTTCGGTATGTCGTCGGTGTTCACGAAGACGGTCGCGGTGGACTGGACGGGCGGCGTCTCGCCCGGTCAGCTGCCCAGCCTGGCGGCGATCGGTGTGCTGGCGACGGCCGGGATGATGCTGTCGCAGGCCTCCTACCGGGGCGCCGGTCTCGCGGCGCCGCTGGCCACGCTGACGGTCGTGAACCCTGTCGTGGCGGCCGCGGTGGGCATCACGATGTTCGGCGAGAGCTTCCGCTACGGCACGACGGGCACCGCCCTCGCGCTCGGCTGCGGGGTCGTGGCCGCGGGTGGCCTGATCCTGCTGACGACGGAGCGGATCAGCAGCACGGAGCGTACGAAGCCGGTCTCGGCCGAGCCGGTCGCGGCCGAGCCCGTCCCGGTCATGCACCCGGACCTCCAGGACCACCCGGACCTCCAGGACCACTCGGGCCTGGTGACCGAGGAGCCGGTGCTGCTGCCCGCGCAGACTGCCGTGGTGGATTCGCTGATCACCGCAGCAGCTGTGCGGGAGGAGGCCCCGGCGGGGGCGCGGGAAGAGGCTCCTGCCCCGGTGCTGGTGCCGACGCCGGTGTCCGTACGGGCCCACGCCCGCCTGGCTCGCACCGGGCCGACCGGGCCGCCGGGGAGCGGCGATGCGCAGGACGGCGGGGACGAATCACCCCTGCACCGTCCGTACTACGGCGGTCCCTTCCTGCCGCTGCTCCCGGCGCCGCTCGTGGTCGGCTCCCGCGTCAAATCCTGACCTCGCGCGTCTCCTGACGACGCGCGTCACATCCTGACGCCACGCGCGCGCAGATAGGCGACGGGGTCGATGTCGCTGCCGAAACCGGGCCCCGTCCGCACTTCGAAGTGCAGATGCGGGCCCGAGCTGTTGCCCGTGGAGCCCGAGCGGCCGATGCGCTGGCCGCTCACCACGTGCTGCCCGGCCTTCACCGAGATCGCCGACAGATGGGCGTACTGCGTGTACCGGCCGTCGGCATGCCGGATCACCACCTGGTAGCCGAACGAACCGCCCCAGCCCGCGGTCTCGACCTGGCCCGCGGCGACCGACTTGACCGACGTGCCGGTGGGGACCGGGAAGTCGACGCCCGTGTGGTAGCCCTTCGACCAGGAGGAACCTGCGGCACGGTAGGGCGTCCCGGTACCGGCGCTCACCGGGGCGGTGAAGGTCTGCGCCGACGAGCGGGTCTTCCTGTCGGCCTTTTCCTCGGCCTTCTCCTCCGTCTTCCTCTCGACCTTCTCCTTGGTCTTCCTCTCGGTCTTCCTCTCGGTCTTCCTCTCCGTCTTCCTCTCGGTCTTCTTCTCGGTGGAGGTCGTTTCGGAAGCGGGCTTGTCGTCCGGTGTGGCCTTCGGGCGGAGGTTCAGACGCTGGCCGGGGACGATCAGGTCCGGGTCGGTGCCGATGGCCTCGCGGTTGGTGTCGTACAACTGCCGCCAGCCACCCGGGACACGGCGGGAGTCGGCGATGCCGGAGAGCGTGTCGCCGCGGACGACCGTGTACATCTCCGCGGTGCCCGCCCGGGACTGGGGCGTGGTCTGCGGCTGGACGTCGCGGACGGTCCTTTTGGTGGTCTGCGTCGAGGCGCCCGACGGATTGATGTCGGGGGTGTCGCCGCCCCGCGTGAGGCCCGCGCGCACGGAGCACGTCGGCCAGGCACCGGGGCCCTGGCCCTTGAGGACCTTTTCCGCAACGGCGATCTGCTGGTCCTTGGTGGCGAGATCGGCACGAGCCGCGTAGACCGTGCCGCCGAACGCCTCCCAGGTGGACTGGCTGAACTGCAGGCCGCCGTAGTAGCCGTTTCCGGTGTTGATGCTCCAGTTGTTGGTGGACTCGCAGGCGGCGACCTTGTTCCAGGTGTCCACGTCGGCCGCGTGGGAGACCCCCGTGACGACGAGGGGCATCGCCATGCCGGCGCCGCCCGCCGTGACCGTGAGTGAGGCGCGGTTGATCCTGCTCGGCTGATACCGGCGGTGCCGGCCTCGTACGGCCATGGAGAATCCCCCTCGACATGCGTCAGCAGCGGCAAAAGTAAACGCAGCGAACAGGCCACCACAAGACGGCAATCAGCCGCTCTGTCCCGCCAAGTGACCAGGAATGCACCCCTGTTCCTGTGTTCGGTCCCATGTCGGCTGAGGCAGAACGGCTCGCCGTGCGTACACACCCTCGGCAAGTCAGGATGGTCAGTGGGGCAATACTGACGGGCACCACCGTATTTTCAGGACCTATAGGAGCCAACCGAATGAGCACTTCAGCGCAGATCGGCGTCACAGGTCTCGCGGTCATGGGGCGCAACCTCGCCCGCAACTTCGCGCGCAACGGATACGCCGTCGCTCTGCACAACCGCACGGCGTCGCGAACGCACGCGCTGGTCGAGGAGTTCGGGAGCGAGGGCGACTTCATCGCGACCGAGACGGCCAAGGAGTTCGTGGCCGCCCTGGAGCGTCCGCGCCGCCTGGTGATCATGGTGAAGGCCGGTGAGCCGACCGACGCGGTGATCCAGGAGTTCGCCCCGCTCCTGGAGTCCGGCGACATGATCATCGACGGGGGCAACGCCCACTTCGCGGACACCCGGCGCCGGGAGCGCGAACTGCGCGAGCAGGGCATCCACTTCGTCGGCGCGGGCATCTCCGGCGGTGAGGAGGGCGCACTGCACGGACCGAGCATCATGCCGGGCGGTTCGCCCGAGTCGTACGCATCGCTCGGTCCGATGCTGGAGAAGATCTCCGCGAAGGCGGCGGACGGTGCGCCCTGCGTCTCGCACGTCGGCCCGGACGGGGCCGGTCACTTCGTGAAGATGGTGCACAACGGCATCGAGTACGCGGACATGCAGCTGATCGGCGAGGCCTACCAGCTGCTGCGCGATGTGGCGGGCTACTCCCCCGCGCAGATCGCGGACATCTTCCGCACCTGGAACACCGGGCGGCTCGACTCCTACCTGATCGAGATCACCGCCGAGGTTCTCTCCCACGTGGACGCGGCCACCGGCAAGCCTTTCGTGGACGTGGTCCAGGACCAGGCCGAGCAGAAGGGCACGGGCCGCTGGACCGTGCAGATCGCGCTCGACCTGGGTGTGCCGGTGTCGGGCATCGCGGAGGCGGTGTTCGCGCGGTCGCTGTCGGGCCACAAGGAACTGCGTGACGCCTCGCGCTCGCTCGCCGGGCCGAAGGCCACGCCGCTCGGCGAGTCCGAGGCGGCGGCCTTCGCCGACCAGGTGGAACAGGCGCTGTACGCCTCGAAGATCGTGTCGTACACGCAGGGGTTCCACGAGATCGCCGCGGGCAGCGCCGAGTACGACTGGAACATCGACCTGGGGGCGGTCTCCTCGCTCTGGCGCGGCGGGTGCATCATCCGCGCGGCGTTCCTCGACCGCATCCGCGCCGCGTACGACACCCGGCCCGACCTGCCGAGCCTGCTCTCCGACGACACCTTCGCCCAGGAGATCGGCGCGGCCCAGGACGACTGGCGCGCGGTCCTCGCCGCGGCCGTCCACCAGGGCGTTCCCACACCCGGTTTCGCCGCGGCCCTCGCCTACTACGACGCCCTGCGCGCCGAGCGGCTGCCCGCGGCGCTCACGCAGGGGCAGCGGGACTTCTTCGGGGCGCACACCTACCGGAGGACGGACCGGGAGGGGTCGTTCCACACGCTGTGGGGCGGGGACCGGTCCGAGGTGGCGGGCTGATCGCTTCGCGAGATGCTCCGCCGAGCGTTCCGCGGGTAGTGCGGTGCGTCAACCCGCAGGTTGTTCGTGGCTGATCACGCGGTGACCCGCCCCCCTCTCACGGGGAGCGGGTCACTGTTGTGTTCACCCTCAGGGCTGCAGCGGGCCCGGCTTCGGGAGCGGTTCGGGGCCCGGGGGCTCGGGGACCGGGGATGGGCTCGGGTCCGGAACCGGGTGGGGCTTCGGGTTCGGTACCGGGTCGGGGAGGGGCTCCGGACGGTCGGGGCCCGGGCCTGGCGGCTCGGGGCCCGGGCCTGGCGGGGGCCCCGGTCGCGTGGGATCGGGGTTCGGGTGCGTCATGGTGTCCTCCAGCCATGCGAAACGTCGGCCCTGGACTCCTCCCACGCGTACCCGTGGGCGGCGCGCACACTCACCCCGGCGCGGGACCGAGGCGGGACCAGGTGGGCCTACGCCTTGCCCGCCGTCCCCAGCACGGCGGCCGCGCCGGCGGCCAGGCCCTGACGAGGGCTCGACAGAACCGGTACGGCGGTCGTGGTGAGCTGCTGGGCCGAGGCCATGGAGACCTGGGCCAGGATGATCGCGTCGGCGTCGGTGACCGTGTCGGCGGCGGCAGCGACCGCGCGTACATAGGCGTCGGTGTCGCCTGCCCGGAAGTGGTCCCAGGCGTCGGCCACCAGCAGGGTGCGTGCGTCGACGGAGGCCCCGGCGCGGGCGGCCTCCTCCTCGACCAGGGCGAGCGTCGGCACCAGTGTGCTCTCCACGGTGCCGATCACGACGACGCGCGGTCCGGTGGCCACCGCGGCGGCCACCATCGGGCGGTCCACCCGCAGCACCGGCACCCCGGCGTCGGCGGCCTCCGCCACCCCGCCGATCGTGGAGCAGGTGCAGAGCACGGCCCCCGCCCCGTCCGCGACCGCCTTGTCCAGCACCGCGCGCACCTCGTGGGCCACGGCATCCGGCCCCTCGTCCCGCGCCCGCTGCAGGAGCTCCTCGACCACGATGTGCCGCAGCTCCAGGTCCGGGTGGGCGGCGTCACGCAGGGCGTCGAAGACGGGGATGTGGAGTGGCGAGGTGTGCAGCAGGGCGAGCGGCACCTTCGGTTGAGATCCCCTCAGAGGTCCCATCGGTACCAGTCCTCAGAATCGATCCGGATGCGCCCGCAGCCACTGCTTCGCCGCGTCGATCAGTCCCGGGTCGGGCGCCGGAGCCTCGTCTCGGTGGCGTTCGGCCCACTTCTCGACGTACGGGCAGAGCGGAGCGACCGGCACGTCCTCGCGAGCGGCGACGGCGTACAGCTCGCGGGCGAGGGAACCGGCGATGCCCCGGCCCTCATGGGCGGGCTCCACGATCGTGTGGACCGGAACGAGTGCCCGTTCCGGTGCGTCGAGCACGAAGTACGCGATATGGCCGACCACTTCGGCACTCGCGTCCGCGGAGCCGGTGCCCGGAGGGCCGGAATCCGGGGAGCCGGAATCCGCGGAGCCGGCGTCGGCGTACGCCTCCAGGCGCCCCCGGCCCCGGTCGTCGCGGATCGTGATCTCGCGCATGGGCTCTCCGTGAGTTCGGGGCTGAGGGGCAGACGGTCGGGGTCAGGCAGTCGAGGTCAGACGGTCGGGGTCAGACGGTCGCGGCCGCCACGGCCTGCGGGCTGCGCCGCGCGTCCGAGCCGGGCACCGGCTCCGAGGGGTCCGCGCCGAGTGCCACGATCCGGTTGTCGGCGTCCACGTGCACGACCCGCGGCCGCAGCGCACGGGCCTCGGCATCGGGGACCTGAGCGTAACTGATGATGATCACCAGGTCGCCGGGGTGCACCAGGTGGGCTGCCGCACCGTTGATGCCGATGACACCGGAGCCGCGCTCACCCTCGATGACGTACGTCTCCAGCCGGGCGCCATTGGTGATGTCGACGATGTGGACCAGCTCGCCGGGCAGCAGGTCGGCGGCGTCGAGGAGGTCGGCGTCGATGGTCACGGACCCGACGTAGTGCAGGTCGGCCTGGGTCACCGTGGCACGGTGGATCTTGGACTTGAACATGGTTCGAAACACGGAGAAACTCCCGAATCGTCTGCTCCCTGCCTGCTTGTTGCAGGTCAAGGGCCGTCTCCGGAGCGTACAACGATTCGCATGTTCGGTCAGCTGTCCCTGGGTGTTCCAGGACTCACACTGACCCGTCGCCGGCTCTCCTGATGAACGATCAGGTCGATACGGGACCGCTTCCTGGGCGACGCCACCGAGGCCGTGCCTCGGTGGCGTTGCCGGTCCTCAGCCGGCGTCTCCCGGCGGGCGCCGCCCCGGCCCTGAGCGACTCAGGGGTTCACTTCGCCGCGTCGGCGACCGCGGTGAGGAGTTCCGCGCGTGAGGGGCCCGGATCGCAGTAGTGCGGCGCCTTGCGGCCGAGTTCGGCGACCTTTCCCGCCAGGCCGGGGTCGGTGAAGGTCTCCTCGGCGGTCGCCAGCAGCGAGCCGATGTCCGCGAAGGCCCGCAGCAGCTCGGGATCCCGCAGCTTGGCGGAATCGAGCGCCCGCCTGAAGTGCCAGTCGCGGTCGTCGGTCTCGTACGGGACCGGGACGTCGCCCGTGGCGGCGTCNTGAAGTGCCAGTCGCGGTCGTCGGTCTCGTACGGGACCGGGACGTCGCCCGTGGCGGCGTCGATCTCGGCGAGCCGGTGCCGGTCCCAGTCGGCCAGGCCCTGCTGGATGGGGGCCAGGGAGGTCCGGGTGAACTCGTCGAACCGCAGGGCGAGTTTCTCCGGCTCGTCGGGGTCCGCCGTGCGCAGGAGGTCACGCAGGGCCGTGGCGTGCAGGGCGCCCATGGACATGCCCAGGCCGAAGAGCGGATTGGTGGTCGCCCAGGCGTCGCCGATGCTCAGCACTCCGGTCGCCGCCGGCCGGCCGCCGATCACGAACCGCCGGTGCCTGCTCTCCATGCCGGACATGGCCATGATCCCGCTGATCGGCTCGCCCTCCTCGGCCAGATACGCGACGTCGGGGAACAGCGCCACCGCCCGGTGCCAGGCGCCCACGTCGCGCAGCCCCCGCAGTGCGCGGTCGCGGCGGGACACCCCCACGGACAAGGCCCACGTCCCCGCGTCGCCCTCGATGGCGACGGTCGTCACGCTGTCGTAGTGGCCCACCCGCCAGACCGGCATCCTGGGCAGCTTGCCGTCGGCGGAGCGGAAGTACCGGGTGTAGGCGAGGAATCCGGTCTCGGCCCGCTCCTCCAGCGGCCCGGGCGCGCCGAGGTCCCGGAGCATCCCGCCCAGCGGCGAGTTGCGGCCGCCCGCGTCGACGACCAGGTCGGCGTGCACGGCCACGCCACCCCGGGTGAGCACCCCGGCGACATGAGGCCGCCCGGGCACCCGCTCGTGGCCGATGAGGAGTGCGGAGACGGCCGTGTCACTGCGGACGGTGAGCCCCGGGGTGCGGGCGGCCACGGCACCGAGCGCGGCCTCGACGACCGGGCGCCGGGCGGCCATCATGGCGAACCGCTCGTCGCCCGGACGCCGCCCGCCGATGGCGTCCAGACCCCACGCGCCACTGAGCAGATTGCACGGGACGCCGCCCAGCGCCGTCAGCTCGGACACCACCTGAGGCAGTTCGTTCACCAGCGTCCGGAACGCCGCCGGCAGCAGGATGTGGGGATGCCGGAACTGGCCGACCCCGGGCCGCTCCCACGCGTCCCACGCCTCTTCCGCACCGCCCCGGGGAGCGCCCGGATCCCGGTCGAGCACCGTGACCCGGTGCCCCTCACGGGCCAGCAGCAGCGCGGCCGTCATACCGACGGGCCCGGCTCCCACCACAACTATGTCCATCTCAGTGCCTCCTGGTGTCGATCAGCGACAGGAGCCACCCTCGTTCTGCTCGTTGCTCACCCACCAGACAGGTCCGTTGCCCGCGGCTGCTCGCTGCTGCTCGTTGCTGCTCACCCCGGTCGCCCGGTCGCCCTGGTCACCCCCATCGCCTCGGTCACCCCGCCACTCCGGTGTCAGCGGGCGTCCGTCCCGTAGATCTCCCGACGCCACAACGCGTCGCAGACTCGCGCGATCCCCACGCTCAGGTGTCTGCGATACGTGCTGAAGGGCAGCCCCAGCCGCGCGGCGACCGCCTCCTGGGTGGGCGCGCCACGCAGATACGTCGCCGCCACCGCCCGGTGGTACTTCTCACCACCCCGCTCCGCGCGCAGCGCGTCGACGGCCTCGGCCAGCAGGTCCGCCAGTTCGGCTCCCGGCCCGGCGGTCAGCCTGCTGCGGGCGAGCGGGTTGAGCGCGAGATCCTCCGCCCGTGACAGCTCGCGCAGTGCGTCCCGTACGGCGGTGTCGAACTCCGGCCGGGACAGTACGGCGTACTCGGCGCTCTGCCCGGAGACCGCGGCCGGCGGCTTCCCCGGGGCACCGGACACGCCCGACAGCATCAGCCGGGTCTTCTCCTCCGCCCACGTCCGTATCGAATGAGCCCGCCAGTCGATCGTGTACAGGTCGTACGTGAGGTGCCCGACCCTCGGTCGGTCCGCGATCGTGGTCAGGCCGAGGCTCGTCAGATAGGGCCGCCAGAAGTCCCCGGAACGTATGGCGACGTACATCCAGGCCAGCCGCCCGTCGGCGCGGGCGACCTCGGCCACTGCCCGCCACTGATGGAGGTCCTCGACCGGTGAGATCTTCGGGTAGCGCGGCGAGGTCACGGAGAAGCGGGCCATCGCCAGATGCTCCCCGTCGCGCAGCGCGGCCGTGCTCCGGGTGTGCGACCAGGCCGCCGCGACCACGGGGTCTATGTCCTCGACGTCCTCGCCGTACGGTTCGGTCAGCCGCAGCCAGGCCGAGAAGCCCACGATCTCGCCGTCCCGCGTGGAGCGGCAGACCCGGAACGCCTCCGGCTGCCGGTCCAGCCAGAAACGGGCGGCGGTCGCCGAAGCGGTTCCTTCGACCTCGGTCACCAGGTCCAGAACCGTGGCATGGTCGGCCGGTTCGCAGGTACTCGACACCACCTCGCCGCCGCGCCAGCTGTTGTAGTCGGCCATGTACCGATCGGTCCGGTACAGGTACATGAACGCGCCCACGGCGGGGAGCATCCCGCTCTCGGGAGCCGACCGGATCTGTTCGAGCAGATGGAGGCTGAGCCGGCCGTGCAGCTCGGCGTACCCCTCGGGGTCCCGCCAGCGCAGGTCCGCCTCCAGCACCTCTCGCACCACGTCGTGCGGGAACAGGCCGTGCCGGGCGGACTCGACGAAGGGCAGATCCCGCAGCCAGGCGAACATGGGCGCCGCTTCGTCCCCGAGTACGGCACGCAACAGCGTCTCGGTGGTCACGTACGCGCGGGCGCACACCTCCAGGGCCCGGCGGTGCACCGGAGAGGGGACCTCACCGATCAGCCGGGGCAGCAGGGTGGCGATCGCGTCCCGGCTGGGCTCCCAGCCCGCCGACCCCGCCGCGTCCCGGACCGCCACCGCCGCCGCGAGCGCCAGGGCGAGCGGGTGGCCACCGGTGAAGGCCAGCAGGGCGGACCGCGTACCCTGCGGTACCCCATGGGCGCGCAGGAATGCTGTGGCCTCGTCCGGGGCGAGGTTGCGCAGAGCCACCGTGCGCAGCAGATCCGCCCACCCCGGGTCGGACGTCCACGCGGCGTCCGGTGGCTGCCGCCCGGCGATGACCACCAGCACCCCGACCGGCAGCCGGACCAGGAACCGGTCCCGCAGCCAGCCTTCGAGCCCCTGGCAGCGCTCGAAGGTGTCGACGAGCAGGACGGCCCGCTCGTCGGTGAGCACCGCCCCGGCCTCCTTCTCGAACGACTCGGGCGCCGCCTCCACGAGCCGGCCGTCGACCTCGACCACCTCACGTCCCGCCGCCCGCGCCTCGGCGGCGAACCGGCGCAGCAACATGGACTTCCCGATGCCGCCGGGCCCGTGCACGTACAGCACTGCGGGCGCCTTCTCATCACCGGACAGCGCGGATCGGAAGACGCCCAACTCGGCCGCCCTCCCCGCGAAGACGCGGTCCCGCGCCTGCTGTACCCGGTCCCCCACCCTGCTCGGTCCGCCACTCATGGAGCCCCCCCTCCCCGGCCGCCTGTCGTACGGCCAGCGGAAGACTCACACCACGAGGGCCCGTCAGCAAACTGACGGGCCCTCGCACCTCAGAGATGGCTGGAAACAGGCGACTTCGCGATGGTCACTGGCCGAACCGGCCGAGATTGCCGCGATGGCCGAGATTGCCGAACTGGCCGCGCGGGCAGCGGAGTTCGGTCATGACCGCTCGGCGGCGGTCTTCAGGGCCTCCAGCCACGCCAGGAGCGACCTCTCCAGGGCCGCCCGCATCCCCTCCGGGTCGGCCTCCACGGGGGCGCCCGCCCAGGATTCGAGGGTGGTGACAGCCGTCGGGCCCCCACCGTCGGTGGTCGGCTCGAAGATCCAGACGTGGACGCCCTCGATGCCGTGGGCCGGGCCGCCCCACACGGTGCGGCGCAGCGGCCGTACCTCCATGATCGTCGAGCTGATGCTCAGGCCCGCCGTCTCCCAGTCGAAGACGCGGCCTTCGGCGAAGTCCCCGGGCAGATGGGCCTTGTCGATGCCCGCGTTCCAGACCGGCCAGGCGTTGACGTCGGTGTGCAGGGCCCAGAGGGTTTCGGGAGCGGCGTCGATCGTGGTGGTCAGCTCGACGATGACGGGGGCCGAGCGGTCGATGTCCTTCACGGTTTCCTTCTCTCCAGGTGGTGTGGCGTGCTCGTTTACGAGGCGTCAGTCCCGGTCAGCGATCCAGGAACCATGGATTCCGGCGGCGACCCGGCGCGGCAGGTGCACGATGGCGACGGGCGCGGCCGTGATGGTGGTGGCGTCCAGGACGAGGAGCTGGGAGGCGTCCGCGTGCAGGTCGCTGACGACGGTCAGCAGATAACCGTCGTCCTCCGAGGTGCCGTGCTCGGCGGGCACGAATACGGCCTCGCTGGGAAGCCGCCCGTCGCCGACGTTCCTGACCGAACGGGCTCCGGTGCTCCGGTCGTACTTGACGACGCCGAAGTTCCCGACGCCCCGGTCGTCCGGGAAGGAGATCGCGTACTGGTAGCGGTGCCGACGGCCGGTCAGCTCCTCGTTGATGGTGGGGAACTCCACGACCAGGTCGTCTACGGTCCGTTCGCGAACGGTGCCCGCTGTCAGGTCGACGACCCACTGCCGGTTGAACGAACGGGAGTTGGGGGTGGCCCCTCGCCCCGGTGCGCCCACCCACCAGCTCCAGGACCGCTCAAAGCCCTCCCGGTCCACGGCGGGCCCCTCCAGCACGACGCGGCCCCGGTCGTCCTCGTAGGCGTTGGCCGCGTGCAGCATCGATCCGGGTTCGATGCCGAACCACCGGACCTGTGCGGCCCCGTCCTCCCCGCGCGGCAGCACACCGATCCGGGCCGGCTGTTCGTCCTTCCAGGCGTAGGGGATGCCCGAGGTCTCGGTCGGGTCGAAGGTCACCGTGCCCTCGACGAAGACCACGTACCGCTCGGTGAGGGCGAAGTCGTGCTTGAGCGACGCACTGGCGCCCGGCACGTCCTCGCTGCGGATCAGTTCCCCCTTCTCCGAGGCGACGTGATGGGTCAGGTACGGCGGGAGGGGCGAGGAGCTGAAGAAGTGCAGTTCGCCGGTGGTCGGGTCGTGCTTGGGATGGGCGGTCATGACGCTGGTGAGCTTTCCGTCGAAGTCGTACGGCCCGACCGTCTCCAGCTCCGTTGTCAGCTCGAAGGGCAGGTTGGACTCGCACAGCGCCAGCAGCCGGCCGGCATGCTCGATGACATGGGTGCCCGCGGTGCTGGCCGTCAGGTCGGGTCCCTGCTCGGTCATGTAGGGCGCTCCGTCCAGCGCCGGAGTGCGGACCCAGCGGTTGCGGTACCACTCGGCGCGCCCCTCGCGCAGCCGGATGCCGTGCACCATGCCGCTGCCCTTGAACCAGTGGGTGGGGGTGACGCCCGGTTTGGGGTTGTGGCCGTTGCGGATCAGCCGCCCGGACAGTTCGGGGGGCAGATGCCCCTCGACGCGCAGGCCATGGGCGGTGATCTCGTCGACGTGCGGGGTGTAGTGGCCGGTCAGGTAGGGCTTCATGACGGTTCCTTCTCTGCGATCGGTTTGCTGGTACGGGTGTTGGCGCCGACGTCGATCCTTTGGTCAGCGCGGGCGTCGATCCTTCGGTGGGCGCCGGCGCCGATGGCGGCCAGCACGGCGATGACGGCTGCGCCGACGAGCGCGCGTCGGTAGCCGTACGCCAGGGCTGCCGGGCCGGCCGCGGCGGTGCCGACCGCCGGTGCGGCGAGGGAGCCGAGGAGCGCGAGGCCCAGTGCTCCGCCGACCTGCCGCGTGGTGTTGACGAGCCCGCCCGCCACGCCCACGTGATCCGGGTCGACGCCGGTCACGCCGAGCGCGGTCAGGGGCACGAAGGCGAGACCGAGGCCGAGGCCGATCAGCACGGTCGGGCCGAGCAGATCGGTCAGGAAGGCTCCGTCGAGCGGAAGGCGGGCCAGCCAGAACAGTCCCACGGCAAGGAGCATGAAGCCGGGCACGAGCGTTCCGCGTAACCGTCCGGCCAGGGCGGAGGCCCCCATGAGGGCCGCGGCCAGAGGGAGTTGGGTGAGCCCGGCCGTCACCGGCCCGTGCCCGAGGACCTTCTGCTGGTAGAGCGGCAGGAAGAAGAAGGTGCCGAGCCACACCATGCCGAGCGGCAGCATGAGCAGGTTGCCCGCCACGACCGACCGGTTGCGCAGCAGCGCGGGAGGGATCAGCGGGTTCTTCGCACGGCGTTCGATCGAGCCGAGGTTCAGCAGCAGGAACACCCCGGCCGCCGGCAGCAACAAGCCGAGGACGGTGGACCCGTCCCGTGTGCCGAGGCCGTACACCAACAGGACCAGGCCGGCGGTCATGACGACAGCCCCCGGCAGGTCGAGCGGGCCGGTGCGGCCGCGACTGTCGCGAGGAACGAGGCGCGGCGCGCACAGCAGCACGGGAACGGTGGCGATCGCGCTCACCGCGAAGACCGACCACCAGCCCAGGGCGTCGGTCAGCACCCCGCCGAGCAGCACTCCCGCCGCGCCGCCCGCCGCCGAGGCAGCTCCCCACAGACCGAGCGCCCTGCCGCGGACCGGTCCCGGCGGGGACTGTGCGAGCAGGAGGGCCAGGGCGGCCGGTGACGCAGCGGCGGCGCCGACTCCCTGCACCGCCCGCGCGGCGATGAGCGGGCCCGCCCCCGTGGGAATGCTCGCCGCGAGCGATCCGGCGGCGAACAGGGCCAGCCCGGCGAGGAAGACCCCGCGGCTGCCGAACAGGTCGGCCAGTCGTCCGCCCACCGGCAGCAGGGCGCCGAAGGCGAGAACGTAGGCGCCCACGACCCAGGTCAGCCCGGCCTGCCCGGCGTCGAGATCACTCCCGATGGCGGGCAACGCCACGTTCACGACGGACGTGTTGAGAACGACGAGGAACTGCGCTGCGGTGAGCAGGGCGAGTACGGCACCGGAGCGCCGTGCGGGTGGGTACGGCAGTGGTGTGAGAGCACGCATGACGGCCTTTCAGTCGGCTGACCGGACAGACGGGCCACCGGTCGGGCTCCCGGGCTGTCGATCGCGTCGGCGCTGCCATGCTGTCCCGGCTCGTGGGGCGGGCCCCAGGTCAGTCGGGTGCTCACTGGTGCTCAGTAGTGCTCGCCGCTGGAGGGCGATGGAGCGGGTGTCCGGCAGTCCGGCGGAGCGGCTGAACTCCGCGCGGGACTGGACGTTCGTCGGACGGTCCGCCGCGCTGGGGCGCTGGGGTGCTTCCTGGCCGCGCTGCCGCAGCAGCCGGGGCGGGGGCCTTCTTCTACGTGCACGGTCCCGAAAGGGTCGGCAGACCGGCAGACCGGCAGACCGGCAGGTCGGCAGGTCTGCGCTGCCGAGGCGTCAGCCCCGACGCCGCTCTGTGGACTTCCCTGATGTCCCACCTAGGGCACGGGCCGGTGTACGAGACACCGTGGGGCCAAGGCGGGTGCTCACCGTGTTGGCTGGCGGGTGTCCGCCGTGTTCGCGTGCGACAACCGCTGCCCTGTCGAATCGTCCAGCGCCCCGGCGGCCCCCGGTGGGGCGACGGGTAATGCTCGACATCCCCACCCTGCGCCGTCTGCAGCGTCGTGGGGCATGGCCTGGGCTCAGCGGGCGGGTGTGCCGCTTGGGTGTCAGCTCACGGTGAGCGTGCCCTTCATGTTCGGGTGGATCGTGCAGATGTAGGAGTAGCTGCCGGATGCGGACGGTGCGGTGAAGGTGGCGGTTGCGTCGCCCGCGATGTTGCCGGTGTCGAACGCCTTGTCCCCGGCGGTGACGGTGTGCGGGACGGAGTCGCGGTTGACGACGGTGATCTTCGTTCCGGGGCGGACGCGAAGGTTCGCCGGGGTGAAGGCGAAGTTCTCGATCACGATGCGCGCCGCGGCGGGGCTGGCACTGGTTGCGGCAGGCGGGGTGCTGGTCGGGGCTGGGCCATTGCCGTTGCCGCCGTTCGAGCAGCTGACCAGGGCGAGCAGAGTGCAGGCTCCTCCCAGGGCAACAGCGGTGCGGCCCCGGTGCAGTGAGGTGAACGTCATGCGGCGCGAGCCTTTCGGGCGAGGACTGCGTGGTCAGCGCGGCCGGTGGTCGGCGGTTGCATTCAGGTTCGCCGCCTCTGGCGGTGCTTGGGCGCGTCGTACCGCCATCTGCTTCCCCGACTCACCCGCGAGGGCCCTCTACAGTGACTGGACAACATGGTCCGGTCGTCCCCGGGAGGGCGCCGTGAACGAGTGGGACAGGGACGTCGACGTCCTCGTCGTCGGATCGGGGGCGGCGGGGCTGTCGGCGGCCATCACGGCGGTGGACGCGGGACTGCGGACGCTGGTGCTGGAGAGCACCGACAGATGGGGTGGTACGACCAACCTCAGTGGCGGCGGACTGTGGATGCCCACGAACCCGCTCATGGAGGCCCTCGGTGTCCCGGACTCGGTCGATGAGGCTCTGGCATATATGCGGGCCGCGATCGGCGATGCGGGACCGGCAAGCTCTCCGGAACGCAGGCGCGCGTTCGTCGAGACCGTCCCGGAGGTGTTCCGGTTTCTGGAGGGGTACGGCGTCCGGTGGACGGCCGCGAAGGACTATCCCGACTACTACCCCGACCTCCCCGGCGGGAAGACAGGCCGCGGCATCGAGGTGGAGCCGTTCGACACCAAGGTCCTCGGCGACTGGTTCAAGAAGTCGCGCAGCGACGAGAGCCTGCCGCTCATCCCGCTGAAGACCGACGACGTCTGGCTGGTCTCGCGTGCCTGGTCGACGCCGTCCGGTTTCGTCCGGGGAGCACGCCTGGTCTTCAGGACCCTCGGCGGGTTCCTGCGGGGCAAGCGCTTGTACGGCTTGGGTTCCGCCTTGATATCGAGCTTGATGGCCATCGTGCGACGGCAGGGGACCGAGGTTCTGCTCAGCACACCGCTGACCGGGCTTGTCGTGGAGGAGGGCGCCGTGACGGGCGTGGTCGCCTCCCGTCCGGACGGATCCACGTTCCGCGTCCGTGCCGCCGCCGGTGTGGTGCTGGCCGCCGGTGGCTTCGCCAACAATCGGCAGTGGCGCGAGAAGTACCACGGGATTCCGGGGTACAGCTCGGCCGCCGACGGTGACCTCGGCTCCGTGATCGCCCTCGCCGAGGCGATCGGCGCGCAACTCGCGCTGATGGACGACGCGTGGTGGGGAGCCTCGGTGCCCAGCCCTGACGCCGACGGCAAGGCCATGTTCGTACTGGGTGAGCGGTCCTTCCCGTTCAGCCTCGTCGTCGATTCGCAAGGCGATCGGTACACCAACGAGTCCGCCAGTTACGTCGACGTCGGGCACGCCATGCTGGAGCGGAACAAGACCGTGCCCGCGATCCCCTCCTGGCTCATCGTCGAGACCCGCCACCGCCGCCGGTACCTGTTCAACCCCCTTCTGCAGGGCGGGAAGAGACTCCGGGACGCCGGAATTCTCCGCAAGGCCGACACGATCGAAGAGCTCGCGCGCCAACTCGGCATGGAACCCGCCCGGTTGAGTGCCACGATCGACCGGTTCAACACCTTCGCGCGAGAAGGCACCGACCACGACTTCGGCCGCGGACGTACCGCGTACGACCGCTACTACGGCGACCCCCGGGTCAGGCCCAACCCGAATCTCGGCCCGCTTGAGAAGGGGCCGTTCACGGCGGTCCAGATCGTGCCGGGCGATCTCGGCACCAAGGGCGGCCTGCTCACCGACGCCGACGCGCGGGTCCTCGACACGTCGGACCGGCCGATCCCCGGCCTCTACGCCGCGGGCAACACGAGCGCCTCCGTGATGGGCCGCACGTACCCCGGGCCGGGGTCGACCATCGCGCCGGCCGTCGTGTTCGGCTACCGCGCGGCACGACACGCCGGTTCCCGCGACGCCGCGGCCGGCCCGAATGCCCCTGCGAACTGACCGGCCCGGCCGGCAAGCACACCATCCGTCCCCAGAGCGCGACTTGAGGGTGTTCGCTGAGGTGATCGGTACGTCGTGAGGCGGCCCATGAACGCTGAACCCGCTGAGCCGGAAGAGGTAGCCGCGAACGCCGGCACTGCCGTTGCCACAGCACAGGTCACGATGCCGGGTCCCGGCGTCGCGGTTACTGCCCAGGTGGCCAAGGCGGTCGCGGAAGCCCCTGATCCGCGCTCAACAGGATGTACTTCAGATGTGCGACCAGGCCCTTCTCCTGGTCCGCGAACTGATCAGGGAGACGGCTGTGAACCTGGCTGCCTGCCGCTGAACGCCTGCTCGCTCCGAGGGTTTCAGGCAAGCCATGGTCGATGAGTCGCGTGCAAGGATGTCGCCCGTGACCAAATCGTCTTCCTCGCTTGTCGACGAGGGCACGCCTCGCAACGACGGCCTGGGTCCCCGTGCCGCTGCCGTGCTTGTGTTCGGGTCCTCGGCCGCAGTCCTGGTGGTCGAGATCGTCGCTTTGCGGCTGCTGGCTCCCTATCTCGGCCTCACCCTCGAGACGAGCACCATGGTGATCGGCATCGCCCTCTCCGCGATCGCCGTCGGCTCCTGGCTGGGTGGGCGCATCGCCGACCAGGTCGATCCACGTCGGCTCATAGGCCCCTCGCTCGGGGTGTCGGGAGCGGTCGTGGCGCTCACCCCTGCCGTGCTGCGCACCACGGCGGAGTGGGCACCAGCGATGCTCTTGTTGATCGCGGCGCTGACCATCCTCGTGCCGGGCGCGCTGCTCTCCGCGGTGACGCCGATCGTGACCAAGTTGCGTCTTACCAGCCTCGCCGAGACCGGAGCGGTTGTCGGCCGGCTGTCCGGCGTCGGCACCGTCGGCGCCATCGTCGGCACCGTCCTCACCGGCTTCGTCCTCGTATCGCGTTTGCCGGTCAGCGGCATACTGATCGGCCTCGGAACACTTCTGGTGGTCGGCGCGGCCCTGGTTGAATGGCGAACGCGTGGGTGGAGCGGCACCCCTGCCCTCGCGCTCGTGGTCGTTGCCGGCGGCCTCGCCACCACGGTCGCGCCCGGTGGCTGCGACACGGAGACCAAGTACCACTGCGCACGGGTCGTCGCAGACCCCGACCGGGACGGCGGCCGCACACTCGTTCTGGACGGCTTGCGGCACTCCTACGTCGACGTCGACGACCCGACCTTCCTGGAGTTCGAGTATGTGCGCGCCATCGCGTCGGTGGCCGATGCCGCCTTTCCCGAACGTGAGCCGCTTGTTGCCCACCACCTGGGCGGCGGCGGGCTCACCTTTCCCCGTTACCTCGCGGCCACGCGGCCCGGGACGCGCAGCCTTGTGTCCGAGATCGACAGCGGGGTCGTGCGCATCAACCGCGACCAACTCGGTCTGAGATCAGAAGCCGGTATCGACGTACGCGCCGAGGACGGCAGGCTCGGCCTGCGGCGACTGGACGCCGACAGTCGTGACCTCGTCGTCGGCGACGCCTTCGGGGGCGTCAGCGTGCCGTGGCACCTCACTACGGTGGAAGCGATGACTGACGTACGGCGGGTGCTCAACGAGGACGGCCTGTACGTTGCCAACCTCATCGATCACGGTGGTATGGCCTTCGCACGTGCCGAAGCAGCCACCCTCAGCGAGACCTTCGAGCACGTCGCCGTCGTCGGCGAACCCGCCGATATCGGTCTCGACCCGACCGCCACCTCCGAGGGCGGCAATCTGGTGGTGCTCGCCTCCAACCGACCAGTCGACCTAGCCGCGACCCAGGAAGCGCTGGACGCCCGGCAAACCAGCTGGAAGATCGCCACCGGCGACGACCTCACCTCCTGGATCGGCGATGCCCAACTACTCACCGACGACTACGCACCCGTCGACCAGCTCCTCCAGCCCTACAGCCCACGGAGCAGCCAGTGACAGGACACACGTCCAAGCCCTGCCGACGCACCTGAACAAGCTGCCCATCGAGCCAGCCCTCCGGCGCATCGGGTGGGCCCCGTCCGCCGAGGTGACCGGTCTGCGGTACCGCACGCGTGCCCAGACCGGTCACTTCCGCTGTGCGGGATGCGCTGATCAGTGCAGCAGGGCGGTCAAGCGGTACTGGCCGGACAGCAACCGGTACGAGCACACACCGTCCGCGTGGCCGAGGAAACGCACCCCGTCCACGCGCGCCAACGGGGTACGTCCCTCACGGACCGAATCGGCGGAGGCGGCTGGAAGGCGCAGGGTCGCCTCGCTGTTGGCGGGCACGACCGCGTAGTACCCGAGGGTCCGGCGCGCGTCGTCAACATCCCACTCACTTCTGATCTCGCCGTACGGCGACTCATAGGCGCCCGACACCTTGGTGATCCTGCCGGTGGGGTCGATGTGGGGTTGCAGCAGGAAGCGCTTGAAGCCGGGGCTGTCCGGGTCGTGGGCGATGCCGGCCATGTACGCGTACATCCACTCCATGATCGCGCCGTAGGCGTAGTGGTTGAAGGAGTTCATGCTGACCGGGCCGAACCCGTCGTCCTTGGCATACGAGTGTTTCTGGATGGGATCGGCGCCCGGTTCGATCGGGGAGGCGTCGCCACGACTGGACTTGACCGTGACCCGGCCTCCCTCAGTGCTCAGATACTTGGTGATGAAAGCCTGTTTGATGCGTCCGAAGAGCCGCTCGTACGCCTCGGCCTCTGCCGTCCGGCCGATCGCGCGGGCCATCTGCGCCATCAGCCGCGCGGAGTAGCCGTAGTAGACGTCGCTCATGAGCTGGGCGCTGGTCTTCTGCGGCGCCAGCCAGTCACCGGTGAGTGACCCTTGTCCGGCGTAGGTGTCGCCGGTCTGTTGCCGGATCCAGTCCAGGTAGCGGGTCATGGCGGGGCGAGAAAGCGTCCTCGCGGAGGAAGTCCAGCGTGAGCGCGGACTCGGTCACCACCGGAATCATGGCCTTGACCTGCGGGGGCAGTTCGTCCGCCACCGCCCACTGCACATAGCCGAGGTAGCTGCCACCGGTGAGCACGATCGAGTCACCGCACCACGGCTGCTTCACCAGCCAGTCGAGTGTGGCGAGTCCGTCCTCGCGTTCGTGCCGGAACGGGTCGAAGTCGCCTCCGGAGCCGAACGTGCCGCGCGTGCTCTGTACCACCACCTGGAAGCCGCGTTCGGCCAGCGGCGGAGCCGACATCGCCGCCATGGGGCCCCTGCGCCCGTACGGTGTGCGGATCAGGGCGGTGGGCAGCGCGTCGCCGCCCTTCCGCGGCGCCCACCGGTCGGCCAGCAGCACCGTCCCGTCGGGCATCGGCACCCGAATGTCCCGCTGGACGACGACATCCCTGGTGAGCGGAGGCCGCAGACGCAGCAGCCTCGGGACGAGGCGGCTGCCCCATCTGGCCTGCTTCGCCGCCAGCAGTGGGGCGGCCGCTTCCCGCGCGGCCGCAGCACACTCGTCGAGATCGGCCATGGTGTCACTCCCCGCCCTGAAGGTCGGTGGTCGCGATCGGGTCGGGCCCGGTGAGCGTCGAGAGGGTGGCGGGCGGCCCTTGGACGGCGGTGCGCTGCATATGGTGCAGGACGCTGCGGATGCCGCCGAGTTCCTCGCCGCCGCCGGCCCGGCCGGGGCCGCCGTGCACGGCGTGCGGGAGCGGCGATCCGTGGCCCGTCGACTCGGCTGCGTCGGTGCGGTCGAGGAGAAGCAGACGGCCGTGCCAGGGGGCGGCCCCGAGCACGGTCTCGCGGGCGAAGCCGGGATCGTGCGTGACGATCGAGCCGACGAGGCTTCCTTCGCCGCGCGCGGCCAGGGCGACCGCGTGGGCGGGAGTCCCGTCGTACGGAAGGAGGGTGCTGACGGG
Organism: Streptomyces sporangiiformans; assembly: GCF_005768555.2. Lineage (GTDB taxonomy): Bacteria > Actinomycetota > Actinomycetes > Streptomycetales > Streptomycetaceae > Streptomyces > Streptomyces sporangiiformans. The sequence continues at coordinate 174,446 of NZ_VCHX02000180.1, forward strand.
GCCGAATGCCTCGATCTCGTGCGGTTCGGCCCGGTCGGGGTCGTCACAGCGCAGCAGCAGGGGCGGCAGGAAGGCGCCGCGTTCCCGGTCGGCGTCCACCACCTCGAACCGGTGCGGGTCGCCGTGGACGACACGTGCCGCGGCCGTGAGTTCCTTCAGCGCGCGCAGCACCTCCTCTCGCTGCCCGAGCCCTGCCAGCGGGCCCATGGTGACCGTGGGATCGGCGGGGTTGCCGACGCGTACACCGGCCAGCTCGGCGGACACCGCTTCCTGTACGTCGTCGATGAGGCCGGCGGGGACCAGGGCGCGGCGGATCGCCGTGCACTTCTGCCCGGCCTTGACGGTCATCTCGGTGACCAGGGTCCGCGTGAACAGGTCGAACTCGGGAGTGCCGGGGATCGCGTCAGGTCCCAGGACCGCGCAGTTCAGGGAGTCGGCCTCGGCGTTGAAGCGGACGGCGCGGCCCGCGACGTTCGGGTGGCCGCGCAGGGTGCGGGCGGTCGCGGCGGAGCCGGTGACGCTGAGCAGGTCCTGGCCGGTGAGCGCGTCGAGGATGCCGTCCGGCGGGGCGCAGACCAGCTGCACGGAGCCCTCGGGGAGAATGCCGGACTCGACGATGCGGCGGAACACCAGTTCCGTCAGGTAGGCCGTCTGCCCTGCTGGTTTCACCACGGAGGGCATGCCCGCCAGCAGAGCCGGCGCGAGCTTCTCCAGCATGCCCCACACGGGGAAGTTGAACGCGTTGATCTGTACGGCCGCACCCTGCCGCGGCACATGGACATGACGTATCGCGAAGGTGCCCTGTCTGCCGATCGGTTCCATGTCGCCGTCGGGCAGGAAGCGACCCTCAGGCAGTTCCTTGGCGCCCTTGCTGGCGTAGACGAAGAGCACCCCGATGCCGCCGTCGACGTCGAGTGCGCAGTCGCGGCGGGTGGCGCCGGTACGGGTGGACAGCGTGTGGAACTCGTCCGTGTGCGCCGCCAGGTGCTTGCCCAGTGCCTTCAGCAGACCGGCACGCTGGTGGAACGTCAGGTCGCGGAGAGCAGGGCCGCCCACCTGTCGCGCGTGTCGCAGTACGACCGCGGCGTCGATGCCTTGCCGCGAGATCCGGGCCACCTCGGCGCCCGTCGTCGCGTCCGGCAAGGGGCGGCCCTCGTCGGGCGCGGCGTACCAGTCACCGGCGATGTAGCTGTGCAGTGTCGCGGCCATGAGCGGCCCACCTTTCGTCGGCTTCCGGATACGGCCGGTGCCCGGCCATGTGTCCGGCCCCGCGTCCGAGCCTGTGCGCAGGGCTGCGCCCGGCCCGGACATGGCAGCCACTTCGCTCGTCCTGGTCGGCGGCCCCGCCGTCGACGCGTCGACACTCTACTGATATTTTCCGCAACGACAAGATATTGTGTAAGGAGAGCCGGGGTCCGCGCCGCAGTGCCGGAGCACCTGGATACGCTGATGCCATCCGTGTCGCGCGACGGCGTGGTACATCGGATCGGCCGGCAGCAAGGGAAGTGAAGGACCATGAGCGATGGTGCGTCGCGCGGACCGGGCCGGAGCACACGCGCCGACCGGGCCGCCGGGGGCACACGGCCGGTGGTCAGCAGGCGCCGGGAAGTCGGTGACGTCAGCGCGCGGTCGCTGCTGATGACCATGCTCGGCGAGTACGTACTGCCACAGGGCCGCCCGGTGTGGACCTCGGTGCTGGTGGACGCGTTGGCGATGTTCGGAGTCGAGGAGAAGTCGGCCCGTCAGTCGCTCGCCCGGATCGCGGCGGAGGGCTGGCTGGCCTCGGAGCGGGTGGGCCGCCGGGTGCGCTGGGCGCTCACCCCGCCGGGGCGGCGGCTGCTGACCGAAGGCGCCCAGCGCATCTACGACTTCGGCAGCGGCGAGCGCACCTGGGACGGCACCTGGCTGGTGGTCCTCGTCTCGGTGCCGGAGGCCAAGCGGGACCTGCGCCACCGGGTGCGCACCCAGCTCACCTGGGCCGGCTTCGGCTCCCCGGAGCCCGGGGTCTGGATCACGCCCCACGCCGATCGCGAGGCGGAGGCGCTCGGTGTCCTGAAGGAACTCGGGCTCGCCGACGACGCGATGTCCTTCACCGCCACCTACGGTGCTGTGGGCAGCGAGGCGGCCATGGTGGCCCGCGCCTGGGACCTCAGCGAGGTGGAAGACCGCTACGAGACGTTCATCGACGAGTTCACCGGGCTGCGCCCGGCCGACGGCGACGCCGTCCTGCATGACCAGACCATGCTGGTGCACGAGTGGCGCCGTTTCCCCTTCCTCGACCCGCGGCTTCCGTCGAAGCTGTTGCCGGCGGGCTGGAGCGGCGCCAAGGCGGCCGAACTCTTCCACGACAGGCACGCCGAATGGGGCCCGGTGGCGCTGCGGCGCTGGGAGGAACTGGCCGAGGGACACGGCAAGAGGTGAGATCGCGCGGACGCGCCGTACCGGCGCGCCCGGCTTCACGGTGCGATGCGGTACGGGTCGTCAGGGCGTCCCGGTCCGCAAGGCAGCAGGCGCGGGGCCGCCGCGGTCACGTCTCGCCCCAGTCGTAGAAGCCTCTGCCGGTCTTGCGGCCGAGGTCCCCCGCCGCGACCTTGTCCAGCAGGATCCGGGGCGGTTCGAAGCGGGGGCCGTACGTCTCGGCGAGGTGGCTGGCGATGTCCAGCCGGACATCGAGGCCGACGAGGTCGGTCAGGCGCAGCGGCCCCATCGGGTGGCGGTAGCCCAGCTCCATCGCACGGTCGATGTCCTCGGCCGAGGCCACGCCGTCCTGAAGCATCCGCATGGCCTCCAGGCCGATCGCCACGCCCAGGCGGCTGGTGGCGAACCCGGGTGAGTCGCGGACGACGATGGTCTCCTTGCCGATCAGACCCGCGGCCTCGCGTGCCCGCTTCAGCGTCCGCTCCGCGGTGCGCGTCCCGCGAACGATCTCGACCAACGGCATCGACCACACCGGATTGAAGAAGTGCAGGCCCAGGAAGTCGCCGGGTCGTCGCAGCGGCGCGGCCAGGTCGTCGATGCTCAGCCCGCTGGTGTTGCCGGCCAGCACCAGCGGCCGCCGTTCCTCGGCAGCGGCGAGGACCTGGCCTTTGAGTTCCGGGCGTTCCGGAACCGCCTCGACCACCAGGTCCATTTCTTCCGGCAGTTCGTCGACCGCGCTGACGGTGCGGGCACGGCCGGGCAGTTGGCCGGCCTGCGCGGAGGTGAGCCTTCCCCGCTCGCGCGCCCGGGCCGCCTGGGCCCGGACGGTCTCCAACGCCTTCTCGGCGCGGGCCGGTTCGGGTTCCGCCAGCGTGACCTCGCAGCCACGGGCGGCGAAGACATAGGCGATGCCCACTACCATGGTGCCGGCGCCGATGACACCGACCTGCTGACGTATCGTCATGTCTGCAACTCGGAACCGCCTCACACACCGAGGCCGGGGAAGATCTTGGCCGCGTTGCCGGACAGCACGGCACGCATGGTGTCCCCGGGCAGATCCAGTGCGCGTAGCGCGGCGATATTGCGGGAGGCGCCGGGCACACCCGGCCAGTCGGTGCCGAAGATCCACCGGGTGGCCAGCCTCGGCAGGTCGAACCGGGCGTAGTACTCGGGCAGTTTCCTCGGAGGCAGTCCCGCGAGGTCCAGCCACACATTGGGCCTGGCCAGGGCGAGGAACGCCGCGGTGTCGTACCACCATCCCCGCCCGCCGTGGGCGAAGACGAACTGCACGTCGGGGAAGTCCTCCACGGCGTCCAGCAGGAGCTGCGGGTCGCCGAACCGGGCGCGGGCGCCGGGGAAGCTGGAGGTGCCGGAGTGCACGACGACCGGGACACCGCGTTCGCCGCACAGTGCGTACAGGGGGTACAACTCCTTGTCGGCCGGGTCGAATCCGCCGTGCACGGGGTGCAGTTTGACCGCGACCGCACCCAGGTCCAGCTGGCGCTCTGCCTCCGTCACCACCGGATGGTGCAGATGCGGGTTGACGTTCGCCACCAGGCGGAAGCGGACCGGGTTGTACGCGACGATCGGCAGCAGGTCCTCGATCGGCTGAATCCCGGTGGCACGCGGGCTGTACTCGCAGAACAGGAGCGCACGGTCGACGCCCTCGGCCTCCAGCAGGGCGTCCAGCCGCTCGGGCACGGGATCGCCCCGCTCGTCGTAGGCATCGCGCCACGGATGGGTGCCGGAGAACGTCTCCGCCCACTCGAACCAGGCAGGCTTGAGCGTGGACAGCCTCGGGACGTGGACATGGGCGTCGACCACGGTCTCGCCGTCGATCACTGCGGCTCCTCAGTGTGCTGTTGTGGCGGCGGGTCAGCCGCGCGGGTCGTACGCGGCGACGAGTGCGGTGTCCGAGCCGACCGGGCCGTGGCCTCCGGCGCCGCCCGGTGTGCCGACCGGCTCGTCGCGGCCCGGCAGCGGCTCGGTGAAGAACCGCTTGTTGTCGGCGACGAAGTCCTTCAGCTCCGGCGGCACCCGGCGGTCCTGCGAGATCGCCTGGACCGGGCAGACGGGCTCGCAGTTGCCGCAGTCGATGCACTCCAGCGGGTTGATGTAGAGCTTGCGGTCGCCTTCGTAGATGCAGTCGACGGGGCACTCCTCCATGCAGGAGCGGTCCATGATGTCGATGCAGGGCTCGGCTATGACGTAGGGCATGGGCGTTCGGTCCTCTTCGGTGCTACGCGGCGGCGGGCGCCGCCGTGGGTACGTCGGTGGAGTGGCCGGGAAAGACCGGCTGCTCGGGGTCGATGTGGTGCGCTGCGTTGTTGACGGCGGTCGCGGCCTCCCCGAAGCCGACCGCGATCAGCCGGACCTTGCCGGGGTAGTCGTTGATGTCCCCGGCCGCGTAGATCCCCGGCACGGAGGTCCGCATCGCGGAGTCGACCGGGATGTGCCGCCTGTTCGCGATGTCGATGCCCCAGGCGAGGAGCGGGCCGAGGTTGGCGGTGAAGCCGAGGGCGGCGATGATCCGCCGGCACGGCAGGCGGTGCGTCCGCCCGTCGCGCCGGGTGATCTCCACGGCATCCATGCCGCGCCCGTCGTCGGCGACCTTCGTCAGTTCCGCCTCGGTGATGATCTCCACGCCTGCCGCTCGTACGGCGGCCACCGTGGTGGGGTGCGCGCGGAAACTGTCGCGGCGGTGGACCAGGGTCACGGAGGCGGCCAACGGGTGCAGGGTGAGGGCCCAGTCGAAGGCGCTGTCACCTCCACCGACGATCACGACGTCCTGGCCCGCGTAGTCGTCCGGCCGGCGCACGAAGTACGCCAGCCCCGCCCCCTCGTACGCGGCGGCGGCCGGCAGCGGGCGGGGGGTGAAGGTGCCGATGCCGCCGGTGATGAGCACGGCCCTGGCGCGCACCCGTACGCCCTGTTGGGTAGTCACGGCGAAGCTGCCCTCCGCAGTCCGTTCCAGCGTTTCGGCCCGGTGGCCGAGCAGGTGGTACGGGTCGTACGGTGCCGCCTGCTCCAGGAGCCGGTCGACGAGTTCGCGGCCCCGTACCGCCGGGAAGCCCGCGATGTCGAAGATCTGCTTCTCCGGGTACATGGCGTTGATCTGGCCGCCGGGCTCGGGCAGCGAGTCCATGACGGTGACGGCCAGACCGCGGAAGCCGGCGTAGTAGGCCGCGAACAGGCCCGTCGGGCCGGCTCCCACGATGAGCAGGTCCGTGTCGTGATCCGCGGGGGGCGGGGGCATGTACGTCCTCCTGACGCTGTTGGGTTCGGCTCCTCCCGGGTTTGAGGAGCGGCGTTTCGCGGCGGAGCTGTATTCCCGTGGGGTGCACGGGGTGCGGGCCGGGTTTGTTCGCCCCCGCCGCCCCTACCCGTCCCATCCCCGGGGCGCTGCCCCGGACCCCCGCTGGGGGCTGCGCCCCCAGACCCCCGCTTCGGCCTGAACGGCCTCGTCCTCGAACGCCGGACGGGCTGTTGGTGCGGAGGTTCGCCTTGGGGCGGCAGGGGCGAAAAACCTGCGGCTCAGCCCGACGGGGTCTCTGCCCAGGAGCCGTCGCGCACCATCGCGCGCAGCACATTGCGGCGGATCTTGCCGGTCGGCGTCCGCGGCAGCTCGGGCAGTCCGATCACTCCGCGCGGCCGTTTGAAGGCCGCCAAGCCCTCCCGGCACCAGGCCACCAGCGCCTCAGGATCAACCTCGGCCCCGGGCTTCGCCACCACGCACGCGACCGGCTTGTCCAGCCCGTCCGCGTCGGGCGCGCCGACCACGGCGACCTCGGCCACGTCCGGATGGGCGAGGAGACGCTCCTCCACCTCGGCGGGCGAGACCCAGATGCCGCCGGCCTTGAGCAGGTCGTTGGTGCGGCCCATACAGGTGTAGGTGCCGTCGGCGTTGCGTATGTAGGTGTCGCCGGTCCGTACCCAGTCGCCGAGGAAGACCTGGCGGGTGGTCGCGGCCCGGCACCAGTAGCCGATGGCGGCCGACTCACCGCGGACGTAGAGCTCGCCGGGTGTGCCCTCGCCCTCCACCACGCGGCCCTCGACGTCACGCAGCTCCACCGCGTACCCGGGGACGGGTTCACCGGAGGAGCCCGGGTGGACCCGGCCCGGCCGGTTGGAGATGAAGATGTGCAGCATCTCGGTGGACCCGATGCCGTCGAGCACCTCCACGCCGAACCGCTTCAGCATCCCGTCGTACATCCGCGCGGGCAGTGCCTCTCCGGCCGAGACGCCCAGCCGCACCGTGCCGAAGGCGTCGTCCGGGATGTCGGCGCTCGCGAGCAGGGGCGCGTAGAAGCTGGGCGTGCCGAACAGGACCGTGGCCCGGTCGGTGGCCGCCCGTTTCACGAAGAGCGCGGGCGACGGTCTGGAGGGTTCCAGGAGTGCCGTCCCGCCCGCCGCCAGCGGGAAGAACAGGGAGTTGCCGATGCCGTACGCGAAGAAGAGCTTCGCGACCGACAGGCAGCGGTCCTCGGGCCCGATGCCCAGCACCCGCTGCCCGTAGTTCTCGGCGACCACCTTGATGTCGATGTGCCGGTGCATGGCCGCCTTGGGCATGCCCGTGGTGCCCGAGGTGTACAGCCACAGGGCGGGCGAGTCCGGCCAGGTCGGATACGGCCCGTCGTCCGTGCCGGCGCCGGCGTCCCACAGCCGATCCCAGGTGTGGCCCTCGACGTGCCCCGGGAGTCCCGTGCCGTGGTCCCCGGTCAGAACGGCGTGCTCGACCTCCGGTGCCTGCTGGAGCGCCGACCGGATGACCGGGGCGAACTCGGCGGAGCCCAGCACCACCCGGCAGCGCGAGTCGGCCACCAGCTTGCCCAGCTCGGGAGCGGTGAGCATGGTCGAGGCGGGGACGGCCACGGCGCCGATGTGGAAGGCGGCGAGGATGCCGGTGAAAAGCTCGATGTCGTCCACCATGCACAGCAGGACGCGTTCCTCCGGCCTGACGCCGAGGGCACGCAGCCCGGCAGCCACGGCGCGGACCTCCGCGGACAGTTGCTCGTAGGTCAGCGTCCGACCGGGAGTGACGACGGCCGTGCGGGCGCCGTTGCCCTCCCGCAGGTGCCGGTCGACCAGGTAGTCCGCCGTGTTGAACACCTCAGTCATGTGGCTCACGCACCCTTACACCAGGCGGACGTACTCGTAGTCGAACGGTTTGCCGTTGATGCCGTTGACCGGTGGCGCGACCCATTGGGCGATCTTGCCGCGCTCGTACACCGGCTGCATCAGCGACCGGACGAACGCCAGATCCTCCGTGGTGGGCAGCCAGTGGTGACGGCCGGCCTCCCAGGTCTGCTCGTCGACGATCGTGCCGTCGGGGGTGATGTGGTGGCCGGAGGCGAAGCCGACGTTCCGGTTGAAGCCAGGGTGGGGCAGCCTCAGCCGAAAGTCGATCCCGTGGTCCTCCAGGATCCGGTTCCAGCGGGTGACGCCGTTCTTGCAGTCGGAAATGTACTCGTCGCGCAGGTCCAGGTTGAGGGCGAGCAGCGTGGGGACCTCCTCCTGGGACCAGGTGCCGTCGCCCTCCGGCTTGTCCATGAAGACGCTGTCGTCGGTGAGCCGGTGGTCGTCCTTGCGGCGCTCCTCCTGCCAGCGGCCCTTGAGCCCGGCGGTGTAGTAGTTGGCCGCGTTTGTGGAGGTCTCGCTGCCGAAGAGGTCCAGGGAGACCGTGTAGTGGAAGTTGATGTACTTCTGGATGATGTCGAGCGGGATGCCACCGCAGGCGGCGATGTCCAGGGTGTCGTGCTCGCGGATCAGCTGGGCGCTGCGGGTCACCACGCGGTCGACGCCGGTGGTGCCGACCATCATGTGGTGCGCCTCCTCCTTCAGCATGAACGAGCAGGTCCGTGACAGCGGGTCGAAGGCGCTCTCCTTCAGCGAGCCGAGCTGGTATTTGCCGTCCCGGTCGGTGAAGTACGTGAACATGTAGAACGCCAGCCAGTCGGCGGTCTCCTCGTTGAAGGCGCCCAGGATGCGCGGTGAGTCGGGGCTGCCGGAGTTGCGGTAGAGCAGCGCCTCGGCCTCCTCGCGGCCCTCCCGTCCGAAGTAGGCGTGCAGTAGGTACACCATCGCCCACAGGTGCCGGCCCTCCTCCACGTTGACCTGGAAGAGGTTGCGCAGGTCGTACAGGCTCGGTGCGCTCAGCCCCAGCAGGCGCTGCTGCTCGACGGAGGCCGGCTCGGTGTCGCCCTGGACGACGATCAGCCGCTGCAGATCGGCGCGGTACTCGCCGGGCACCTGCTGCCAGACCGGCTGACCCTTGTGCTCGCCGAAGGCGACACGGCGGTCGGGCGTGGGCTCGGCCAGGAAGATGCCCCACCGGTAGTCGGGCACGTTGACGTGGTCGAAGTGGGCCCAGCCGTCGCGCCCGACCGACACGGCGGTGCGCAGGTAGACGCCCTGGTTCTCCAGTTCCGGGCCCATCTCGCCCCACCAGTTGAGGAACTTGGGCTGCCAGCCCTCCAGCGCCCGCTGCAGTCGGCGGTCGTCGGCGAGTGCGACATTGTTGGGGATCTTGGAGTCGTAGTCGATGTTCGTGGGCATCGGTTCACACTCGCTTCCGGTCGTAGACCGCCTTCTGACCGGTGCCGTAGCGGCGCAGCGCGCCCTCCGGGCCGGCGGCGTTGGGGCGTATGAAGATCCAGTTCTGCCAGGCGGTGAGCCGGCCGAAGATCTTGGTCTCGAGGGTCTCCGGGCCGACGAACCGGTGGTTGGCCTCCATGCCGGTCAGTGCGTCCGGGCTCAGCGCCGCCCTGCCCTCCAGGACGATGCGGATCTCGTCCTCCCAGTCGATGTCGTCGGGTGCGTCGGTGACGAGTCCGAGTTCGCGGGCCTGGGCGGGGCTCAGGGGCTGCCCGGCCTCGCGGCGCAGCCAGTCGAGGTGGTCGTCCTCCTGATAGAAGCGGGACTGGAGGCGGGACAGGCCGTTGCCCATGGGGAAGGTGCCGAAGTTCGCCTCGGAGAGGGTGAGGACCGCCCGGTCGTCGCTGTCCGGGTCCTCGATCGGCGGGCCGTCCAGCATGTACTGCAGATCGCAGGCCAGGGCCAGCTCCAGCAGCAGCCCGGCGAAGCAGCTGCCCGGCTCGATCAGCGCGATGAGACTGCGGCTGGTGACATCGAGCCGCTTCAGGGTGCGCTTGTAGTAGTGCACGATTTCGTTGCCGAGCCAGTCGCCATCGGCGGCGGCGCCCAGCACGGCCCGCTCATGGGCCAGTACGAGATCGGGGTCGCCCTCCGTGCGCAGCACCCAGGTGCCCAGCTCGGTCTCGTTGGTCCGCAGCCGCAGGATCAGGTCGTCGAGCTCGCGGGTGAGGGCCAGCAACCATCCCTCGGCGCCCTGGGTGTGGATCGCGGCGGCGTCGGCGGGGGCGGGCTCCGAGGGTCCCTGTACGGTGACGCGGACCAGGCCGAGCGAGCGGTCGAGCTCGGCGCGCACGTACCGGTAGGCGATGCCGTCGTCGGTGACCTCGCGCTCCAGCGGGGTCAGTTCGATGCCCTGGGCGTCCGTCGGGCGGGTGCTGTGCCCGGCCGCCTCAAGGGCGCGCTGTTCGACGATCGTACGGAAGTCCCGGCGCGGGACGACCTCGTCGACCAGCCGCCAGTCCACCGCCGTCTTGCCGCGTACGCCGTCGCTGCGGGTGGCGAAGAGGTCGGCCAGGTCCTTGCGTACGCGGCGCTTGTCGGTGACCCGGGTCAGGCCGCCGGTGCCCGGCAGTACGCCCAGCAGCGGGACCTCGGGAAGCGCCACCGCCGAGGAGTTGTCGTCGATCAGCAGGATCCGGTCGCAGGCCAGCGCCAGCTCGTAACCGCCGCCCGCACAGGAGCCGTTGACGGCGGCGATGAAGGTGAGCCCCGAGTGCTCCGAGGCGTCCTCCATGCCGTTGCGTGTCTCGTTGGTGAACTTGCAGAAGTTCACCTTCCACTCGTGCGGCGAGGCCGCGAGCATCCGGATGTTCGCGCCCGCGCAGAAGACCTTCTCCTTGGCGCTGGTCACCACCACCGACCGCACCTCGGGATGCTCGAACCGCAGCCGCTGCAGCGCGTCGTACAGCTCGATGTCCACGCCGAGGTCGTAGGAGTTGAGCTTCAGCTCGTAGCCGGGGACCAGGCCGCCCTGTTCGTCGACGTCCAACTCCAGCCACGCGACCGGCCCGTCCGTACGGAGCTTCCAGTGCCGGTACGCGTCCGGACTTCGGTCGAAGGAAACCACCATGACGAGCGCCTCCTCGCGCTAGCGCAGGTACCGATAGACGAATCTTCTACAGAAGACACGCAGCGCGTCAAGGTTCTGTAGAACTATAGCGAGAGGTGGGCCGCCGTATGTCGCGGGCAAGGTAAGTCGGCAGCATCGTCCGTGCTGCCGCTGCCCGCGCAACGGGGTACGGCAGGTGCGCGGCGCAGGGGGCGGGTGAGGTTCCGGTTCGGGCCCTGCAGGCCGCGGAGAGGATGCCGTCGTAGGCCGTCTTCGTGACGGCGTCGGGCGACGTCGGGCGGCGTGAGGGCGCGCGGACGGTGGCCAGGGCGGGCGGGCCCTGGCCACGGTCCGTGCCCCCCGTGCGTCCGCGCCTCCGTGCGTCCGCGCGCCCGGGTCAGCCCACGCCGAGGAGGCTGTGGGCCCGGTGCCGGTCCTGGCGGAAGTCGGCGGTGGAACTCCGGTGCACGATGCGGCCCTTCTGCATCACCGCCACCTCGTCGGCCAGGCGGAACGCCAGGTGCAGGTCCTGCTCCACCAGCACGGCCGCGATTCCCTCGCCGCGCAGTCCCTCCAGTACCTCGGCGATCCGGTCGATGACAGCGGGCGCCAGGCCGTCCGACGGCTCGTCCAGGAGCAGCAGCCGCGGATTCCTCAGCAACGCCCGGCCGATGGCCAGCATCTGCTGCTCCCCGCCGGAGAGCTGATCGCCCCGGTGGGCCCGCCGTTCGGCGAGGCGGGGTATCAACTCGTAGACGCGCTCCGGGGTCCAGGGATCACGTGCGCCTGTAGGCACCTTGCTTGTAGGCACCTTGCCTGTGGGCGCTTTGCCTGTGGGTGCTTTGGCCCCTCGGGCCGCGATGCGCAGGTTCTCGTCGACCGTGAGGGGTGCGAACACGCGGCGGCCCTGGGGCACGATGGCGACGCCGCTGCGGGCCACGGTGTGCGCCGCCGCTCCGGCGAGTTCGCGTCCATCCACGCGGATGCTGCCGGAGTACGGCTTGAGCATGCCCATCACCGTGTGGATGAACGTGGACTTGCCGACGCCGTTGCGGCCGAGCAGCGCCACCACGGTGCCGGCGGGGACGGTGAACTCGACGCCGTCGAGCACGGTGGTGCCCGCGTATCCCGCGCGCAGGCCGCGCACACTGAGCAGGTCGGTCATCGCTCTCCTCCCGCCTCGGCGAACAGGTCCTCGGTCCTGGCCGAACCGAGATAGGCCCGCTGCACCGCTTCGTCGGCACGGATCGCCTCCGGCGGTCCGGAGGCGAGAACCTTGCCCAGATGCAGCACGGTGACCCGTTCGGCCAGCCGGAACACCACATCCAGGTCGTGCTCGACGATGAGCACGGTCAGGCGCTCGGGGAGCCTCTCCATCAAGGCCACGAAGCGTTCGGTCTCGGCGGCGGACATCCCCGCGGTGGGCTCGTCGAACATCACCAGCGCGGGTTCCGTGGCGAGCACCATCGCGACTTCGAGCTGTCGCCGTTCGCCGTGCGACAGAGCGGCCGCCATGTCCTGCGCACGCCCCAACAGCCCGACCGAGTCCAGGTGGCGGCGTGCCTCGGTATCGATGTGCCGGAAGCGCCGGGCCGCCCGGTCGCACCGGTGGGCCACCCGGTGGACGCGCTGCACCGCGAGCGCGACGTTGTCCAGCACGGAGCAGTCGAGAAACAGGCTGGAGTGCTGGTAGGTGCGCACCATGCCGCGCCGGGCCCGCTCCCCCTCCGGCAGCGACGTGACGTCCTGACCGGACAGCAGGACGCTCCCGCCTGAGGCACGGAGGGTCCCGGCCACGGTCGCGAACAGGGTCGACTTACCGGCGCCGTTGGGCCCGATGAGCGCGTGCCGCTCGCCCGGGGCGAGTGCCAGATCCACAGAGTCGACAGCGGTGAGGGAGCCGTAGGAGCGGGTCAGCCCCCGCAGTTCGAGCAGAGGGGTCACGCGTTGAGGGGTCACGAGGCGTTCTCCTTCCGGAGACGGGCGCCACGAGCAGCGATGAGGCCCCGGAGGCGGGCGCCGGTGAGGCCCGCGAGGCCGCGTGGCATCAGGAAGACGACGGCGATGAACACCGCGCCCAGCACCAGCGGGCCGTGCCCGCCGATCGACGCGGAGAGGTTGTCGCGCACGAGCAGCACCAGTGCCGCGCCCAGGCAGGGCCCCCACAGGCTGCCCGGCCCTCCGATGACGACGCTGAGCAGAGCCAGCGCCGCGACCTCGAACCCCATGTCCCCGGGCGAGAAGAACCGGGCCTGCTGCGCCCACAGGGCGCCGCCCGCGCCGGCGACCGCCCCCGCCAGGCAGAAGACGCCGTACCGGGCGAGTGCCGGGCGGTAGCCGAGCGCCCTCATCCGGGCCTCGTTGTCACGGATGCCCCGCAGTGTCCGGCCGTAGGGGGAACGGACGACCAGCGCGACCGCCGCGAACACGGCGACCGCCACGGCCAGTACCCACCAGTGGACGAACCCGGCGGCCAGCAGCGGCGGCCCGCCGAACAGGGTGATCGGGGGCATCCCGGCCAGGCCGTTGCTGGCGCCGACGGCCTGCCAGGTGTCGGCCACCTGGTGCACCGACTCGCCGATCGCCAGGGTGAGCATGAGGAACACGATGCCGCTGGCACGTACGGCGACCCATCCCGTGACCGCGGCCGCCACCAGGCCCATGACCAGGCCCGCCAGCGTCTGCACCAGCGCGTCCGACGTGATGTGGATGCCGATGAGCACCGCCGTGTAGGCGCCGGCACCGAAGTACGCGGCCTGCCCCAGCGCGGGCAGTCCGGTGACCCCGGTGAGCAGGTCGACGCTGAGGACCAGCACCGCGAACGCCAGCATCCGGCTCATGGCCGACACCGGATAGGGGGCGAGCACCACTGGGGCCGCCGCCAGCAACGCGACGACCGCTACGGCGACCACGGCCCGTCGGCGTCCCGGGCCCTTCGCACTGTCACCGGTTCCGCTTTCGTGTCCACCGCTTCGGCGCTCGCTGCCGCTGCCGCTATCGCAGGCGCTGTCGCCGTCGAGCGGTTCGCTTACGGGGGTCGTGCCCGATGGCACGTGCGTGCCACCGCGCATCGCCTTCACCGCCTTGATGTTCATGCATGCACCGCCGTCCGCGCCGGGAGCAGACCCGTGGGCCGCAGCAGAAGCACCAGGGCCATCGCCGCGAAGACGAGGAACGACGCGTACTGGGGCAGCAGGGCGGTGCCGAGCGCCTGCACCTGCCCGATCAGTACGGCGCCGAGCAGCGCTCCGCGCACCGAGCCCAGACCCCCGATCACGACCACGACCAGCGCGAGCAGCAGCACCTTCTCGTCCAGGCCGGGCTGCGCCCCGAGGATCGGACCGGCCAGGACCCCGCCGACCGCGGCCAGCGCCGCCCCCGCGGCGAAGACCCCGACCAGCACCCGGCCGGTGTTGACGCCGAGTGCCGCCACCATGGCGCGGTCGGCGACGGTCGCGCGGATGAGCGAGCCCAGCGGGCTGCGCTCCACCAGGAAGTAGACGGCCACCGCCAGCACGATGCCGAACCCGATCACGAGCAACCGGTAGACCGGGTACGTCTCGCCGAGCACCGTGACGCCGCCGCCGACCGGCTCGGGAGCGGCGATGGAGTGCACGTCGGTGCCGAAGGCCAGCGTCAGCACTTCACCGACCACCAGGGCCACGCCGAGCGTGAGCAGGGCCTGGTCGAGATGGTGCGCGGTGGCCCGCGTCAAGGCGGCCAGCAGTCCCCCGAGTACGGCTCCGGCCACCGCGGCGGCCAGTACGGCGAGGACGAAGGCCGCGACCCCCGCGCCGTCGGCGACCAGCGCCACCGCGACGTAGGCGCCGACCAGGTAGACCGCGCCATGGGCCAGATTCAGCACGTCCATCATGCCGAACACCAGGGACAGCCCCAGCGCGATGGCGAAGAGCAGGGAGCCCATCGCCAGCCCGTTGAGGACGCTCACCAGATAGGTAGCCATCCCGGCGCCTCAGTCCAGCTCGCGGACGACCGCGTTGACGGCCGGTCCCTCGTCGGCACGGACCTCGCGCAGGTAGAACTGCTGCTGTGGGTTGTGGTCGGCGTCGAACTTCCATGCGCCCCGGGGGCTGTCGATCGAGCCGACTCCGCCCAGTGCCTTCACCAGGTCCTCACCGCTGTCGCCGCTCGCCTTGGCCAGCGCCTTGTCGAGGACGGCGGCGGCGTCGTAGGCCTGCACCGCGTAGGCCGTCGGCGGCTTTCCCGACTTCTGTCGGTAGGCGTCCACGAACTCCTTGTTGCGCGCGGACTTCAGTTCCGTCGAGTAGTGCAACGAGGTCTTCACCCCGGCCGCGGCCTTGCCCTGGGCGGCGAGCACCCCGCCCTCGGTGAGGAAGCCGGTGCCGTACAGCGGTGTCTTGTCGGCGAGACCGAACTGCTTGTACTGCTTCACGAAGTTCACCGCCTCGGCGCCGGCGTAGAAGGCGAAGACGGCATCGGCGCCGGACTTGCGGATCGCCGACAGATAGGGCTGGAAGTCCTGGGTCTTGCCGAACGGGGTGTACTTCTCGCCCGCGACCTTGCCGCCGGCCGCCTCGAAGCTCTTGCGGAACCCCGCGACCATCTCCTTCCCTGCGGCGTAGTCGGCGGCCATGAGGTAGACGCTGCCCTTGGCCTCCTCGGCGACGGCCGGCCCCAGGGCGCCGGACACCCCGCCGTTGCTGAAACTCGTCCGCCACACGTAGTCGGACTTGCGGGCTCCGGTGATGGCGTCGGCTCCGGCGTTGGCGATCAGCAGCGGCTTCTTGGACTCGTGGAAGAAGTCGCGCAGCCCCAGCGCGGTGGCCGAGTTGACCACTCCGGCGACCGCGGTGACCTGGTCCTGGGTGACGAGCTTCTGGGCGGCGGGCACGCCGGTCTGCGGCCCCTCGCCCTCGTCGGCCGTCACGAGATCGACATCGTGCCCGCCGAGCTTGCCGTCGTGCTGGTCGAGGTAGAGCTCGAAGCCGGCCTTCATGTCCTCGCCGACGGGCGCGTAGACCCCCGACAGCGGCACCAGCAGCCCGATCTTGACGTCGCCGCCGGACCGGCCCCCTCCGGGTTCGGCGGTGTCGGACTCGCCGAGGCTCGACCCGCAGCCCGACAGCACCAGGGCACCCAGCGCGAGTCCCGCGATCGTTCTGGACAGAGAGAAGACTGAGACAACACCCATGGCAGCTCCTGAGGTGGGCCTGGGGTGGGAAGGTGGGCTCAGAATCTACAAGTCTTTGGCGTAACGTCAATAGTCTGTAATAGATGAGTCTGGCATTGGTCGTGTCAGCCGTTCTCCGTGCCCAGAGGGATCGTCGGGTACAGCTCGGGCTCCTGCTCGGGCGTCAGGGCCGTGGGGCCGTAGATCCAGTCGGTGAAGGTGTAGTCATAGGGGTCGCGGGAGCGCAGCAACGTGTTGCGTCGTAGTCGCTTGATGCCGTCGTGGTGCCAGAGCTCCCCCCACGCGCGTGCGGTGGTGACCACGCGGCGGCAGTGCTCGGGGCGTACGGCCTCATAGGCGGCGAGGGCCGCCTCCCAGTCGACACCGGACGTGCGCTCGGACCGCGCCGCCCGCTGGGCGCCGACATGCTCGGCCAGCACCCAGCCGTCCTCGATGGCCATGACGGCGCCCTGGGCCATGTACTGCAGCGGGGGGTGGGCGGCGTCGCCGAGCAGGGCGATCCGGCCGGTGACCCAGTTCGTGATCGGGTCGCGGTCGAACATGCGCCACCAGCGGTCGCGCCACATCAGCGGCAGACCCTTCTGGATCTGGGCGCACATGCCGTCGAAGGCCCGGTCGAGTTCGTCCGGAGTGCCCCAGTCCGCCGCGCCGGCCAGCGCCTTCGGCGACTCGAAGACGGCGACCTGGTTGACCATCCGGCCGCCACGCAGCGGGTACTGCACGAAGTGGCAGCGCGGGCCGACGTACACCACGACGTCTTTCTCGTGCACGCCGTTGCCGCGTACGTGGTCGAAGGGGATCGCGGCGCGGTAGGCGACGTACGCGGAGTTGACCGGATCGTCGTGGACGAGGAGCGTGCGCGCGACCGAGTGCAGGCCGTCGGCGGCGATGACGACCTCGGCCTCGTCGGTCCTGCCGTCGGCGAACCTGACGCGCGCCCCGCCCCCGGTGTTCTCGTACGCCACACAGTGGGAGCTGGTCACCAGGTCGACGCCCGCCCGCCCACAGGCGCGCAGGAAGATGCCGTGCAGGTCGCTGCGGTGGATCACCATGTACGGGAAGCCGTAACGGTGTTGAAGGTCCGTCAGGTCCAGGCGGGTCAGTTCGCCGGCGTCGACGGCGTCCTTCATGACCATGTGCTCGGGCCGCACGCCGAGCGAGGTGGCCTCGTCGAGGAGCCCGCAGTCGTCCAGGATGCGCGTGCAGTTGGGCGCGATCTGGAGGCCGGCGCCGACCTCGCCGAACTCCGCGGCCCGCTCGTACACGCGCACTCGCAGCCCTGTGCGGGTGAGAGCCAGCGCCGCCGAGAGGCCGCCGATCCCGCCGCCGATCACGAGGACGTCCGGGCGGTTCGGGCGGTTCGGGCGGTTCGTGTCCACGGTGCTCATGGCCTTCTCCTCGGTGACTCCTCGGCGGTCGCAGCCGTCACAGCCACGGCGCGAGGGGCTCGGCGAGGGCACCGTCGGAGGTCGTCACGCCCGTGAAGGGACGGCCGGCGAGATACGCCGTGACTTCCGCGGGGCTGCCGTGCACGGCGGGCACGCCGTCCCTGCCGCGCTTGGCGAGAATGTCGTCGCGCAGCTCGGCGAGGAACTCCTTGGGCAGGTCGGCGAAGCGCACCCCCGTGCCGAGGTCGACGGCGTGCACCATGACCTCCCTGCCGCGCATCCACGGGGTCTCGCTCGCCGGCACGGTCCGCCCCTGGGCGGTGACGACCTCCGCCTTCCACTGTTGTTCGGTCAGTGCGGCCATCGACTCGGCCAAGGTCTGCGCGGACTGCTCGAACCACGCGGTGAGCCGGTCGCCGGGCAGAGCGGCGCCCGACTCGATCACCGCGCCGCGCTGCTCCGGCGAGCTGTACATCGGTGTGGGCTCACCGGTGCGCGCCCAGTGCAGGAGGTTCCCGATGGCCTCCGCGTTGCCGGCGAGATGGGCGACGACATGCCCCCGGGTCCAGCCGGGGAGCAGCGAGGGCGCGCCGTAGGAGGTCGCGTCGAGGCCGTCGATGGCCAGGCGGCACAGCGCGGTGCCCTCGACGACCCAGGCGAGCGTCGTGCGGAGGTCTCTCATCGCGCCGCCTCCGCGACCACATGGTTCTCCAGTCGCCCCAGGCCCGCGATCTCGGTGACCACGAGGTCGCCCGCCTGCAGGAAGACGGGGGGCTTGCGGGCGTGGCCGACGCCGCCGGGGGTGCCGGTGGCGATGATGTCGCCGGGGTTGAGCCGCACCATCGTGGAGACGTAGCGGACCAGGTCGACGGGGTCGAAGAGCAGGTCGCCGGTGTTGTCCTGCTGCATCACGCGGCCGTTGACCTCACAGCGGATGTCGAGCGCCGGGCGTGGGCCGCCGATCTCGTCGGCCGTGACGAGGCAGGGGCCGACCGGCGTGGTGGAGTCCCAGTTCTTGCCCTGCAGCCACTCGCGCGTACGGAACTGCCAGTCGCGACAGGTGACGTCGTTGAGCACCGTGAAGCCCGCGATGGCCGCCTTGGCCGCCGCCTCGTCCGCACGCCGGACCTGTCGCCCGATGACGACGGCCAGCTCGGCCTCCCAGTCGAACGCGTCGGTCTCGGCGGGGCGCTGTATGGCGTCGTGGGCACCGATGAGCGTGTCGGCGAACTTGCAGAACAGGGTGGGGTATTCGGGCAGGTCGCGCCCCATCTCCTTGATGTGGTTCTGGTAGTTCAGGCCGACGCAGACCACCTTGCTGGGGCGCGGGACGAGCGTGGCGAATTCCGCGCCGGTGGCGGGGTACCGGGGACCGTCGGCGGTCTCCGCGGCCGTGAGACCGCCGGCCGAGGCGAGGACGGCGCCCACGTCGGGCAGGCCGAGGTCGACCAGGAAGTCCCCCTCGACGCGGACCGCTGTGGTGCGGTCACCGGGTTCACCGGGTTCACCGGGTTCACCGAGACGGATGGTGGCGAGCTTCACGCGTGCTTCTCCTCGACGTGGGCGACGTGGGTGACATGGGTGCGGAACAGGTTGAGCTTGGTGAGGATCGGCGCGTCGCTGAACTGGAACAGGTCGAGTGCTCCGGAGTCGGAGTCGGACGGGGACGCCTCGGACCGGATCGACAGCGGCATCCATGAAGGGACGACGAAGAGGTCGCCGCGCTGGACCGACCAGGAGACCTCGCCGACGGTCACCCGGCCGGAACCGTCGAACACCTGGTAGACCGAGGACCCCGTCTCGCGGCGGGGAGCGGTCTCCGCACCGCTTCGGACGCGGTGGAACTGCGCCCGGATGGTCGGCAGGACGTCGTCGGCGGTGGTGGGGTTGGTGTAGCGCACCAGCGCGTGACCGGGCTCCACGGTGCCGGGGTGCCCCTCTCGCTCCAGCTCCAGCTGGTCGGTCAGGGCGGCGTCGGTGTCCTCCCAGCGGTAGCGCAGCAGCGGAGTGCCCTGGCGGGACTCGAACTGCGAGACCGGGACCAGCCCCGGGTGCCCCCAGAGCCGCTCCGCGCGGGAGCGGGCGGGCGCCTGGTGCTCCTCCTCGGACAGCTCGTCACGCCCGAAGTCGAAGAACTGCCCCTCGACGTCGTACTGGAAGGGGATGTCGAGGCCGTCGATCCAGGCCATCGGCTCGTCGGCCGCGTTGTGGTGCGCGTGCCAGTTCAGGCCCGCCTGCGGCAGGAAGTCACCGCGGCGCATGGGCACCGGGTCGCGCTCCACGACGGTCCACACGCCCTCCCCTTCGACGACGAACCGGAAGGCGTTCTGGGTGTGCCGGTGCTCGGGCGCGTCCTCGCCGGGCATCAGGTACTGGATGGCGGCCCACAGTGTCGGGGTGGCGTACGGCCTGCCGCCCAGGCTCGGGTTGGCCAGCGCTATCGCGCGCCGCTCGCCGCCGCGGCCCACCGGCACGAGGTCGCCGGCCCGGCCGGCCAGGTCCAGCAGCGTCTTCCACTCCCACCGGTGCGGCCGCGCCTTGGACCGGGGGTGCTCGGGCATCAGGTCGCCGATCCGGGTCCACAGCGGCACCAGCAGGGCGCTCTCGAAGCCCCGGTAGAGGTCCTCGAGCTCGGGGGTCACCGGCGGCTGGTCGGGCCGGTCCTCGGCGGTCAGCTTGACGGGGGAGACGACGTGCGGGTCGTGGTCGGTCATACGGGAACCGTGCGCCGTACGGATCGCTCGGGAACAGTAGATTCTGCACAGCGGAACACACCCAGCGAGAGGTCGTCATGGCCAAGCCCATGAAGAACCCGCCGACGTACGGCGTCACCAGCGTGGACCACGCGCTGCAGCTCGCGGTGATCCTGCAGGTGGAGGGCCCTCTCACGGTTTCCGAGGCCGCTCAGCGGCTCGGCGTGGCCCGCTCCACCGCCCACCGCCTGCTCTCCACGCTGGTGTACCGGGACTTCGCGGTCCGGAACGAGGACCGCACCTACCGCGTCGGCCCCGTCCTCGAGATCGCCGACCGGACACAGTCGAACGTCGCGGCCGTCCGGGCCGCCGCCCTCGGCCCGATGCGGGCCCTGGTCGACACCCTCGACGAGACCGTGAACCTCAGCATCCGCACCGGCCGCACCGTACGGTTCATCGCCTCGGTCGAGTGCGCGCAGGCACTCCGGGTCGGGAGCCGCGAAGGCATGGTGTTCCCCGCGCACCAGGTGACCGGCGGTCTGGTCATGCTGGCAGCCCTCGACGACGAGGAGCTGGCCGCGCTCTACGCCCCCTCCCCCACCGGCGGATCCGAGGAACGCCCTGACCTGACGAGACTGCGCACCGAGCTCCGCGCGGTCAGGCAGAGCGGCGTGGCTCTCAACCTGGAACGTTCCGAGCGGGGTGTCGTCGCCGTCGGGCGTGGCGTGACCGACTCCGGCGGGCACACGGTCGCCGCCGTCTCGGTCTCCATGCCCAGCGTGCGCCACTCACCGCACCGGCTGAACGAGGTCGTGGCGGCACTGACCACCGCGGCGGGGGCGATCTCCACCGCCCTCGGCAACGGAAACCCCGACCCCACCCGCGCCTGACGAAACACCGGCCCACTCCACGGCTGCGGCACCCGCACGCCGCCTACGCCACCGCTTCCTTCCCCACCGTCTCCGCCCCCACCGCTTCCTTTTCCTTCCCCACCGGCTCCTTCCCCAGTGGCTCCTCCCCCACCGCGATCTCGCTCACGTCGGCCTCCGGGCCGTGCGGGGTCTTCGCGAACTGCGTCCGGTACAGCTCCGCGTACCGCCCACCCGCCGCGAGGAGTTCCTCGTGAGTGCCGCGCTCCACGATCCGGCCCGCCTCGACCACGAGGATCGCGTCGGCGGCCCGTACCGTCGACAGCCGGTGTGCGATGACGACCGCGGTACGCCCCTCCAGAGCCTGGGTGAGCGCCTCCTGGACGGCGGCTTCGGAGGTGTTGTCCAGATGGGCGGTCGCCTCGTCCAGGATGACCACCCGCTGGCGGGCCAACAGCAGCCGCGCGATGGTCATGCGCTGACGCTCACCGCCGGAGAGCCGGTAGCCGCGCTCGCCCACCACCGTTTCGAGGCCGTCGGGCAGCGAGCGGACGAGGTCGTCGAGGCGGGCGCGGCGCAGGACGTCCCACAGTTCGTCGTCGCCGGCCTCGGGCCGGGCGAGCAGCAGGTTGGCGCGGACCGATTCGTGGAAGAGGTGCCCGTCCTGGGTGACCATGCCGAGGGTCGCCCGCATCGACTCGGCGCTCAGGTCGCGCACGTCGACGCCCCCGATGCGTACGGCGCCCTCGTCGGTGTCGTAAAGCCGCGGCAGTAGTTGCGCGATGGTCGACTTTCCGGCGCCGGAGGAGCCGACGAGCGCGACGGTCTGGCCGGGTTCGGCGCGGAAGGAGACGCCGTGCAGGACTTCGGCGCCGCCACGGGTGTCGAGGGCGGCGACCTCCTCCAGCGAGGCCAGGGAGACCTTGTCGGCGGACGGATAGGCGAAACGGACGTCGGTGAACTCGACGGAGGCCGGGCCGTCCGGCACCTCGCGTGCGCCCGGCTTCTCCTCGATCAGCGGCTTCAGGTCGAGCACCTCGAAGACCCGCTCGAAGCTCACCAGGGCACTCATGACCTCGACTCGGGCTCCCGCCAGGGACGTCAGGGGCGCGTACAGTCGGGTGAGGAGCAGCGCCAGCGACACGACGGCGCCCGGCTCCAGGCTGCCGCGCAGCGCGAACCAGCCGCCGAGTCCGTAGACCAGCGCGAGCGCCAGCGCGGAGACGAGGGTGAGGGCCGTGATGAACGCCGTCTGTGCCATAGCCGTGCGGACCCCGATGTCCCGCACCCGCCGAGCCCGCGCCGCGAACTCCTTGGACTCGTCGTCGGGCCGCCCGAAGAGCTTGACCAGTGTGGCGCCGGGCGCCGAGAAGCGCTCCGTCATCCGCGTGCCCATCGCGGCGTTCAGATCGGCCGCCTCGCGCTGGAGTTTCGCCATCCGGCTGCCCATCCGGCGGGCCGGCACCACGAACACCGGGAGCAGCACCAGCGCGAGCAGCGTGATCTGCCAGGACAGGGCGAGCATCACGGCGAGGGTGAGCAGCAGCGTCACGACGTTGCCGACCACTCCGGACAGTGTGTTGCTGAACGCACGCTGCGCGCCGATCACGTCGTTGTTGAGACGACTGACGAGCGCGCCCGTACGAGTACGTGTGAAGAACGCGACCGGCATGCGCTGCACATGATCGAAGACCGCCGTCCGCAGATCGAGGATGAGTCCCTCCCCGAGGTTCGCCGAGAGCCAGCGGCTCGCCAGCCCGAACACGGCCTCGGCCAGCGCGATCAGGGCGATGAGCAGGGCCAGCCGTACGACGGTGCCCTCGTCGCCGTCGGACACGATCACGTTCACGACACTTCCGGCGAGGACCGGTGTCGCGACGGCGAGCAGTGCGGTCACCACGCTGAGCAGCACGAACTGCGCGATGCGACGCCGGTGCGGACGGGCGAATCCGGCGATGCGGCGCAGCGTCACGCGGGCGAAGGGACGCCGCTCCGTCTGGGCGGTCATGACGCTGTGCAGCTGCGTCCAGGCTGTGGTCTCCATACTCATGAGGGACACGGTAGAACCTCAAGCAGACTTGAGCTCAAGGAACGATTCACGGCCTGCACCGAGGCCAACAGCCCGAGGACGTACCCGCCACGTCAATCGCCGTCCGCGCGCCCGCAACCCGCTGTTGGCGCGGCGCGGAGAACCTCTCCCCATATGACGGACGTACGACTCCCCAGGCGAGTCCTCCGGACCTTCTCCGGGCGCCTCGCGGTCCGCAGGATCCTCTGCCTGCTCCCCCTCGTGCTCGTCCTCTGGGTCGCGGCGCGCCACCGGTCCGTACTGGTGGAGGGCTTCGCTCACCTGGGGACGGCCGAGTGGCCGTGGCTCCTGGCGGCCGTGACGGCGACCTGCCTGACGTGGGTCGCGGCGGCCGTCACCCGGCAGGGCGCGCTCGTCGAACGGCTTCCCAGGCGCCGGCTGCTGGCCACGCAGTTCGCGGCGGGCGCCGCGAACCACCTGCTGCCGACGGGGCTGGGCGCGACGGCCGTGAATCTGCGGTTCATGACGGTCTGCGGTGTTCCGCCGGCCCGCTCCTCGGCGGCGCTCGCGCTCTACATGCTCGCCGGGTTCGTCGCCCGGATCGGCCTGCTGCTGGTCATGCTGGTCGCCCTTCCCGACGCCCTGCAGATCGGCCCGCTCGTCCCGGACGGAGCGGCCGGTCCCCTGCTGCTCGGCGCAGGCGTGGTGGCATGCGCGGCAGTAACGGTTCTGCTGCTCGTACGGCGGCTGCGTACCGTAGTCCTCTCGTTCCTGCGGACCGCCCTGGGCGAGGCCCGCTCCGTGCACACCCGGCCGATCCGCGCGCTCGCTCTGTGGGGCGGCGCGCTCTCGTTCCCGATGCTGCAGGCGGCCGGACTGGCCGCGGTGGGCCGGGCGTTGGGGCTGCCGGTGCCGCCGCTGCACATGGTGCTCGTGTATCTGGCGGCGACCGCCGCCGTCGCCGTCATCCCCACGCCCGGCGGCATCGGCTCGGTGGAGGCCGCGCTGATCGTCGCGCTGGTGGCGGCGGGCGGCCCGGTGGCCGTGGCGACGGCGGTGGTGCTCGCCTACCGCATCATCACGGTGTGGTTGCCGCTGCTGCCGGGGGCGTTGACGCTGGGCGCGCTCGTCCGTCTGAAGGTGATCTGAATCTCCCGCGGTCCGGCTTGAGTACGACGGCGTATCCAGGCCATCTTGGGCCCGGCCAAGTCGGAGTCGACGGATAGTCCGTCCAGGTCCCACGACGTGTCGCGCCGGGGCGCCGGACGAGGTCCGAGGCAGCGCTTGGGCGTGCCGAGTTGGCCGGACCGGAGCGGGCGTGGGACGAGGCACCGCCGTGCATGCGGCAGGATGAGCGAGCCTGCCGCTGGGCGGTCGACGTCCCGGCGGGCACGCACATCTCGGAATCGAGCAGCAGGTGGCAAGGTGACGACACATCACATACCGGGCGTACGCCCCCTTCTCAGATCGACGGGAGGCAGCTGGTGAACCGCGACCTCACAGCGCACGACATGATCATCGCCGGCGTCTGGGTGGCCATCGGGCTCGTGGCGGGCTTCCTGCTGCGTATGCTCCTGCGCTGGCTGGGCAAGCACGCCACCCGCACGCGATGGAGCGGGGACGACGTCATCGTCCACGCGCTGCGCACCCTGGTGCCGCTCGCGGCCCTCACCGGGGGGTTGGCGGCCGCCGCGGCGGCACTGCCGCTGACGGGCCCGGTCAACCACAACGTCAACCAGGTCCTGACGGTCCTCCTCATCCTCGCCTCCACCGTGACGGCGGCGCGCGTGATCACGGGCCTGGTACGGGCCGTGACCCAGTCCCGGTCGGGCGTCGCCGGATCGGCCACGATCTTCGTCAACATCACCCGCGTCGTCGTGCTGGCGATCGGCATCCTGGTCGTCCTGCAGACGCTGGGCATCTCCATCGCCCCGCTGCTCACCGCCCTGGGCGTCGGCGGCCTGGCGGTCGCTCTCGCCCTCCAGGACACCCTCGCCAACCTCTTCGCGGGCATTCACATCCTCGCCTCGAAGACGATCCAGCCCGGCGACTACATCCGTCTGACGAGTGGTGAGGAGGGCTACGTCGTCGACATCAACTGGCGCAACACCGTCGTACGCAACCTCTCCAACAACCTCGTCATCATTCCCAACGCCCAGCTCTCCAGCACCAACATGACCAACTTCAGCCGTCCGGAACAGGAGATGACGCTCACCGTTCAGGTCGGGGTCGGCTACGACAGTGACCTGGAGCATGTCGAGCGGGTGACCTCCGAGGTGGTGTCCGAGGTGATGACGGAGATCGAGGGGGCCGTCCCCGAGCACGAACCCGCCATCCGTTTCCACACGTTCGGGGACTCCAGGATCAGCTTCACCGTCATCCTGGGTGTCGGCGAGTTCAGCGACCAGTACCGGATCAAGCACGAGTTCATCAAGCGGCTGCACACGCGCTACCGGGTCGAGGGCATCAGGATTCCCTCCCCCGCGCGGACGATCGCGTTGCAGCAGAGTGGGGCGGCGGCCATTCCACAGCAGTGGGACGGCGTCACTTCGGTTTCGTAGGCGCGAGTGGGGCGGGGCGGCGTGCGATGACGCCGCCCCGCCGACGTTATCGAGCGCCCAGGTTATTGAGTGCCCAAGTTATTGACGTGTCCCCACCTGCCCCTTAGCGTCTGACCGGTTTACCGAACTCCGTTCGAAATATCGAGCGTTCGATGTGGTGTCACCGGCGTGGCGGATTCCCTGCAGCACCCGGCACCGGTCCGTCGGTCGCGCGGCAACGTTCGCGCCTCGGGCGACCACAGACCCGCGACAGCGTCCGGACAGGGAAGAGGGAAGCCTCATGCGCGCAGTGGGAGTGCTCACCGGGTTGGTCGTGCTGGGCGCCGTGGTGCCGGCCACGTCGGCCACGGCGACCGCCGACGAGGCTTCGGTCTCCGCCACGCCGACCATCGTGGTGGCCGTGAGCGGCGACGACTCCGCCCCCGGTACGCTCGCGCGTCCGCTGCGAACCATCCAGAAGGCCGTGGACAAGGCGCGGCCCGGAGACGTCATCGCCGTACGCGGCGGTACGTACGGCCTGACCGACAACATCACCGTCACCACCTCGGGCACGGCGTCCCAGCCGATCTCCCTGGAGGCGTACCAGGGTGAACGGGTCGTCATCGACGGGGAGAAGCTGCCCGCCAGCCACACGCCGGTCGGCGGCAGCATCCCGCGCGCCGAGCGCGGTGCCGTCCACCAGGAGGCGTCCTACTGGCGGATGTCCGGACTGGAGATCGTGAACGGTCCCTACGGCATCTACTGCGACGGCTGCAACAACAATGTCTTCTCGCGCCTGACCACCCACGACAACTACGAGTCGGGCTTCCAACTGCAGGGCGCCTCCAGCAACAACCAGATCCTGAACCTGGACAGTTACGGCAACCGCGATCCGCGCAAGAACGGCGAGAGTGCGGACGGCCTCGCCATCAAGGAGGGCAGCGGGACCGGCAACGTGGTGCGGGGCGCACGGCTGTGGAACAACGTCGACGACGGGTTCGACGCCTGGAAGTTCACCTCGCCGATCGTCATCGAGGACACGATCACGTACGGCAACGGCTTCAACCGCTGGAACTTCCCGGACTTCGCGGGCGACGGCAACGGCTTCAAGATGGGCGGCGGCAGCCCGGCCCCGGCGGTGGCCCACACTCTGCGCAACAGCGTCGCGTTCAAGAACGCGAAGCACGGCATCACTGACAACGGCAACCCGGGTGCCCTCGCACTGAGCCGGAACTCCACGTTCCGTAACACCGGGACCGGCTTCGACGCCGACGGCTCGGGATCGCGTGCGGTGCTGAGCGGCAACCTGTCCATCGCGGACGGGCGGGCCGTCGCCCTGGGCTCGGCGACCGTCTCCCAGGGGAACTCCTGGAATCTGGGCGGCAGTTGGGGCGAATCGTCCGTCCAGAGCACCGATACGGGCGCGATCACAAATCCCCGCGACGCCGACGGGTCCCTGCCGTCCGCTCCGGCGTTCCTCGTCCCGCGCGACGGCACCGCGATCGGGGCCCGACTGTGAACTGACCGTTCCGAACGGCCCGTTCCCCTGGGCCTGAACCACCGTAGGGCCCAGGGGACGGGCCGTACCACGAGAAGAGAGCACCAAGGAGAGCCGCACATGAACACACCGGACAGACCCGCCGCCGTACCGCACAGCACCAGACCCTCGGACACTCGGCCACCGTCCCGCCGCGGCGTGCTGCGCGCGATGGCCGGCCTCCCCGCTGCGGGCTTCGTCCTGGGCGGACTGGGCGCACTGCCCGGAACGCTCGGCACCGCCCTGGCGGCGGCACCGCCCCGCGGCTCGGCCACCCGGTACACCATCGTGCCGTTCCTCAACAGCAGCGACGCCACGGTCAACGTCTACGAGTCCGACGACGCCACCGACTTCCGGCTCGTGAAAGCGTCCGCCTACACCCCACCCGCCAACCGGATCCGTGACGCCAGCATCTTCCGGCACTCCGACGGCAACTACTACCTCACCTACACCACGCACACCTGGCAGGACACCAGCACCACCATCGGCTTCGCCCGCAGCTCGGACCGGGTCAACTGGACTTTCCTGTACGACTACACCGTTCCCATCGCGAACCTGTCCCGTGCCTGGGCGCCCGAGTGGTTCGTCGACAGCGATGGCAGCGTGAACATCATCGTGTCCTGCTCGACCGCCAACGACCAGTGGATCTTCACTCCGTACCTGCTGAGGGCGACCAACTCCGCGCTCACCGCCTGGTCCGCGCCCGTGGCCCTGTCCGGCATCGGCGCCAACCACATCGACACGTTCATCGTGAAGATCGGCTCCACCTACCATGCCTTCACGAAGAACGAGACGGCGAAGTACATCGAGTACGCCACCGCCACCGCCCTCACCGGCCCGTACACGATCCGCAAGACCGGCAACTGGGCGGGCTGGGGCAGCACGCGCGAGGGCGCCGCACTGATGCAGCTCGACAACGGCGCATGGCGGATCTTCTTCGACGGTTACGGCGACGGCAGCTACTACTTCAGCGACAGCTACGACACGTTCGCCACCTGGAGCGCCCCCAAGAAGCTGCCGGGAATCTCCGGCACGGCACGCCACTTCACCGTGCTCAAGGAGACGGTCTCCGGGGGCGTGAACCTGTCGACCAACATCACCCGCTCGTTCCGGTCGGCCAACTTCACCACCCGTTACTGGCAGGAGCAGTCCTCCCTGCTCAACCTCCCGGTGGTGAGCGGCTCGAGCAGCGCCGCGGAGAAGCAGGCCTCCACGTTCACCGTCGTCCCTGGCCTCGCCGACGCGAACGGCTACTCCTTCCGGAACGCGGCCGGGAACTACCTGCGCCACTGGGACTTCCGGGCCCGCTTCGACGCGAACAACGGCTCGTCCACGTTCGCCAGGGACGCTACGTACATCGCCCGCACCGGCACGGCGAGCGGTTCCGTCCGCTTCGAGTCGTACAACTACCCGGGCTACTACCTGCGCCACTACAGCTACCAGCTCCGCGTGGACCCCTCCGACGGCACCGCCCTGTTCCGCCAGGACAGCTCGTTCGTACCCGTAAATCCCCTCTGACCTGCGCGGAAACCTCGTCTGACCGGAGCCGTCGCACATCAACCTGGTGCACGATTCCCTCGTGCACCAGGTCGGTGGTCACGCGCGAAGCTCAAGGGCCAGCGGTACGACGCAGACGGCATCCTGGAGCGCGAAAGCTCACTGGTCCCTGGACGCCCCGGCATCCGATTCCAGCCGGACCACGATGGACTTGGAGGTGGGGGTGTTACTGATGGCTGCCGTGGAGTCCAGGGGCACCAGGACGTTGGTCTCCGGGAAGTACGCCGCGCAGCAGCCGCGGGGCGTCGGGAAGGCGACCGTGCGGAAGCCCGGTGCCCTGCGCTCCACCCCGTCCTCGTACTCACTGACGATGTCGACGAGGTCGCCGTCGGCCAGGCCCCGGGCGGCGAGGTCGTCCCGGTGCACGAACACCACCCGGCGTCCCTGGTGTATGCCCCGGTAGCGGTCGTCCAGTCCGTAGATGGTCGTGTTGTACTGGTCGTGCGAACGCAGCGTCTGCAGCAGCAGCCGGCCTTCCGGTACGCGCAGGATCTCCAGTGGGTTCACGGTGAAGTTGGCCCGGCCGGTAGCGGTGGTGAAGCGGCGCTCGTCGCGGGGCGGGTGGGGCAGGGTGAAGCCGCCCGGTTGCCGCACTCGGTCGTTGAACTCCTCGAAGCCGGGAATCACACGGGCGATGCGGTCGCGGACGCGGTCGTAGTCGGCTTCGAATTCCTCCCAGGGCACCTGGGGGTCGTGGGCCCCGAGGGCGGCCCGGGCCATCCCGCAGATGATCGCCACCTCGCTGAGGAGGTGATCGGAGGCGGGGGCCAGTCGTCCTCGCGAGAGGTGCACCATACCCATGGAGTCCTCCACCGTTACCAGTTGGGGCCCCGAGGGCCGGAGGTCCGCCTCGGTGCGGCCGAGGCAGGGCAGGATGAGCGCCTGTTCTCCGGTGACCGCGTGTGACCGGTTGAGTTTGGTGGAGATCTGCACGGTGAGTCGGCAGCCGCGCAGCGCCCGTTCCGTCAACTCGGTGTCGGGGGCGGCGGCGACGAAGTTGCCGCCCAGCCCCACGAAGACCTTCACTCGGCCGTCGCGCATGGCGCGGATGGTCTCGACCGCGTCGTGCCCGTGGTGACGTGGTGGTGCGAAACAGAATTCGGCGCCGAGTGCGTCGAGGAAGTCCTCGCTCGGCTTCTCGTAGATGCCCATCGTCCTGTCCCCCTGCACGTTGGAGTGGCCGCGCACCGGGCACAGCCCGGCGCCGGGACGGCCGATGTTGCCGCGCAGGAGGAGGAAGTTGACGACCTCCCGGATGGTCGGGACGGAATGGCGGTGCTGGGTGAGGCCCATCGCCCAGCAGACGACGATCTTCTCGGCGGCGAGTATCTCCCGGAACGCGGCCCGGATCTCCTCCTCGGACAGCCCGGTGGCCTCCCGGACGTCCTCCCAGGAGGTCTTGCGAGCCGGCTCGGTGAACTCCTCGAAGCCGTGCGTGTGCGCGGTGATGAAGGGGGTGTCGAGGACGGTGCCGGGCGCGTCGTCCTCGGCTTCCAGCAGCAGCCGGTTGAAGGCCTGGAACAGCGCCTGGTCGCCGCCCAGCCTGATCTGCAGGAAGAGGTCGGCCAGCTGCGTACCGCCGCCGACCATGCCGGACGGCCGCTGGGGGTTCTTGAACCGGAGCAGGCCCACCTCGGGCAGCGGGTTGACGGCGATGACGCGGGCGCCGCGATGCTTGGCCCGCTCCAGAGCGGAAAGCATCCGCGGATGGTTGGTGCCGGGGTTCTGGCCGACCACAAGGATCAGGTCCGCCTCGTAGAGGTCCTCCAGGCTGACGCTGCCCTTGCCGATCCCGATGGTCTCGACCAGGGCCGAACCGCTGGACTCGTGGCACATGTTGGAGCAGTCCGGCAGGTTGTTGGTGCCCAGCAGCCTGACGAACAGCTGATAGACGAAGGCGGCCTCGTTGCTCGCCCGGCCGGAGGTGTAGAAGGCGGCCTGGTCGGGGTGGTCCAGGGATGCGAGCTCCCGGGCTACGACCGCGAACGCGTCCTCCCACGAAATCGCTTGGTAGTGCGCACCGCCCGCCGGACGGTACATGGGACGGGTGAGGCGCCCCTGCTGTCCCAGCCAGTAGTCACTGCGGCCGGCGAGCTCCTCCAGAGCGTGCTCGGCGAAGAACTCCGGGGTAACCCGGCGCAGGGTGGCCTCCTCCGCCACGGCCTTGGCCCCGTTCTCGCAGAACTCCGCACGATGCCGGTGTTCCGGTTCGGGCCAGGCGCAGCCCGGACAGTCGAAGCCGTCCTTCTGATTGACCCGGAGCAGGGTGAGCAGGCCACGACGCGCGCCCATCTGGGTGCCCGCGTGGCGCAGTGAGGAGGTGACCGCCGGAATTCCGGCGGCGTAGTTCTTCGGTGAACCCACCCGCAGTCGGGCGTCGCCGGGATCCTCAGCGGGTGCTTTGCGGGTCATCGATGGCGCTCCGCGGTGTGTGGGAATCGAGGGAAGCCGGCTGCCGCTGGGCTCCACGGACCACGCCGCTTCAGACGTCGCTGCCCGGGCGGCGGTGGCACGGCCGCGATGGCGGCACGTTTCTCATTACGCTGAGTATTCCTCATTGCGCAACACGTCAAAGAAAGCCGCCTGGCCGCCTTCTGTCAAGACAGCACCCTTGACCGGAACCCGTCCCCCTTGGACCATGTTGCGTATCGCTCGCCTTGTTGCTCATTACGCACCGCTGGAGCATGCCATGCCACCTCGCCCCCACCCCGGCCGCGAGTTCGTCCTCACCCTCTCGTGCCCCGACCAGGCCGGGCTGGTCCACGCCGTCAGCGGCTTCCTCGTCAGCCACTCCGGGAACATCCTGGAAAGCCAGCAATTCGACGACCGCCTGCAGGGTCGTTTCTTCATGCGCGTGCACTTCGACGTCGCCGACCCGGAGACATCACTGGAGCGCCTGCGCGCCGATTTCGCCCCGGTGGCCGAGGCGTACCGGATCGGCTGGCGGCTGCACGACGCGGCCGCCCCCACGCGCACCCTGATCATGGTCTCCAAGTACGGTCACTGCCTGAACGACCTGCTGTTCCGCAAGAGCACCGGCGCTCTCAACATCGAGGTCCCGGCGATCGTCTCCAACCACCGGGACTTCGAGCCGCTCGCGCGGAGCCACGGCATCCCGTTCCACCACATCCCCGTCACGCCGCACTCCAAGGCGGAGGCGGAGGCGGAACTCCTGGAGCTGATGGAGCGGTTCGAGATCGACCTCGTGGTCCTCGCCCGCTATATGCAGATCCTCTCGGACGACCTGTGCAAACGGCTCGACGGCCGGGCCATCAACATCCACCATTCCTTCCTCCCCAGCTTCAAGGGAGCCCGCCCCTACCTCCAGGCCCACCAACGAGGAGTCAAGCTGGTCGGGGCCACGGCCCACTACGTCACTCCCGACCTGGACGAGGGACCCATCATCGAGCAGGACGTCGTCCGCGTGGACCACTCCCACGACCCCGACGAGTTGGTCACCGTGGGCCGGGACGTCGAGGCCCGGGTACTGGCGCGGGCCGTGCGGTGGCACAGCGAGAGCCGCATCCTGGTCAACGGCCACCACACCGTGGTCTTCCGCTGAGGGCCCTGTCCCGCGCCCCCACTGTCGTCACCGCAGCCCGACAACTCCCCGCCGAGGCGTACGGCGCACCCTGCGCCCCAACACGAGGAAGCCGCAGATGACCGTTCTGAACACGCCCCTGCACGAGCTCGACCCGGAGGTCGCCGCCGCGGTCGACGCCGAGCTGAACCGCCAGCAGTCCACCCTCGAGATGATCGCCTCCGAGAACTTCGCGCCCGTAGCGGTCATGGAGGCACAGGGCTCGGTCCTCACGAACAAGTACGCCGAGGGCTACCCGGGCCGCCGCTACTACGGTGGCTGCGAACACGTGGACGTCGCCGAGCAGATCGCGATCGACCGGCTCAAGGAGCTGTTCGGCGCCGAGTACGCCAACGTCCAGCCGCACTCGGGTGCCTCCGCCAACCAGGCCGCGCTCTTCGCGCTGGCCCAGCCCGGCGACACCCTCCTCGGCCTGGACCTGGCCCACGGCGGCCACCTGACCCACGGGATGCGGCTGAACTTCTCCGGCAAGCAGTTCAATGTGGTCGCCTACCACGTGGACTCCGAGACCGGCCTGGTCGACATGGCCGAGCTGGAGCGGCTGGCCAAGGAGCACCGGCCGAAGGTGATCATCGCGGGCTGGTCGGCGTATCCGCGTCAGCTGGACTTCGCGGAGTTCCGCCGGATCGCGGACGAGGTCGGGGCGTACCTGTGGGTCGACATGGCGCACTTCGCCGGCCTGGTCGCGGCCGGCCTCCACCCCAACCCGGTGGAGTACGCGGACGTCGTCACCTCCACCACCCACAAGACGCTGGGCGGCCCGCGCGGCGGCATCATCCTGGCCAAGAAGGACTTCGCCAAGAAGCTCAACTCGTCCGTCTTCCCGGGCTTCCAGGGCGGCCCCCTGGAGCACGTGATCGCGGCCAAAGCCGTCTCCTTCAAGGTCGCCGCCTCGGAGGACTTCAAGGAGCGCCAGCGCCGTACGGTCGAGGGCGCGCGGATCCTCGCCGAGCGCCTGACCGCGCCGGACGCCCGCGAAGCCGGCGTGAACGTCCTGTCCGGCGGCACCGACGTGCACCTGATCCTGGTCGACCTGCGCGAGTCCGAGCTGGACGGGCAGCAGGCCGAGGACCGCCTCCACGAGGTCGGCATCACGGTCAACCGCAACGCCGTCCCGAACGATCCACGCCCGCCGATGGTGACGTCGGGCCTGCGCATCGGCACTCCGGCCCTGGCCACCCGCGGCTTCACGGCCGAGGACTTCGCCGAGGTCGCGGACGTCATGGCCGAGGCGCTCAAGCCGTCGTACGACGTGGAGGCGCTCAAGGCCCGGGTCAGGGCGCTGGCGGACAAGCACCCGCTGTACCCCGGTCTGAACAAGTAAGTCCCCGGTGGGGCACCCGGACCGGTTGCCCCACCACCCCCGTAGTGAGGAGTCCCCGTGGCCATCTCGGTCTTCGACCTGTTCTCGATCGGCATCGGCCCGTCCAGCTCCCACACGGTCGGCCCGATGCGCGCGGCCCGTATGTTCGCCCGCCGGCTGAAGGAGGACGGCGTACTCGCCCAGACCGCCACAGTGCGCGCCGAGTTGTACGGCTCCCTCGGTGCCACCGGCCACGGCCACGGCACCCCGAAGGCCGTACTGCTGGGACTGGAGGGCAACGAGCCGCACACGGTCGACGTCGCCCAGGCCGAGGACGATGTCGAGCGGATCAAGTCGACCGGAAGGCTGCGGCTGTTGGGCGTCGAGATCGGCGACGCCCAGGAGATCGCCTTCGACTTCCACAACAGCCTGGTCCTGCACCGGCGCAAGGCACTGCCGTACCACGCGAACGGCATGACGCTCTGGGCGTACGACACCGACGGGACGGAACTCCTCTCGAAGACGTACTACTCGGTGGGCGGCGGCTTCGTCGTGGACGAGGAGGCGGTCGGCGCGGACCGGATCAAGCTCGACGACACCGT
>NZ_VCHX02000157.1 GCF_005768555.2 Streptomyces sporangiiformans
CTCGCGGTGCCGGGCCCGTCCACGTAGGGGTGAGGTCACTCGGTCGGCGCCCAGTAGTCGAGCAGCGTGCCCACGCCGGGCTCGAGACTCTTCCAGGAGGCGGTGAAGGAGACCACGGCGAACGCGGCGGCGGGGAAGCCATGGCGGCTCATCCGCTCCTTCGTGTCGCCCTCCGACTGGCCGGACAGGATGTCGGCGAGGCCCTCGACGCCGGGGTTGTGGCCGACCAGGAGCACGTTCTGGCTGTCGTCCGGGGTTTCGTTGAGCAGGGCGATCAGCTCACCGGGCGAGGCCTCGTAGAGCCGCTCCTCATAGACCGTTTTCGGCCGGTGCGGAAGCTCCTGGACGGCGAGTTTCCATGTCTCGCGGGTACGGGTCGCGGTCGAGCAGAGGGCCAGATCGAAGGGGATGCCGGTGTCGGCCAGCTTGCGTCCGGCGACGGCGGCGTCCTTGCGGCCCCGCTCAGCGAGCGGCCGCTCATGGTCGGGCACCTGGGGCCAGTCGGCTTTCGCATGCCGGAAAAGGACAATCCTGCGGGGTTCTGCGACGCTCATGGGTCCCAGCTTCGCATGAAAACACGCCACGGGGCGCAGGGAGTTGACCCGCTGTCCCGACAGGGGGCAGCGGAGCTCAGGAGCCCTGGCGCAGCACCGTCTCCTGGATGCGCTCGAAGAGGTGACCCACAGCGGGGTCGCCGCCGGCCGCGTGGGCATCCGCGGGGTTGAGGATCACCAGGAGCAGCATCGCGAAGGCGAGCGCGGGCAGAACGAGGGCCCACCAGGGCAGCCGGACCTCGACGCCGCCCCTGATCGCCGAGTGGGGCCGGGTGTGCGTAGGGGCCGACATACCGCCTCCGTGGGTCTTCGAACGCTTCGTGATCCGCGTCGTCGCGGCCACACTTCGAAGCTACGGATTCGGGAGCCCTCAACCCATCCGGTGATCCACCCACTTGACCCTGACACTCACCCCCTAGGGGATGGTGGGGCTAGCCCCACCATGCTGTGGCGGAGCCACGCACCGGGTCACGGTCCCGGCGCAGCGTCCGTCACAGCGAGGGGGCACATGGCGAGGGGCCACGAGGGACGCGGCGTCACGGCGAAGCGATCGTCGCGATGATGCCGATGATCACGAATACGGCGAAGAAGGTGCCGAAGACGAGCAGCATCTTCTTCTGGCCGTTCTGGGGGTTCGGGTCGAGCACGGGCATACGGCCAGTCTCGCACCCTTCGTCCGCCCCCATCCCGGTGGGGTCGGTTCCCCACAGCCGATCATCGGGCGGAGCGGCGTGTGGCCTCGTCCTCCACGGTGCGGTCGCGCCCGGCCAGGATGCCCGTCACGATCTGCGGGATCATCAGGGCCGACATGAGCGCGATGGGAAGCCCCCAGCCGCCGCTGTGCTGGTACAGCACGCCCACCAGGAGCGGGCCAGGGACCGAGATCAGATAACCGGTGCTCTGCGCGAAGCCCGAGAGCTTCGCGACCCCCGCACCGGTCCTGGCCCGCATGCCGACCATGGTGAGGGCCAGCGGGAAGGCGCAGTTGGAGACGCCCATCAGCAGGGCCCAGGCCCAGGCGCCGCCCGCCGGGGCGAAGTAGAGGCCGGCGTATCCGACGAGGCCGCAGACCCCGAGGGCGATCACGATCGGTCCCTGGTGGGACAGGCGCGTGGCCAGACGCGGGATGACGAAAGCCAGCGGCACCCCCATCGCCATCGTGACGGCCAGGAGCAGTCCGGCCGTGCCCGCGGAGACACCCGCGTCACGGAAGATCTGCGCCATCCATCCCATCGTGATGTACGCGGCGGTGGCTTGGAGCCCGAAGAAGACGGCGAGCGCCCAGGCGGTACGGCTGCGGGCGATGCGCAGCGTGTCCGGCTCCGGGCGTGCCGCGCGGGACGATGCCTCGCCGGCCTGTGAAGCCTCGCGGGGCGCCGAGGCCCCGCCGGCAGCCGAAGCGCCGCCGGCGGCCGCAGTCCCACTGAGAGCCGGAGCCGCACCCCGTTCCCGTACGAGCGGGAGCCAGGGGACCACGGCCACGGCCGCGATACCCGCCCACATCGCGAGGCCGGACTGCCAGCTGCCGCCCAGGACCTCGGCCGCGGGCACCGTGACGGCGGCCGCCGCGGCGGTGCCGAGCGCCAGGGCCATGGAGTACAGGCCGGTCATGGAGCCGACCCGGTCCGGGAACCAGCGCTTGACGATGACCGGCATCAGGATGTTGCTGACCGCGATGCCCATCAGCGCGAGGGCGCTGGCGGCCAGGAAGCCCGTGGTGCTCCCGGTGAAGGGCCGGATCGCGAGCCCCGCGGCGATGGCCACCATGCCGGCGCAGACAACGGGGACGGGTCCGAAACGGCGGGCGAGACGCGGTGCCATGACGCCGAAGACCGCGAAGCACAGCGGCGGCACGGAGGTGAGCAGTCCGGCGACGCTGCCGCTCATACCGAGGCCGTCGCGCACCTCTTCCAGGAGCGCCCCGAGGCTGGTGATGGCGGGACGCAGATTGACGGCTGTGAGGACGAGCCCGACGATCACCAGGCGTGCCATCCACGCGCGCGTGGCGGTTTCCTGGGAGTCGTCGGCGGTTCCGGATGAGCTGCGTATCGATGTGGATGTGGATGTGGACCTGGGTGCGGACCTCGTCCGGGTTTCCTCGCTGACCATGCCACCCATCATAGAATCATGGGATGATTGATTGTCCACCGCCCCACGGAGGAGCGTCATGCCGCTGAGCCACCCCCGCCGATCGGCGCTGTCCGAGCAGGTCATCGCCGAGCTGCGGAACCAGATCACCTCCGGCGAGTGGCCGGTCGGCTCCCGCATCCCCACCGAGCCCGAGCTGGTCGAGCAGCTGGGAGTCGCCCGCAACACGGTCCGGGAGGCCGTGCGCGCGCTCGCGCACAACGGCCTGCTCGACATCCGCCAGGGTTCGGGGACCTACGTCGTGGCGACCAGTGAGCTGGCGGGCGTGATGCACCGCCGCTTCGCGGACGCCGAGAAGCGGCACGTCGCCGAGCTGCGCTCCACGCTGGAGTCGGGCGCCGCGAAACTGGCCGCCGAGCGTCGCACCGAGCGCGACCTGAAGCAGCTGGACGCGCTCCTGGTGCGCCGCGAGGAGGCGTGGGAGTCGGGCGACGCGGAGGCCTTCGTCACCGCCGACACGTCGTTCCACATGGCGGTGGTGGCCGCGTCCCACAACGACGTCATGACGGCGATGTACGCGGACCTGAGCGAGGTCCTGCGCGACTGGCTGCGCGACGATGTGGGCGAGGAGCTGACACCCGAGACGTACATGGACCACATGCGCCTGGTGGACGCGATTCGCGCGGGCGACGCGGGGAAGGCCGCCGCGGAGGCCGCGAGCTACCCGTTCCTGTGCGGCCCGAGGCGGTCAGTCACCTCCGGTGACTGACCCACGCGGAACGGACCTCCTGCCAGCAGCGGCCCGTGAGGCGCACGGTCTGTGCGGGCCCGGCCTCGACCGAGCTGCCGTCGCTGTCGATGTCCCACCATCGCTCGCACTCGATGTGCAGGCCGACGCGGTCGACCTCGGGGTACGGGTTGTGGCAGTACGCGGTCACATACGAGCCGTCGACCGCGATCCGGCACTCGGCTCCGAAGGGCCTGTCGGCATGCACGCGCGCGTGGGGCGCCGTTTTCGTGGGGTGCGAAGCGGCGCGTTGCGGCAGGGCGAACAAGAGAGCGAGCGCGAGAACGAACACGAGAACGAGCGCGGCCGGCAGCGGGGCGAAGCGCGGGGACAAGCGCACAAGGGGGACCTCCTCGGCCGTGCTGGGGAGGGGAACTCCTCTTCCAGAGTGCGCAGTTACCGCCCTTCACCGCCCGGCCGGTGGGCCGAACGGGTGACGCCCCGCCGCCCGCGCTGCGGGAAACGGGGCGTCGCGAACGTAAGACGCGTGAACGTGAGACGCGTGAACGTGAGACGCGTGAACGTGAGACGCGTGAACGTACGAACGTAAGTCCGATCAGACGTCAGTCCGAGCAGACCTCACGCGCCGATCGCGTGCAGACCGCCGTCCACGTGGATGATCTCGCCCGTCGTCTTCGGGAACCAGTCGCTCAGCAGGGCGACGACACCGCGGCCGGCCGGCTCGGGGTCCTTGAGGTCCCACTCCAGGGGCGCACGGTCGTCCCACACGGCGGCCAGTTCGCCGAAGCCCGGGATGGACTTGGCGGCCATGGAGGCGAGGGGGCCGGCGGAGACGAGGTTGCAGCGGATGTTCTGCTTGCCCAGGTCACGGGCGACGTAACGGCTGGTGGCCTCCAGGGCGGCCTTGGCCGGGCCCATCCAGTCGTACTGCGGCCAGGCGAACTTCGCGTCGAAGGTGAGGCCGACGACCGAGCCGCCGTTCTGCATCAGCGGCAGGCAGGCCATGGTCAGCGACTTCAGGGAGTACGCCGAGACGTGCATGGCGGTGGCGACCGACTCGAACGGGGTGTTGAGGAAGTTGCCGCCGAGCGCGTCCTGGGGGGCGAAGCCGATGGAGTGGACGACGCCGTCGAGGCCGCCGAGCTCCTCGCCGACGATGTCGGCCAGCCGTCCGAGGTGCTCGTCGTTGGTGACGTCGAGCTCGATGACCTTGGTGGGCTTGGGGAGCTTCCTGGCGATGCGCTCGGTCAGCGTGGGCCGCGGGAACGCGGTCAGGATGATCTCGGCGCCCTGCTCCTGGGCCAGCTTCGCGGTGTGGAAGGCGATGGAGGACTCCATCAGCACACCGGTGATCAGGACGCGCTTACCCTCGAGAATTCCGCTCATGGTGATCAGTGACCCATGCCCAATCCGCCGTCAACCGGAATGACGGCTCCAGTGATGTACGAGGCGTCGTCCGAGGCGAGGAACCGCACCGTCGCGGCGATCTCCTCGGGCCGCGCGTACCGGCCGAGCGGCACCTGCTTCACGATGCCCTCGCGCTGCTCGTCGGTGAGCACCTTGGTCATGTCGGTGTCGACGAAGCCGGGCGCGACGACGTTGAAGGTGATGTTGCGCGAGCCGAGCTCGCGGGCGAGCGAGCGCGCGAAGCCGACCAGGCCCGCCTTGGAGGCGGCGTAGTTCGCCTGCCCGGGCGAGCCGTACAGCCCGACGACCGACGAGATGAGCACGACGCGGCCCTTCTTGGCGCGCAGCATGCCCCGGTTGGCGCGCTTCACCACGCGGAAGGTGCCGGTGAGGTTGGTGTCGAGAACGGACGTGAAGTCCTCCTCGGACATACGCATCAGCAGCTGGTCCTTGGTGACGCCCGCGTTGGCGATCAGCACCTCGACCGGACCGTGCTCGGCCTCGATCTCCTTGTAGGCCTGCTCCACCTGCTCGGCATCGGTGATGTCGCACTTGACGGCGAGGAAGCCCGCCGGGGGTTCCCCCAAGCGGTACGTGATCGCGACCTTGTCGCCCGCGTCGGCGAAAGCGCGGGCGATGGCGAGGCCGATGCCCCGGTTTCCTCCGGTGACGAGAACCGAGCGGCTCAACGGATCACCCTTTCGATAGCCGGTCTGGTACCTCGAAACCTATCGGTCCGGCCCGCCCCGCGGAGAATCCACCATCGACAGTGGCTTCGCCCGGCTCCTGTCGGGTCTCTACAGTCGAGAGCCTCGGCTCGTCACGCCAGAGCCGGGTTCCCACAGCACTTCTTGTACTTGCGTCCCGACGCACACCAGCAGGGGCCGTTGCGCGGCGGCGGCCAGGCCTCGGCCCGTCCGGTACGCGCGAGTGCGGCGGCGTACGCGGACCGTGTGCCCGGAAAGTCCGGCGATCCCCCGCTCGTCGCCGCGTACGCCTCCAGGTCCCGCACCGTCGCCCGGCCGACCGCCAGCTGGGTCGCCCCCTCTTCCGACAGGTCCCGCAAGGTCCGTTCGACCTGCCGCAGGTGGCCGGCGTGGTCGGCGCCGTACACCTCGGCCGCCCTGGGCCAGCGTTCCAGCAGTCCGGTGAGCTCGTCCCGTGGCCAGTACAGAACGCACGTCGCGCGCGGACCGGCATGGACAACAGGGTTCTCCGACGACGCGGGGTCCAGCGCTTCGCCGATCTCGCGCTCCAGCAGGTCGGGGCCGTGTCCCTCCAGCCGCTTGAGCCGAAGCGGGTCGTGGAGTTCGTCGAGCGGGCGGACGCGGCCGAGCAGCGCGGACGCCCGGCGCTCATGCAGTGCGTCGGCCACCGCGTCCCAGTCGTCGTGCGGCTCACCGAGCAGTCGCCGTACCCGGTGGCGGCCGGTCAGGAGCGTCTCCACGTCGTAGCCCTGGACGTGCGCCTCCACCACGTCCACCGTCACGGCGGCGCCCGCGCCGAGCACGTGTGTCACGCCCGCCGTGTACCACTCGGCGGCCGTGGCGGTCTCGTCCTGCGCCTCGAAGGCCTCGGCGACGAAGGTCCAGGCGCCGGCGTGCCGCGGGTGCCGCCTGCGGAACCCCGCCGCCGCGGCGCGCGCCTCTTCGTCGCGCCCGGCGTCCCACAGCGTGCTGATCCGGTAGGCGTCCACCAGATCCGGTTCCTCGACGGCGTCGTCTGAGCCGCGCTCCAGCAGACGCTCGTACAGGGCCAGCGCGCTGTCGTACTCCCCCGCTTCGTTCCACGCGTCCGCCGCTTCCAGAAGCAGCTCTTCGAGATCCTCGGGGTGACGTCCGGCCAGCCGCTCGTACTCCTCGGCGACCTGGGCGGGCTCTGGCGGACGCGCGCCGGTGTCTCGTGCGGGAGCGCGCCTGTTCCCGCGTGCGCTCCTGCCGTTCTTACCGGCCGGGCGAGGACGCTTGCTGGACATGGGTTCACCGTATGAGCCCGGTGTGCGGGCCGCAGCCGCAGCGCGAAGTCCCGCCCGGGCACCCGCCGGTGGAAGACCGCACCTTTTCCCGGGAAACCGACCGACGAGTCATGATTCACTGCCCGTGACGGTCAATAACAGGAGAGCACTCCCACTCCCGAAGGGACCCACCCGTGCCCCACGAAGTCGATCAGTCATTCCTGGCACTACCCCTGAGGGCCCTGGCCGACGCCGCGCTCGCGCGGGCCCGGGCGCTGGGCGCCGAGCATGCGGACTTCCGGTTCGAGCGGGTGCGCAGCGCGGCCTGGCGGCTGCGGGACGCCAAGCCCGCGGGGTCGTCGGACACGACCGATCTGGGGTTCGCGGTGCGGGTGGTGCACGGCGGGACGTGGGGATTCGCGTCCGGCGTCGATCTGACCATGGACGCCGCCGCGAAGGTCGCGTCGCAGGCCGTGGCCATGGCCAAGCTGTCGGCCCAGGTGATCAAGGCGGCGGGCTCCGACGAGCGCGTCGAGCTCGCCGATGAGCCGGTGCACGCGGAGAAGACCTGGGTCTCCTCGTACGAGATCGACCCCTTCTCCGTGCCGGACGACGAGAAGGTGGGGCTGCTCACGGACTGGAGCGCTCAGCTGCTGGCGGCCCAGGGGGTCAGCCACGTGGACGCCTCACTGCTGACAGTGCACGAGAACAAGTTCTATGCCGATACGGCGGGCACCGTCACCACCCAGCAGCGCGTGCGGCTGCATCCACAGCTCACGGCTGTCGCGGTCGACGAGTCGAGCGGCGAGTTCGACTCCATGCGGACGATCGCGCCGCCGGTCGGGCGCGGCTGGGAGTACCTGGTCGGCACCGGCTGGGACTGGGAGTCGGAGCTGGGGCGGATCCCTGAGCTGCTCGCCGAGAAGATGCGGGCGCCGAGCGTCGAGGCGGGGGTGTACGACCTCGTCGTCGACCCGTCCAACCTGTGGCTGACGATCCACGAGTCCATCGGGCACGCCACCGAGCTGGACCGCGCGCTCGGTTACGAGGCCGCGTACGCGGGAACCTCCTTCGCCACCTTCGACAAGCTCGGCAAGCTGCGGTACGGCTCCGAGCTGATGAACGTCACCGGTGACCGCACGGCCGAGCACGGGCTCGCGACCATCGGGTACGACGACGAGGGCGTCGAGGGGCAGTCCTGGAACCTGGTGAAGGACGGGACGCTGGTCGGCTACCAACTGGACCGCAGGATCGCCAGGTTGACCGGGTTCGAGCGGTCCAACGGGTGCGCGTACGCGGACTCCCCGGGCCATGTGCCGGTGCAGCGCATGGCAAACGTGTCGCTCCAGCCCGATCCCGGCGGCCTGTCCACCGAGGATCTGATCGGCGGCGTCGACCGTGGGATCTACGTCGTCGGCGACCGGTCGTGGTCCATCGACATGCAGCGCTACAACTTCCAGTTCACCGGACAGCGCTTCTTCAAGATCGAGAACGGACGGATCGCGGGCCAGCTGCGGGACGTCGCGTACCAGGCGACGACCACCGACTTCTGGGGCTCGATGGCAGCGGTCGGCGGTCCCCAGACGTACGTCCTGGGCGGCGCCTTCAACTGCGGAAAGGCCCAGCCCGGCCAGGTCGCGGCGGTCTCGCACGGCTGCCCGTCGGCCCTCTTCAAGGGCGTCAACATCCTCAACACGACCCAGGAGGCCGGGCGATGAGCACCTCTTCGTCGACGACTCGTACGAACAAGCCGCACGACATCGTCGAGCGCGCCCTCGAACTGTCCCGGGCCGACGGCTGTGTCGTGATCGCCGACGAGCACTCGACCGCCAATCTGCGCTGGGCCGGCAACGCACTGACCACGAACGGGGTCACGCGCGGGCGCACGCTGACCGTCATCGCCACCGTCGACGGCCGCGAGGGCACCGCCTCCGGGGTCGTCTCCCGCTCGGCCGTGACCGCGCAGGAGCTGGAGCCGCTCGTACGGGCCGCCGAGGCCGCGGCGCGGGGCGCGGGCCCGGCCGAGGACGCGCAGCCGCTGGTGACCGGGGTCGCCCAGTCCCCCGACTTCACGGACGCGCCCGCCGAGACCTCGTCGGCCGTCTTCACGGACTTCGCCCCGGCCCTCGGCGAATCGTTCGCCCGCGCGCGTGAGGGCGGGCGGGAGCTGTACGGCTTCGCCAACCACGAACTCGTGTCGAGCTATCTCGGTACGTCGACGGGGCTGCGCCTTCGGCACGACCAGCCCAACGGGACGCTGGAGTTGAACGCCAAGTCGCCGGACCGGATGCGCTCGGCGTG
This sequence comes from Streptomyces sporangiiformans, assembly GCF_005768555.2. Lineage (GTDB taxonomy): Bacteria > Actinomycetota > Actinomycetes > Streptomycetales > Streptomycetaceae > Streptomyces > Streptomyces sporangiiformans. Next base: position 9,053 of record NZ_VCHX02000157.1, read on the forward strand.
GGCGGGCCGTTCGACGCGCGACTTCAAGGACGTGGACCCGGCGGCGCTCGACGCGGAGCTGGCCACGCGGCTCGGCTGGGCGCAGCGGCGCATCGAGCTGCCCGCCGGGCGGTACGAGACGCTGCTGCCGCCGACCGCCGTCGCGGACTTGCTTATCTACCAGATGTGGTCGTCGTCGGCCCGGGACGCGGCCGAGGGGCGGACGGTGTTCAGCAAGCCCGGCGGCGGGACGCGCGTCGGCGAGAAGCTCACCGAGCTGCCGCTGACGCTGCGCAGCGACCCGAACGAGCCCGGCCTGGAGTGCGCGCCCTTCGTGCTCGCCCACTCCTCCGGGGACGACTCCTCGGTGTTCGACAACGGGCTGCCCGTGCGGCCCACCGATTGGGTCCGTGAGGGCGAGCTCGCGCATCTGACGAGCACCCGGCACAGCGCGGGTCTGACCGGGCTGCCGGTGGCCCCCGCCATCGGCAACGTGATCCTCGACGGCGGCCAGGACCGCTCGCTGGAGGAGATGGTCGCGGACACCGAGCGCGGGTTGCTGCTCACCTGCCTCTGGTACATCCGCGAGGTCGACCCGGCGACGCTGCTGCTGACCGGGCTGACCCGGGACGGCGTCTATCTCGTCGAGAACGGCGAGGTCACCGGGGAAGTGAACAACTTCCGGTTCAACGAGTCGCCGGTGGATCTGCTGGGGCGGGCGACCGAGGCGGGGCGGACGGAGAAGACGCTGCCGAGGGAATGGAGCGACTGGTTCACCAGGGCCGCGATGCCTGCCCTGCGGGTGCCGGACTTCAATATGAGCTCCGTCAGTCAGGGCGTGTGACGGTCGTGGGCGGTGCCGGTCGGGCGGGTCGGCCGGGCGTGTCGGCCGGGCGTGTCGGCCGGGCGTGTCGGCCGGGCGTGTCGGCCGGGCGTGTCGGCCGGGCGTGTCGGCCGGGCGTGTCGGCCGGGACGCATAAGCGAGTGAGCTCTGTCGGTCGGGGCGTATAACCTCGTAGTCGGCTGTCACACGACNACGCATAAGCGAGTGAGCTCTGTCGGTCGGGGCGTATAACCTCGTAGTCGGCTGTCACACGACCGCCCGAAGATCACCCTAGGAGATACGAGAACCGTGACGGACATCGTCGACGAGCTGAAGTGGCGCGGGCTGATCGCCCTGTCCACTGACGAGGACGCTTTGCGCAAGGCGCTCGCGGACGGTCCCGTCACGTTCTATTGCGGCTTCGACCCGACGGCGGCCAGTCTGCACGTCGGCCACCTGGTGCAGGTCCTCACCATGCGCCGCCTCCAGCGGGCGGGCCTGCGCCCGCTGGCCCTGGTGGGCGGGGCGACCGGCCAGATCGGCGACCCACGCCCGACCGCCGAGCGCACGCTGAACGACCCGGAGACGGTCGCCAACTGGGTCAGCCGACTGCGCGCGCAGATCGAGCCGTTCCTGTCCTTCGAGGGCGAGAACCCCGCGGTGATGGTGAACAACCTGGACTGGACGGCCGGATTGTCGGCCATCGAGTTCCTGCGGGACATCGGCAAGCACTTCCGCGTCAACAAGATGCTCACGAAGGACTCCGTCGCCCGGCGCCTGGAGTCCGAGGAGGGCATCAGCTACACGGAGTTCAGCTACCAGCTGCTGCAGGGCATGGACTTCCTGGAGCTGTACCGCAGGTACGGCTGCACGCTTCAGCAGGGCGGCAGCGACCAGTGGGGCAACCTCACGGCGGGCCTGGACCTGATCCACCGCCTGGAGCCGCACGCCGAGGTCCACGCGCTGGCGACGCCGCTGATGACCAAGGCGGACGGCACCAAGTTCGGCAAGACCGAGGGCGGCGCCATCTGGCTCGACCCCGAGATGACGACGCCGTACGCGTTCTACCAGTTCTGGCTGAACGCGGACGACCGGGACATCTCGTCGTACATGCGGATCCTCTCCTTCAAGTCCCGCGAGGAGCTGGAGGAGCTGGAGAAGGTCACCGATGAGCGCCCGCAGGCCCGGACCGCGCAGCGGGCGCTGGCCGAGGAGCTCACGACACTGGTGCACGGAGCCGATCAGACGGCCGCGGTCATCGCCGCGTCCAAGGCCCTCTTCGGGCAGGGCGACCTGGCGGAGCTCGACGAGGCGACGCTGAGCGCGGCCCTCTTCGAGGTGCCGCACATCCAGGTCGCCGAGCTCGGCCCGGTGGTCGACCTCTTCGCCGGGGTCGGCCTGGTGCCCAGCAAGTCGGCCGCGCGCCGCACGGTCAAGGAGGGCGGCGCGTACGTGAACAACGCCAAGGTCGTCGGCGAGGACGCCGTCCCCGCCAAGGAGGACCTGCTGCACGGTCGCTGGCTGGTGCTGCGCCGGGGCAAGAAGAACCTGGCGGCGGTGGAGGTCACCGCGGGCTGAACGCGGCGCGCGTCTGCGCGGGTGAAGGGGGAAGGGGGTGGCCGGACGGCCACCCACTTCGTCGTACGTCAGGCGCCCTCTTTCACCTGGGGGCCTTCTGTCTGCCGCCCCGGATCGCCGTGTACATCATGTCGCCGAAGAAGACGACGACGATCGCGGCGGCGAGCTGGAGGCCGTGCCGGCCCCAGTCGATGCCGTCGGTCTCGGCGATCCCGATGCCCCGGGCGATGGAGTTGCCGACGACGGCACCGATGATCCCGAAGATCGTGGTCAGCCAGAGCGGGCTGTGCTGCCTGCCCGGAATGATCGCCTTGGCCAGCAGGCCGAGCACGAACCCCACGATGATCGCCCACAACCAGCCCATGGCTGCCTCCTGTACGGCTCCGCGTGAGCACTACACCCAGTTTCGGCCCGTCCGCCATACGGTGCATGTCGGGCGCACCCGTACGCGGTATGCCGCAAGGGGCTCCGCGCGCGGGAGACGGACGACCCGGTCTCGTGGGAGGCGCGGCCGCGGCGTAACGTGGTCCTTGTTCGGGCCCTGCTGTCCATGAGCGGGTGCGGACCTGGTACGGGCAGGGGAGCGTCCGATACAGGCAGGCGGTGGAACGTGATGCGGAAGCACAGCAACGTCGAGGTCTTCCGGATCACCGGAGCCCGGCAGGGACTCGCCGACGACGTACGTGGCCGGCAGCGTCGGTATGTCATCTCGATGTCCGTCCGCACGGTCGCCGTGATCCTCGCGGCCACTCTCTGGAACGTCGAGCGGCCTGTCGCCATCGTCGCCCTCGTGCTCGGTGGCGTCCTCCCCTATATCGCCGTGGTGATCGCCAACGCGGGCCGTGAGAACGCGCCCTCGCTGCCGTCGACGTTCGTCACCGCGCCGACCCGGCCGATGCTCACCCCGCCCCCGGCGGGCGGCTCCGCGGAATCCGTCCCGGAGGATGCCGGGGAATCCGTACCGGGAGACGCGGCGGGGTCCGTCCCGGAAGACGTCGCGGCCGATTCCGCGGCAGGTTCCCGGAGCGGGCAGCACGACCGAACCTGACCACGGCGGAACGCTGCGGCCCGGGTCAGGGACGGCACCAAGCTCAAGAGAAGCTCAGATCAATCATGTCGTTCAGGTGCCGGGCACGGGGCTACCCGTGACATACTTCGTACGCGCTCCGCATCCCCCGTCGGAGCGACAGACCGACGCCGGGCAGCTCCCCCCGTGGCTGCTCGGCGTCGCCTTTTCCCGGGTTAGGGTCGGGGGCGTGATTCTGAACCTGCCCGGCTCCGATCCCTCCTCGCCCATCTGCTCGGCCAAGGGCTGCCGGGCCGACGCGGTGTGGGTGCTCGCCTGGAACAACCCGAAGCTGCACACACCGGACCGGCGCAAGACCTGGCTCGCGTGCGAGGAGCATCGCGAGCACCTGTCCAAGTTCCTCGCCGTCCGAGGGTTCTTGAAGGACGTCGTGCCGCTGGAGGAATGGGAGTCCCAGGAACATCAGGAGCCCCCGACGTCCCCCTAGGGTCTGTCGTTTGGATCACGCCTGGGCCGCGGGGCTTGGCACGCACATCTGCGGTCATCGGGCGCCGTAGCGCGAGGTCGGCATGATCCAAACGACAGGCCCTAACCGCCAATGGCCGACATCGGTCGCTCCGGCTGCACGAACGACGGGTCGTCGAGACCGGCGCCCGCTTTCTTGCCCCACATCGCCAGCTTCCAGATGCGGGCGATCTCCTCGTCCGGCGCGTCCGAACGCAGGGCGGCCCGCAGGTCGGTCTCCTCCGTGGCGAACAGGCAGGTGCGGACCTGGCCGTCGGCCGTCAGCCTCGTGCGGTCGCAGGCCGAGCAGAACGGGCGGGTGACGGAGGCGATCACGCCGACGCGGTGCGGGCCGCCGTCGACGATCCAGCGCTCGGCGGGCGCGGAGCCGCGCTCCTCGGATCCCTCGTCCGTGAGCGCGAAGCGCGTGCGCAGCGAGGCCAGGATGTCGCCCGCGGTGACCATGCCCTCGCGCTTCCAGCCGTGCTGGGCGTCGAGGGGCATCTGCTCGATGAACCGCAGTTCGTAGTCGTGCTCCACGGCCCAGGCGAGCAGGTCCGGGGCCTCGTCGTCGTTCAGCCCCGGCATCAGGACGGAGTTGACCTTGACCGGGTCCAGGCCGGCGTCGCGGGCGGCTCGGAGGCCGTCGAGGACGTCCTTGTGGCGGTCGCGGCGCGTGAGGGTCTTGAAGACGTCGGGGCGCAGGGTGTCCAACGAGACGTTGACCCGGTCCAGGCCCGCTGCCTTCAGAGCGGTCGCCGTGCGCTTGAGGCCGATGCCGTTGGTCGTCAGGGACATCTGGGGGCGCGGCTCCAGGGCGGCCACGCGCTCCACGATGCCGACGAGGCCGGGGCGCAGCAGGGGCTCGCCGCCGGTGAAGCGGACCTCGGTGATGCCCAGTGTCCGTACCGCTATGTCGATGAGGCGGACTATCTCGTCGTCCGTGAGCAGGTCGGGCTTCGCCAGCCACTGCAGGCCCTCCTCGGGCATGCAGTACGTACACCTCAGATTGCAGCGGTCCGTCAGTGACACACGCAGGTCGGTTGCCACCCGGCCGTAGGTGTCGATGAGCACGTCGGCCCCTCCCTGAATGCGGATCGATGAGGATCAGATACCAGCGAGCCTACGTGACGGAACCGACAACGACAGCGGCCAGATCCCACGAGACGCGAAACGGCCGCGTCGTAGCTCTCTACGACGCGGCCGCGGTGCGAGCACCCAGGAGGTCCCGGGGGATGTCCCGGCGGCGCTGAACGAGGCCTCAGCAGGCCCCGGCAGCACTGATCGAGACCTCAGTGAGCGCCGGTGCCGGTGAGCGAACGCACCTCCAGCTCCGCGTACTTGCCGGTGTCCGGCTCCTCCTTGGACACGAGCGTGCCGATCCAGCCCAGCAGGAAGCCGACCGGGATCGAGATGATGCCCGGGTTCTCCAGCGGGAACCAGTGGAAGTCGACGTCCGGGAACATCGAGGTGGCCTTGCCGGAGACCACCGGTGAGAACAGCACCAGGCCGACCGCCGTGACGAGGCCGCCGTAGATCGACCACAGTGCGCCCTGGGTGGTGAACCGCTTCCAGAAGAGGCTGTAGAGGATCGTCGGCAGGTTGGCGGACGCGGCGACCGCGAAGGCGAGCGCGACCAGGCCGGCCACGTTCAGGTCACGGGCCATGGCGCCGAGGGCGATGGAGACGATGCCGATGGCGACCGTCGCGTACCGGGCGGCGTTGACCTCTTCCTTCTCGGTGGCCTTGCCCTTCCTGATGACGTTCGCGTAGATGTCGTGCGCGAACGAGGAGGACGAGGCGAGGGTCAGGCCCGCGACGACCGCGAGGATCGTGGCGAAGGCGACCGCGGAGATGGTGGCGAGCAGGATCGCGCCCCAGGCCGAGTCGACGCCGCCGAGATGCAGCGCGAGGAGTGGCGCGGCCGTGTTGCCCGCGGGGTTGGATTCGACGATCTCTTCCTTGGAGATGAGGGCCGCCGCGCCGAAGCCGAGCGCGATGGTCATCAGGTAGAAGCCGCCGATGATGCCGATCGCCCAGTTCACGGACTTACGCGCGGCCTTGGCGTTGGGCACCGTGTAGAAGCGGATCAGGATGTGCGGAAGGCCCGCGGTGCCCAGGACCAGCGCGATGCCCAGGGAGATGAAGTCGACCTTCGAGGTGGTCGTGAGGCCGTACTTCAGACCGGGCTCCAGGAAGGCCGATCCCCCACCGCTGTTCTTGGCCGCCTCGCCGAGCAGGTCGGAGACGTTGAAGTTGAACTTGAGCAGCACCAGGAAGGTGATGAGCAGGGTGCCGCCGATGAGCAGCACGGCCTTGACCATCTGGACCCAGGTGGTGCCCTTCATGCCGCCGATGGTGACGTACACGATCATCAGGATGCCGACGAGGGCGACGATGGCGATCTTCCCGGCGTCGCTGGTGATGCCGAGCAGCAGCGAGACCAGGACACCCGCGCCCGCCATCTGCGCCAGCAGATAGAAGATCGAGACGACGATCGTGGAGGTACCGGCCGCCGTACGCACGGGGCGCTGGCGCATGCGGTACGCGAGGACGTCGCCCATCGTGTACCGGCCGGAGTTGCGCAGCGGCTCGGCGACGAGGAGCAGCGCCACCAGCCAGGCGACGAGGAAGCCGATGGAGTAGAGGAAGCCGTCGTATCCGAAGAGGGCGATGGCGCCCGCGATGCCCAGGAAGGACGCGGCGGACATGTAGTCGCCGGAGACGGCGAGCCCGTTCTGGAACGCGCTGAACTGGCGGCCGCCCGCGTAGAAGTCGGCGGCGTCCTTCGTCTGCCGGCCGGCCCACACGGTGATGATGAGGGTGGCGACGACGAAGACGGCGAACAGGGAGATGATCAGCGGCCGGTGCTCGCTGGCCTCCCCCGCCGCAAGCTGGAAATGGGTGATCGCGGGGCTCATGCGCCGCCCTCCATCCGGGACTTGATCGCCTCAGCCTTGGGGTCGAGCTTGGCGGAGGAGTGCCGCTCGTACCACCAGGCGATGAGGAACGTGGTGAGGAACTGGGCGAGGCCCAGGATGAACGCGACGTTGAAATTGCCGGCGACCTTGGTGCCCATGAAATCGCCCGCGTAGTTCGAAAGCAGGACGTACAGCAGGTACCAGGCGATGAAGCCGATGGTCAGCGGGAAGGCGAAGGAGCGGTGGGCGCGGCGTAGTTCACCGAACTCAGCGCTCTCCTGCACCTCGACGAACTCCTCGGTGGTGGGGAGCTGAGGTTGGGATTTCGAGGGGGGCGGTGCGTCGGTAGCCACGGAGTCTCCTCGCGTTGCGGATGCGGTTGCCGCTTGGGAACCGGGTGAAGGTGAGTTGGCGGACGGGCTCGGTACGGACATTGCTTTCTTTCTGACCTCACGAAGTCGTGGATCTTGTGGGCCGGGTCGCGATGCTAGGGCTTCCCGGGCGTGATCCGACAGGGGCTCGATGGTGCTCGGGCTCCCTGTCCAACGTCACGGCGCCACGCGAGGACCGGTTCAACTCCGGTCACTTCTTTCGGAAGTCATTTCCGGAAGTCGTTGCTGGCCAGCGATGACGGGAGATAACTTCGCCCTGCACCACCTAGTCATGTACCTGCCCGGCCACCACCTGTGTTCGGGCTGGTTACTTTTCCCGGATGATGTGGAGATCCCATGGTTCATCTGCGCTCCAGACGCCGTCTCGCGCTGGCTGTGCCCGTCGTGCTGTCCCTCACCGCCTCGCTCGGCTTCCTGCCGGGTGTCGCCTCGGCCGCGCCTCAGGACGCCCCCGCGGTGTCGGCGGCGGACGGCCCGAAGCTCGCCTACGTGGTCAACACCAAGACGGACCACCGCACGATCGAGTCGGTGAAGAAGGCGATAGCGAAGGCCGACGGCACGGTCGTCACCACGTACCAGAAGATCGGCGTCATCGTCGTCCACTCGGCCAACCCGGACTTCGGCAAGCAGATCCGTGCCGTGCGTGGGGTGCAGTCCGCGGGCGCGACGCGCACCACGCCGCTGAAGGCGGCGGGGACGACCGACGAGGGCGGGGCGCAGTACCTGTCGGCGGCCGAGGCCGCGAAGGTCGCCTCGAAGAGCACCGCCGCCGGTCAGGAGCCCCTCGAGGCCGACCAGTGGGATCTGCGCGCGATCGGCGCCGACAAGGCCGCGGAGATCAACCCGGGCAGCCGGAAGGTCACGGTCGCCGTGATCGACACGGGAGTCGACGACACCCATCCGGACCTGGCCCCGAACTTCTCGGCGTCGCAGTCCGCGAACTGTGTGGGGGGCGTTGCCGACACGAGTGAGGGCGCCTGGCGTCCGTACACCGCCGAGGACTACCACGGCACGCATGTCGCGGGTGAGATCGCGGCCGCCCGCAACGGCATCGGTGTCGCCGGTGTGGCGCCCGGCGCGAAGGTCGCGGGCATCAAGGTGAGCGACCCGGACAACGGCCTCTTCTACCCCGAGAGCGTCGTCTGCGCCTTCGTGTTCGCCGCCGACCACGGCGTGGAGATCACGAACAACAGCTACTACGTCGACCCGTGGCTCTACAACTGCATGGACGACCCCGACCAGAAGGCGATCGTCGACGCGGTGAACCGGGCCCAGCTGTACGCCCAGAAGAAGGGCACCCTCAACCTGGCCTCGGCGGGCAACTCCAACCACGACCTCGACTCGGACGCGATCGTCGACGACAGCAGCCCCGACGACTCGACCCCGGTCACCCGCACCATCGACCCGCACGAGTGCTTCGACGTGCCGACCCAGCTGCCGGGTGTCGTCACGGTCAGTGCGACCGGCGTCACGAGCGCCAAGTCGTACTACTCCACCTACGGCAAGGGCGTGATCGACATCGCGGCGCCGGGCGGAGACAAGTACCAGATCCCGGACACCCCGTCGAAGAACGGCCGGATCCTGTCCACCATGCCGAACAACGAGTACGCCTTCCTGCAGGGCACGTCGATGGCGTCGCCGCACGCCGCCGGTGTCGCCGCGCTACTCAAGTCCAAGTACCCCAAGGCGACTCCGACCCTGCTTCAGGCGCTGCTGAAGGCTCAGGCGGACAACCCGGGGTGCCCGACCGACCCGTACGACGGGGACGGCGACGGTGTCGTGGACGCCACCTGCGAGGGCGGCAAGCGTGTGAACGGCTTCTACGGCTTCGGCATCGTCAACGCGCTGCGGGCAGTCAAGTAGGCGATCCTGTACGCCCCTTCAGAGGCGGGCCGGCTCACCTCCGGCCCGCCTCGTACTGCCCGCACGTCCTGTACCACCCGCACGGCCCGTACGACCCGCACAGCCCGTACCACCGCACAGCCCGTACCGCCCGCACGGTCCGTACCGCTCGTACAGCGAACGAACTGGAGACTCCATGACAGCGCCTGACCCGCGCTCCCGCCGTGCCATAGCGATTCCGCTCGGGATGGCCATGGCGACGGCATTCGCCTTCCTGCCGAACGTCAGTGCGTCGGCGGCCCCCGCCGCGCCCGCGGCCGACAGCGTGCCGCTGTTGTCGGCGGAGGCGAACTCGCTCAGCTATGTCGTGAACGTCCGTCCCGGGTACGGCACTTCCTCGTACGTGAAGAAGGCCATCACCAAGGCGGGCGGCACGATCGTGACGTCGTACGACCGGATCGGCGTGATCGTCGTCCACTCGTCGAACGCCGACTTCGCGAAGACCATCCGCAAGGTGCACGGGGTGGAGTCGGCGGGCGCCACGCGCACCGCGCCGCTGCCCGCGCAGTCCACGACCGATGTCGGCACCCCCAAGGTGCTCACCGCCAAGCAGGCGGCGAGCGTCGAAGCGGCGGCCGGGCAGGACCCGCTGGAGCCGCTGCAGTGGGATCTGCCGGCCATCAAGGCGGACAAGGCGCACGAGAAGTCGCTGGGCAGCCGGGACGTCACCGTCGCCGTGATCGACACCGGCGTCGACGACACGCACCCCGACATCGCTCCGAACTTCGACCGCGACGCCTCGGTCAACTGTGTGTCGGGCAAGCCGGACACGACCGACGGGGCATGGCGGCCGAGCGCCGCCGAGAGCCCGCACGGCACACATGTCGCGGGTGAGATCGCGGCCGCGAAGAACGGCGTCGGCGTCACCGGGGTGGCGCCGGGCGTGAAGGTCTCCGGCATCAAGGTGTCCAACCCGGACGGCTTCTTCTACACGGAGGCCGTCGTCTGCGGCTTCATGTGGGCCGCCGAGCACGGCGTGGACGTCACCAACAACAGCTATTACACCGACCCCTGGTACTTCAACTGCAAGAACGACCCCGACCAGAAGGCCCTCGTGGAGGCCGTCACCCGTGCCTCGCGGTACGCGGAGAAGAAGGGCGCGGTCAACGTCGCGGCGGCGGGCAACGAGAACTACGACCTCGCGGCGGACGAGATCACCGACCCGGTCTCGCCGAACGACTCCACGCCGTCGGACCGCGTGATCGACCCGTCCGAGTGCCTGGACATCCCGACCCAGTTGCCGGGGGTCGTCACGGTCGCTTCGACCGGCGCGAAGGGCATCAAGTCGTCCTTCTCCAACCACGGCCTGGGCGTCGTCGACATCGCGGCCCCCGGCGGCGACTCGACGGCGTACCAGACCCCGGCGCCGCCCGCCACCAGCGGCCTCATCCTGGGCCCGGTCCCCGGCGGCAAGTGGGGCTACATGGCCGGTACGTCGATGGCCTCCCCGCATGTCGCGGGCGTGGCCGCGCTCATCAAGTCGACGCACCCCCACGCCCCCGCCGCCCTGGTCAAGGCGCTGCTGTACGCCGAGGCCGACGCCACGCCGTGCACCGACCCGTATGACATCGACGGGGACGGCAAGATCGACGCGGTCTGCGAGGGCGGCAAGAACCGCAACGGCTTCTACGGCTGGGGCATCGCCGACGCCCTGGACGCCGTGAGCAAGTAGCCGGCAGTAGGCAGGAGGCAAGCAGTAGCTCCCCGCGGGGAGTCGAGCCGGGCGGCCGTGGGCCGCCCGGCTCTCGTACGCGTGCTCGGTTACGGGAAGATCCTCTGCCATGGACGTGTACGAAGATCCCGCCACATGGACCCCCTTGCCGACCCGCCCTCGGGGGCTGCTCGTTCTGCGGTTCGCCGCCACCGTGGTGTTCCTTCCGGTGCTGATCGTGCTCTGGATAGTGGCCGCGCTCGGTTTCATCGCCGTCGGCTTCCTGACGGAGGTGATCGCGGCCGTCAGCTCCTCGTACGAGAAGGGGCTGCTGAAGCTCATGGAGCGGACGCTGGACCGCCTGTCGGGGGTGCCCGCGTGGGGCGTGACCTGGAGCGAGCTGCGGCACGAAGGGGACGCCGCGTACTACGGGGCGCGTGTGGACAAGGCGGTCGCCGGCTGGACGCGCAAGGCGTCGGCCCCGCGCCGGCCCAAGAAGTCGCGGCCGCCCGTCGAGTGCGCGATACCGGTACGGGACTACCGGGGCGTGGGCGGGCGTTACGTCGCCGAGGTCGCGCTCGCACAGGGGTGGGAACTGCGGCCCACCGACGTGCGCAAGGAGGTGCGCCTGTGGTGGTCGGCCGCCTCCTGAGTTGACTGAGTACACCCGGCATAGTGCCGGTATGACGGGTTCAGGGGTGCCGGGCACTGGGGTGACGGGTTCAGGCGTGACGGGTACGGAGTTCGCGTGGGCCGCGCTGGGCGGAGCGCCCCACCTGGTGTCGCGGGTGTCGGCCGTGGCGCGGGACGGGACGCTGGACTCACGGCTGCCGGTACGGGAGTTGGCGCGGGCCTGTGTGGGGGCCTGTGCGCTCGCGGGCGCGGAGCTCGCCGCTCGGCGGAGCGGGCGGCGTGCCGGGCGGGAGGTGCCCGGGGTACGGGTCGACGACGGGGCCGTCGCCACCGCGTTCGTGAGCGAACGGCATCTGCTGGTGGACGGACGGGCGCCGGTCACGTTCGCCCCGCTGTCCCGGTTCTGGCGTACGGCGGACGCGTGGGTGCGGACGCACGCGAACTATCCGCATCACCGGGCCCGGCTGCTGGGGGCGCTGGGGTTGCCGGCGGACGCGTCGGCGGAGGCCTCGGTGGACGCCGTGGGCGCCGCTCTCGCGGAGCGGTCGGCCGTGGACGTGGAGAGCGCGGTGGACGCGGCCGGCGGGCTCGCCGTGGCGCTGCGTACGCCCGAGGAGTGGGCCGCGCACGAGCAGGGCGCGGCGGTGGCACGGCGAGGGCTGCTCGAGCGGGGGCGGTTGGACTCCTCGGCGGTACGCGTCCTCGCGCCCCTCGCCGGTGATCCGCTGCTGCCCGCCGCCGGCCTGCGCGTCCTCGATCTCACCCGCGTCATCGCCGGGCCCGTCGCGACCCGGACGCTGGCACTCCTCGGAGCCGACGTCCTGCGGGTCGACCCGCCCGGGCTGCCCGAACTCGCCGACCAGCACGCGGACACCGGCTTCGGCAAGCGGTCCGCCACGCTCGATCTCACCACCGATCGGCGTGCCTTCGAGGAACTGCTCGCCTCGGCGGACGTCGTCGTCACCGGCTACCGTCCCGGCGCCCTGGACCGCTTCGGGCTCACCGCACAGGCGCTGGCCGAGCGCAGGCCGGGGATCGTGGTGGCGCAGCTGTCGGCGTGGGGGCGTACGGGCCGTGGGGCGGGCGGCGCGGGTTCGACAGCCTGGTGCAGGTGGCAACCGGGATCGCGGCGCTCGAGGGGTCCGAGGAGCGGCCCGGTGCGCTGCCCGCCCAGGCCCTCGACCACGGCACGGGATATCTGCTGGCTGCGGCCGTACTGCGCGCGGTCACGGAGCAGTTGGACGAGGGCGGGACGCGGTTCGCGCGTCTGGCGCCGGCGCAGACGGCGGCGTGGTTGGTGAACGGGCTCGGTGGGGGCGAGCGGCGGCCACCACGGGCCTCGCAGGCCGACTCGTACGACGGTCCCGAGCCCTGGCTCACCGAGACGGACAGGGGGCTTTGGCGGCTGCGCCACGCCCTTCCGCCGGTCTCCTTCGCGGGCGGTCCGGCGGACTGGTCGCGTCCGCCCGGGCCTTGGGGCGAGGATGCCGCACGGTGGAGCTGAGTCACCTGGCGGCCGGAAGCGTATGCATGGGCGGAATGCCATTACGTCAGTTGTTTTCCAGCACTTGCCCTGATCTGTGGCGCCTGGTGAAGATCTCGAGGTGAGTCCGATAAGACCGAGTGCCGACACCGGCGGTGAGGCGGGCGCCACCCCGGTGGCCGCGACCCCGGCGGCTGCGACCCCGGCGGCTGCGACCCGAGTGACCGCGGCCGGTGGCGGGCGTGCCGCCGTCGTGCTCGTCCTGGTGGCCCTCGCCGCGCTGATCCCGCTCCTCGGTCCGTCCACGGCGCTGCGTGGCACGGGTGAGGCCGCGGCGCCCGGCGTCGGCGGGATCGCCCTGCTGCGAGCGGTCCTGTTCGCGGCGGTGTGCGTCTCGGCGGGCGAGCTCTTCGCCGCCCGGCTGGCCCGCCGGGTACCGGGTGCTCCCCTGGAGGACGCGCCTCGCAGCTGGGCCCCCGTCGCGGCGGCCGCCGGCTTCGTCGCCGCGCTCGGCCTCGCCTCGGTCGTGGCGACGGGCAACCTGCTGCCGCGCCGCCTCTCGGACATGGACATCGGCGGCCTCTACCAGACCCGGGACGGCATGCTCGCGCTCCTGGTGGTCAACGCGTTCGTCGTGGCGGGCCTGTGCGCCCTGTCGCGCCGGCCGGCGACCCAGGTGTGGCCGCTCGCCGCGGTGGCCGTCGCGGAGGCACTGCGCGCCCACCCCGCCACCGAGGACTCCCCGCTGATCGGCTCGGGCCTGACGCTCGTTCATGTGACATGCGCCGCCCTGTGGGTCGGCGGTCTGCTGCATGTCCTGCGCATGCTGCGGCGGTGGCGCGCCACCGCTCCCGGGGAGGGCATCGCCGTATTGGGCCTCTACGCGCGCGTGGCGGCTCTTCTGTTCGCCGCGATCACCGTGACGGGCGTGTGCAGCACTCTGCGCCGGATGCCGGCCGGCTCGGTCCTGGAGCAGCTGACCACGACGGCGTACGGCCGCACCCTGCTCGCCAAGGTGCTCCTCGTGGTCGCCGTCGCCGCCCTCGCCCTGTGCGCACGCCGTCGGCTGCGGCGCTCGTCCGATCCGCTCACCGCCTACTCCCCCGCCCGCGCGGAGGTCGTCTTCCTGGGAACGGTCGTCGCGCTGTCCGCCGCGCTCACGGCACTGCCGGTACCGATCCGCTGGTGACGAGCATCAGGGGGTGACCATGACCTCGCGGTCGGTGCGCCGGTCCATCACGCCCCGCACCAGCAGGAGTTGCGCCGCGATGTAGGTGAGCATGATCCAGAAGTCGGGCCGCGGGAGCTGCGGCCACTCGGCGACTCCGGTCGCGATGAGGGTGTCCGAGAGCATGAACAGGACGCCGCCGAGGGCGGCGGTGGGCCCGAGCCGGGTGGCTCGGTACGCCATGGCGGTGAGCAGCACGCTGTAGGCGGCGACGGGGACGCGCAGCTCCGGAGGCAGGTCCGGCCACAGGAGCGTGACCGTGGTGGCGAGGGCGAGGCCGTAGCCGCCCGCGAGCCGGGCTCCGGGGGGCGTCCCCTTCCGCGCGTGCGGCTCGGGGGGTGCCCCGTATCGCCTGAAGAGAAGCAGGTAGCAGAGGTGCCCGCAGGCGAAGGAGCTCATCCCCGCGAGGAACGCCGCGTCGTGGTCGGACAGCAGGAGCGTGTCACCGCCCCACCCGAACAGGAGCGCGGCGACGAGGAGCCCAGGGCCGCCGCACAGGCCCGCGTGGGCGGCGAGCAGTGGCATGAGGAGGGGCTTGGTGAGGGCGTGGCCGATGTCGGAACCGGCCGCCAGACAGACGAGATCGGCGAGGGTGACCAGACCGAAGGCGACGAGAAGCACGCGCGCGTACCGCTCGCGGGCCGCCGGATCGCGGCTCTGTCTCACGCGGCCGTCTCCGTGACGGGTTCGGTGCGCGGCTTGTCGATGCCGCCCGGCGTCGGCTGCCAGCCGGGCCCCCGGAACACCCGCCCCGCCCGCTCACGCCAACTGCTCGCCGCTCTCAGGTCCCTGGCGATGGCGGCGTACTCGTGTGTGGCGACCCTCAGCGGGTTGTACGTGTCGATGTTCTTGGTCAGGCCGTACACCGGCCGCTCGGTCTCCTGGACGAACGAGCCGAAGAGCCGGTCCCAGACGATGAGGATGCCGCCGAAGTTCCGGTCCAGATAACCCCCTTGGGAGGCGTGGTGGACCCGGTGGTGCGAGGGAGTGTTGAAGACGAACTCGACGGCGCGGGGCAGCTTCCCGATGCGCTCGGTGTGGATCCAGAACTGATACACGAGATTCGCGGACGAACAGAACGCGAGCGCCGCCGGATGGACGCCGACGGCGACGAGAGGAACGTAGAACGGCCAGACGGTCCAGCTGGTCCACGGCTGCCTCAGCGCCGTGGTGAGGTTGAACCTCCGGCTGGAGTGGTGCACCACATGGCAGGCCCAGAGGATCCGGATCACGTGATGCCCGCGGTGCGACCAGTAGTAGAAGAAGTCCTGCGCGAGCAGCATGAGCGGCACGGTCCACCACAGGACGGGCACGCGCAGCGGTGTCAGCGCGTAGATCCCCGTGTAGAGGGCGACGATCGGGATCTTCCACAGAAAGTCGAAGGCCAGACTGCCGAGCCCCATGCCCACACTCGTCAGGGAGTCCTTCGTCTCGTACCCCGCGGCATCCTCGTCCGGATGGATCCGGACGCTCACCATCTCGATGACGGTGAGCAGTACAAACGCGGGTATCGACCACAGCACGACATCGGGGAGGTTCGGCATGGGTGCACCGTAGGACCCCTGGTGGACTGCGGCTAGACGTTGTTACCCACAAGTATTACCGGGGGTACGCGCTTGCTTCTTGGTGGTCTCCGCCAATGCCCGCGAGACCCGCCCTACGATGCGAAGTCCCGGCCACCGGGCGCTTTTCTTCCTTCGTAGGCCGTAACCCGCTGGGCGCGCGGCACGTTTGCCTCACGTCGTCGAAAGGTCCACAGGCGTGCGCGCCACGGTGCGCCTCTCGACTCCAACAGGTGACCTCGGCAGGGTTTCGGGCAACTTCTTTGCGGCACCGCGCACTTCGTGAGGTGACCGGCGGACGCTGTCTGCCAGGCCCTGTCGTCAAGTCCCGGACTCCGGCTGCAGGACTGTCAGTCGGGCCCTTTATCCTCGGTGACCATGCTCGAAGACCGTACGACCGCAGCGTCCGCAGCCCCGTGGCCGGCCGCGTATCCGCAGGGATACGCGGTCGTCGATGTGGAGACCACCGGCCTGGCCCGCGACGACCGCATAGTGTCGGCCGCGGTTTACCGGCTGGACGCGCGCGGCGAGGTCGAGGACCACTGGTACACGACGGTGAACCCGGAGCGGGATCCCGGCCCGGTGTGGATCCACGGTCTGACGAGCGAGGCGCTCGAAGGTGCGCCTCTTTTCCCGGACATCGCCGAGGAGTTCGCGACCCGGCTCGACGGCCGCGTGCTCGTCGCGCACAACGCCGTCTTCGACTGGTCGATGATCGCGCGGGAGTACGCGCGCGCGGAGCGTGAGGCACCGGTCCGTCAGCGGCTGTGCACCATCGCCCTGTCCAAGGAACTGGGCCTGCCGCTGGCCAACCACAAACTGGAGTCCCTCGCCGCGCACTTCGGCGTCGTACAGCGGCGCGCGCACCACGCGCTCGACGACGCGCGGGTACTCGCCGAGGCGTTCCGCCCGAGCCTGCACGCCGCCGCGCGCGACGGCGTACGACTGCCGCTGCTGGAGTGTCGGCCGCTGACGGAGTGGACGGACCGTTCCGCGCCGCCGATCGGCCGGCAGGCGAGCGGCGGGGGCTATGGCAGTTACCGGCCCGGGAGTTGGCGTCCCTCGCGCAAGCGGCCCGCGTGCCCTTATCCCAACCCCGGGCGATATGAACCGGGCAGGCCTCTCAAACAGGGCATGCGGGTGGCGTTCTCCGGGGACACGTCGGTCGAACGTGAGCTCTTGGAGGACCGCGCCGTCGAGGCGGGCCTGCATGTCGCGACGAGCCTGTCCCGCCTCACCAGCCTCCTCGTCACGAACGACCCGGACTCCGGTACGTCCAAGGCGGTCAAGGCGCGCCAGTTCGGGACACCGGTGGTCGACGAGGCGGCGTTCGGCCAGCTGCTTCAGGACGTGGAGCCGGCCTCGAAGGCATGACGAGGCGTACGGGTGATTGGCGGGCGACTCGCCCGGCGACCGCTCGCCCGCACCACCGCCGCGGCCCACCCTGTGGCGCATGACACGTTGCGAGGTCTGCGGGAACGACTACGGCATGACGTTCGAGGTGCACGCGCAGGGCGCGGTGCACGTCTTCGACTGTTTCGCCTGCGCCATCCACCGCATGGCGCCCATCTGCGAGCACTGTCGCGTCCAGATCATCGGCCAGGGGGTCGAGGCCGACGGCCGCTGGTTCTGCGGGGCGCACTGCGCCCGCGCGGAGGGGAAGGTGGGAATCGTCGACAAGGTCTGACCCCCTGCGCCCCCGAGGCCCGGAGCCGGTGGGCCCATCGGCTCCGAGTCACCCCCTGACCGTCGGCACCCCATGACCGAGTTGTACGGTCGTGGGGTGTACCGCTTCCTGTTGTCCCGGCAGTGGGTGATCCTCACCCTCATCATGCTCGCGCTCATCCCCACGATGATCGAGCTGGGCTTCTGGCAGCTGCACCGCCACGAGCAGCGGGTCGCGCTGAACACGGTGATCTCCGACTCGCTGGCGGCGAAGCCGGCCCCCGCCGAGTCCCTCACCGCGCCGGGCCGCACCGTCCCCCACCACGACCTGTACCGCAGGGTGACCGCGCAGGGCACCTTCGACACCGGACACGAGGTCGTGGTCCGCCGCCGTACCAACTCCGACGAAGAGGTCGGCTTCCACGTCCTGACCCCGTTCGTCCTGGACGACGGCCGGGTGCTCATGGTCAACCGGGGCTGGATCCCCGCGAACGGCGCGCAGACGGAGTTCCCGAAGATTCCCGCGCCCCCGAAGGGCGAGATCACCGTCACCGGCCGGCTCATGGCCGACGAGACGACCGCCGACAGCGGTATCAAGGACCTGCGCGGCCTCCCCGAGCGGCAGGTCATGCTGATCAACAGCAAGCAGCAGGCCAAGTTCCTCGGCAAGCAGGTCCTCGGCGGCTACATCGAGATGACGGCCCCCGGGCCGAAGGGCGGCAGCCCCGAGCTGCTCCCCGACCCCGACCACAGCAGCATCGGCCCTCACATGGCGTACGCGGTCCAGTGGTGGCTCTTCGCCGCGGGCGTGCCCGTGGGCTGGCTGATCCTGGTCCGCCGGGAACGTCAAGAGCGGGCGGAAGCGGCGGCGGCCGCTGCGGATGCCTCGGACGCTTCAGAGACACCGGAGACACCGGAGACGACACCCGCTGCCGTATAGCTGACGCCAGGAGGCAGGATAGGGGCCATGGATCTTGGACTGAAGGACCGTGTCTACGTCGTCACCGGAGCCACCCGCGGCCTGGGCCATGCCTCCGCGCGTGAACTCCTCGCCGACGGCGCGAAGGTGATCATAACGGGGCGTGACGAGAAGACGGTGGCCGAGGCCGCCGCGGGACTGGGCCCGAACGCGCACGGCGTCGCCGTGGACAACGCCGATCCCACGGCCCCGACGGGCCTGATCGCGGCCGCGCGCGAGCGCTTCGGCGGCTTCGACGGCATCCTGATCAGCGTCGGCGGCCCGGCGCCCGGCTTCGCCGCCGACAACACGGACGAACAGTGGCAGTCGGCGTTCGAGTCCGTCTTCCTGGGCGCGGTCAGGCTGGCCCGCGCGGCGGCCGCGGAGCTGGACGAGGGCGGTGTCATCGGCTTCGTGCTCTCCGCTTCGGTGCACGAGCCGATCCCGGGCCTGACCATCTCCAACGGCCTGCGCCCCGGCCTGGCGGGCTTCGCCAAGTCACTCTCGGACGAGCTCGGCCCCCGTGGCATCCGCGTCGTCGGCCTGCTCCCGTCCCGCATCGACACGGACCGCGTCCGCGAGCTCGACGGCTCCTCCCCCGACCCGGAGGCCACGCGCGCGGCCCACGAGTCCCGCATCCCGCTGCGGCGCTACGGCACACCGG
Source organism: Streptomyces sporangiiformans (assembly GCF_005768555.2). Classification (GTDB taxonomy): domain Bacteria; phylum Actinomycetota; class Actinomycetes; order Streptomycetales; family Streptomycetaceae; genus Streptomyces; species Streptomyces sporangiiformans. The sequence goes on from NZ_VCHX02000157.1 coordinate 28,023, forward strand.
AGGAGTTCGGCCGCACGGCCGCCTTCCTGCTGTCACCGGCGGCGTCGTATCTGACGGGAATCATGCTGCCGGTGGACGGCGGGGCGCGGCACGGGTTCTAGGCAGCACGCAGCACGCAGCACGCCAAGGATCCCGGTCAACTCACCCGCTCGGCCCCGTGCTTGACCGCACGCAGGCGCACCTCCGCCGGGAGCGTGGCCAGTCCGGCAGAGTCCCGGGCATGGGTAAGCGCCTCCGTCGTCAGACGGTACAGCGCGTCACCGGGGTCGACATGCGGTTCCAGACGCATCCGCACCCGCGCCTGGGGGGTGCTGCGCCGACCGGTCAGCGCCGCCTGCGCGCGCCCGACGCCGTCCAGCGCGCCCGCTTCAGCGGCAAGGACGCCTTCCAGTGCCCGCCCGCGCAGCAACGCGCCCTCGCCGTCTCCGGTGTCGACGAGCACCTCCGCGAGCCGGCGGCGGCGCAGCACCGCGATCAGCCACCACAGGGCGAGCAGTACGACGACGGCGAGTACGGCGATGACAGTGGGCCACCACCAGCCCTCGTCCCGCCACCGCGTCCGGTCCGCGTCGCTCAGCAGTACATCCCGCTCCCCGTCGTGGATCCACCACGAGGGCGGGTCCAGGCCCAGGCCGACAGCGAGCACGGAGCCGCCGAGCACGAGCAGGAGCAGCCCGGCGAGACCCAGCAGGACACGGTTCACGATTCTCAGCACCGCCATCACCCCTTCCGTCCCGGCCGCGCGACCCGCACCGACAAGGCGGGGCGCCGGGCCAGCCCGAGCTGCCTGATGCCGTCGGCGAGCGTGGCGTCCATGTCGGCGCGTACGTCGTCGAGTTCGCGGAAGTGCGACACCGCGCGCACGGTGACCTTCCTGCGCCGCACACGGACGCGTACCGAGCGCACGCCGGAGACCTCGATGGCCCGGTCGCGCAGCACCATGGCGGCCGCGCCGCGGTGCAGACCGGCTCGTACGTCGGGGTGGGCGCGGCGCATCGGCAGCACATCGCGCAGTCCGGGCGTCACGGCGAGCACGAGCAGCCAGACGCCGAGGGCCGTCGCGACCCCGGCGCCGACGAGCACCCATGTGTCGTCGAGGGGCCGCTCGGCGAGCTCCCGGGCCAGGGTCTTGCGCCATGCCATGGCGTCCCGGTCCGCGCGCACGGCGGCGACGTCGTACAGCAGGAGGCCCACGCCGGCCAGGGTCAGCAGGGCGAGGATGCCCGCGGGGATGCGGCGCGCCGACCAGAAGCGGCCGTCGCCGTGTTCCCCTGCGTCGGCGGTCGGCAGCGGTTCGTACGCCGCCGAGGACGCGGACTGGCCGAGTTCGTTGTCGGCCCCCTTCTCCATGACAGGCAACTGCTGGGTGCCCTCGGGGCCCTGGGACTCGCTCATTGCGTCCTCCCCTGTGCCGCACCGCGGGACTGCATCGAGTGCAGCCGCTCCACCTGGACGGTGACCTCCGGCACATCCATTCCCGCCAGCATCTTTACCCGCCGGGCGACCTGGCGACGCACGGCGGCGCACTGACCGCCGATGTCGGAGGGGTAGTCGAGTTCGAGGCTGACCCGGACGCGGGCAGTGTCGTGGCGCACGACGACCGTGGCGTGCGGAGGCCCGGCGTCCGGAGGCAGCACGACAAGGGCCTCGCGCGCCGCGCGCGAGGCGATCTTCGCCACGACCCGGTCGGCGATCCGGGTCGCGCCGCGCTCGGCCGCTGCGACCCTCCTGCCTGGATCGACGGGATCGCCGGGCCGGGTGGGCGCGGCGGCCCGGACGCGCTCATCGGGCACGGTGTCACCGCTGCCGGTCGCGACGGGTACGGAAGTCGCCACGGGTACGGAAGAAGTCCCCGAGTTCCCAGTCGCCCTCAAGGAACCGGCCGACCACGAAGCCGATGGCGCCGAGAGCCGCCACCAGGACGAAGGCACCGAACCCGCCGAAGTATCCGGCGAATCCCAGGGCCATTCCGGCGATCATGCCGATCGCGGCCATGCTCATGCTGCGCTCCTCTGCGCGTCAAAAATGGCTGATGTTATTGGAGCCGGGTCTCCTCTTCCTCTTCCTCTTCTTCCGGCAGCTTGACATCGCTGACCGCGATGTTGACCTCGACGACCTCGAGGCCCGTCATGCGTTCGACGGCCGAGATGACGTTCTCGCGCACGGCACCGGCGACCTCGGTGATCGAGACGCCGTAGTCGACGACGATCTCCAGGTCGAGCGCTGTCTGCACCTCGCCGACCTCGGCCTTCACACCCCGGGTCACGGACTTCGTGCCGCCCGGTACTCGGTCCCTCACCGCTCCGAAGGTGCGCGAGAGCCCGCTGCCCATCGCATGCACCCCGAGCACATCGCGGGCCGCGAGCCCGGCGATCTTCTCCACTACTCCGTCCGCGATGGTCGTACGTCCCCGGGATGCCGGGTCGCCTCCACCGCGCTTGGTCACACTGGGCCTGCGGGCCCGTACATCCGGCGCGTCTTTCTCGCGCTCGGGGTTCTCCGTCCGGTTCCGCTGCGTCGCTTCGGTCATCGCCATGCGTCCCTTCCGGCTTGTACTCCTTCCCTCACATTAAGTGTGGTTGCACGGCCGCGCAGCCTGTGATGCGGCAGGCTGGAGGAATGACGGCGGATCAGTGGACCCGGGCAGTACGACATCAGCTCGGCCTCGGCAGACTCCTGCCCCTGGGCGGGCCACAGGACGGTGCCTGGCTGACGGAATCGGCGGCGGACTCGTTCCTGCGCCGCGCGGCGCGCGACGTGCCGGGCGTGCGCCTGGGCGCGCTACGGCTCGGGCTCGCCGACCCGGAGCAGACCCAAGTGGCCGCCGTACCGCCTCCGCCGAGCGCGCTGCCGCCGGGGCCGCTGCGGATCAGCGGCGAGTTCGAGGCCACCCTCGCGAGCGCCGACCCCCTCCCGTCGCTCGCGGCCGTCCTGCGCGCGGCCCTCGCCGCGGCGGCGACGGAGCGGCTCGGGCTGACGGTCACCGAGGTGGATCTGCGGGTGACGGGGTTGCTGGAGGAGGACGAGACCGACGTACGCCCCAATGGGCTACAGCACCCCGAGGAGCCGGAACCGGGGCCGGGCACGGAGCCGGAGCCGGACGACGACGAGTCCCGCGTGGCAGCCGCCGCCCTGGCCGTCCCGGGCGTGACCCGGCTGACCGGCGCACTCGGCGGCCTGGCTCGCCCGGTGCACATCACGGAGTACTCGGCCGACGCCGCGCTGCCGCGCCGCCACGTCCGCGTGGAGATCGCGGTGCGCGCGGACCGGCGAACAGTGGACGTGGCCCGCGAGGTCCGCGCGGCAGCGAGCGAGGCACTACCGGACCACCCGACGGTGGCCGTACTGGTCACAGAGGTAAGCGCCCCTTCAGGGGCGCGGGGAACTGCGCGACCAGCCACAACCGCCCCGCAGCCGTAATACCTCCCCAGCCCCACAGAGCCCTTCCCGGCCCCTTTCGCGGAGCGTCAGTCGCCCACGCCCGCCAGATCCCGCAGCCGCCGCGCCTGAGCGGCACGCTCGGCGACCCGCTGCTCCTCGTACGTCCGATCCTGCGCCCCGCGCAGCAACGCCTTCGTCTCGATCACGGCATCCCGCGGCGCGGCCAGCAGCACCGAGGCCAGGTCGCGTACGGCGTCGTCGAGCTGGTCGGCGGGTACGGCGAGGTTCGCGAGGCCGGTGCTCACGGCCTCCTCGGCCTGGATGAAGCGTCCCGTCGCGCAGATTTCGAGCGCGCGGGCGTAACCGACCAGCCCCACCAGCGGATGCGTACCCGTGAGGTCGGGGACCAGGCCCAGGCTGGTCTCGCGCATGGCGAACTGCACGTCGTCCGCGACAACGCGCAGATCACAGGCGAGGGCAAGCTGGAAGCCGGCCCCGATCGCATGTCCCTGGACGGCGGCGATGGACACGATGTCGCTCCGCCGCCACCAGGTGAAACCCTCCTGGTATTCGGCGATCGTCGCGTCGAGCTCGGTGTCCGAACCGCGCGCCAGATCGATGAACGACGGCTCGCCGTCGAAGCCCTCGGGCGTGAACGCCCGCCGGTCGAGCCCCGCGGAGAAGGACTTGCCCTCGGCGCGCAGCACGACGACACGAACGGTGCCCGGCAGTAGCTGACCGGCCTCGGTCAACGCCCGCCACAGAGCGGGGCTCTGCGCGTTGCGCTTGGCCGGGTTGGTCAGCGTCACCGTGGCGATCGTCTCGTCGACGGTGAGCCGTACGCCGTCCTTGTCGAGTACCGGGTCGAGCGAAGCCATGGGGCGCCTCCGATGGGTGCGGTCAGAGTGGGTGCGGTGTGAGGACACCAGCACCCATAAGTGACTGCACAGTAACCACCCGACCGATCGCCCGACCGACCGGGTGGTCACCATCGAGGAATGATGAGCCGCCCTGGTGTCAGGCCGACGCGGCCTTCTTGCCCCGCGTCGCTCCGCCACGCCCTCGAAGCGTGACACCCGACTCGCTGAGCATCCGGTGGACGAATCCATACGAGCGGCCGGTCTCCTCGGCCAGCGCCCGGATACTCGCACCGGAGTCGTACTTCTTCTTCAGGTCTGCCGCGAGCTTGTCGCGCGCGGCGCCGGTCACCCGGCTGCCCTTCTTCAGAGTCTCGGCCACCCGTGCCTCCTCATGGGAAGTGCGCTCTGGACTTCTCATGATCACCCCTCAAGAGCTTCCTGGCCACCCATTCGGCAAGGTCCGTGAAACAAGGTTTGTGCCGCGGTAGCCCGTAGCCATGAGCGGAATCTCGAATTCCGGGTGTCCGTGTTCGTTCCGCCGAACGGGTTCATCGACGAAGGTCCAGGTCAGCGGCGCGATGTGGCCGAGCCGTCGGAAAGTGAGAACTCGTCCGCGAAATCGATGTAGGACACACCTCAGTACGAGGAGATCTCACACAGATGATGGATCACGGATGAGCCGAATGATCCATATGGAGTTGATCATTCTTCGATCAAGCACCGCCGCCCCCGCTCCGGGCCGAGGCGACGGCCTCAGGCAAGCGCCACCAGGTCGGCGTAGTCCGCGCCCCACAGGTCCTCGACGCCGTCGGGCAGCAGGATGATCCGCTCCGGCTGGAGTGCGTCGACCGCGCCTTCGTCGTGGGTGACGAGCACGACGGCGCCCTTGTAGGTGCGCAGCGCGCCGAGGATCTCCTCGCGGCTGGCCGGGTCGAGGTTGTTCGTCGGCTCGTCGAGGAGGAGGACGTTCGCGGACGACACCACGAGGGTGGCGAGCGCGAGCCGGGTCTTCTCGCCGCCCGACAGGACCCGGGCCGGCTTGTCGACGTCGTCGCCGGAGAAGAGGAACGAGCCGAGCACCTTGCGGACCGCGACGAGGTCCATGTCAGGCGCGGCCGAGCGCATGTTCTCCAGGACCGTACGGTCGGGATCGAGGGTCTCGTGCTCCTGCGCGTAGTAGCCGAGCTTGAGCCCGTGGCCCTCCATGACCTGGCCGGTGTCGGGCTTCTCCACGCCGCCGAGGAGCCTCAACAGGGTCGTCTTGCCCGCGCCGTTGAGGCCCAGGATGACGACGCGCGAACCCTTGTCGATGGCCAGGTCGACGTCGGTGAAGATCTCCAGGGAGCCGTACGACTTCGACAGGCCCTCGGCGGTGAGCGGTGTCTTGCCGCAGGGCGCGGGCTCGGGGAAGCGGAGCTTGGCCACCTTGTCGGACTTGCGCTCGGCCTCCAGGCCGGCCAGCAGCTTGTCCGCGCGGCGGGCCATGTTCTGCGCGGCGACGGTCTTCGTGGCCTTGGCACGCATCTTGTCGGCCTGCGAGTGGAGCGCCGAGGCCTTCTTCTCGGCGTTCTGCCGCTCACGCTTGCGGCGCTTCTCGTCGGCCTCGCGCTGCTGCTGGTAGAGCTTCCAGCCCATGTTGTAGACGTCGATCTGGGAGCGGTTGGCGTCCAGGTAGAACACCTTGTTGACGACCGTCTCGACGAGGTCGACGTCGTGGGAGATCACGATGAAGCCGCCGCGGTAGGTCTTCAGGTAGTCGCGCAGCCAGACGATCGAGTCGGCGTCGAGGTGGTTCGTCGGCTCGTCGAGGAGCAGCGTGTCCGCGTCCGAGAAGAGGATGCGGGCCAGCTCGATGCGACGGCGCTGACCGCCGGAGAGGGTGTGCAGGGGCTGCCCGAGCACCCGGTCGGGCAGATTGAGCGCGGCGGCGATGGTGGCGGCCTCGGCCTCGGCGGAGTACCCGCCCTTGGTGAGGAACTCGGTCTCCTGCCGCTCGTACTGCTTGAGCGCCTTGTCCCGGGTGGCACCCTGGCCGTTCGCGATGCGCTGCTCGTTGTCACGCATCTTGCGGATCAGGGTGTCCAGGCCGCGCGCGGACAAGATGCGGTCACGGGCGAGCATGTCGAGGTCGCCGGTGCGCGGGTCCTGCGGGAGGTAGCCGACTTCGCCGGAGCGCGTCACACTGCCCGCGGCGGGGATGCCCTCGCCTGCGAGGACCTTCGTGAGGGTCGTCTTGCCGGCGCCGTTGCGGCCGACCAGGCCGATGCGGTCGCCCTTGGCGATACGGAAGGTGGCGGACTCGATGAGGACACGGGCACCGGCGCGCAGCTCGATACCGGAGGCGGAGATCACGGACAGACTCCAGGGCAGGGTCGATGACGGGGTGGGCGGCTGAGGTCGTTCACGCCGTCTAGTGCGCGAGGAGAATGGCCATGGGCCAAGTCTAACGGCGCCATGCAAGCACTTTTTCTGCGTACGGATGTTCTACGTCACCTTCACGACTCAGGAGTTCGTAGCCCGGGCGAGCATGGGTCGGTCGGCTCGGGAGGCGTTGTCGGTGCCGGGTGCAACACTGTGGAGCAGGTCACATTCTTCCGACGAAACGACGGGAAGTGGTTGGTGTGACAGGCATGGAAGGCGGACGCCCGAGCATCTACCCCACGCTGCTGTACGCGGACGCGAAGGCCGCGATCAGGCAGCTCACGGAGGCCTTCGGGTTCAGTGAGGCGTCGGTGTACGAGGGCGAGGACGGCTTGGTGCTGCACGCGGAGCTGGTGCAGGGCAATGGCGCGGTGATGCTCGGCTCCCGGGGCCGCGGCGGCCGCTTCGACGAGGCGATGAAGGGCGCGGGCCCGGCGGGGGTGTACATCGTCGTGGACGACGTGGACGCGCATCACCAGCAGGCCGTGGACCACGGGGCGGAGATCCTCATGGCGCCCACGGACCAGGAGTACGGCTCGCGGGACTACATGGCCCGGGACATCGAGGGCAACATCTGGAGCTTCGGCACGTACGCCCCGGAGATAAGCGCCCCCTAGGCCCTGTCCGGCCCTGATCCGCCGGACAGGCGCCCTAACTGCCTCCGGTGTGTACCTGGAAGGCGGCGCGGCGTACGGCCTTGGCCAGGGCCGGGTCGGGGTGTGCGGCGGCGAGGGCGACCAGGACCTGCACGGTGCGGGGGTGCCCGATCGCGCGCACCTCGTCGAGCAGGGCGGGCACAGTGGGCTGCACCGCGGACTCCAAGTGCCGTACGAGGAGCGGGGCTTCGCCGTGGTCGGCGACCGCCGCGGCGGTGTCGACCCACAGCCAGGTGGCCTCGTCGCGCGTGAGCACCTCGTGGGCGTCCTCGGGGTCGTGGCCGTCGTGCTCGGCGAGCCAGAGCAGGGCGTACGGGCGCAGGTGGGTCTCGTCCACCACAGCGCGCACGTCCGGCTCGGCGGGTGCGCCGACGACACGCAGCGCTTCGAAGGCGAGTCCGCGCAGGAGAGCGTCCTCACCGCGCGCCGCGTCGAGGAGCTCGGTGACGGCGCTGCCGACAGGGCGGGCGGCGAGCCAGGCCCGGTACTCGGCGCGGGCCGCGTTCGGGCGGAGCTGGGCGCAGCCGCGGAGCATGTCCTCGGCGGCCTGCTCGATGTTCCCGGCAGGGCTCTGTGCGGCGACGCAGATCTGCTCCAGCTTGACCCAGACGGCCCAGCTGCCGAGCGGGGTGAGCGTGGCCTGGCCGTCGGCGCAGGTGAGGGCGCCCACGGCGGCGAGGGCGTGCAGGGCCCAGTCGAGCAGGGGGGCCAGCGGAGTGTCCTCGGCCTGGTCCTCGACGGGTTCGGGCTGCGGTCCGTAGGGGATTTCGCAGCGCTCGGTGCGCAGCTCCGTGACGCGCTGTTCGAGCAGGTCGAGGAGTTGTGCGACGGGGACGGGGCCCGCGGAGAGCTGGAGGAAGGAGAGGACCTGGGGCATGGCCGAGACGACCTCGCCGACGGCGGCGGGCTCGCGGCCGTCCGGACCGGAGTGCGCGATCGACCAGGCGTCGAACAGGGCGACCCAGCCGCGTAGTACGGCGCTGTCGTCGCGGTCCCAGGCACGCAGCCGCCAGCCCGGGCGCGCGCTGTCGCCGTGCACCTCGATGAGGCCCGCGAGCCGCGCGGTGTCCCAGTCCTCGCGGACCTGAACCGGAGTCAGGGCCAGCTCCGTGGCGGCCCGTTCGGCGGTCGCGTCGGAGAGGGTGCCCTTGCCGTCGGATGTGGCGCCGTCGCGGTCCCGGCCGGGGCTCAGGGCGGCGTCGGCCCAGCGGGCGACGCGAGCCGCGCCGGCGAGTTCGGCGCGCGCCATGCGAGCCAGCTCCGCGGGCGCCGGGGTGC
>NZ_VCHX02000166.1 GCF_005768555.2 Streptomyces sporangiiformans
GCGGGCTTGCGGTGCCGGCCGCGAGGGGTCGACTCGTCGTCCCGCGCGGAGACGGGCCCCCGGTGCCGGCCACGGCCGTCGTCGGCGGCCTGAGCCACCGCCGCCCGCGGGTCGGCGGCCGCTCCCCGCGGGCCGCTTGCCGCCGCGCGGGGGTCGTTGACCGCCACACGCGGGTCGGTGGCCGTCGTCTCCCTGTGGTTTGCGTCGTTCATGTGGAAGTTCACCCCGTCGACAAGATCCTTCGTACAGCGCGGGCGAGTCTAACAACGGACTTTCGGCCGATGAGAGGTGGTGGGGCTACTCGGCAGTCACTTCCCCGGAGGGTCTTGTGCCGGTGCCGGAGGCCTGCGCCAACCGGCGTCCCGCGAAGGCGCTCGCGACCATCCGTCCCGTGAACGGCGCCTTCTGCAACGGCACCGGACGGGCCGATGGGCGAGCCTCGTGCGCCGGTGCGGACTCCGGAGGATCCGTGACCGCCGGTGCCGGAACCGCCGGGCTCGCATTTTCCCGGAGCGTGTTCGCTGGACCCGCATTCGCCGGACCCGGATTCCCCGACCCCGCATCCGCCCCAGCCCCCGCGGGCGCCACCACCCGTGCCACGCCGCACGGCATCGCCTTCGTCGCGTACGGCAGATGGAGAGCGCCGTTCTTGGTCCACAGCCCGGAGCCGGTCAACCACCCTTCGGGCGCGCGAAGTTGGCGGACCTGTCGCTCGGCGGGCCGCCACACCCCGAGCCAGGTGCCGGACGGGCCGTCGATCCGCAACGCCACAGCGCAGCTCTCCGGCGTCAGCACCTGACCCGGCTGGATGGCGAACGGCGTCACCGTGAGGGGGGCGCCGGCCCCGCTCCCCTGGCCGTCCGGTGACCCGGGCGCGGCCAACCGCAGGCATTCCGGGAAGCGCACCGGAAGCATGCTCCCCAGCACCCCCCAGCCGAGCCGGGCTTGGCCAGGTGACGGCGCGTCCGAGCGGATCAGCAGCAGACCGCTGTCGGCGTCCGCGAGCAGCAGCCGGTCGTCGCTCTCCTCCGAGATCTGCAGCAGAGGTGACACCTCGCCCCCACGCCCCAGGTCGACCACCACCGCCTTGGTCCGGCCGTCCAACTCCCGGTCCAGGGCGAGCAGTCGGTCCTCGCCGCCCAGCCATGCCCCTCCCGAGCAGCGGCCCGGCACCTCGGCGAGGTGCTCGGGCCCGAAGGCGCCGCCCGCCACCTGCCACACGGCGGTCGAACTCCGGCCCACGGCAAGGGCGTACGCGCGCGAGCCGCCGGGGGCGGGCGGCAGCAGCCGCAACTCCGTTGTCCCGGCCGGGCATTCCACCGCGCCGAGCGGCACCTCACCCGTGCCCGGGCCGGTCGGGTACAGCAGTGAGAACGTGTGCCGCCCGTCCGTCACCCGGTGGATGAGGACCCGCCCGTCCGCCATCGGCAGCACCTCCGTGCCGGGCTCCTCCGGCTGGTTGCCCGGCAGCGGCACGGCGTACGGCTCGGGGCCGTCCAGCGTCCATCGCTCGGGGAACCAGTAATCGCCGTCCCGGGCCAGGCGCGCCGCGTAGGACCCGTCAGCTGTGATCACGCATCCTGCCCGCGCAGTCCACTCGTTCCGGTTCTCGGCGGACGATGCCGATACCCCCGGCTCGGACGCAGCCGAGAGCTCGGGATAAGCACAGAGCGTCATCGTGGGTCACCTCCAGTGACGAAGTTAGTTTCGTACGCACAGATGAGGGACCGACGGGCAGCCGCTTCACACATAAGGGTGGCCGTGTGCTGATTCCGCTGAGGGAAAGGGGGTTGGTGTGCTGTGCATGATTCGGCGGTTTAAGGTGAGGCTCACCTAAGTGCAGCCTGTGTGGCGCCTGAGCCCGAACCTGTGGAGTGTGTGCTGATGTCCCTTCGACGCCGTGGCTTTGCCGCCGTCGCCCTCGCCATGGCCGCAGCGCTCTCGCTCGCGGCCTGCGGATCCGGCGACAGTGATTCCGGCTCCGCTTCCGGTTCCGGGAAGTCCGACAACGGCAGTGGCAGCAAGTCCGTTGCCCAGGGCGGCGAGGACTTCGCGAAGGCGGCCGAGGAGACGGCCAGAATGGGCACCACGGCGAAGGCCGGGGAGTTCCCGCGCACGATCAAGCACGCCAGGGGCGAGACGGAGCTGAAGTCCCAGCCCAAGCGCGTCATCGTCCTCGACGTCGGCGAGCTCGACAACGTCGTGTCGCTTGGCGTCAAGCCCGTCGGCTACGCGCCCACCGAGGGCTCGGTCGCCCTCCCCTCGTACCTGAAGAAGGACGCGGGCAGCCCCAAGAACGTCGGCACCATCAACGCCCTCAACCTGGAAGCGATCGCGGCCCTCAAGCCCGACCTGATCCTCGGCAGCGAGCTGCGCGCCGCCAAGCTCTACCCGCAGCTCTCCCAGATCGCCCCCACCGTGTTCTCCATCCGCCCGGGCTTCACCTGGAAGGAGAACTACCTCCTCAACGCCGCCGCGCTCGACAAGACCGCCGAGGCGAAGAACAAGCTCGCCGCGTACGAGAAGAAGGCCAAGGCCCTCGGCGGCGAACTGGGCTCCGACAAGCCCACCGTCACCATGCTCCGCTACATGCCGGGCGTCATCCGCCTCTACGCGAAGGCGTCCTTCATCGGCACGATCCTCGACGACGCCGGCATCCCGCGGCCCAAGAACCAGCAGATCAACGACCTCGCCGCGGAGATCAGCCCGGAGAAGATCGACGAGGCCGACGCCGACTGGATCTTCACCGGCGTCTACGGCGACGCCAAGAAGACGGACCGCGCGAGCGCCGAGGACAACCCGCTCTGGAAGAAGCTCGGCGCGGTGAAGAACGGCCAGGCCAAGGACGTACCGGACGAGACCTGGTACCTGGGTCTCGGGGTCACGGCGGCGGACCGGGTACTGGACGATCTGCGCGGTCACCTCGTGAAGTGAACCGCGGCCGACGGGGCACGAAGGAGAGGCGGGTAGCCTTTCTTTCGTGCCCCGTCTGTCTGAAGTCATCGCCGCCCTCGACGCCCTCTGGCCTCCCGAGAGGGCAGAGTCGTGGGACGCGGTCGGCACCGTCTGCGGAGACCCGGACCAGGAGGTCACGCGCGTACTGTTCGCCGTCGACCCCGTCCAGTCGATCGTGGACGAGGCGGTGAAGCTGGACGCCGACCTGCTGGTCACCCACCACCCGCTCTACCTGCGCGGTACGACGACGGTGGCGGCCTCGACCTTCAAGGGCCGGGCGGTCCACTCCCTCATCAAGAACGACATCGCGCTGCACGTCGCCCACACGAACGCCGACCGCGCGGACCCGGGAGTCAGCGACGCCCTCGCGGGCGCCCTGGACCTGCGCGTCGTACGCCCCCTCGTGCCGGACCCGGCCGACTCCGACGGCCGCCGGGGCCTCGGCCGGGTCTGCGAGCTCGACCACCCGCTGACCGTCCGCGAGCTGGCGGCGCGCGCCGCCGAGCGGCTGCCCGCCACCGCGCAGGGCATCCGTGTAGCGGGCGACCCCGAGGCGCTCGTACGGACCGTCGTGGTCAGCGGCGGCTCCGGCGACAGCCTCTTCGACGACGTGCGCGCCGCGGGCGTCGACGCCTTCCTCACCGCGGACCTGCGCCACCACCCTGCGTCCGAGGCCCGCGAGCACAGTCCTCTCGCGCTGCTCGACGCGGCGCACTGGGCCACCGAGTGGCCCTGGTGCGAGCTGGCCGCCGCCCAGCTCGACGAGATCTCCGACCGCAACGGATGGGGACTTCGCGTCCACGTCTCGAAGACGGTCACCGACCCCTGGACAACCCACTCCCCTTCACTTGGAGCCCCCAACTGAACGCTGCGCCCGCCGACCAGATCCGACTCCTCGACGTCCAGGCCCTCGACGTACGCCTGCAGCAGCTGGCGCACAAGCGGAAGTCGCTGCCCGAGCACGCCGAGATCGAGTCGCTGAACAAGGACCTCACGCAACTGCGCGACCTGCTCGTGGCCGCGCAGACCGAGGAGAGCGACTGCGCCCGCGAGCAGACGAAGGCCGAGCAGGACGTCGACCAGGTCCGCCAGCGTGCGGCCCGCGACCAGCAGCGCCTCGACTCCGGTGCCGTCACCTCCCCCAAGGACCTCGAGAACCTCCAGCACGAGATCGCTTCCCTCGCCAAGCGGCAGGGCGACCTGGAGGACGTCGTGCTGGAGGTCATGGAGCGCCGCGAGTCCGCGCAGGAGCGGGTGAACGAGCTGACCGAGCGGGTCTCCTCCGTCCAGTCGAAGATCGACGACGCGACGGCCCGGCGGGACGCGGCGTACGAGACCCTCGACGGCGAGGCGGCGTCGGCGACGAAGGAGCGCGAGGTCATCGCGGGCTCCGTCCCCGCCGACCTGCTGAAGCTCTACGACAAGCTGCGCGAGCAGCAGGGCGGCGTCGGCGCGGCCCGGCTCTACCAGCGGCGTTGCGAAGGCTGCCGCCTGGAGCTCAACATCACCGAGGTGAACGACGTGAAGGCGGCCGCCCCGGACACGGTGCTGCGCTGCGAGAACTGCCGCCGCATCCTCGTTCGCACCGCCGAGTCCGGCATCTAGGAGCCTGCGCCTTGCGCGAGTTCATCGTCGAGGCCGACGGCGGTTCCCGGGGCAACCCGGGGCCCGCGGGCTACGGCGCCGTCGTCATCGACGCGGCGACGGGACAGCCGCTGGCCGAGGTGGCGGAGTACATCGGGATCGCGACGAACAACGTCGCGGAGTACCGGGGGCTGCTGGCGGGCCTGCGCGCGGCCCGGGAGCTGGACCCCTCGGCTTCGGTCCGCGTCCGTATGGACTCCAAGCTCGTAGTGGAGCAGATGTCGGGCCGCTGGCAGGTCAAGCACCCCGGCATCAGGCCGCTCGCGGCCGAGGCGAGCCGGGTGTTCCCGCCGGACCGGGTCACATACGAGTGGATCCCCCGCGCACAGAACAAGCACGCGGACCGTCTCGCCAACGAGGCGATGGACGCGGGGAAGCGGGGGGAGCAGTGGTCGGCGTCGCGTTCTTCGGCGGAGCCGGCGGCCTCGGCGGAGGCTTCGGCGGAGTCGGCAGAGTCGGCAGAGTCGGTGGCGAAGGCCGATGCCGATGTGCGGGCCGCGCGGAACGTGGCGGCGGTCGCCGCCGCTCCCGACCTCGGGGTGCCCGCGACACTCGTACTGCTGAGGCACGGGGAGACACCGCTGACGCCGCAGAAGCGGTTCTCCGGGAGCGGTGGGAGTGATCCGGGGCTGTCGGAGGCGGGGCGGACGCAGGCCGAGCGGGTCGCGGGGGCGCTCATGGCGCGCGGCACCGTACAGGACATCGTGTCGTCGCCCCTGGCGCGCTGTCGCGAGACCGCGGGGATCATTGCCGCGCGGCTCGGGCTGGACGTGCGCGTCGAGGACGGGTTGCGGGAGACGGACTTCGGGGCGTGGGAAGGCCTCACCTTCGGTGAGGTGCGGGAGCGGTACGCGGAGGACCTGACCGCGTGGCTGGGCTCGGCGGAGGCCGAACCCACCGGCGGCGGCGAGAGCTTCGAGGCCGTGGCCCGGCGCGTGGCCACGGCCCGGGACACTCTGATCGCCACCCACACCGGCCGCACCGTGCTCGTCGTCTCGCACGTCACGCCCATCAAGACCCTCGTACGGCTGGCCCTCGGCGCACCGCCGGAGTCCCTGTTCCGGATGGAGCTGTCGGCGGCCTCGCTCTCGGTGATCGCGTACTACGCGGACGGCAACGCGAGCCTGCGGCTGCTCAACGACACGTCTCACCTGCGGTGAAGCGGCTGTAGCCGCCGGTGTCGCCCGCCGGTGCCGCCCGCCGGTGCCGCCCGTCGGCTACCGCCGCAGGCCCGCCGCCTCCCGCGCCAGCGTCTCCACCCGTGTCCAGTCCTTCGCCGCGACCGCGTCCTCCGGCAGCATCCACGTACCGCCCACACACCCCACGTTGGGCAGTGCCAGATACTCCGGCGCGTTCGCCGGGCCGATTCCCCCGGTCGGACAGAACCGGGCCTGCGGCAACGGCCCGGCCAGGGACTTGAGGTAGGCCGTACCGCCCGCGGCCCCCGCCGGGAAGAACTTCATCTCCCGCACCTCACGCTCCAGCAGCGCCACGACCTCCGAGGTCGTCGAGACGCCCGGCAGGAACGGCAGCCCGGACGCCTTCATCGCGTCGAGGAGTACGTCGGTCCAGCCCGGGCTCACCAGAAAGCGGGCCCCAGCCTCCAGCACGTCCGTCACGTTTCGCGGCGAGATCACCGTGCCCGCCCCGACCAGCGCCTCCGGCACCTCGTCCGTGATGGCCCGGATCGCCTCCAGCGCCGCCGGCGTCCGCAGGGTCACCTCGATCGCGGGCAGCCCGCCCGCGACCAGGGCCCGCGCCAACGGCACGGCGTCGGCGACGTCCTCGACGACGACCACGGGGATGACGGGTGCGAGATCCAGCAGGGACGACGAGGGCGGCTCGGAGGAGGGTGGGGAGGAAGGCGAAGAGGAGGGCGGGGGCGAAGTCATGTCGTCATCCTGCCCATGAGCGGCAGCATGCGCAAAGGGCGTTGCGCATGCTGCAATGCCCTGTGATGTGCGATGTGCGATGCGCGGGTATGTCAGTGGATCTCTGTCACGATCACATCCAGCGCCCAGGCCTTCCCCGCCCGCCCCGGCGCCTGGGCCTCCACCGCGTACCCGAGGTCCCGCAACGCCTCCACCAGCTCCGCCGGATCCTTGGGCGAGGCCCCCGCCGTCAGCAGGCTCCGCACGATCCTCCCCTTCGTCGCCTTGTTGAAGTGGCTGACGACGGACCGCTTCTCGACCCCGTCGACCACCTGCGAGTGCAGCACCCGCACGCTCGCCGTACGCCCCGCGAGCTCGCCCTTCGGCTTCCACGCCGCCGCGTACGCGGAGGAGCGCAGATCGAGCACGAGCCGGTCACCGGCCGCCTCGGGCAGCACGGAAGCCATCGGCGTACGCCAGTGCGCACCCAGCGCCCCCAGCCCCGGCAGCTTCACGCCCATCGAGCAGCGGTAGGAGGGGATCCGGTCCGTCACCCGGACCGCGCCCCACAGCCCCGAGAAGACGAGCAGCGACCGTGCCGCCCGCCGCTTCGCCGCCGCGTCGAGCGAGGCCAGATCCAGCGCGTCGTACAGCACGCCCGTGTAGATCTCCCCGGCGGGCCGCGTCCCCGCGGTCCGCAGCTCCGCGTTCTTGGCGACCTCGGCCCGCAGGCCCTCGCTCAGCCCGAGCACCTCGCGCGCCTTCTCCTCGTCGCCGGCGCACAGCTCGACCAATTCGTCCAGAACCGCCTGGCGCGCCTCGGCGAGCCCCGGCAGCGACAACGACTCCGGCTTCAGCGGCGCGCCCCGCCCGGAGGGTGCCTTTCCTTCGGACGGCGGCAGCAGCACGAGCACGGCGGTTCTCCTTCAGTACGTACGAGGGGCACGCGTCAGCGTACGGGTGCTGCCCGCACCGGTTCGCGTACGGGGTGCCCGCACCACTCGTCGTAGGTGTGCCCGCACCAGCCGTCGTACGGGGTGCCGCCCGACCGCCCCCGCCCTACGCTCGATCCATGCCCCGCCGCCACATCCGCGTGACCGCCGCAGCCGAGGCCCCCCTGCGGGCCGCCCTGCGCGCACTGCGAACCGAGCTCGGTGTGCCCGAGGGCTTTCCGCCCGACGTGCTCGCCGAGGCGGAGCGAGCCGCTCACGAGCCGACGCTGCCGACGTACGACGCGACGGACATCCCCCTGTTCACCATCGACCCACCCACCTCCACCGACCTCGACCAGGCGATGCACCTGGGCCACAGTCCGACCGGCTACCGGGTGCGGTACGCCATCGCCGACGTCGCCACCTTCGTCGCCCCCGGCTCGGCCCTCGACGCCGAGACCCACCGCCGCGTCACCACGCTCTACTTCCCGGACGGGAAGAGCCCCCTGCATCCGCCCGCGCTGAGCGAGGGCGTCGCGAGTCTGCTCCCGGGCCAGACCTGCCCGGCCGTGCTGTGGACGATCGACCTGGACCGGGACGGCCGCGTGCACACCACCGACGTACGCCGGGCCCTCGTCCGCAGCCGCGCCAAGCTCGACTACGAAGGCGTACAGAAACAGATCGACACCCGCACCGCCGAGGAACCGCTCGCTCTCCTCAAGGACATCGGGCGCCTGCGCGAACAGCTCGAGATCGAGCGCGGCGGCATCTCCCTCAACGTCCCCGAGCAGGAGATCATCCAGAGCGACCACACCTACGCACTCGCCTACCGGGCCCCACGCCCGGTCGAGGGCTGGAACGCCCAGATCTCCCTCCTCACGGGCATGGCCGCGGCCGAGCTGATGCTCGCGTACGGCACCGGCGTCCTGCGTACGCTCCCGGCCGCCCCCGACGGCGCGGTCGGCCGGCTGCGCCGTACCGCGCGGGCGCTGCGCATCGACTGGCCGCACCACGTGTCATACGCCCAGCTGATCCGCTCGCTCGACCCGAAGCGGTCCCGCCACGCGGCCTTCCTCCAGGAGTGCACGACGCTGCTGCGCGGTGCGGGCTACACCGTCTTCCGCGGCGGCAGGACCCCCGTCATCACCACGCACTCCGCCGTCGCCGCGCCCTACGCCCACTGCACGGCCCCGCTCCGCCGCCTCGTCGACCGCTACGCCACCGAACTCTGTCTGGCGGCGGCCGCGGACGCCGTTCCGCCCGAGTGGGTCCTGGCCGCCCTCGACGACGTTCCCGGACAGATGGCCGAGGGCACCCGGCGCGCGAGCGCGGTCGAGCGCGCTTGCCTGGACATCGTGGAGGCGGCGCTGCTCAAGGACCAGGTCGGCGAAGTCTTCGACGGCACCGTGGTGGACGTACAGGAACGTGAACCAGCCGTCGGAACCGTCCAGTTGGAGTCGCCGGCCGTGGTCGCCCGCATCGAGGGCGCGGGCAGACTCCCGCTGGGGGAGCGGCTGCGGGTGCGGCTCACCCAGGCGGATCCGGGGGCGGGCGCGGGCGCGCCGAAGGTGCTGTTCGCTCCCGCGTGAGCTCGCATGTCCGGTCGGCTCGCTCACCGGTCTGCGGCTGTCTCGCGCGCCTCCCACACCCCCCACGCCTCCCGCACCTCACGTACCAGCAGATCCGGCTCCTCCGCGTGGAAACGGATCACGCGCAGGTCCCTGCGGCGGCCCAGGAAGGTGAAGTGCCTTACGGTCTCCTTCAGTTCGAGGGTGATCGTGGTCTGCGCGCCGATGGCCAGGTTGAGCTCGTCCGGACGCGCCTCGTGTGTGCTGCGCGTCTCTCGGCGGACGGACGCGATGCGCTCCAGCGGGATCCGCAGGTCGACATGGGCCGCGTTGCGAATGCGCAGGGACGAGGCGTCCAGGACGTGCGGCCGTACGACGGAGGCCGCGTACAGCTCCACGACGATGACCACGGTGTAGACGTCGAGGAACAACATGATGTGGTGCAGGGTCGGATGGTCGCGCAGCAGCACCGCCACGCCGATCGTCTCCACGACGCACACGAACGCGAAGCCGAACATCATCGCGCCCTGCCCGCGCGCATAGCCGAACGCCCGGCCGGCGCCCACCCCGTGGGTCCGCCGGGCCACCCACAGCACGAGGCTCGCGAACAGCCGCAGCTCGTGCCCGGCCAGACGCCGCGCCAGCCCGACGGCCTTCATCGCGCACTGCCCCGGTGCCGCCGCACGAGCAGCCGCATCGTGCGGCGGACCGCCTCCGCCTGCGCGGGCGCGAGGTCGTCGAGGAACGCCCGCAGGAAGCTGTGGTCCTCGTCCACCTCACCCATGCCGAGCCCTTCCAGGGCGGAGTCGGGCAGGCAGGAGGCGAGCAGCTCGGCGGCCTCGTCCACGCGTGGATCGCCCCGGTCGGCGTCCACGAGTTCGTCGAGCAGCGCGTACGCCTGATGCGCGCGGTCCACCATGCCCGGCTCACCGGTCGAGCCGCGCAACGCGGACAGCAGACGCTCCCGGTCCTCCGGGCCCGCGGCGGTGTCCAGCAGCGCGAGGATCTCACGGTCCTTGGCGGCCATGGGGGACTCGGACCGCCCCGTCGAGTCCTGCGCCAAGTCACCGAAGAGGGTGGTCAGTTCGGGGGACACAGGCCCCTCGGCGGGCAGCCACCCCGCCTCGGCCTCGGCCAGCAGCACCCTCAGCCGCGCCCGCCGCTCCTGGATCGCCGCCTCCTGCCGCNCCCTCAGCCGCGCCCGCCGCTCCTGGATCGCCGCCTCCTGCCGCGCGAGGTCGTCGTCGAGTTCCGCGAGCACCTCCGCGAGGTCGCGGCCCGCGTCGTCAGCGAGTACGTCCCGCACCTCTGCCAGGCCCAGCCCCAGCTCCGTCAGTCGCCGGACCCGGGCGAGCGCGACGGCGTGCCGCAGCCCGTAGTCGCGGTAGCCGTTGGGGCGCCGCTCGGGTTCGGGCAGCAGCCCGAGGTGGTGGTAGTGCCGGACGGTCCGCGTCGTGACGCCGACGGCCTC
This sequence comes from Streptomyces sporangiiformans, assembly GCF_005768555.2. Taxonomy (GTDB): domain Bacteria; phylum Actinomycetota; class Actinomycetes; order Streptomycetales; family Streptomycetaceae; genus Streptomyces; species Streptomyces sporangiiformans. The sequence goes on from NZ_VCHX02000166.1 coordinate 10,442, forward strand.
GGCGAGTTCTCCGATCCGCATGGGATCAGTAGAAACGTTGACGTTGCGGCGGGGTCAAGGGAGGGCGTCAGCGACTCCCCCTGATTGAGGGAACGTCTCCCGATCTTGTGGCGGCGTGTCCTTCGGCGCTCCAGCCTGGTGATCATTCTCGAGGAGAGGTGTGACATGACCGGCACGGAACACGAGCCGACGACGGAGGCGGAGGTTCTGCTGGAGGGCTTTCTGGCCTTGGATCCGCCAGAGGGTTTCCGGGCCGAACTGATCGAGGGGGAAATCATGGTGAAGCCGCCACCGGTCGGGGCCCACGAGCACGTCCTCAGCCGGATGGTGGCGCAGGTGTACCGGCGGTCCCGGACCGACATGCAGTTCTCCGGAAACAAGGGACTGAAGCTGAAGAGCGGGGGCGTCGACCCTGAGAATCATGCGATCCCGGACGCCACTTTCGTCACCAAGGGGCTGAGGCTCTTCCGGGGTGCCGCCCCTTGGATGCCGTGCTGTGGCGTCGCGATGGTCGTCGAGGTCACCGCCTCTCATCCCAGGGTTGAACGCGAGGCCAAACGCCGCTGCTACGCCCGCGGCGGTATCCCGCTGTACCTGCTCATCGACCGTGACGCCTCCTCGGTGACGCTGTTCAACGATCCGGAGAAGGACGACTACCGGCAGCGCTGCAGGAAGCCCTTCGGTAAACCCCTCACCATCCCCGAGCCGTTCGCCTTCGACCTGGACACCACGGACTTCCTCTGAGCTTCTGATCCTCTGAGCCGCACCGGGCATAGAGACGGCCCGCACGGATGTTGCACAGACCGTGCGAGGAGAGACAGGGACCGGGCGTGAGCAGGCCACCTGGACCAGGGCGACCCTGGGCCGGACCGGCCGCCCGCTCTACCTCCTCACCGCATGCTTCGATCAGCACCGCTTCGCGCCCCATACCCACGATGAGTTCACGATCGGCGTCTGCGTCGGCGGTGAGGAGGTCATCGACTACCGCGGTGGCCGAATCCGCACCGGCCCCGGCTCGATCGTCGTCCTGGCCCCCGGCGAGACCCACACCGGCGGCCCCGCCGCCTCCGACGGCTACGCCTACCGGGCCCTGTACGCCGAGCCCGCCCTCCTCACCGAGGGCATCCTGGGCGGCCTCCCTCACTTCCACGAGCCGCTCCTCGACGACCCCGAGCTGGCGGCCGCACTGCGCCTCACGCACACCGAACTCAGCGCCTGCCCCGATCCGCTGGAGGCCGAGTCCCGGATTCCGTGGCTGCTCACCGCCCTCGCCCGCCGCCACTCCACGGCCCGCCCGGTGTGCGACACGGTCCCGGACGCGCGCCGCATCGCCCACGCCGTACGCGACCGCCTGGCCGACGAACTCCTCGCCCCGCCCTCCCTGGCCGACCTGGCCACCGATCTCGGCCTGTCCCGCTACCAGCTCCTGCGCGCCTTCCGTACGGCCATGGGGCTGCCGCCGTACGCCTGGCTCGCCCAGCACCGGGTGGCGCGGGCCCGAGGGCTGCTGGACGCGGGGTACCGCCCAGCCGAGGCCGCCGCGCTCGTCGGCTTCGCGGACCAGGCGCACCTGACGCGCTGGTTCCGGCGGGTGCTGGGGGTGACCCCGGGGGCGTATCGCAACAGCGTTCAAGACGTACGCCGTTGACGGGGACGAGACTGCGCGCATGACTGCACGCGGCTGGCTTCTCTTCTCCCTGATGGGAGTGCTCTGGGGCATCCCCTACTTGATGATCAAAGTGGCCGTGGACGATGGTGTGTCCCCGTCCATGGTGGTGTTCGCGCGCTGTGCGCTGGGCGCGCTGCTCTTGCTGCCCTTCGCGATACGGCAGGGGAATCTCACCGGTGTCGTACGGACGCACTGGCGCCCGATGCTGGCCTTCGCGTGCATCGAGATCATCGGCCCCTGGTGGACGCTGACGGACGCCGAGCGGCATCTGTCCAGCTCGACGGCGGGCCTGCTGATCGCGGGCGTACCGATCGTCGGCGTCGTACTGGCCCGCTTCTTCGGCGACACGGAACGGCTGGGCGTCCGCCGGATGACGGGCCTGGCGCTGGGCCTGGGCGGAGTGGCGGTCCTCACGGCCCCGCATCTGACGGGCGGCGACGCCCGCTCCCTCGCGGAGGTGGGAGTGACGGTCGTCGGCTACGCGACCGCTCCGCTGATCATGGCCCGCCACCTCAGGCAGGTCCCCACGCTTCAGCTGATCGCCCCGTGCCTGCTCCTCGCGGCGCTCGTGTACGCCCCCGCCGCGGCGGTGACGTGGCCGTCCGAGGTCCCCTCGCCGTCGGTCCTGGCCTCGCTCGCGGGCCTGGGCGTCATCTGCACGGCGCTCGCCTTCATCGTCTTCCTGGAACTGATCCGGGAGACGGGACCGACCCGGGCGGTGGTCTTCACGTACGTCAATCCGGCCGTGGCGGTGGCGGCGGGCGTGCTGCTCCTGGACGAACAGCTGACAGCCGGGATCGTGGCGGCCTTCGCCCTGATCCTCCTGGGCTCCTTCCTGGCGACGGCCTCCGGCCCGACGCCTGGCGCGACGCCCGGCGCGACGCGGTCCGCACGCCCGGTAGCATGGTCGACACGGCAGACGAGCCGGGCGGACGGCCGCGTGGAGGTCCCTGTGGATCTCCCCGAGGAACGTCCGGGCTCCACAGGGCAGGGTGGTGGCTAACGGCCACCCGGGGTGACCCGCGGGACAGTGCCACAGAAAGCAAACCGCCGAGAGCTCCGGCTTTCGGTAAGGGTGAAACGGTGGTGTAAGAGACCACCAGCGCCTGAGGTGACTCAGGCGGCTAGGTAAACCCCACCCGGAGCAAGGTCAAGAGGAGCCGCTTGGCGACAGGCGGCTCTGCGCGGACGTTCGAGGGCTGCTCGCCCGAGTCCGCGGGTAGACCGCACGAGGCCGGCGGCAACGCCGGCCCTAGATGGATGGCCGTCGCCGGAGGGTTCGCAAGACCCCTCCGGAACAGAACCCGGCGTATAGCCCTGCTCGTCTGCCGCTCAATATTTCCGCAGGTCAGAGGCTATGTTTTCTCACTGAACAAAGTGTCCGGGTCGAATCCGGGTCGAATTTCGATCCTGAGTATTGTCCGTCCGGTCTGATCAGCGGGTGGGCAGACAGGACATATCGGGCGATCGGTTAGTGGGAGGCGTAGCCGAAAGGCAGTAGGCGGCAGGGTGGGAAGTCTCGGGTGGGCTCGAAGTATTGTCCGCCGTGTCTCCGGTGGAGTGGGCCGTGCGGTCTGAGCGTTACGGGCGATATCGGCACGCTCGCTCTGGCGGGCAGTCAGGTTCCTTTGAGGTGCAGGTCAAGTACCGCTTCGCAATCTGAGTACGAGTGGCGAATTCAGTGGAGCACGCCGCGTGTTGGCGGGAGAATGCGGTGCGTGGCTCCGACGTTGACTTATATGCCGACTGACCGTCTGGACGCACTGATCAAGCACCCGTTCCACCGGGAGAACGGTGAGCGGCTGGTCGGATTCATCAAGGACCTGCGTGAGTGCCACAGTGCCGAGGACTTTGTGACGTTCCAGCGGGAGCTTCTGACGGCCACGCTCGCCGTGAACCTCGCCCGGGCGGAACGTTCGCGAGTGATCAAGCGACTCAGGAAGAGGGAGTCGTTGCCGGTCGACGCCCCAGAACTCGTTGTTGGCGATCCTTGTGACCTGGACGACTGGCGACTGGAGTACGACGTCCTGGAGCGCGTGGGGCGCCAGCTGCGCTCCATCGGTGACGCCATGGCCTGGCGCGCTTTCCGGTACGACCGTCGCTACATTCTCGCGTTGCGTCGTAACGAATCACCCGGACCGATGACCCTCAGCAAGGAGGGCACGGCTCACGAGATCCAGTTCGTGGAACAGCAGTGGAGCGAGAACCGGCACTTCGCTCTGCTCCACGACATCACTGACTGTCTGCGGATCGGTGACGTGACCGTGTTCCACGATCGAGAGGACGGCGGGCAGGAGATTTACCTATACGAGCTGAAGACAAATCCGCTACGGAAGGAGAGTGCCCAGCTGGCTCGAACGCGGCTTGCTGCCGAGGCGCTGCACATCGGTGGGCCGCTCCCCGGGTCGGACAAGGCCGTTCTCGTTGAGACCGGCGTGCCCTATGCCACCCATCTGTCTGCGCTGAGTGATGCCTTTGCCCGAGCGCATCGGGACGGGCTCAAGACGATGCGTGTCCCAGGGCAGCGTGCTCTCCTGGCGCTCGACGTCGTGGCAGCCGGCGACAAATGGGGGATTGAGGAAGCTACTCGACGGTTCCACGCCTCATATGCGTCGCTGTTGCGTCGTACGCGGCTGACCGGACAAAACATCTGCTTCGGCAGCGGTGACAGCGCCGCCCGCAACACCATGGCCCCGCCGTGGGGCATCTATCCGCTGCAGCCCGGCCAGTGTGCTGGTCTCATCGCCGATGTCCTTGTCTTCAGCGTGACACTGTCGTCGGACAACTTCATTGAGGAACTTGGCAAGCAGGGGCTGGATGCTGAGTGGGTCCTGCCCAGTGGGGCCGACATGGGGCCGGCCCAGCCTGTCGTCATCATCAGAGGGCACGGTCGTCAGGTCACGATGGCCAGAGCAGGACTTGAGCAGCTCATGCTGGAGTTGAGCGATCTGCAGGCGTGGGCGCGTGGCATGGACCAACTGCTCAGGAAGGGCGTACCTGGGCAGGAGCCGTGGCCGTACTTCGCTGATGAGGGCAAGGTCTGGGTATGAGCGGAGGAGGTTGAATCACTGCGCCACCTCGTAGCGGTACCAGCCGTCCGGGTGTGCACAGCTGGACATGATCGAACTTCGGCACGCACCCCTTTGGGGGGAATTAGGGGTGCAGCCATCTGCTGTGCTGCCTCCTCATCATCAGCTTCTTCCTGACTGACCTGCAGCCCGTTGGATGTCAGCCGCGTCGCCGTCTCCAGCACTGGGGTCCGTGACACCCGAACCGAGCCGCCAACCGCAACTCGCCCACGTGCTCGCGAGGGTCGAACTCGTGGTCGAGAGCAGCGCCGTTACGCGATCCGCGCCGGCATCGAGGCTTCCCTCTCGCAGAACGTCCGGGCCCACGGGCTGCGACGTTCCCGCTACCGCGACGTGGCCCGCACTCACGTCCAGCACGTCTTCACCGCGATGCCCTGCAACGCCGCACGCGTCGCCGACTGGATCGACACTGCACCCAGAACACCACGCCGGGCTACGCACTTCCGCACTCTGTGCTCAGCCGCCAAGTGACCTGCCCAAGATCGCCAACAGAGTCACGGCATTGGCTTTAGGGCTCGTTGAGCACCTTGATATCGCGCCATACGTGCTCGTACTTCTCACGCGCCACACGGACCCACGGGGGTGGAGCGCTCCATTCGATGGTCACCTCGCGCTCGCCCCAAGCGACCTGCACGATTCGGCGATCACCTGCAAAGTCGACCACGAGATCACGGCGAAGGAACAGCAGCTGCCCACGCCACGGGTCCTCCGTTCGGAAGACCGCCGAGGCGCGGACGCCGTCGACGTCGACGAGGTCCAGCGTGCCGGGGAGTTGACGAAGCCTGAATCGGGCGGCGAACTCGTAGGACGGCACGTCATAGGAACGATCGAGCGTAGTTGGTGACTCTCCTTCACCGGTAGCGAGTTCTACGGCCACCTGGCCAACGCCGATGCCTTCCTCCTGCCAGTCGCGACGCAATGACGGGCGGGAGTCGGGATCGTCGTCGTAGCGGATGTCGAACCGCGGACTCCACGGTGTCTCACCAGCAAACACCCCCCGGATCGTGGGGATTTCGGGGAAGAAGTGGTTTCCGGGGTAGTCAAGGCCCTGAGCGAGCTTGAGCGCGGAGGCTGTATCCGTGGGCTCCAGCAGGAGCGTACGGAAGAACCCGAACACCTTTCGCCCATCGCGCCGGTGTTCCAAAAAGCCCTCGACGAGCAGCCATTCTTCAGCGACCTCATGGAGGCTCGCCGGCGACCGCAGTCCCGCCGGAACGTGCACTGCTCCAGTGCGGAGCCATTCCTCGTCGTTCGTCGGACTGGCTGGCGCCCACTCCGGGAGTGGGAGGGGCACCACCGGGGGTTCATCGGGAAACGTCGGGTCGACGTCCGGTGCGACGTTGCGCCCGCCGGCTCCCCACCACTCCGGGAGGCGTCCGGCGTCGGCGAGACGGCCAATCAGCTCGTAATAGGCAATCCATCCATACTTCTTGCCGTAACGCTCCACCCTTGTGCGCCTGGATGAAGAGCGCCTCTCGGAGGCCTCCACGATGTTCCGATCGACGTCGCCGAGCATCGCGGTACGCCATCCGAGCTCCCATACGCGAGCCATGACCTCACCGCGAGCACGACGGAAATCAGCGTGGGCGAAGTCGTAGTTGCTCCTGCCCTCGATGGCGGATCCGATCACGTAGTTCTCGAAGTCTAGGCCGAAGGTTTTGTCGCACTCCTCGGCGTTCGGGTCGTCGTCCGCCATCACGGGAGCCGGAGGTACGACCCCGAACGTCAGCGCGAGCGGGTCAACTCCCCCAGGAACAGCGCCAGGGTGGAGGGTCCCGGCGAGTTCATAGGTTGCCCGCACGTAGCTGCGCAGCAGTTCATGAGAAGTCGGCATGGTCCCGCTGTCGAGGAAGCGGTCACGCAGCTCGCCGAGCCACTCCGTGAGCGCGTGCTCGAACGAACCACCCGGGTCGGGCATCTGGTGGGCGCTGGCGGCGCCGAACGCGGCCCCGATAACGCGCTCGACAACGTACGGGTCGTCAACATCGACCATACGAGCAGCAAGATCGAAAAGACGCTGCGGTTCCGGTCGGCCGTAGCGTTGCAGGGCCTTGGTCGCGAGATCGCGCACATCGCGGTTCGTGGACGTCAACAGCCATGCCACCGCGAGCGCGTGCAGGTCGTCCGTCTCGGCGCGGTGCATGCTTCCGCTCCAGCGCTCGATCACCCGCTTCAGGTTCTTCAGAAGCAGGTCATCGGCGTGGTGGCGGATCCATTCGGTCCACTTTCGGTCACGCTTCACGAGGGTCAGTGAGCGGAGAATCCGGTCGAGGAAGCCAGCGTTGAGCTTGTGCGCGGAGGACGCGCGGACCTCCCAGAGCCGGTCGAACGGATGCAGGCCTCCGTACCCGCGAGGCCGGGGAGCGTTCCAGTTCCCTGTGCCAATCAGTGTCACGAGTTCGTCGACGGTGCGGTCGTCAAGGAACTCGGATTCCGAGTTGAGTTCCTGCGCGAGCACCCAGGACCGGTGCCCTTCCGGGGCGAAGCGCCAGAGGTGGTGCGCTGAGAACCGGCGGGGCACCAGCCCGACGAGGCTGATGACGACGTCTTCACCAAGAGGGTGGCCGTCCGCGCCGACGAGAGACTCCCACAACGTCGCATGTGCGAGGCGGTCCTCCAGCTCGGCATGGGTCAAACGCGCAAGGAGCGCGTCAGCGATGAGATATCCGCCAAGACGATCGAAGAGGAATGCCGTCTCAGTGTCGTCTCTACCGTCGGCCTCCTCTCGGAGGAGAACCCCTTCCTCTTCGAGGCGTCGAAACAAGCTCTCGTCCCAGTTTGTCTCACCGGCATCGAGAATGGCCTTCGCATCATCGGACGGCAGGCGGCGGACGCCGCGGGTCCACATCTCCCAGGCGAGTGCGGAGAGGCGCCGCTTGATCTGGTCGGCGGGCACCGTGGCGCGGGCGGGATCCTGGCCAAGTCGCTGAACGACGCCCTGGCGGTACAGCTCGAATACGCCAACCAGTGATGTCGGAAGTGCTTCGGCACCCACTGGCTCTCGGCGGTCGTGGTTAGCCGCTTCGCAGTACATGCGGACGAAGAGCGGGTTCTCAAACATCCCGGTCGGCAACCAGGCGCCGGCAGCATTGATCAGATAGTGGTCGAAGTAGGTGCGGACGATCTCGTTGACTTCTGCCTGGTACCACTCAAGCTCCGTGGCCACGGCAACGTCCGGGACAGCGTAAGCGGCGAGCGCCTCGCGGAGGGTGACGATCACCAGCACATTCGGGTAGTCGCCGAGCGCCGGTGCCAACTCATCGAGCAGGACGCGCCACTCCGAGGGCCTCTCGGCTTCGTTCAGGCCGTCGATCACCAGAGGGATTCGGGCGCCGGCCCGGGCACCGGCTGAGTTGAGAGCCTCAAGCAAGTCTTCGAAACGATCGATCTTCAGCCCGGGGATGCGGCGGGCCAGGTCGTCGAGGCTTCCGCCGGCTCGCAGTCGTCCGCCCTGGATGAATACCCCGGCTGTTGGTCGGTCGGCCAGCGCTGTCAGTTGGGCGGCAAGGTGCGTCTTGCCCTGGCCTGCAGCTGCTACGACCGCGATCAAGGGGGCTTCGGCATCTGCTTGCACATCCTGCAGCCACCGTACGACGTCACGGATTTCCGACCCTAGGCCGGTCGCGGCCAGAGCAACCGGCAGGCGCTGCTTTCTCAGCTTGAGTACAAAGGCGCGGAGCTTGCGCGGGGACGTGGCCGGCGGTTGAAGATCAGCGGCCCGCTCACGAGCCTCGATCGGCCGAAGGCCACGTCCGGCATTGGCGATCGCCCGCAACTCCCCGACAAACCGTTCAAGATCAGCGATGATCTCTTCGGTTGCCGTACGTGTGGCCTCGTCATCGATGTCCGCAAGGGCGTCCTGGAGCGCACAAGTGCGGTCGGCGATGAGGTCTGTGTGCTCAGCGAGCCAGTTGAACGACGCGGAGCGTAGAAGGGCACGGTCGATTCGGCGTTCCACATGGTTCGACGTGTGCAACGGAGGCACCCATCGGGCCTTGATTGGTGCCACAGAGCGCTCATGAGCTCGCGCGAGCGTGTCCGGGGACAGGACCAACTCTCCGAAGAAGGTGGAGCGGAGTTCGTCGTATCCGGAAAGCTCGGCATCGAAGTTCTCGGTGGCCCACAGCTTGGTCGAGATGCCGTTGGCCGGGCCGAGGCCGTGGATCCACTCCTCATCCTTCTTGGCAGGACGTTGCGGCAGGCAGAGTACGAAGTCGGTCAGCCCGGCGACGTACTTGATCGCCTTTGCGACGGAGTCCTCGATCTGGCTGCGCTGTGCGCTGGTGAGCTCGTTGTCCTTGCCCAGGATGAACCATTTGCACGACCATCCCCACACCCGGCCGGGTTCCCCGAGCACACCAGGGTGTTCGACGTGTAGATAGAACTCGACCCCAGGCTGATTCCGCCGCTCACGAAGGGTGCCCAGCCTGCCATAGCGGCGGGACACGATCGCCCGCGTGAGCGCCTCGAAGTTCTTGTCGGCGGCGCCAGGCAGGCGTGCCAGATCAGTCAGCTCCACCGCTACCTCAACTGTCCGTGTCCGACCGCGGCGTCCCGTCCTCGTTCCAGTGGTGCCGAGAGAACACCTCGACCCGCGCACCGAGGTTGACGAGCACCTTCACAAACCCCTGAACCTCGGACTCCTCGGTCCAGACCCGTACCGTTGATCCGGTGCGCTGGACCGAATGATCGAGGGCATAGATGTCGACGTCGGACCGCCCCATGTCGTAGAGCCTCAACTTACCCAGCTCGTCGGCGAGCGCTCGGGGCATGCGCTCATCTGCGCGTAGCCAGTCGTTGTCGGACCACTCCGCCTCGGCCAAGGTCTTGAGGGCCTCCATCCGCTCCATCGCCGCCTCGGCTCCGGAGACTGTCTCGAACGTGCCGATCAGGACCAGATCCATTGAGTGCTCCGAGCCGTAGCTGTGCCAGATCCTCATGCTGCCTCCCGCAGAGCTTGCACCGCATCCAGGATGGAGTCCTCGATCGGCGTTCCTGCCGATGCGTATGCGTGGGGCCGTAGAACACCGGTCGCATCGACGTGCATGTGTGCGTCCAGAGGGTGTTCACCAGGAATGACCTCGACCGCCGGTACCAAGGATTCGAGCCCGGAGCGTGAGATCGCAAGCCGCACCTGGGGCCTGGCGGTTCGCATCCAGTGCACGAGGCGCTCCGCATCGGCGTCGGAGATACCGGGCGTAGCGGCGGTCGGCTGCTCCGGCAGAAGCAGCAGTTCAGACGCTCCGACGTCAGCTGCGAACGCTGAGAGGTCATCGAGCTCGCCGATCGTGTCGGCGTTCACGACCGCGTTGATGCCGATCGGCGCAACTGAACGGAGGAGGCCCGCGGCGGAGATCACTGCCGCAAACGGCCGCCTCCGAAGCCGCTCGTATGTAGGTCCGACCCCGTCGACGGATAGGCGTGCGAAGTGCACGGAGCCTCGCAAGGCGTCGGTAACTGCCGGGGTGAGGCGATGTCCGTGCGTCGTGAATGTCACGGCCATCGAGGTGGACTCCGCGACCCGAGCACAGAGTTCGACGAATTGACGGTGCGCGGTCGGCTCTCCGCCTCCAAACCCGACTCCGAGGCATCCAGCGGCGTCGAGTTCGGCCGCCCAGGCAACCACACGGTCCACGTCGAGCGAGCTGGCGTGCTTAGGCGCGTAGCAGTAGGCACAACGGAGTTCGCAAGCGTTCGTCAAAGCAACAGACAGGTAGCGGGGAGCACGGGAGACCCGCTCCGCTGGCACCTTCACCTCGTCGAGCAGGACGTTGACCCCGGAAAGCCGATCGAAGAGGTGCACGCCGGCTTTGGACATACGAACCTTGTACCTCACCAGCAGCATGATGCCAGTGCCTTAGAGCTACTAACACGCTCTTGTTGAACTGTCGTGGTCGGACGTGACCAGGCATGCTTACGCCCGTCGGACGGAGTCCCCGAAGCGCGCCGGACGAGGACGCCGAGTGGGGATGAGGTCAGGCGCCGTTCGCGGCCGCGTGTGCCCGCTCCGCGACTTCGCGCAGCACCTTCGCCAACTGTGCCCGAGTCCGCCCGCGCGTCTTGACCGCGTGACAGTTCGGGCAGAGTGCGACCATCACACGCGGGTGGTCCCGGCCGCCGTCGGCTATCTCGTCCACGTGATCGACCTCCAGCAGTGCCCGGTTGTTGTCTGTGACATCGTCTGGCTGGCCGGCGCACCCGGGGTTCTCACACCGGCCTTCGCACCGCTCCAACACCGCCCTGCGGGCCTCCGGGATTCGGACTGGCCGAGCTGATCCGGCCGTCCGCTTCCCCCGCGCTGCCACCTCCTTCTGCTCGACCACAGCGACCAGCCGTCGGTACTCTGCTGACCCGTGCGGCTCCGGAGCCGGGCCGGCCTCTACCCAAGCGGGAACCGTATTCTCGGTCTCCTGCGGCCGGGCCATCCCATCGCATCGCTGGTGCCGGAGCCAGCCGCGCGGGAGGCCGCCCTTGTTGCACACCGGGCACACGCCCTTGTGGACCCCGCCAGTTCGGCCGGTCCCGCCCGTGGCCCGCGCGGGAGTCGACCGGATTGGCGTGACAGTCAGGTCCGGCCCCTTGCCCGTGGGGGCTGCACCCGCTTCCAGGGCCGTCCGGGTGTTGAGTATCTCCCGGTAGCGTGCGTTTTCCTCCTGCCACCTACGGGCGGCCTTGCTCTCACGCTTCTGCCCATGAGTGAGGCGCTCCACGTCCCACTCGCGCTTGCGCTGCCTCTGCTCGCGCCATGCCTCCTCCTCCAGCCTGCTCTGGTAGAGCCGCGCGAGCTCACGTTGGAAGTCGTCGCCATCGACGCGGTGGAGTATCTGTGTCCGGCGATACTTCATCCCGCGTGCCGGGGCGCCCAGTTCGGCGATCAAGTGTCGGCTCCAGCCGAGAGCCTCCAGGTCGGCTGCGGTACACGACCGTTGCCTGCCTCTCGGGAGAAACACAAGAGCGTTGGTCGGCAGTCGGGCCAGATCCGCTTCATCCTGCTTCGCCAGTTTCCGGGCTCGGATCACGCCTGCCAGGCGCTTCGTGCTGTAAGTCAATGTCCGCCACGGGTCGTCCGGCCTCGGAGCGGGCACGGTCGCGGTCTTCTTCGGCTTCGACTTTCTGCGCCCGTCGCCCTTGCTGGGCTCCGGCGGAAGCGGGTTGGCGAGGACGCTCTCCCATCCCTTGGCAGCGCGCTCCGCCGGGGTCATCGTGGCGCTGGCGGAGACCGACCGGTTGAGCAGGCCGCGTTCGCGGTACAGCTCGGCAAGCCGGGACTGGGCACGGCCGAGAGCGAACTTTGCGTCGTCGGCGGCCTGGCTGTCCCCCTTATCCAGGCTGATCCGCTCCTGGGTCCGCAGTCTGGCGATGGCCAGGGTGAGTTCGTTCGTATCCGAATAGCCCGCGAAGTCCTGGTAGGTCACCGGCCCCCCTTTCCCCCTTGCCTCTCAGCTCATCGTCGCTGAACAAGACGTCGGCCGTCGCTCCGCGCGCGGCAGGCCGAGTCCTGATGGGCTACTCCCGACGGGGCAGTTGGCCGTCGTCAAGCTGAGTCGTCAACGCTGACATGGTTCGGCCGACCTTGGAATTATCCGCCTGGATGGCCCTGTATATGCGCCCTGAGTGGCCATCAGCCACGGCTTTCACACTGGCCAGAACAGGCAGGATCGCCCTGGCCGCCGAACCCCTCGCCGTGCTGTTCGCCACCAGCCTCACCGCCACGCATCGCACGCTCCTGAAGACCAGGAGTTACTCAAGGCACACGACATCGTCACCCCGACTGTGGCCGCCCCACCGGCCGCCCCCCTCCGGCCTCCAGTCCGGGTCCACGCCCAAACCAGCACACCCAGCCACAAGATCAGTACGACACTCCACGGGCGAATTGCTCACACCGCACGAACGGCGCAATCGTCGTCCCAGGGACGCCCACCAGCGCACATCTGCAAGATCGTGTTACGAGCTCTTAGCGCGTCCCGCAGACTCTGGAGGACCGGACGCCCTTTGATCTCGCTCTGTCAGAGGTTTTCCTAGAACTCTTCTGCTTACCGGTCAGCGGGCTTATCTGGTCGAACAGGGTTCCTGATCGGATGATCGCGGCCGGGAATGCATGGCCTCTTGGTAATTCGGGGGTGCAATCCCTTCCGAGCAGTTTCCAGTAGGCCCTGTTGCCGCACACTTTCGCGCTCACGTCCGTGGAGTCCAACTCGCTGTCACGGACGTGTGACTGCCTCGCGCACCGGTTCGGGAACGTGGCGGACTGGCCGAACTGTATCCCGTGCTACGGCTCGGACATGACGAGGCAGAGCGGCAGGTGGTGCGGGAATCGCTGCGTGTTCCAGCATGGCTGGAAGGGCGGGGCAGCCGGCCGGAGGGCTACTGCCACCGGCAGATGGTCGATGCTGTGCGCTACGTGGCCTACAGCGGCTTAAAGTTGAACCTGCCGGTGGACTTCCCGCCGTTCACGCGGGTGCACGTGTGCGCCCGCCGCTGGCAGGTCCAGGGCCTGCTTACCGAACTCCACGACCGGCTGCGCGACCGTGCGCCAGAAGGAGGGCCGTTCGCCGGACCGGACGGCCGCGATCGTGGACTCGCAGTCCGTGCGGGCGGCGGCGAACATCCCCCGTCCGACGTCCGGGTGGGACGGCGCGGGAAGAATGTGGGCGGACGACGCAAGCGGCACCTTGTGGTGGATTGCCTCGTACTGGTCCTGGCCGTCGTGGTGACCGCGGCAAGCGTGCAGGACCGCGACGCCCGCCGTCCCCCCGCTCGATTGGCTGCGCAGCGTGGTGTCAGGACACGTCCGAAGCCCGAGCCGCAGAGGTTGCCCCATTCCGCAGTGCGCCCGCCGGTGTGTCGATGTGTGAGAACGCGGTTCCGAACACGGTGACCATGACCTCCTCCACGGCGAGGGGCGGGTGGGCGTAGGTATCCCAGGTCTCGGAGAATTTGGCGTGCCGGGAGAGTGCTTGCACGGTTTTCGGGTCGTGCTTGCCGGAGCCGCCGAGCGTGGTGGTGTAGAAGTGCTTGAGGTCGTGGAAGCGGGTTCTGTCCGGAAGCCCGGCTTGCTTCACCGCCCTTCGCCACTTCTGATGGAAGTCGCTTATCAGTACGGGCCGGCCATAACGGTTCGTGACGATCAGGCCCTCGTCCGGCGGCTCGACGTAGCCGCGTGCCCGGCGGCGGCGCTCGGCGCCTGGTGAGACGGGCTCCGGCTCAGAGAACCGTGACACGTGGTGTAGCAGCCGCTCGATCAAGAAGTGATCCACTGGCAAGGTGGCGTAGCTGGCCTTGGTCTTGAGGCGTACGGCCTTACCGCGCTGCCGTTGTTCTTCGATGTGCAGCAGGTCGTGTTTCCAGGCCACCTGGCTTCGCTTCAGTCCGAAGGCCTCGCCCTGGCGCAGTCCGGCGCAGGCTCCGAGCCAGATTAGGGCCTCGTAGCGCGGCGCGACCGTCCGCATTGCCGCTGCGACCGCGGCGACCTGCCCAGGAGACAGTGCGACTTTGACGCGGGGGGTGACGTCCGGGAGTTCGATCCGCGCCACGATGTTGGGAGTGAGCGGGACGTCCTCGTCCAGCATGTAATGCACGAGGATGCGCCAGGTCTTGAAGATCTGGACGACGGTGCAGGCCGAGTCGATGCCTTGCTTGTCGAGGAGGTAGTCGACGAAGGCCATGGAATCGGGGCGGCGCAGGCTGCTTGCGGTGCGGTGGCCGGCGAACGGCAGGATGTGGTTGCGGAGATGGCTTTCGTAGGTGTCGCAGGTATTAGTGTTCTTCTTCCGCTTGCGTCTCCTTTCCATCATCTCGGTTGCGAAGTATTCAACCGGAATGCTGCCCGGATTGTTGTCTCGCGACGTCTGCCTTTCGGCCTCCGTGAGCACCTTGTCGAGGCAGTCGCGGGCTTCCTGCCACGTGGCAAAGGCCGGCCGTTTCTCTTTTCCTGAGCAGTCGGTGTACCGGGCCTGCCAGCGATGGCCTCGGCCGTGATCCGCAGACGGGTACAGAGGCTGATGTGGCGTGCCGCAATGGCACGGTGCGTCACCGCGCTCTGGTTTTGGATACCTCTTGTGCCAGCGGTCGAACGGCTCGATTGGCTTGCTCATGTGCCCTGCCCACGAAACTGAGCTGCGTGCTGGACCGTCGCCGGCCGTTTCGCACTGGATTGGCGACGTGCGCGACGGCCTTTCGGCTGCCCGCCGAGGCGATGCCGTCCGCTACAACCAGTAGTTATGCACAGCTGTTCATGGTGCACGCAAACGTGTGACGGTCGAGTCGCCGTGTGCCAGCACGTGAACCGTCACCGGACCCGCGACTCCTGTCCCTGGGTATGCAAATCCGTCGCCTCAGAGAGGACCGGGGATACAGCTTGGAAGAACTCGCAGAGCGCAGCGGGCTGAGCTTCCGCGGCCTCATCTATATCGAGCACGGACAGCGCAGCCCCAGCGTTCTTACGCTCTTGGACATCGCTTCAGGGCTCGATGTGGAACCAGGCGAACTCGTCAACCACGTCGCCCAGGAAGGCTCTGGCGAATCTGCTCCCCAGTAGTTCGAGATGACAATCCGAGAAGACTGACTTCCTCAGGGTGTGACGATTTCGGAGGCGCTGTCGGTGCGGTCCGCCCTGAGGGCAGTGCAAGCGTGCTCGCGAGAACCGCCGTGTGGTTTGCCCGCCAGGCATCAGCTACGTCAGTCGCTCGCTCTTCCCGCAGCAGTGCTTGAATTTGCGTCCAGTGCGCATCATGCACGGGCAAGGGCTATTTCTGCGGGGCCGTACAACGGTCAGAGGCACGGTGGCGCCTACCGCTTGGCCCAAGGCCATGGCACGTAGGAGGTAGGAGGGATCCTCGGCCGTCATTCCCTGAAGGTTCCTGCCCAGCACCACGATCAACGACCCCTCCAGTGCCTTCTCGTACCAGTGTGGGTAGAAGTTGAGCGGCATGGGGGGCAGGAGCGGGCCGTGAGGGCCGGTGATTGAGAGCTTGTTGTCTTCGAGACGTGCCTCGACACCGCCACTGTGGGCGGCTGGAATGTCACGGAAGTCGAGCGTTTGGCCGTCCTCCAGCCTGAGCATGCTCTGCAGGTTGGCGAAGCCCGCATCTAGGTAGTTCTTGAGAACGAGGTCTTCGACCGTGTTGCTGTCGTCGAGTGAGCCCCATCCGCCATAGCAGTCGGCGATGATCCCTGTTCTGTCCTGCCCGAACAGGATGCACTCGACCTCGACGCTCTCTTCCGGTTGTTCGGGCGCGGGGCCGTTGAGCTGGATCACCCTGGAGAGGACGCAGTGAGGGTGTGCCAGACGTAGCAGGACGTGGTCCATCTGTGGGTGGTGCAGGAAAAGAAGTTCGGCCTCTCCGGTCTCGTCGATCAAGAGGTTGCAGGCTGCACAGGTCTGTCGCGAGTTTCCGAGGCGGATGATGAGCGGCTTGAGATCGACGCCGGTCAGTGCCTCCAGCACGGAGTCGGAGACATTGATCTTTCTCATGCCGGCGAGGGTGTTCGCGCTACCGCGCGCGGAGTCGGCACTGACGACGGAGTCTTGGAAAGCTCGGTGTACACGGGTTCGGAGGGCTTCCACGACACGGTCGTCGATGCGCTGCCCCTTACCCAGCAGCTCCGGGAAGGTGGGGGCACCGGCGTCCGGTGTTACCTCATGGTGCAGCACGCCCAGGTGGAGCAGTGCCTCGCCTGCCTCTGACCAATTGTTGAGGTCGTGATGGAGAGCGAAGGCTTGGCGGGCATGCGTGCGGGAGGTGTCGATGTCGCCGAGCTCGCGGTAGGCGCGCGCGAGGTTGAGCAGACATGTGGCGCGCATCGGTTTGTCGTCGAGCTGTTCGCTGAGGGACAAGGCTGTACGGAATTGCGTGGCCGCGTTCTCGTAGTGACCGGAGTCGGCGTGGTGGACACCCATGTTGGAATGAAGGGCAGCCTGAGCGGATCGCATCCCCAACTGCTCGGCCAGCGGGATGAGCTCGGTCATTGCGGCGACCGCATGCTCATCCTCGCCGCTGCGGAGTCGGCACACCGCGGCCTGGCTTCGGGCGGCGAGAAGAACGTGAAGATCCCTTTGCTCTCCCGCGAGCTCGGCGGCTTTGTCGTACTGGTCGAGTGCCGCGGACCATTCCTCGTTCCGGGCGTGCACGTTGCCTAGCGCCATCCGGCAGTGCAGGACACCCGAGGTGTCGTCGGCGCGTTCGCACTGGTCAAGTGCCTTGGTGACAGTGGACATGGCTTCTGTGTGGAGGCCCCGGCGCGAGTAGAGGATGGCCAGCGCGCGGGATGCCCGGGCCGTGGTGGCGGGGGAGGCATGGTCGGACATCACGGAGAGGACAGATTGCAGGATCTTGGCGCCTTCCTGCCATCGTCCCGCGACAATGAGCGCTTCGCCCAGAGCTGCTCTGATCTGGGCTAGTGCTTGCTTCTCCTCGGTGGTCTCCAAGTGGCGAGCTGCTTCGGTCAGGTGGCTGACGGCTTCGCCGATCTGACCGAGGTGCCAGAGGTATTCGGCTCTTTTCTGCAGAGCCTGGGCAATCACACCGGGGTTCCCTACGTGTCGAGCCATGTCCAGTGCGTCCGCGAAGTACGTCTCCGCTTCGTCGAGTTGTCCGATGCCTCCGTGGTAGGAAGCCAGGTAGACCAGCGAGCGCGCCGCGTGCTCGTAGTCCCCGATCTGGTACGCCAGGTTGGCGCATTCCCCGAGGAGCTCGGCAGCCTGGTGGATGTCTGCGCGATCTGCAGCCCGATCACCCAGCCGGAAGAGCACCCTCACCTGGCCTTGAATGTCGCCCGTGTCCCGGTAGATAGCCAGCGCGGCTTCCAGAGGCTGAAGCGGGGCCGAGCTTGGCCGCTCCTCGAGGGGAGTTTCTGCGAGTTCCATCAATGCCTTGGCTTCCCACTCTCGGCTCCCCACGGCATGCGCCCGCTCGATGTCCCGGCAGGCCTCCTGGGCGGCCTCAGCCATACGGCCCGTTCGACGCAGCAGCGTCGTGATCGCCATGCGGTTGGACAAGTCGGCAGTACTGCCCGCCGGGGATAGGTTCTTGCAATTACGGAGATACTGCTCGGCCCGGCGGAGCTGACCGATTGCCATGTACGCCTGGCCGAGGGTGCCCAGGGCATGGGCCAGAACATGGCGATCGTCGATGATCCGCCAGAACCGCAATCCGTGGCGCAGGAACGGGATGGCATCCCGGGCGCGCCCGAGGTTGATGAGCAGCGTGCCCAGCGCCAGCTGCGCCAGGAACATCTGGTGCGGATCGCCGGCCTCGTGCGCCGTCTCGGCGCTGCACTGCAGCAGGTCGGTGGCACGCTGGCTGTCACCGAGATGGCCGGCAACCGTGGCCAGGTTGTGCTGAGCCGCTGCCGTCCAGTCCGGTTTGCCGGCGACGATGCCGGCTTCTAGTACGCACTGGTAGACGCGTTCCAGATCGGTCCAGTGGCTCCCGTGCCAGAGAAAGCCCGTGAGCTGCGAAGCGAGGAGAACCAGCGGCTCCCACATCTCGTGCTTCCGGGCCAACTCGGTCATGGCAACGGCTCCCGGACGGTCCGCGTTCAGAGCACGCAAGGCGTCTGCGTTGCTCTGCGCAGGAATCGTTGCTTCCTTGTCCATGAAGCCGATCGACTCCGTCGAGGACTGCGCCCGGGCCGCTAGCGTAAGACATGTCCTGCGGATGATGGTTTTGCGGCGCTCCGATGAGGTGGAGGCGGACTTAAGTCGAGCGAAGCGATGCAGGATCTCATGGAGGACATACCGGTCCTCGTCGATCTGCTCGATGAGGCTGAGTTCGAACAGCGAGTCCAGCAGGTCCGTCACCGCGTAGATGTGGTCGTCATCGAGCTGCTCCAGCGAGGCAGCCGTGGCGGCAGCGATGACGTCCGTGGTGACGGACATGTGGGGCAGGGCGCCGAGCGTGGTGAAGAGTTCTGCCTGGCCAGGGCTTAGCGCGTCGAAGCTTCGCTCGAGCACGGGCTCCAATGCGGTCTGACCGGCTTTGAGGGCTCGCACACCGCGATCAGGGCTGGTGATGTCGTCGAGGAAGCGGCCGACGTTGATCTTGGGGCGGCGCGCCAAGTGTGCGGCTGCGACATGCAGGGCGAGCGGATGGCCAGCACATGCTTCGGCCAGGGAGGACACCTGCTCGTCGGTGAGACGGGTGAGGCCAACGATCTCTCGTACCAGCTCCTCGCTGTGCCGCGCGGGCAACGGTTCGAGCGCGATGACGCGCACCAGACCGGCGAGCCCGCTGAGCTTTGCGCGACTCGTACACACAAGGCCGAAGGGCCCCTCCATGCGCAGGACTTCGAGGAGGGCTTCCTCCGAGACGACGTCGTCAACGAGCAGCAGCACCCTGCTGTGGGACAGCGTCCTGCGCAGCAGCGCCAGTTGCTGTGCGCGTCCTTCAGGAAGCGGGTCACCGTCGGGACGGAGGGTGTGCAGGAGGGCCAGCACCAGATCAGCCGGGCTCTCGTCACCGGCCGACAGGGCGAGATCGATTTGGAACTGGCCGTCCGGGTAGGAGTCGGCGACGAGCGTCGACAACCGCAGGGCTACGGCGCTCTTGCCGATGCCTGGCGGTCCGGTCACCACGACTGCTGACGTGCCGTCGCCAACCGGCTCTTCCAGTAGCCTGCAGCCTTCGGCGACCTCGGCCTCGCGCCCAAACAAAGGGCGCAGCTCTCTGGGGAGACAGGGGACTTCCTGAGCCCCCCTTTGTGGCGGGATGAACCCGCCGCCTTCGCTTCCCCTGAGGGCAGGATCGGTGTCCGTGAAGGGTACTGGGAAGACACGGTCGCAGGTCAGGTGCAGGTTGTAGGCCTGAATGCCCAGCTCCCCGTGGTGCCTGAAGTTCACCGTGCCGTAGTGCGGCTGAGCGTCCGGTTCGCCGTCCTCTGGCTGGGGTGGCGCACATGCAGGCTCGCACGGCTTAGCCTGCTGTGCCGGCGGCGTGGTGGGCTCCATATCGTGCTGCTCCTCTCATCAAGTGACATGTGTTTCGCCGCGCATCACGGCGAACGCCACGCTCGTGGAGAAGCAGGCTTGAAATGGTCCAGCGTTGGACGGTACGGGCGTGCGGTGAGTCACATCGCGGGTGTGGCGTCCTTGTGGCTCTTGCCACCAAGGAGCTCTTTGCCCCGGGCGACTGCCCTGAGGCGGGACAGGTCTGTGATGACCAGGCGCCCACGACCGAGTATGAGGATGCCGGCGGACTGGAGCTCGCCCAGGGCTGTAAGTACTGACGAGCGTCGCATCGCCGCCATGGTGGCCAGCTCTGTGCGCGGCATGCCGAGTTCCACGAGCAGGCCAGTTGCCCCCTGGGGGCAGCCGATTTCGTCGGCGAGGAGGCTCACTACTCTGGCCACACGCGCTGTGCAGGGCAGATTGACCAGGTCTGCCCGCAGGCGTTCATGGCTGTTGAGTCGTTCCACGGTCAGTTGGTAGATGACCGTCTCCAGGCCGTGACGCTCCACGTAGCCCCGGAAGGCATGAGCGGGCAGAACGACTGTGGTACAACGGCGCGCCGCCGTGACGGTGGCTGAGCGCGGGCGACCGAGTAAGGCGCCCATTTCTCCGAGGACTTCGCCCGGCCCACGGAGCATTAATGTCAGATGCTCTCCGCCCTCATTGCTCTGCGCGACCTTCACCAGGCCATCGACCAATGCGATCACGCAGTCGGGCGACTCGCCCTGGGCGAGGAGCACGGACTTGTATGGGTAAGTTCGCTGGCGTCCGCGGTCGATCAAGTCACGCCATACGTCGGTGGTTACCAGGGAGCGGAAGTTCATCGCGTTGCCCTCCGTATGTGTCATCCGACGACTGTCGCGAGGCCGAAGGCGGCACAACCGGCGACCGCCAACATCAGCGACCACTGCACCCGGCGGTGCTTGTTCCAGGCGATCTCACTCATCACCACCACCTGCCGGGACAGCGACGGCAACGGGTCCTTGTCCCGAAGCGCTGCTTCCAGGACTGCCGGGTCCAAGTGCCGAACATGCCCGAAATACAGGAAGTCGTCGTCGTTCTCCGGCCCGCGTCGCTCCTTGCGGAGGTTGGGCGAGATCGCCCAAGCCGCAAAGCTCACTCCGGCCACCATGAGCAGTACACCGATCCACAGCAACAGCTGCGGCACCGTGGAGTCGAGATCACCAGCCGCTCGTTTGGAAGTCGCCAGCAGCCCCAGAACAGCCAATGCCGTGGACTGCATCGTCAGGGCAAATGATGCCTTCGAATCAGCCTTGGCCGTCCAATCCGCAACAGCTGCCTGAATCCGCCACGCGGTCTCCGTCGGCTCAACCGTCATCAAGCCATCCCCCTCATCCAGGCGTTCGCTCGCCGGTCCCGGGCTGAAGTCTGGTCACAGCCACTAGGTGGAAAACGCACTTATGACACTTTGGCCGAGAACGGACACTCCCCAGTGCCTTGTGACGAGGGCCCCGGCGACATCACCTGCAAGGACGGCACCCCGGCAATGTGACTCACCGCACGCCCGTACCGTCCAACGCTGGACCATTCCTTCCTTGCCTCTCCACGAGGGTGGCGTTCGCCGTGATGCGCGGCGAAACACATGCGATGAGAGGAGCGGTACGTGTTGCCGTCATGGGAGCCGTTGTGGCCTTACCGGGCCGTCTTGGCCGTGGACGCCAGGAATTTCAGTGCGTTGGACAGCAAGGGCATGCAGCAGGTGAACGCCGACATCCCGCCGTTGCTGGCTCAGGCGCTCAGCGCCAGCAACGTGAGTGCTCACTGGGAGCGGCGGATGTTCGGCCAGCACACCGGCGACGGATACGTTGCCGGCGTGGATCCGGAAGTCCTGCCCGCTCTGGTGGGCTGCTTCCCGGACGCCCTCAGGGCAGCTCTCGCCAGCCGACGTGCCGAGACCCCGGCCGGCCCGCCCCTGCAGTTGCGGGTCAGCATCCACGTCGGCCCACTGCCGACCAGCGGACTGGGCGTGCCGATGGTGCACACCCACCGCCTCCTGGACGACGACGCGCTGCGGGCCGTGCTGAACCGCGCGAACCCGGAGATCACCAACACCGTGGTGATCATCTCGCAGCGTGTGTACGAGGACGTCTTCGAGAGCGGCTGCGTTAACGGCGACGTACTGCCGAGCCAGTTCACCCGGCACTTGGCGAAGGTCAAGAAGTTCCGGCAGCCGGCCTGGATCCACATCCCTGGGTTCGACTGGAGGCTCGCGGACCCGGACATCTTCGAACCGGTAAACGCCACCACGGACGCGGTCACTGAGCAGCCAAAGGCCCCCGCGCCCGCAGTAGATCAGGCGGCTGCGCCGGCCCCGGGCACGGTGAGCTTCAGTCACCACGGCGAGCACGGCATCCAGGCATACAACCACTTCGGAGCTGGACGGGGGCAGTGATGATCGACCACGAGCAGGGCCGGCAAGACCGCATCGAGCCCACTTCACCGTCGGCGGAGCTCGTCGAGCCGCACGAGCCCGCAGGCTCGCCTCCACCCCTAGGAGGCGGCGAGTCGAACGGCCAGCCGCATTCCAGCTCGGTGAGCTTCACTCACTCCGGCATGCACGGCATCCAGGCATATAACCTGCATCTGAACGGCGATCAGGCGATCCCCATCCCCGTCACCGAGAGCGACGCCGACTACAAGGCGAGCCAGGAGGGCCGGTTTGTCCCGCCGCGCAACGCAGACCAGTGGGCGGCCGCTTCCAAACTGCTAGACGAATACGGAATCATCGTACTCTGCGCAGCCCAGGGCACCGGCCGACGCACGGCGGCCATGCGCCTGCTGCGTACGGTGACCAACCCCCCGTCGGCCATCTTCGACCTAGACCCGGAATGGTCCAAGCCCTCGGTCCACCCGCTGCCGCAAGAGGCAGCGACGGGATACATCCTTGATCTCTCCGATCTCCCGGAGCAACCCGGCGAGCGGCTGGGCACCGACCTGGTCGGGCATGGGGCGGAACTACGCAAGAACAATTCCTTCCTCGTCATCCTGGCCACGCCCGCCGACTGGTACGGCCACTGGGCCGACCCTACTCTGCCTTTCACCGTCCGGCTGGAGTCTCCCGACGCGAAGGAGCTCGTCACGGCGGAGCTCCGGGCGCACCATCGCGACGATCGTGTGATCTGGCTGGAAGGGAAAGAATTTGCTGACATCTGGACGGCCAACCCGTCCGCACGTGCGGCGTGGCGCCTGGCCGACCGTCTCATCCGGGCATCCGGCCCCGAGCAGATCCAGGCGATCGTCAATGAGCTCGGCGACTGGCACACGGAAATCGAGAACCTCCTCCTCAGCAAGGACCGGGTGAGGGGGAGCGACTCGCAGCTGCTGTCCACCCGGGTCATGGTCTGGGCTGGCGCCTTGCTGCACGGCGGACAGCGCAGGTCCGTCATCAAGGCAGCCGACGACCTCTTGACCCGACTCGGCCTCGAACGCAAACCTGCCAACGTCCTGACCGACGCCACCACATCGAGCCGGCTGGACGGCGCAAAAATCACCCGCAACGGGGATAGAGCCTTCCACGACAAGACGATGGAAGGCCTGCCCGCAGCCATCCTGCGCCACCTGTGGGACGAGTTCCCCACCCAGCGCGACCTTCTGCGCACATGGGCCATCGGAATCGCTGCAGACCGCACCATCCCGGAAGAGGACGCCCGCCTGGTCACCAGCGCGCTTCTGAAGCTGGCGGTGCACCGCCACGACCGGGCCATCCTCGACGGGCTGGCGAGTGATCTCCAAGGCCCCCGACGTGTCCTGGCCGTGGAAGCCCTGACCGAAGCAGCCGGGGATGCCGAGTTCGGCCGCTACGTCAGGGACCGCCTGCGCCAGTGGATGGATGCCAAGGCCCCTTCGGACAACAAGGTTGACCTCGTCATCGAGATCTGCGCAGGCACTTGGGGAATCAACCAGCCGGTGCTCGCACTGACACGGCTGGGCAAGGCGGCAGGCCATAAGGACTTCGGCTCCGCGGCCGTCGTCCACGCTTTCCAGGAGCTCGCCCTGCGGCGGCCGGAGCACGTGCGCAAGGCCGTTGGCCAATGGCTCAGCGACGCCGAAAGCGGACAAGCCGACGAGGCCGTGCGCCGCCAGACTCTGCGAGCGTTCCTCGCCCTTGTCGCCAGCGACGCGGGAACAGATCTGGTCCTGAACGATGTACCCACCCCCGAGGCCCGGCTGCGCCTCGTCCGCGCGTGGCAGAAGCTGCTGTCCACCGACGCCGCTGTGAAGGCGGTCGACAGGCAACTGACCCGGTG
Source organism: Streptomyces sporangiiformans (assembly GCF_005768555.2). Lineage (GTDB taxonomy): Bacteria > Actinomycetota > Actinomycetes > Streptomycetales > Streptomycetaceae > Streptomyces > Streptomyces sporangiiformans. The sequence continues at coordinate 34,415 of NZ_VCHX02000166.1, forward strand.
GCAAGAACGCTTCCAAGACGACCCCGAGCGCCGGGAACTGGTGCTGGACCTGCTCGCAGACATTTTCACCCCGCCCAGCCGCCGCTCCGGCCTCGACGGGCTCATGGTGACGGAAGAGTCGGCGATCGATCCGTTCTGGCGGGAGGTCTTGGAACGGGCCGCTTACCGCTACCGGACGTCCGAGGAGGCATCGACTCCTTGACGATTGACGGACCAGGCCCGTGGTGGAGCCGCCGGCGCAGTCGGATCCGGGCCCAGTGGCCCACACGTCTGCCCGGTATCCGCTTCTGCGCCCGCGGCACACTCACCTACCGGGCACACGCCCCCCTCAAGACCGGCGGCACAGCTGCCACTCGAGCCGCCGCACGACTCGCCCTGGACGAACTAGGCCGCGGCATCACCGAGCGCCACATGCCCGAACAGCTCACCACCGCACAGGAACGCCTCACGCTCGCCGCGGCGCACTGGCACACCCCCGAGGACGCCCCCGGACTCTGGCTTAAGGCACGCATCACCCTGATGCTCACCGAGCAAGACGCGGACCGGGCCCAGAGATACCAAGACGCCTTACGCGAGGTGACGCTCCAGCTCGCGCAGGAACACGAACGCCGAGAACGTTTCAGACAAGCGGTCTTCGACAAACCGGACGCCACGCGCATCTGGTGGCTCGACCGCCACCTGGATGACCTCAACTCCCTTGACTGGGACGTCTTCAAGGAGAAGATCCTCCCGCTGGTCGGAGCGGCCGACGACATCCAGTCCAAAGCCGAACGCATCGCCCAGACCCTCCTGTACGTCTGGGAGAAACTGGGCGACAATCCAGGGCAACACGCGCGTTTCACCACCACAGTGCGCACAGTCCTGGAGCAGATGGGGTGGACCGACGCGCTCGCCTGGCTGGCGCCGGACGAACTATCAGCCAGTGATGCGCCCGGAAGCGGTCGCGATGACGGGGAAGAGCCACACCCAGTTGCTGAGGCGGGCGCAGCCCGATGAAACTACCCGCCCTGCGCTGGCTGCTCGACCCGGCAACCAGCCTCCTAGCCTTGCGGCTTCGTGCTCAAGAACGCGGCCGCATGTCCTACGACGCGGCCTGGCGGCTGGCCCGGGTGACACGACACCCCGACGAAATGGTGTACCGCCACCATGGACACCTTGCCGAGGAATCCGGCGACGAAACATAGTGAGCGATCAATGAGGAGGGAAATGTTCGCAACACAACGCTGCCTCCTGGGCGAGGAGATGTAGGTCTATGTCGCGAAGTCGCGGGCGCGCCGTGTTCCCGTTACTTGTACGGCTGTAGCGCCCGCATGGTGCTACGAGTTCTCTCTGGGAGAGCTGTTCGGAGGGTGTCCGTCGAGATGCTCGAAGCACTTGGCGGCTCTGACGCGACGCGCCTTGTTGACGAAGTCCTCGTCGTTGGCACTGAGTGGGCGGGGACGGTCTCCCGTCCACTGAGGGGTCAGACAAGGGACAAGCTGGCCTTGTCGAACCGGTGGATCACGCTAGAGGACGCCCTCGTCAGCAGGTACCAGCTTCGCGCGCGCAGGTTCCGTCGGTCGAGGTGGGCGGCATCATCGTCCGCCGGTAGCCGGGGCATGTGCGCTCACGGACCAGAAGCGTGGTCAGTGAGCGCTCTCGGGCCGATCAGTTGTCGTTGAGGTCCTCGGCGGATACCTGGTCGATGCTGCGCTGAGCACTGTCCTGCAGGGCCTTGTAGAAACGGTCGACTACGGAGCCCCGCGGAAGTCCGGCGCGGATGTGCTTGGCCCGCTGGCTGATGTCGATGTCTTCCGCGTATGGCTTACCGGGTGTCCCCCAGCGGACCCCGTTGAAGACTGCAGCGTGGAGGTTCCCGCCAGTGCGGCGGAATGCGTCTTCGGAGAGCCGGGATGCTGTTTTCAGCATGGTAGCCACGAGGTCGACCCGGTCCCAGACAATGCTTTTGGGTAGTTTGCTCAGTAGCGGGGAGGCGGCGGGGACAAGGTTGCTGTCGCCGGTTTCGTAGGGTTCTAGCAGGAGACGCAGGACCTGTTCGTCTGCAGGACCCGCGATGGTCCAAAAGAGCTCTGGGGCATGCAACTCACGGCGCCAGGGCTTCTCGCGTGGCCGTGCCAGCCAGTCCCGAATCGATTGCAATAGGTCAAGTCGTTGAGGGCTGTGAGCGAAGGGAAGCGGAACACTCCACTGGAATGGCAGCGGGTCGAAGCGCTCGGGGGCTTCCTCCCAGCGTTCCACACGTGCGCGCAGAAGCCCGACCGCTGTGTCAGCGTCGGCCTCGGCGAGGTGAACGAAGAACTGCTGCACGGTGTGGTCATTCAGCGCCGGTAGAGCGGTGCACTGAGCCAGGAAGAACTCACGCTGTGAGTCTGTGAGGTCACGCCACGACAGAAGGCCGTGCATCGTGAACGCCCACCAGACCTGATGAGGTACAGCGCCGGTCTCACCGAACGGCACGGAAGTAAGTAGCTGCAGCGCCGTGTCCTTCGAATTGGGCAACATGGACACAGCCATGCTCAGGACTCCGGCTCGCACCATGGGATCGGTGTGGCTTGCGAGGGAGCGAGCGAGTTCCAGCGCGCCAGCCTCCTGCACGGCAGTTTCAGGGATGAACTCCTGAAGTGCCTGGGTGACGGCCCAGACCTCTGCCGGTCTGTTGGCGGTCACGAGTCGCCGACAGCTGCCCACTGCGCGGGTCATGTCCTGCTTGAACGATGCACGCAGCACAATGGGCAGGACGACGCGGACAACTCCCTCTTGCGCACCGGCCAATCGGTCAAGAAGGGCGGGCACGAGATCCGGGCGCCCTGTCATCCCGTCCTGCAGTACAGCTGGAACACCCTCGGAGTGTTCGGCGAGAACCCTGTGTCCAGCTTCCACCAGAGAGACGAGAAGAGTGGCGACTTCACTGGCCGGTCGACCACTCAATTCGTGCAGGACTGTGTGGCGCAGTGCCTCCCAGAAGTTCTGGACGCTTTCCAGGCTTTCGTCGTCATCGGATCGAGGCATGAGGGCCTTGTCGTAGGGGCCAGTGTGAAGGAGGAGCGCCAGCCGGTGTTCAACACGATCGGGCAGTGCTTCGATGACACGCTGTGCCATCTCATGCGTCGGGGACCGGTCGTACTTGATGCTCCAACTCAGCGAGCGCCTGGTCTGGAGCGACACAAGCGGGCTCGGCTGTTTTTCGGCGACGAGAGTGCCCAATTCCTGGAGGAACTCGATGTTGTAGGGCTCGAAGTCCTCGTTCTGGTCGCGGAGGACTTCCGCGAGGCTTGCGGCCGCAACCACCGCGCGTCCTTCATCCTGGGACGCATACTGACGGATCAGAATCTTGATCGCGCTTCGCCTGACCGGTGCCACCGCTTCCGCCCTGACCGGGTAACGACTGAGAGTGAGAGTCAGGCCTCTCACGGTCCGGCCCTCGGCCGTACTGGAGAACAGTGGATCGAGCAGCGCGAGAGGCATGCGGTTCGCGGGACTCGGTGCGGCCTCCTCGATCCAGTCCGACACGGCGTCGAGCAGAGCCTCTTGATACTCCAGGGGCTTGCCGGGAACGTAAGAGGCCAAGTCGAGGAGAATACGCAGCGGCGCGTCAGGGTTCTGGTTCTGTGGCCGTTGGTCGTCCCGACCCAGGGACCACAACAGGTCATACACGTTGCGCACTTCGTCCAGGTCGACGGCCACTGCTTCAAGCACTCGCGGTACTTCGCGGAGGACGTCGGCTTGGCTGTAGTTCCCGGGCACCCAGTCGATCTCGTGCGGCCGGTCGTCCTCGGTCGTCGGGTTGGCCAGTGCCCATCGCACCAAGTCGAGGACACGCTGCGGCTGGAAGGGCGCGATCTTCAAAAGAAGACGCAGGAGATTGGTCCGGGTGTAGGCGCCACCTTGCCTGAACTCGGCTTCGAGAGCGTCCCACAACGGGGCGAGCAGACTTCCTCGGCGAGGATTCCGGCCATTCCATTGCCACTCGACGCGGCCGGCGTTGAGGAGGGCATTGGCCAGCGCGTCACCATCGGAGTACTCCTGGACGTGGCGCAGGTACTCGGTGGGGGAGCCGTCGTGTGGGTTGACTGCTGCTTCGGCCAGAAGGACGTCGCCAAGCAGGTCGGGAAAGATACGTACGGACGCGCCGCGTCGCACAAGAATGCCGGTGCCTTCCAGCCTGAGCAGCCGAGGGCTGATCCGGGTGAAAGGCATCTGAAGCAGAGCGGACAATGCATTCTGGAAGTGGGGAACGTCCGTGGCGACGGGCTGCAGGGCTGCCACCGCGTGCAGCAGAGCCCGGTCGTCGTCGGGCTGACTGGACTGCGACAGGGCGGACTGGACGAACACATCGAGGAGGAGCTTGTGGACGTCGGAGTGGGTCTGCAGCTTGCGGATGTCGAGAATTCCACGCCGCATCGAGGTCGCGGCGTTCACCAGTAGCAGCGGTGAGTCAGCGGCTACGTGTGCCACGACGCGTGCGGCGTGTTCCTGGCCTTCGCCCAGAATCTCGGAGGCCAGCGAGAAGGCATCCTCAGACCCCAGCGCAGACAAGTCCCACCGGGGAACTTCCCGCTCGTCCACGTGGGCTGCGCGAAGGGCCTGCTGGACCACATGCCTGCCATACGGTCGAGTCGCGATCACTACGCGCGCACGAGGACGGGCTCGCAGAATGCCCCCCACCACTACGGCCAGATCGTCTGACCGTTCGTGCGCATCCTCGACTAGAACCAGCAACTGATCGCTCGCCGGCAGGTACTCGAACGCGTCTGGAGTAAACGGTCCCGGGAGTAGGACACGTGTTTCCCTGCCGTAGCCGCGGTCGCTCACGCGTGCGAGTTCGCGCAGCAGCCGGCTCTTGCCCTGCCCAGCGACACCGGTCAGCACCGCGATCCGCGGTTCGCTGTCGCTAGTGGCGAATGCCGCCAACGACTCCAATATGTTTGTCCGTCCGACCAGCCGGAATTCGTGAGAATGGACCGGGTTGGCCATGGAGACAGGGAAAGCTTCTTCCGCGGTCTGCCAGACGCTGGGAGTCCGTACGCCCAAAAACTCCTCCCGCATGTCGGGGAAGAAGCGGTCCAACAGTGCTTGTGCCTGGTCGCGGGGGAGCTCGTCCACCTTGCGAGACAGCGCCCGTGAGTCCCAGATTGTCCACTCGTCGAGTTTGTCGCAGGCCTCCACCACGGCTGCGCTCGCCCGGGTGGACAGAAGGAGAACGCAGCGGTCGACCCGAGCGCGATCGCGGTCGAGTTCTGCCACTGCCTTCAAGAACAGGGAGGGACGGAACTTCTCATACTTCTTGCACTGGAAGCCGATGCGTTCTCCGTCAGCTGTCTCTGTACGGATGTCGATGCCGTGCTGAGCATCGCCACTGACGCCGTAGGGCAGGACTTCTCGGGCATCGGGATACAGGCGAGACACGAGAGCGGCGCTAAACGCCTCGAACTGGTAGGCGTCGAGGCGGTTGAAGGGCAGTTCTTCCAGTAGAGGACGGCGGACAGGAGTCACGGCGTCGTCCAGGCCCAGGGCCGCACGCAGTCGACGAAGCCGCTCTCCACTGGGCGAGGACTCCCCGCGCTCCCAGCGGCTCACTGTCTGCTGCCCGACGCTGATCAAGCGGGCTAGTTCTGCCTGGTCCCAGCCGCGCGCCTCGCGAGCGGCCCGGATCTCTTCAGCCGGAAAGTCCCTCATGAGGGAATCATACGCACCCCCTGCGTGTGATTCATGTGCTACTGTGTGTGGCGCAACAAAAACGGCCCCTTGCGGGGCCGTCAACCCGAGATGCTTGCGCCCTCGGGGGGGTATGTAGCCATGCTAACACGCCGCCCCCCAGCGTGGCATGGCTGACGCGAGGGAGCGCGCATGGGGAGGACCGCTGTCCTTGTCGACGGCTTCAATCTGTATCACGGCATGAAAAAGCAGCGTGGGCGCCGCTACCTGTGGCTGGACCACGTGGGGCTGGCATCGCGTCTGCGCCCCCGTGACCAGATCGTCGACGTTCGCTACTTCACGGCAACAGTGCTGGACGATGTCGGCGCCGCTGGCCGCCAGCAGACCTATCTGCAAGCTCTCAAAGCCCAGCACCCTGGCCTGCTGACCATTGTCGAGGGCCGGTACCAGCGCAAGTGTATGCACTGCCGGGCCTGCGGCGCTGATTGGACCAGCTACGAGGAAAAAGAGACGGACGTCAATATCGCCGTCGCTCTCATGGAGATCGCGGCATCGGCGGAGATTGACACCGTGCTCGTCGTCAGCGCGGACAGTGACCTGTGCCCGGCGGTCCGGTCTGCCCGAACGGTCAATCCGCAGCTGACCATCGTTCCGGCATTCCCGCCGCACCGGCGCTCGGGAGAGCTGAGGGCATTGCTCCCCTCCGCTTTCACGATCAGCGAGACCAAGCTGCGGCAGTCCCAGCTGCCCCCCGTGGTACGTGACCCTGCTACGGGGACCAAGTACGTGCGGCCCGTCTACTGGCAGTAGACGATCTTGCCGTGAGTAGGCAATCTGCGGTGGAGTCGGCATCCCCGGCCGGCAGCCAGACGGAGAACGACATGAGGTAGGCCCGCGTGGATTATCTGAGGGCTGTCACCTGGGAGGGTCGCGACCGCGTCAGGGACCTAGCACCGACGCTTCTGGGCATGGGACAACGACTGCGCCGAGGCAATCTTGTGCTGTGACCATGAGCACTTCGCAGACGAGGTCCCCTCGGGCGCACCGCGGTGACCACCGCGGCATTCGCCGCTGCCCCGCTGCGGATATCAACGGCCGGTGACGCTGTCCTGCCACACCTGCAGCGGTGACGCACCCCCCGGGGCCACTGCTGGAAGTCGTTGGGAACTGTTGTGCTCAGCGTGGCCTGTCGCCTCTGCGTCGTCGTGACGGGCCAAGCTCGGCCAGTTCGGGTAGGTAGCCCTTTGCACTGAGCCAGGTGTCAAGGGCCAGCGCCACGATGTCTTGTGCGCTAGGCCTGTGTCGGCGTGGAAACGGCGGATCCGGCGCTGGAGCTGCAAAGCCTCAGGCACGGAGTAATTGAGTTGTCCGGTTTGGTGTGCCGGTTGCTGATGGCCTCCAGAGTGTTCGGGTGCGGCGTAAGAGCATCGTCGGTTGGCTGGCACTCAGCATCGAGCGCGTCGGCAATTTCCCGCAGTCGGCGGGCGTAGAGGGAGTGATCAGGCACGAGGGCTGCTCCGGTCGATCCGGCTAGGCGGATAGCTACCCGCCTATTGGGCTATTGGAATAGTCGGCAGGAGGGGCGACCGCACCCCGGCGTAGGGAGCGGCCGCCCCGTGCCTTTCGGCCGATTCAGAAGCCGCGGGCGGTGAGCCACTCGTCCAGCGCGACCGAGACGATGTCGCCGATGGGCAGGTGATCGAGTTCGTTGTCCAGCGCGAAGCGTTTGATCCGCTTCTTCAGCTTCAGCGCAGCGGGGACCGATGAGTCGAGGCTCTCGCGCGCGATGATGCGCTGGTTGAGAACGACGGCGGGCTCGGGAACGTCCTTGAGACGGCCGGGACCGTGAGCGTACGGCGTTCCCTCGCTGGGTGCCTCCTGCGATCGCACGTCCTGTTCATGGTGAGAGCTCGGCCTAACGGTCCTCAGCGGGAACGCCGTACCGCCTGCCACAGGAGGAACTGCCGGGCGAACCGCCACCTCGGCGGCCGGGGCCGCAGGCGGAACCTGCCGCTCCACCGGCTCCCCAGCGGATTCGGTCCCCGGCCCCGGGGCGACGACGGCCGCGCGATCCGGCTGACTGGCGACCGGCTCCTGAACCGGGCTGCTCGGCGTGATCTCCACGTTCGGCTGGGCGGAAGCCTGCGCCACGTGGGGCCCTGTCTCGGTCCCGCCCTGTGCCGAGCCCTCGACGGAGACGGTGGAAGGAACGGGCTGCACCTGCGGTTCGCCGGCAGCGCGACGGCCTTCGCCCTGGTCGGCCGCCCGTTCAGCGGCGAACTGCTGGGGGGTGAGCTCGGCAGTCGGCGGAGGGGGCGGAGGGGCCGCCTTCTTGGCCCCGCCCAGGGTGCGACCCGTGCGGCGGGCCGGGGGCTTCATACGCTCGTTCATGCCGTGAGCTCCTTCATCAGTTCGGCGTACTCGCTCAGCTCGGTCGGGATCTCGCCGAAGGCCTCCATGTAGTGCACCCAGGAGTGGATGACGGTCTCGGCGAGCGGGAACGGCTCGTCGCGGTCCGGGCCGATGCCCTCACCCTTCTCGGGCTCCAGCAGCTTGTCCTTTGCGTTGCGGGGCAGGCTGGTGCGGTCGTCGGCCTTGACGAGGACCACGTGGGCGGTGACGTCGCGCTCGTTGCGGGCGGCGGCGCGTTCGGCCTCGTCGAAGGTGGCTACGAGCTTGCGGCGTTCGATCTTGGTGGGGGCGACCGGCACGAGCAGCAGGTTCGCCTCGGTGACAGCCTCGTGGAACAGCTTCGCGCTGCCGCCGCCGGCGTCGACCACGATCGCTCCGAACTCGGCGCGCTTGGCGCGGATGTACTCGGCGATGTCGTCGAACGGGTACCGCTCGACCACCAGGTTGGCCGGGATGTCGAAGCCCTCGGCCTGGGCGACCTTGAACCAGTCGTAGGCGGACTGGCTGGTGGCGTCGGCGTCCAGCAGCAGCGTGGGCAGGTCGAGGACGACGGCGTAGTAGAGGGCGATGAACCAGGCGGAGGTGGTCTTGCCGGTGCCGCCCTTGAGCATGCCGACGACGATCACGAAGGCGTCCCAGGCGTGGGCTGTGGCCGCCGCCAAGGTCTTGATACGGGTGTTCTCGTTCACGTGTGCTTGATCTCCTGAAACTGGAAAGGGTGCGTTGACTTGGCGGGAGTCGACGACGTCGACGCAGGCTTCGGGCGTGGCGGCGTGCGGGGGAGCCCTTGCTGGGCACCTGCGGCCGGGATGGTGGATGGGCGGGTCGTTGGGCCGAGCGGCACGTCGGGGGATACATGCGAGGACGGAGGCGCTCATGGCCGCCTCCTCATGTCGCGGGCCGAGCCGTGACTGTGCTGGGGCCGCATGCGGGTGCCCGCTTGGTGCAGGAGCCGGTAGACGGTGGCGACGGAGTAGTTGCAGTCCTGGGCGAGTTCCGGGACTGTGGCGCCGGCCTCGTACCGTGCTCGCAAGGACAGCGCGAGCTTCTGCCGCTCGGCGGCCCGCGCTGCGGCGCGCATCCGCAGCGTCTGCTGCGTGGTGCGCACAGCGCCGCCGGCCTCGATCAGCAGGCGCCGGGCAACACGCCTCGTCCCAGCCCCCGCCGCGGCGAGCTCGGTGAGCGTCGCGCCGTGCTCCTCGTACAGGGTGCGCAGGTGGGCCGCGAGACGCTGGCGCGCCTGCGGATCCTGGCGCATCCGACGGGTCTGCCACGACGTGCGCATCTCGGTCCCGGCCTCGTGCAGCCGGTTGAGGACCGTGCCGTACGACAGCCCACTGGCGGCGACGAGTTCGTCGACCGTGGCACCGGACTCGTACTGCTTGCGCAAGGCCTCGGGCGTCACCGCCCCGCTCGCATCGGACGGGACTGGGGGCTCTGGGTTCATGCGGCGGACTCCCATTCGCTGAGGGCTTCGGCATGGGCGGCGGCCAGCTCGTCGTAACTGCGCTGGTCCGATGGGGTGATGAGGATCAGCCGGCCGTCGGTGGCCACGCGCCATTCGGCGTCAGGGCGGCCCGTGACCGGGTCGATCACGCGCCCGCCCGGGGCGTGCCACGCAGAGGAAATCTCGTCGGGACGAGGTGCCGGGACCAGGACCCGGCGCCCGTCGCGGACGATCACCATGGCCTTGCTGCGGTGCTCCGACAGCCGCTCCAGTGCCTCCCGGTACGCCGCACGCTCGGCCGCGTGCAGCGCCTTGCGCCGGGTCGCGACGCCTGCGGTGCCGTACTGCTGGGCGACCGCGTCCCAGCCCTGTGCTGGGGGCGCGGTCGGGCTGGGAAGAGCATCCGGCAGGCTGGTACCGAAGCCCTCCAGCGCGCGAGGCACGAGGCTCCAGGTCTCTCCGCTGTGGTGCACGAGGCCGTGGTCGGCCAGGCGACGCAAGGTCCGGTAGGCGGTGGCTCGGGACACCGATGCCGAGCCGACGAGCTCGTTGATGGTCTGGGCGGGCCGGGCGTGCAGCGCGCCGATGATCACGAGGGCGGAGCTGCCGAGGCCGTGGTGGGCGAAGGCGTCGTGGCCCATCAGATGGCCGATGACGGTGGAATCGATGTCGGCCGCCGCCCGTGTCTCAGGGGTGGGCCACTCCTCAAGTGCCGGTTCGGGGGGGTACTGAGTGGTCCGGAAACGAGACAGCGAAGCGTGGGCGTTGCCGTCGGCGAGGTACCAGGTGGAGCCCTCCCGGCCATGGCCGACCCGCAGGCGGCGCAGCCAACCTTGTGGCTTGAGGACCGTCTCGTAGACGGTTCGGAGTGTCGTCCGGGAGACGCCTGCTTCCTCGGCGGCCTGCCGCTCACTGGCGTGGTGCAGGGGCCCGCCCGCGATCTCCGCGAAGGTCAGATGCGCCCGCAGCACCCGCAGCGCGGTCCGCCCCCGCTCCCCGCGCCAGGGCGTCGTCTCGATCCGGTCCCGCAGCGCGGCAAGAACCTCGTACGCATGCTGGCGAGACTCCAGCACCCGCGTGCTGCTCACCACCGCCGAGGCGCTGGCCCACACCCGGCGGATGTAGTCCAGAGCACGTGCCTGCCCGGAGCGCAGCGCGATGTGCCGGGCGTGCCGACCGCCCTCGTGGTCAGGGTGCAGCAGCAGCCGGGTCACCTCGTCGACGGTTCCGCCGGCGCGGGCGACGTGGCAGGCGATGGCCGCGATGATCCGGTGCCCGTGCTCGGCCGCGCCCTGACGCTCTGCGCGCGGGACTACGGTCCGGGCGTCGGAGCCGAGCCTGCTGTAGCTGCCGGTCGCGTAGCGGCCGGTGAGGTCTCCGAGCAGGATGAGGTCAGCCGCGGCCGGAGGCAGCCGGTGAAGTCCCAGCCGCTCGCTCGGGTGAAATGTCCGTCGGGATGGGTCTGCCTGGTGGGTGTTCTGTGGCACTGTGGGGTCGTCTCGCAAGGACGTGGACGCCACCCAGGCCCGCTAAAACCACGGGTGGCATCCGGAACCGACCTCCAATCGGTGCCAGGCGAAGCCTCCAGGATGGCCGTCCTGGAGGCCTTCGTATGCCTGGCTCCTCAGCGGAGGCAGGCGTCCCCATCGCGGCTCGACCGAGAACGATTCCGAGCGCCGCCAGAAGAGTCCCGACCGTCCGACACCGCCCGGACCTCGGCCGACTCGGAGACGAACAGAGGGCGATTGCCTCTGGCTGACTCCGAGCAGCTCGGTTCGAATCGGGGTCGAATCAGAGCGGTTTCCTCTGACTGCCTCCGGTCGCCTCTGCAACCCGACCTAGCAGGTCACAGCCGATCCGGCACACAAAGCCGCAGGTCAGAAAGGTGCTCCAGGAACCCGGCGTATAGCCCTGCTCGTCTGCCGCTCTACGTTTCCGCAGGTCAGAGGTCATGTTTAGTAGTTGAACAAACCCTTGGGGTCGAATCCGGGTCGAAATAGCCCTCGCGTATTGTCCGGCGCGTCCAACCCGTCGAGGGGCAGATAGGTTATTTCGGACGTCCTGGTTTTGCGCGTGCGCGGTGTGGGCTTTACGGGCGATATCTTGACGCTGAAATGACGCTCGTGACGTTCGTTGGTCTTGCTTACTGACGGTAAGTCAGGTCGGTGGGAGGGTCGGGCCTCTGCTGAGACTCGATCGGACCGGGACTTGCCGAGGGCGTTGGAGAGCCTGTCAGCTGCGTTGGTACAGCTGTGATGCCGGAGTGTCTAGTGCTCTGACGGCATAGGTTCGCCGGGTCGTTCAGGCTGCGGCGGCGAGGGAGCGTCCGCCCCAGCGGATGCCCTTCTCGCTGCGGATGCGGGCGCGTTCTTTGCGTTCGGCGGCCAGGACGTCGCGGTGGCGGGCGTTGGCGTTGCGCCAGCGCAGGTAGGCGTGCAGGGCCCGGGTCTGCACGGTGTGGTTGGGGTGGTTCGAGTTGGCGATGGTGAACTGCCTCAGCGGTCCGAAGTGCGCCTCGATCGGGTTCGCCCAGGAGGCGTAGGTCGGGATGAAGCACAACTCGACCTTGTGCTTCTTGGCCCAGCGGCGGATGTCGGCGCCCTTGTGGGCGGACAGGTTGTCCAGGATCACGTAGATCGGTGCGCCGTCGGGCCGGGCGGCGCGGATCGACTTCAGCGCGGCCAGCGTGTTCGCGGCGCCCTTGCGGCGGCGGTTGACGCCCCACAGACGGTCGTCGCCGACCGAGTAGCAGCCGTGGAAGTAGCGCACCCCGTGGGTGCGGTGGTAGGTGGCCGGTACCCGGTCGGGGTGCTTGCGTTCGGCCCAGCCCGAGCCGGCGGTGAGCCTAATCCCGAGCGGGCCGAACTCGTCGAAGGCGAAGACCCGGTCGGGGAAGCGGTGAAGGATTTCCTCGATCCGGTCCAGCTTCGCCTCGCGGGCCGGGTCGGGGGATTCCTTCCATGTTTTGGTGCGCTGGAAGGTGACGCCGCGGCGGGCAAGCAGGCCGCGTAACGTCTCGCGGCCGATGTGGATCACACGGCCGTGGACTTTGCGCAGGTAGGCGACGAGTTTGCGCAGGGACCAGCGGGTGAAGGGCTGGCCCAGCTTGGTGGGGCGGGTGGCGGCCGTCTGGATGACGAAGTCCTCGTCGTCACGACTGAGCAGGCGGGGACGGCCTCCCGCCCACCGAGGGTCCAGACAGGCCAGGCCGATCTCGTTGAACCGGTGAATCACATCGCGCACGGTGTCCTCGTCGGCCTGCACCAGCTGAGCGAACTGGTGCTGCCCCGGCGCAAGACCTGCTGCAGCTTCTGCCCCTCCTGGTCGGTCAGTGGTGATCCAGTCGGCGACGATGACCCTGTTGGTGTTCACCCGCAGGGTTAGGGCGTGGAAGGCGTCCTCGTCGAGGACTGCCAGCGCGTCTCGTTCCCGTTGGGGGTAGCGCACTCCGGCGACGAGCTGGGCCACCTCCTCGGGCTGGGGGTCGCGCAGGGTCCACATGGCTGTGTCGGTGCCGGGGGCCCACCAGACGATGGCGGAGTCGTCGGCAAAGGCGCGGTGTTCGGGGTCGCTGAGCAGCGTGTTCAGGGCGGTGGCGGACTTGGTGCCGCAGTCGACGCAGATGGGAGTGGCACCGAGCTGCTTGGTGCCGGCCCGGAAGTGGGCGGGCTGGTTGAGGCAGACCAGCTGGGTGTTCATCCCGGAGTTGGGGATGCCCTTGATGGGAACCGGGAGCGTGGACAGCAACGGCATGACGTGTCCGCACACGAGGCAGAGCCCCTGGTTCGCCTTGCCCACCTTCCCGCTCTTCGCTCTCTTGACCTTGTGGGCCCACCAGCTCTTGGCTTCCGCCAGGTCGTGGACCCACTCGCCGTCCACGCTGATGGCAACAAGGTGGTCCTTGTCCATGTCCAGCGGCCACGCGGTCGGCGCGTGGCTGTTCAGCCATGCGGCCACTGTCTGCGCCTGGGGAAGGTGGGGGTGGTCATTGCACCAGGAAGTGACCAGTGCACGGTAGGCGGCGTGCCGGGTCCTCGCCTTGGTGATGTCGGCAGAGTTGGTCGAGGGGACCTTCTCCCCGTCCGGCCCCTTCACCAGGCCGTGATGGGCGAGCGCGAACTGTGCGGTGTCGGCGAACAGGATCGGTGCCGGCTTGGACCCCGAGCGTCCCGTGTACGGGGCGGTGATCTTCCGCTGCTCCTGGCGGAGGTCGATGACCAGCGGTTCGGCGTCTCCCGCGCCGGAGAGATCGATCTGCCACATGACCCGGCGCGCGAGATAGAACTCGGGTGTCGACCTGGCGGCCGTCGGATTGTTGAACGAGGCTCTGCAGTAGCACGTCAGGCCACCTCCTCTGCGGAGGCGCGTCCCTCGGCCCCGGGCATGCCACTGACTTCGGTGGGGGCGAGTGGACGGTCGGGCACGTGGAGAACGCCGTGCTCGAGGCTGGCCCGGAACCAGTGGTAGCGCTCCTTGCCCTTCGGGAGGTACTCGATGTGGTGGAGCATCAGCCCGAGCTCGTCGATGGGCGGAATGCCCGCCTGGTCGGCGGCCGTGACCACGCCGGCCTCCTCCGCCGATCCACGAGGCCCGAAGAAGGCTGCGAACTCGCGGCAGCCGAAATGGGGCTGCTCATAGCAGGCACCACGTGCGAGTCGGCGGTCGAACTGGTCGCGGTACTTCGGCAGGGGCGCGGTGCACCGGGCGGTGGCATGGATGGTCGCATGGACGCGGTAGGCGACGTCGCTCAGGGCGACGGTGACCCGCTGGCCGCGGTCTTCGGCGACGTCGTAGCGGTAGCCGTTGTTCGCCCGCAGGCTCTCGTAGGCGTTCTTGGTGATGATCGAGTTGTTGACCTCGTTGCGCCGGAAGCGGGTCCACCTCACCGGCTTGAGCTGCTCGATCCGTTCGACCCGGTAGGTCATCTCCGGCTTCCAGAAGATGGCCTCCAGCAGCCCTCTCGCTGCCGAGGGAGTCATGATCGGATAGGAAACACGTTCGACTTTGAGTTCCGGGCGGGTGAAGCAGGCCAGCGGTCCCCACGTCTCCACCTGGACGTGAAGTGGACGATCAGCCCTCTCCTCGCGCTCCTTTCGGGGATGTGACGCAATCATGCACTTGTTCCCTTCCGTGCCTGCAGGCACAGCCCGTTGTCAGTGCCTGCGGCTAGCTTCCTTACGTCGCGCGATCCCGAGGTCTGCACTGCGCGATTAGACAGATATGCGGCGATCTCGTCGGATCTCAGTTCCCTGCGCCGATCAGTGTCGCGAGTGGGGTGGAATCGCTGCTGGACGATGGACGTCGTGTAGAGCACGCTGTTGAGCCGTCGGTTGCCGCCTCGGTGCAGTCGGTAGCGTTCCTTGTCGGAGGAGTAGACCGGGATCGGTGCGGTTCCGGTGTAGCGGGCGAGCTTTGCCGAGCTGTTGAAGCGGGTGATGTCGCCGATCTCGGCGAGGAGGACCGCCGCGGAGACGTGGCTGATCCCTGTGATCTCCAGGAGCGCGGGTGCCAGCGGGGTGACCAGTTCCCGGATCGTGGTTTCGAGTCCGCGGACGCGTTTGTTCAGCCCGTCTATCTCCGTGATCATCTCGGTCAGGGCCCGGCGGACGTGCCCGCTCATGTTCGTGGTGCCCACCAGCGCCGTCAGCGAGGTTATGCCGGGCCGGCGGGTGAGGTCGCCCGGGGTGTGGTCGAGCCAGAGGTGTGTGTATGCCTTGATCTGGTTGATCACTATGGTGCGGCGTCGGACGAGATCGGCCCGTGAGTCGACCAGAACGCGGAGCTCGCGCACGCGGTCATCGATCCGGTGACGGTCCAGGCTGGGTGTGGCGATCGCGGCGTGGGCGACCGCGACGGCGTCGACGGGGTCGGACTTCGAGCCGGTGGCGGCGTGCAGTTTGCGGTGTGCCGCCATCAAACGGGTAGGAACCCAGACAACCTCGTGGCCGGCCAGCAGCAGGCCGTCGGCCAGGCGCCGGGCGAAGCCGCGACCGTCCTCGATGGCCCAGGTGACAGTTGTGCCGTCGGTGATCGTGCGGATCCACTTGAGCAGGACGCCGATCAGGTTCGCGTCGTTCTTGACGGTCAACGGCCTGGTCAGTCGCTTGCCGTCAGCATCGACGGCCACTGCGACGTGGACGTGCTTGTGCGGGTCGATCCCCACTGTCACCATCGAGTTGTCCTCTTGTCTGCTGCCGCGGATGACGGGACAGATGCGAGGGCCTCGGCCAGGGGACAGACCTATTGCGAGTTGACGGCTCAGCAGGCTTCCATCAAGTCACTCCCGGCCAGGGCTCTCGCCCTGTGGACCACCGTGGACATCTCAACGGAAAGCCTTTCGGCACGTGTTCTCCGAGTCACCCGGCGGTCCCGCCGAACCTCTCCCGTCGAAGAGGCCCGGCCCGCCAAGGCTGCACCAATGAGCGGCGTGCATCGTGAAGGTGCTGGTCACGGGTCTGGCGTGAGCTGTCTTCGGCGTACTCGTGCTGGTCGTGGGCGGCAGTCTGAGGTGTAGATCGTCTGGCAGGTGCGGGTTTTGCGATTTCTCGCCCGCCGTCTCGGGTTGCACTCGTACGCTCCGGGGCATGGTGGGCCCCGAGGTGCATGAGCGGATCACCGCGCGCCGCGCGGCACGGGGGGCACCGAAGCTGCTGGGCTATTGCGGGAGCAGAAGCTCTTGGTCGGGCCGCTGCGGGAGCAGCGGCCGGCCCGGTTAATCGGTTGCGGACCTTCGGGATGGAGTGTCTGATCCCGGCTATGACGATTGTGCTGGGTACGCCGACCGTCGACGGGGTACGCGAGGCCATGGCCGCGCTGCGGGAGTGGCAGTACGACGAAGCGCCGATGCAGTTGCATTCCGGGGACATCGGCTGGAACTACCGGTTCGGAACGGCCGAGACGGCCGCGGTCCGGACCTGGAGTCGGGACGGGCGGATTCTCGCGGTCGGAATGCTCGACTCGCCGACGCTGGTGCGCATGACGGTCGCTCCGGACGCTTTCCAGGATGAGGACTTGGCGCGGCGGCTTGTCGAGGACTTCTCGCTGCCTGAGCGCGGCGTGCTGCCGGAAGGAGCGGTGTCCATCGAGGCGCCACTGGGCCTGCTGCTCCACGACCTGCTGAGCAAGGAGGGCTGGGGCGTCGGCGAGCCGTGGACGCCGCTCTTCCGCGACCTCACCGAGCAAGTGGAGGACCCCGGCGTGCGGATCAAGTCGATCGGTCCGGAGCAGGCGCAGGACTTCGCCGACGTCCTGCGGTCGGCGTTCAACACCTCGCGGCCTACGCGCGAGTACTGGCACGCGATGTCGGCGGGACCGTTCTACGCCGACGCCCGCTGCCTGGGCGCCTATGACGACCAGGGCAGCGTGGCGGCGGTGGTGACGGTGTGGTCGGCCGGCCCGGGGAAGCCGGGGCTGGTCGAGCCGATGGGCGTCCACGAGGACCACCGTGGTCGCGGCTACGGCCGGGCGATCACCGTGGCCGGGGCGGCCGCGCTGCGGGAGATGGGCTCGTCGAGCGTAAGTGTATGCACGCCGAGTTCCAACGTCGGCGGCGTCGCCACGTACAAGGCGGCCGGGTTCGAGGTGCGGCCGGAGGTGCGGGACCGGATCCGGACGGCCTGACGCCGGGGCTGCTCGGTAAGGCGGCAGTCTGGGGCGTAGATCGTCTGGCAAGTGCGGGTTTCCGGTTTCTCATCCGCCGTCGCGGGTTGCGCTCGTACGCTCCGGCGCATGGTGGATCCCGAGGTGCATGAGCGGATCACCGCGCGCCGCGCGGAGCTGGATGAACTCGAAGAGCAGTTGGTCAAGCAGCTGTCCGAGGTGCGGGCCGAGCGGGACGAACTGGCCGTGGCGGTGCGGGTGTGGCAGCGGATGAGCGAACAGCTCGCTGACGAGCGGGCAACGGCCGGGTCGCCGGTGGTGCAGGTGGCGGGTCGGGCGGTGCGGCTGGTCCCGGACCGGGCGTCAGGGGTGGCCGAGTCCGCGCTGCCGGCGGACTACCTGCGCATCCTGGCCGCCGTGCGGCAGGCCGGCGGGCCGGTCGCCACCCGGGCCGTCGGTGAGGCGTTGGGTCTGGACACTGGGGTGCGGGGCAAGCTGGAGCCGCTGCGCGGGAAGTTGACCAAGCTGGCCGATCGCGGCTGGCTGCACAAGCGGGGTGACGGCAAGTTCACCGTGCGCCCGTAGTCGCCGGACTCGAAGAGCGGGTGGGCGTAACCGGCGGGCCCCCGGCGGGAGTTGAGTTGGTGTGAAGAAAAACAACGAAACCGTCGAGGGCCCTGACGGCCTTGTCTACACCGCCCGCCTGCCGCTGTCGAGCGCCACCTTGAACTATCTCGCCGATCTGATCCGCGGCCACTGCAAGAAGAACCGCTCGCCGTGGCGGGCGCTGCCCGCCGGGAAGATCGCCGGGATCGTGCTGGCGGTGCTGCGCTGTGACCAGCGGCCCGGCGACCTGGCCGGCGGCAACCGGCCCCTGACCCCCGGCCAGAAACTGTCGAACACCGTGCTGGCCGCAGTCCGCGCCCCGGTCGAGCACGGCTTCGCCCACCTGAAGAACTGGCGCGTCCTCACCAAGCTCCGCACCGACCCGAAGTCGGCGACCGTCCTGGTCAGGGCCCTGCTGGTGCTGACCAACCGCGAAATCGCCCGCTGACCGATGATCTTCGCGAGAGGCATCCGCCCACGACCAACCCGAGAATCCCGAAGACGACTCACGCCAGACCCGTGACCTGCGACTTCACGATGCACACTGCTCAATAGGTGTTCTCGTTCGAGCCTCGCTGCCAGGGGCTGGCTGGCTCACAGAAGTAGACCGCGATGCTGGTGGCGCGGGTGAACTCGTCGTGCCGGCCCATCTCGCTGCCCTGATCCCAGGTCAGAGAGCGGGCGAGGTCGGCGGGCAGGCCGGTGAAGGTGAGCACGAGAGCGTCACGGACGTGTTCAGCGGTGCGGCCGTTGGGCAGGTGCAGGAGCTTGACGTAACGGGTGGTGCGGTCGACCAGAGTGCCGATGGCCGACCGTTGCCCTGGCCGACGATGAGGTCGCCTTCCTCATGTCCCGCGACCTGGCGGTCGGCGGCTTCGGCCGGGCGCTGGCTGACCAGAGCGCCGGATAGACGAACCGGGTGGCGCGCTGGTCGACGCGGCGCCTGCGGCGGCGGGCATGGCGCCCGGTGCGCAGCACGTCGGGCTTGCGCTCCAGGCCGCCGCGGTGTGGCAGGTAGATCGCCTGGTAGATGGTCTCGTGGGCCAGGTGGCGGTCCGGCTCGTCCGGGAAGGCGGAGCGCAGGACCTGGCTGATCTGCTCTGGGCTCCAGCGCCGGTCGAGGTGCTGCTGGATGAACTCCTTCAGCTCCGGGCGCGGCGTATCTTGACTTCCTTGGAGCGGGCGCGGCGCACGGCAGTTCGCCGCTGGGCCTGGAACGGGTGGTACTTGCCGGTGCGCGGGTCGCGGTTGCGGCGCACCTCGCGGCTGATCGTGGCAGGGTCCCGGCCGAGCTCGCGGGCGATGGCACGCAGGGACTTCTTGGCCCGCAGCAGGTCGGCGATGACGATCCGCTCGTCCTCCGACAGGAACCGCGGCGAGCTCGCGCCGGTGTCCCGCTCCTTGGTGATGGGCGGGTAGACGTGCTCACGGCCGGACCGGTCGACGACCTTCCGTCCGTACCGCCAGCGGTTCCCCGTCTTGCGGTTGGTGCCCACCTCACGGCACGCGGCCGAGTTGCTCAATCCCTGCGCCATGAGTGGAAGGTATTGGTCGCGTTTCTCCGCGACCGCGCCCCGACCCCTGCTAAGGGAACCCGGGGCGCGTCGGTAGCTCCACGTCATTCGACACGGTCCTGCAAAAGCCGACCGACGACGGGCGTCGGCGAAGGCGCCGCCCGTCGTCGGAATCGTCAGAGGGCGATGATCTGCCACTGCTTCTCAGGCGCGCGGTTGTACGTGAACTGGTTGATGTTGGCCCCGTCGGCGGTCGAGCCTCCGTCGACGTTGAGCGACAGTCCGCTGAACCGGTTGGTGAGGTAGTAGTAGCCGTCGCCGGTCGGCGTGACCGCCCAGTGCTGCTGGGGAACGTTGTGGTCCGCATAGATGGCGACGTTCCCGCCGTCCACCCGGGAGAGTCCGGCCACCTCCATCAGCTTGCCGCTGTTCACGTTCTTGATCTCGTAGTAGCCGTCTCCGGTGGAGACAAAGGTCCACTTCTGGGCGGTGTTGTTCAGCCACGGCCATTGCTGGATGTTGGTGCCGTTGGCGGTGCCGAAGTTGTACACGTCGGCGACTTTGCCGCTCTTGCGGTTGACGATGCGGTAGACCGTGCCGTCGCCCGGCAGGACTTTCGACACCAGTACCGGCTTGGCCGTCCGACCGCCGATCCTGACGCCGCCCATGTTGGCGTAGTCGCCGGTGGCCGCGTTGGCCTGGATCCGTACGAAGCCCACGTTCCGGGCGGGCCATTCGGCCACCTTGGTGGCGCGGTTGCCCGCCCAGGTGCCGGTGGCGACCTGGGTGAAGGTCGTGCCGTCGGTGCTGGTGGAGATGGTGTACGAGGTGATGTCGCCGTCGGTGGAGTTGGTGCGGTTCCACTGCTTGGGCAGGTACTCCAGGGTGGAGACGTTGTTCCACACCCCGCCCAGATCGATCGTGACCGAGTGAGGCAGGGCCGAGGGCAGTCCCCACGTCGACCAGCAGGTCTCGTAGCCCCTGTCGCTCAGCCCGTCGATGGCGTGGAGCGGTCCCTCGCCGGTGCGGAATCCGGTGGCGTAGGCACTGACGGGCGTCACGGGGTACTCGACGCGCAGCATCTGCGTCGGCAGTGGCGGCCTGGACGTGTTGGGGCTCCAGGCCGCCCCGACTTCGGCGAGTCGGTTGACGATGTTGGTGTCCAGCTTGCCGTTGCGGTTGGGCGGGCAGTTGAGGATGAACGAGGTGTACTTCGGTTCCAGGTCGGCCAGGTGGGACAGGATCGCGTCCTTGCTCATCAGGCCCTCGGTCGGCGTGGCCGGATGCCAGAACCAGCCGTTGCTGATCGTCTGTCCCTGCGTGGCGGCGTAGGTGTTCCCGGCCGGCGCCGAGACGCCCAGCGGCTCCTCGAAGTAGATCGCGTCGCCGAGCCACGGCACCGACAGCGCACCGTGGTCGATCATGACGATGTCCGGCTGGAGCGACTTCACGTGCTCGCGGATCCGCTGGTAGGAGACGGCCTGCTGGCCCATCTGCCAGGCGTATCCGTCAGTGATGAACATGTCGATGGTGCCGTAGTTGGTGAGCAGCTCGGTGATCTGGCCGAGCATGAAGGTCATGTCGCCGGGCTGGATGGCATCGGTGATCTCGAGGCCGGACACCTTGTGCCGGCTCTCCCATGCCTCGACACCGAAGGTGCGGTCCCATATCGAGTAGTAGAACCCGACCTTCAGCCCCTTCGCCCGGAAGGCGTCACAGTACGCCTTCACCACGTCCTGCTTGTAGGAGCTGTTCGCGACGTTCTGGGTGCCGTAGGCGCTGGGCCACAGGGCGAAGCCGTCATGGTGCTTGGTCGTCAGGATGCCGTAGCTCATCTTCGCCGCCGCGGCGGCGGCGGCCCACTGGGCACAGTCCACGGCCGTGGGGGCGAACAGAGCGGGGTCCTGGTTAGGGGCTGCCCACTCCTCGTTGGTGAACGTGCCCAGGCTGAAGTGGTTGAACATGCCGAACCGCATGTTCACCAGGTTCTCCAGGTTGGTCTGGGGGTCCGCGGCCGCCGCCTCCGCCAGCAGGGGCGACAACGCGGGGACCAAAGGGAGCGCGGTCGCGGCCACAGCGGCGCCCGCGGCGCCCAACAGCGTGCGGCGGGACAGTCTTTTTGACGACAAGGGCTTACTCCTACGTCCGGGGGAATTCGGCGCCTGCATCCACGGGAAACCGCTTCGTCCGTTCGCGGGAGGAAGCCGCACACCCCGACGATTTGGGCACGAGGGCGTGCCTTGACGGGGAGAACACACGAATGGCGCGGTACTTCTGGGTGTCGGGTACCGGATGTTACGCATGAAGTTCGGCCATGTGACCCGTCCGCGTCAACAGGCGTGAAGGGATGAACCGCCACCCACGGGAAGTCGTTTTGCCTGTTAGGGCAGTGATATTGCGATTCGCTCGTCGCTAGACATCGCATGTTTAGCGCCTTCACCTACCCGGGCCGCCCGGAACACAGGCGACGAGCAGTCGAACCCGTTCATGATGTTATGGGCTGCTTCTTTGTTTCGATTCGCCAGGTGAGTGTGGGCCGTGATCGTTGCCCCGCTTTAGCTCCCACGCACTACTGCTGCCGGAGGCATTGACGCATCCTGCTTCCCACACTTAGTACTCCAGTTGCAGTTCGCTATCGTCGCTGGTCAGGAGCCTGTTTCTGAGTGTACCGAGCTGACTGGCCGTCATGTGGCGGGAGCTCGCTGGTGACCCGGGGACGGTCGTGATCGACTGGGGCCGACAGACCGTGAACCCGAGGAGGTGCCGTGACGAGGCGTCCACCAACGGCCCCGGACCCGCGGCGCACCGCACGCCGCGGGTCGCGGTGGCTGAAGGGTCAGTCCACGATCACCGCCCGCCACAGCTGGCCGTCGGCGTTCGTGTCCGTCGTCTGCACGAGCTGCGTGCCCGCCGTCGAGTTGGGCACCGAGAGCAGCTTGCCGCTGTTCACGTTCTTGATCTTGTAGTAGCCGTTTCCGTCGGCGACCAGCGTCCAGTGCTGGCTCGCACCGTTGTCGTCGGCCTGCTGGACGATGGTCGCGCCGTCCGCGCCCGACCCATTGGTGACGTCCAGCAGCAGACCGCTTTTCTGGTTGACGATCTCGTAGCTGCCGTCACCCACCGCGACCCACCGCCAGAGCTGGTTCTGCGCTCCGGTGTCGTTCCACTGGATGACGTTCGCCCCGGCGGAGGTCGATCCGCCCGAGACGTCGATCGCCTTGCCGCCGTTCTTGTTGAGGACCTTGTAGAAGGCGCTCTTCGCGGGGAAGGCGATGGAGGCGAACGCGTCCAGCGCGCACACGGTGTTGGAGGCCGACGCGTTCTTCGTGCCGGTGCACACGACCTTGATGGTGTGGGGTCCCGCGGCGAGGTCCGTCTTCTCGAACAGCACCACCTGCTTCGTCACGGTCGGGGCGTACGCGTCGATGCCCGCCTGTGCCAGGGTGCCGTCGATGTAGACGTCGACCTTGCCCATGTTCGGCTGCTTCATGCTGAGATACCGGATGGCCGACCCGGTGAACGAGTACTGGACGGAGTCGCCCGCCCTGTTCGTGAACCTCTCGGACCCCTTGAAGTCCCGCGAGTCGTTCCAGTTCGACCAGCCGGTGGAGTAGGTGACGGAGGAGTCCTTGTCGTCGACGTAGGCCCAGAGCTGCCGTACGAGCGACTTCGACGCGGACGAGGCGTTCCCCTGGGCGTCCACGACGTAGAGGCGGTAGTCGCCGACCGTCGGCGGGACACTGATGGCCGTCGCGGTGCCGGCGGCCTTCGTCATGGTGGGGCCGACGGCGAACGTCGTCGTACCGGAGGGAGCGAGCCACAGAGTCCTGGTCCCGTCACCGATGCTGCGGACGGGGACGGACGACACGCCCTTGCCGGTGAACGTGCTCGCGGGCAGCGCGTAGTCCTGCAGGGCCACTCTGCTGCTGGGGACGAGGTCCTTGTAGGCGTCCTCCAGGCCCGCGTTCACGGCGATGCCGTACGCCTGCGACGGCCACACGTTGTCCGCGTACGCGCGCACGTCCTGGATGGTGCTGTTCGGGACGTTCTTGTCCCAGATCTTGTTGACGGTGCCGTAGGTGTTGGTGATGCTCAGGTCGTGCTGCCGGCCCCATGTGCCGGAGTGAATGGTGGACCTGAGGTTCTTGTCCACGTCGAACACGTTGTCGTGGTAGTTGATGAAGGCGGAGCCCTCGTCGGGGTGGAGTCCGTACTTGTGGCCGGCCGGAACGCCCTGGATGTAGTTGTCGCTTATTTCGGTTCCCGGCTGCGCTCCCAGGGTGTAGATGGCGCCGGAGTCGCCGAGCGTCTGCATCGGGTCGACGATCTGGTTGTGGCGGATGGTGTTGTTCTTCGCCGTGGTGGTCGGCACTCCCGGGCGGATCGAGTTCGTCGAACCGTCGAAGTTCCACCATCCCCAGCCGAGGGTGATGCCCGCCCACGGGGACTTCTCGATCCGGTTGTGCTCCACGGACAGGGAGTCCACGAAGTACGCCGACACGGGGCTGGATCCCTCGAACAACACCGCGCTGTCGTAGAGGTAGTTGTTCGTGATCGAGATGTTCTTGCAGACCCCCTCGACGTTCACCGGGTACTTCTCTTTGTTGGTCGAGGTGTAGTCCCCGATGTACACGTGCTGGGGGTGGCCCACGGTGATCGCGGAGCCGGCTATGTCATTCGTGACGTTGCCGATCAGCTGCGAGTCGGTCACGTCGTTGACCATGTTGATTCCGTCGGCGCCTGTGTGCTGCACCGTGTTGCGCCGCAGGGTGATGCCGTCGGCGTTCTCGATCTGGATGATGCCCGGCGGCAAGTCGACGTTGCGGTAGGTGTAGGCATGGAAGTTCTGCCTCGCGTACACGTTCGAGCTGGTGTTGCCCTGCGTTCCCTGCCGGAAGACGGAGCCCGCGACATTGACCAGGTTCCAGTCGGAGTGCTCGACCGTGAGCCCGGAGAACGTGATGTTTCGCGCGTGGTCGGTCCTGGACGTGCCGGCGATCTTGAGGAGGGTGGACACGTTGTTCGGCGCGAAGACCTTCGCCGTGGTCATGTTTTCGGAGCTGGACTTGTAGTAGTACAGCGTGCGGGTGGTCTTGTTGAAGTAGAACTCGCCCGGCTGGTCAAGGAACTCGTACGCGTTCATGAACGTATGACTGCCGCTGGCTTTGAACGGGCCGTACGGCGGTGCCTGGGCGATGGCCGCACCCGGCTGCTGGAACAGGGCCACGCGGTTGGCGCCGTCCGAGCTCGTGGTGATCTGACGGACGCCCACGATGGCCGTGGTCCAGGTCGTGGCCGACTTGATCTCGACGTCGCCCTGGTTGGCGGCGACGGCGGGCAGGTCGGAGAGGCTGTACTTGGCCCCGTCGCACTGCGAACCCGACTCCCAGGCCCAGGGGGCCTGGCCGGCCGTGACGGTGTAGGTCCCGTGGCATCCGGCCGAGTCGATCGTCTTCGAGGCCATCTGGGCACGCTTGCCGTTGACGTAGAGCGCGCGGAGCTTGTCGTCGCGGTCCAGCGAGGCCTTCCAGATGTTCCCGCTGTGCTGTGTCCAGCCGGTCACCGGGACGCCACCGTTCAGCACCGGCTTCTCGTTCTGGTAGGCGGCGTAGACCACACGGTGGCCGTTCGTCCCGGAGTCGGCCGACGTGAAGTCGATGGTGCTGCTCACGGGGTAGTTGCCGCCGCGCAGATAGACGTTGATGTCGCCGGTCATGTCGTCGTTGACGGTGCGTACGACGTCCCGCGCGTGCCGCAGGGTCTTGAACGGCGCGGAGATCGTCCCGGCGTTGGCGTCGTTGCCGTCGGGGGCGACGTAGTACGTCGCCTGGGTCGCGGCCGAGGCCGGGGTCGACAGCGTGAGGGAGGTCAGCGGCGTCGCGGAGAGGGCCATCGCCAGCAGGGCCGACAGCCTGCGGACGGTGGAGGGGAAGGGCTTCATCGGCTGCCCCTCCCGCTGGATCGGTCGGTCGGGAAAGCGTTCATGCGGCGGCTCCGGCGGTGTTGTCGGTGCGGTTTCGCGGACGGGGAGACATTTCAGTGGCAGCAGGGGTACGTGCTTCCCTCGCGACGGACGCGGCGTGGCCCGGATAATCGGTCGGGTCGGTCGAGGGCGACTGGACGTGGGGCGCGCTTGCCCCTCAGCGGCATCAGGGGACACCACCGGCGGTGGTGGGGACGTCCTGCCTGATCAGCCCCCGGTCGCGGAGGTCGTCCCAGAGCGCCCGGGGTACGGCGCTCCGCTGGAGTGCCACGTTCTGGATCACCTGTGCGCGGTCACGCATGCCCAGCGTGACGTTGACGGTGCTGGGATGGGTGGTCGGGAAGGCGATGGCGGCGGCGGGAAGGCTGGTGCCGTGCTCCTCGCAGACCTCCGCGATCGCCCGTGCGCGGGCGACCAGTTCCGGTGGGGCGTCCCGGTAGTCGTACTTCATGCCTTCGGCGGGCCACGGACGTGAGAGCAGCCCGGAGTTGAAGACACCGACCGCGACGACGCTCTTGCCCGCTTCCCGCGCTGCGGGTAGCACGTCGTCCAGCGCCGACTGGTCGAGGAGGGTGTAGCGCCCGGCGAGCATGACCACGTCGGCGGCCGTCTCCCGCAGGAAACGGGCGAGCATGGCCGACTGGTTCATGCCGGCGCCGATGGCCCCCACGACCCCTTGGTCGCGCAGCTCCGCCAGAGCGGGCATGGCCTCGTCGGCGGCCTGCCGCCAGTGGTCGTCGGGGTCGTGCACGTAGACGACGTCGAGCCGGTCGAGGCCGGTGCGGCGCAGGGAGTCCTCGATGGAGCGGAGCACGCCGTCCCGGCTGAAGTCCCACTGCCGGCGCAGGTCGTCCCGGACGACGAAGCCCTCACTGTCGACGCCCTGGGGACGCTCGTTGGGGACGAGGAGCCGGCCCACCTTGGAGGAGACGACGTACTCGTCCCGAGGACGCTGCCGCAGGGCCGCCCCGAGGCGCTGTTCGGAGAGCCCGAGGCCGTAGTGCGGCGCGGTGTCGAAGTACCGGATGCCCGCGTCCCAGGCCGCGTCCACGGCGGCCGACGCGTCGGCCGCCGAGGTGGTGCGGTACAGGTTGCCGATCACCGCCGCGCCGAACCCGAGGGCGGTGAGTTCGACGGACGTGCGGGCGACCATCCGGCGTCGCATGACGTCCTCTTCGTGGACGTGGACGTGGACCGGTACGGAGTCGGGGCCGCCGCTCATCGGCCGAGCCATCCGCCGTCGACGGGCAGGGTGGTGCCGTGGATGTAGGCGGCGGCGTCGGAGGCGAGGAAGACGGTGGCCCCGGCCAGGTCGTCGGCGCTGCCCCAGCGTCCGGCGGGGATGCGCTCCAGGATCGCCTTGCTGCGGACGGGGTCGTCCTGGAGGGCCTGGGTGTTGTCGGTGGCGATGTAGCCGGGCGCGATGGCGTTGACGTTGACGCCGTGCGGTGCCCACTCGTTGGCGAGGGCTTTGGTGAGTCCGGTGATGCCGTGTTTGGCGGCGGTGTAGCCGGGGACGGTGATGCCGCCCTGGTAGCTGAGCAGGGAGGCGGTGAAGATGACCTTGCCGTGGCCGCGGGCGACCATGGTGGCGCCAACGGCGCGGGTGAGGGCGAACTGGGCGTTGAGGTTGACCTGGAGCACCAACTCCCAGTCGGCGTCGCCGTGCTGGGCGGCCGGGGCGCGGCGGATGGTGCCCGCGTTGTTGACGAGGATGTCCACGGGGCGTTCGCGTCCGGCGAGGTCGGCGCCGAGGGCGCGGACGGCGTCGGGGTCGGCGAAGTCGGCGCGGATGGCTTCGAAGGTGCGACCCACGGCGGTGACGTCCTTCTCCACGTCGCTGCCGGACTCCTCCAGGGAGGCGCTCACTCCGATGACGTCGGCTCCGGCGGCGGCGAGGGCGCGGGCCATGGCCCGGCCGATACCGCGGCGGGCACCGGTGACGACGGCGAGTTTCCCGGTGAGGTCGAAGGGGGTCATGTGGTGGCTCCGTGGGCGTGGTCGCTGTCGTCGTGGTGGGTGGTGGTGTCGGTGCAGTCGAGGAGGATCTTCATCACGTCGCCGCCGCCCTCCAGCGCCTCGAACGCGGCGGGGGCCTGGGTGAGGGGGACGACCTTGCTGATCAGCCGGTCGGCGGGGATGGTGCCGTCGGCGACCAGGGCGACGGCCTTCTCGAAGTCGGAGCGGTCGTACAGGCGGGCGCCGACGAGGGTGAGTTCCCGCCAGAAGAAGCGGTGCAGGTTCACCTCACGGGGCCGGGGGTGGATGGCGACCAGGCACAGCCGCCCCCGCACCCCGAGGACTTCCACGGCGGTGTCCACA
This sequence comes from Streptomyces sporangiiformans, assembly GCF_005768555.2. Classification (GTDB taxonomy): domain Bacteria; phylum Actinomycetota; class Actinomycetes; order Streptomycetales; family Streptomycetaceae; genus Streptomyces; species Streptomyces sporangiiformans. The sequence goes on from NZ_VCHX02000166.1 coordinate 61,953, forward strand.
CCGCCGGCCGCACCGGACACCTCGAACGCGACGTCGGCGCCCGCGTCGCCGGTCCACGCGCCGACCAGGGCGCCGATGTCGTCGGCGGCCGGATCCCACGTGGCCAGCCCCAACTCCTCGGCCAGCAAACGCCGGTGAGCGCTCAGCTCCACCACCCGCACCTCGGCCCCGGCAGCCTGCGCGACCAGTGCGATCAGCACTCCGACCGGCCCACCGCCGACGACCACGACCTTCTCGCCCTCGGTAACCTGCGCCCGGCCGACGTCGTGGACGGCCACCGCGGTGGGCTCCACGAGCGCCGCCCGGTCCAGTGCGAGCGATTCCGGCAGGCGGATCAGGGTGGAGGCGGGTACGGTCCAGCGCTGCTGCATGGCGCCGGGGGAGTCGATGCCGATGAAGTCGAGGTGCCGGCAGACGTGTTGGTGCCCGGCCCGGCAGGCGGGGCAGGTGCCGTCCCAGCGCAGCGGCATCACGGTCACCGCGTCCCCGACCTGCCAGCCTTCCACTTCGGGGCCGACCCCGACGATCCGGCCGGACATCTCGTGCCCGAGCACGGCGGGTGTGGCCACCCGGGCGTCCATGTCGCCGTGGAAGATGTGCAGGTCGGTGCCGCAGATACCGACGTAGGCGGGGGCGAGTACCACCTCGCCGGGGCCCGGCTCCACGCTCCGTGCGGGAGCGGTGTCCAGGGTGCGGGCGGCCGTGTAGTGGACGGCGAGTGTCATCGTCTTCTCCAAGGTCCTCTCGGCACGAGCGCCGTACGTCAGCCGCGGGCGGGGAGGCGGTAGAAGGCGGTCGCGGTGCCGGCGAGGAGCGCGTGGATCTCGCTCTCCGCGCAGTCGGTGAGCAGTTCGTCCACGGTGGCGGCCCAGCGGTTCCAGCCGCCCGCGAGGTTGGCGACCGGCCAGTCGGAGCCGAACATCAGCCGGTCCGGGCCGAAGGACGTGAGCAGGACGTCCCAGACCGGGCGGATGTCGGAGGTGGTCCAACTGTCGTGGTCGGCCTCGGTGATGAGTCCCGACAGCTTGCAGACCACGTGCTCGTGCGCGGCCAGCCGTCGCACCTGCTCTCGCCACTTGGCGAGTTCGCGCCCGGCGATGTCCGGCTTGCCCGCGTGGTTCAGCACCTGGGGCAGGTCGGGGAAGCGTTCGGCCAGCCGGATCGCCTGGTCGAACTGGTTGCTGCGGACCAGGACGTCGTAGGAGAGCCCGCGGTCCCTCGCCGCCGCCAAGCCTCGTTCGACATCGGGGCGTAGCAGCCAGTCCGGGTCCGTCTCGCCCTGGACGAGGTGGCGCAGTGAACGCAGACGGGTGCCGCCCGGTCCGGCGAGCAGCCGGTCGAGCGTCTCGCCGATCGCAGGCGATGTGAGGTCCGCCCAGCCGACCACCGCCTCGATCAGCGGCTCCCGCTCGGCGAGGGCGAGCAGGTCCTCCGTCTCGGGCATCTCCGGCACGCACTGCACGGCCACCGTGCCGTTCAGGTGACGGCCCGCGACGGGGCGGGTCGCGGTGGAGCGCAGGTCGTCGGGGGTGAAGGTGCGGCGGATCGACGTCAGGCCGGGGTCGTCGAGCCAGGGCTGCGGGCGCCGTTCGAGGTCCCACAGATGGTGGTGGGCGTCGATGAGAACGGGGGCGGGGGCGGAGGGCATGGCGGTTCCAAGTCGGGTCGGTCCGGCGCGGTCCGTGTCAGACGGTGGCGTCCTCACCGGGCGGGTCGAGGTGCCAGATCTCGGTCAGTTCCGTCCACTGGCGGGAGTCGCCCCGGTCGGGCCAGGGCTCCTGGCAGGGGTCGGTGAGCTTCCACCACTCCCGGGTCTCGGCGTCGGCTTCCAGGACGGCCATGTCGGCGTCGAAGTCGTCGCCGTGGTACTCGAGGAAGGCGAACAGCACGTCGCCGTGGAGGAAGATGCTGAAGTTGCGGATGTGCGCCCGGTGCAGGGCGGCTTCCACGCCGGGCCAGACGGCCGCGTGGAGTCGCAGGTACTCCTCCCGGTGCTCGGGGCGGAGCCTGATGGTCTGCGCGATGCGCCTCATGCGCGTTCTCCTTCCGTGCCCTGGGAGGGCGGGCCCGCCGGGGTGTCGAACGGGGTGCGGTAGCTGGGGGTGCGGGAGCGCAGCTGGAGGCGCAGGGTGAGCCGGATACGGGTGGACGCGGGCAGCCGTACGGTCAGGAAGGCGCCGGCGCAGTCCTGCTCCGCCTCGGTGACGACCGGCTCGGTGTGGCCGTAGTCGTACATGTCGCCGATCCAGCCGTCGTCCCGGCAGGTGGTGTACCGGACGGCCGTGATGGTGTGCTCGGCGAAGGCGCCCGCCTGGACGATCACCGTGCGCTCGGCCTCGGGGGAGAGGTTCACCAGTTCGACGGTGGTCGCCTCCGGGTCGATGGAGGTGACCAGTGCGGCCACCTCCGGCGGCAGACCGGCGCGGCGGGCCTCGGCGTCGTGGTAGCGCAGCCGGGCCTGCTGAAGGCCGCCGTTGTAGAGCACCTGGGGTCCGCCCCAGGTCAGCTGGACGAGGGCTTCGGTGACCACGGGGTTTGACTGCTGCCACACGTGGATGTCGGCCTCGGGCACGTCCAGGTCGCGGTAGCGCTCGATGCGCCGCAGGCGGTGGCGGATCTGGGCCTGTGCGGTGGCGAGGATCCGCTCCGGGTAGCCGGGGTCGTCGCCGGCGAGGAACGCGAACCAGGCCTTCTCGTGCCCCGACTCCTCCTTGGCCCGGAACGGCCGCACGGTACGCCAGTCGATGCCGTCGGCCTCGCGCAGCCGCTCCAGCCGGGTGCGGTCTGCGTCGGAGGCCGTGTGGTGCCACAGGGCCACCGGCACGGGCGGGGTGAGCGGGTTGTAGTCGAACCAGCCCGAGTCGTTGTGCCGGAAGGGAAGGTGCGGTGTCGGCGTGTGGATGTCGGGGCCGAGTTCGACCCCCCACTTCGAGGGGAGGCTGGAGTCCGCCTCGGTGCGGGGCATCACCTTGGCGTGACCGATGAGGGTGTCGAGCGAGGTCGCGACCATGGAGAGGTAGTCGTCGTCCCCGGTGACCGTCGCCGCCGCGAGCGCCGCCACACAGGCCGCGTGACCCACGCTGTGCCAGCCGTGCGGCCAGGACCAGCCGTAGTGGCCGCCGTACCAGCGGCCCTCCAGCAGGCTGCCCACGACACCGTCCGGGCCGACGTTGTCCGGGACGAGGCCACCGTTGGCACGGGTGCGCTCGCGCCACGCGCCCACGTACTCGATGATCCAGTCGCGGTAGCGGTCCTCGCCCGACAGGATCCACGCGTTGAGGACCAGCCCGGCCGCGGCCAGGTTGACCGCGGTGTCGCCGACACCCATCCGGTCCCGCATCTGCGCGCCGAGCCGCGGATCCGCGGAGAGCGGGTACGGGCCGCCCTCCGCCTCGGGGATCCACTCCAGCGGGAAGCCGTACGTCTCCGCTTCCTTCGGCAGCCAGGGGTACACGTCGCCGTCGAACAGGCCCGTGCGGTCGGGGTCGCTGCCGTTGTGCGGGCGGGTGATGACACGGTGCTCGGGGTCGTAGTTCCCCTTGGCCTGGTCGACGTACAACTCGGCGAAGCGCAGCGCCCGTTCCGACCAGCGGTCGGGGGCGGCCATGCACAGGAAGTAGAGCAGCAGCAGGCTTTCGCCCTGGTGGAACCAGTCGTAGCCGCGCTCGAACTCGTCGTGCAGCATGCCGAGTTCGGTGAGCTGCCGGGTCACGCCCTCCCAGTGCTTCTCACTGGCCGGCAGCAGATCGTCCGCGCCGCCGAGGAGGTACAGCTGGGGCCAGTTGAAGAACACCTCGTAGAAGTCGTCCGCACCGTCGCGGGTGGTCAGCTCCCCGGTGTAGTTCAGCCGTCCGTCAGGGCCGGTGAAGTCGCGGGCGAAGCGCCGCCAGGCATGGTCGAGCAGGTCGAACAGCGCACGCTGCGACACGGCCCAGCCAGGCGGTTCGAGCACCGGTACCCCCGCCTCGATCTCGGGTGGCAGGGCCGGCTGCCCGGAGACCGGGGTGTCCCCACCCGAGGTGGGGCCGGACGAAGTGAAGGGCATGGGACGGAGCTCCGTTCGGGGTGGTGCGGGGTGCGCTCGCCGGGGACGACGGCCGGTGGACGACGCCGGATCGGGCATCAGGGCCGGGAGGGCAGGCCGGGGCCTACTCCTTGGTGGCGCCGGCGAGCATCCCGCTGACCAGGAAACGCTGGGCGAAGAGGAAGACGATCAGTACGGGTGTGATGGCCACGAGCGTCGCCAGGGCCAGCTGCGGCCGCTCGATCGCGAGGGTGCCGACGGCCGGATTGAAGGACGGCACATTGCTGAGCAGGGTCCCGACCCCCACCTGGATGGGCATCTGGCCGCTCTCGGGCAGCATCACGTAGGGCAGGAAGTAGTTGGTCCAGTTGGCGACGAAGCTGAAGAACCCGACGAGCGCGATCACCGGTGTCGCCAGCGGCAGCGCGATGTGGCGGAAGACACCGAACTCCGAGCAGCCGTCCATCCGTGCCGCCGCCAGCAGATCCTTCGGTACCGCGGTGGTGAAGTAGATGTACGTCAGATACACGCCGAACGGGTAGAACGAGTACGGCAGGATGATCGACCACATCGTGCCGATCAGTTGCACCGCGTTGATCTCCAGGAACAGCGGCACCACCAGCGTGGCGGTCGGCATGAGCATCACGACCAGGGTCGACACGAGCAGGGCGTGCCGGCCGCGGAACTCGGTCATGGCCAGCGCGTAGCCCGCCGGGATGGCCACGCAGAGCGTGATGACCAGTGAGATCAGCGCGTACAACGTCGAGTTGCCGAGCCACTGCAGGACGGCGTTGTCCTGGAACGCGGTGAGGGCGTCCCAGTTGGCCCTGAGGGTGTGCCAGGAGCCGAAGGAGAGCGGGCTGCCGTGGACGAGTTGCTGATCGGTCTTGGTCGCCGCGAGGACGAGCCACAGCACCGGCAGCACGAAGAACACCAGGAAGACGAGCAGGACGGAGCCGGTCAGCAGACGGGGCACGAGGCGGCGCGGGGAACTAGTCGGCATCGAAGAACCCCGACCGTGCGACGAAGACGGCGGCGGCCGACACACTGACGACCAGGAGCTCCACCGAGACGGCGGCGGCGCCGTTGACGTTGTTCATCTGGAAGGCGAAGTCGTACGTCAGCTGGTTCAGCGAGTAGTCGCGTCCGGCCACGCCCACACTGGCGAGGGACAGCAGCTGCGGCTCCACGAAGAGCTGCGCACCGCCCGCGAAGGCCAGTATCACCATGTACACGATCCACTTGCGGAGCATGGGGATCTGGATGTGCCAGGCGGTCTGCCAGGCGCCCGCGCCGTCGATGCGCGCGGCTTCCATGACGTCGGTGGGGATGTTGTTGAGCGCGCCGTAGATGACGACGATCCAGCCGCCCGCGCCGGTCCAGAACGCGATGACCGTGAACAGCAGGGGCAGGTTGCCGGGCGCGATCACCTCGCCGAAGGTGTCGAACCCCAGCGTGCCCAGCAGCGAACTGACCGGGCTCACCGTCGGGTCGAGCATGAACAGCCACACCAGCACACTCGCGGCGCCGGCGAGCGCTCCGGGGATGTAGAAGAGGAAGCGCAGGGACCTGCTGAGGGAGCCCGAGGCGAGGCGGTGCAGCAGCAGCGCCAGGCTCACCACGAACACCACGAGGGAGACCAGCCAGAACAGCAGGTACAGCGCGACATGGCCGACGGCGTCCATGAAGCGGAAGTCCTGTGCGGTGGTGACGAAGTTGCTGAAGCCGGTGAAGGTGCCCCCGGCGTCGGTGAACGCGAAGTACACGGCGTACCCGGTAGGCAGGATGCCGAACGCGATCAGGAGCAGCACGTAGGCCGCGACGAAGGCGATGCCGGCCCGGCTCTGCCGGTCGGTGCCGCTGAGGCGCCGACGGGCGGAGCCGGACGCGGAGTGGCCGAGGGTCACTGCTCGACCTTGTATCCGTTGGACTTGGCGTGCTTGACGATGGAGTCCTGCCAGGCCGGCAGCATCGAGACGATGGACTTGCCCTGGGTCAGGCCCGGCTTGACGGTGGCCGCCCAGATCGCCTCCTGGCTGAACTGGCCCGAGCCCCACTCCGGCCACACCTGGGAGGCGGCGGCGGAGAGCGCGCTCAGGTCGCCGGCGAAGTAGCCGGAGGCGTCCTGCTGCTTCAGCCATGCCTCGGCCGCCGGCGCGTAGGCCGGGAAGCCGGGCGACTTCTCCGCCTGGTAGGCGTTGTCGGTGGTGACCCACTTCAGGAAGTCGGTGGCCGCCTTGAGGTGGGTGGAGTGCTGGGACAGCAGCCAGGTGCCGCCGCCGACGTTGCCGGTGGACGGCGCGTCGTCGCCCTGCCACTGCGGCATGGGCGCCGCCCCGATCTGCTGGGCGGGGACCTTGAGGGTGTCCTTGAAGACCGCGCCGCCGTACCAGGCCGGGCCCGGCATGAGCAGGATCTTGTCGGCCTTGTTCTTGCCGAAGTCGGTGCTGAAGACGCCGCTGATGGACATGGACTTGTTCTTGATCAGCACGTCCAGGAGCGTGGCCATCCTGGTGCAGTTCTCGCTGGTGGTGTTCACCGACACGGACTTGGGGCCGGTGATGTGGTTGGCGCCGCACTTGCTCGCCCACAGATAGATCTCGGGGGTGAAGGAGTCACCCGCGTCACCGACGAGATAGCCCGGATGCTCCTTGGCCACCTTCGTGCCGAGCTTCTGGTACTCCTCCCACGTCGTCGGCACCGTGTAGCCGAACTTCTTCATCAGCGGGGCGTTGTACCAGAGCACCGCCTGGGAGAGGTCGTTGCGCAGACAGTAGACGGTGCCGTCGACCGTGCAGACGTCGTTGGCGCCCTTGGCGAACTTCCCCAGGGTCGACTCGGAAATCAGACCCTTGTTGAGCGGAGCGGCGAAGCCCGCGTCGACCGCCCAGGAGGTCTCGTTGTTCTGGGAGCTGAACACGACGTCCGGCCAGCCCTTGCCGGTGCGGTTGAACAACTGGACCTTCGTCTGCAGGTAGTTGGACCCGTTGGCGTTGCCGTCATAGCTGACGATGTCCAGCTTCACCTCCGGGTGCAGCTGCTGGTACAGCTTCGCGGCGTCCATCCGGGTCGCGTCCACCCAGACGGTCAACGCCCCGTCCTTCTGCGGCGCCTGGGCGAAGCCGTCCTTGGTGGTCTTACCGGCGGTGCCGCCGCCGCAGGCCGTCACGGTCAGCAGCACAGTGACCGCGCACCCGGCCAGCGATGCCGCTCGCTTCCTGCCGAGGGCTCTCTTCGGGCTGGACGAGGACTGGTTGACGGTCATGAGTGACTCCACTGGGTGTGCGGGTGCCCCGAGCAGATGGGGCAGGCGGCGCGAGCGGGTGGGCGAGTGACGCGAGCCGGGACGACGCTGGGCCGGCCCGGAAGGGCGACGGAGACGGAGGAGGCGGCTGTGCTGCGATCGGCGTGGAAGAAATTAGCCGCCTTATCGAGTGGTACGTCAAGGGTGCGTGCAACGTTCCCTCGCTGAATTTCCTGCGGCGAGCGAGCAGTTGTGCCAGCTGTGCCCGATAAAGGCTATTTATGCACTCGGATGGCCATGATCATCGCTGTGGATCTTGCTCGGAATGAGTACGACTTATATCTCCTGTGCGCTACGATGATGTCGGCTCCATCGCGATCAGTCGCGTGAGCAGAAGTCACCCGGGAGGCAGCGCAGATGGACGACACGCCAGCGATCGAAGCGGCCTTGCCGGCTCAAGTCCCTGCTGCCGTGCCCGCGGGGGTGGCCGGCTCGGACGAGCGGCGTGACTACCGTCCCGGGTACGAGATCGTGGCGGAGCGGATCCTCGCGTACATCGCCGAGGAGCGCCTGGCGCCGGGTGACCGGCTGCCCACGGAGATCGACCTCGCCCGGACGCTGGACACCAGCAGGGCGGTGGTGCGGGAAGCCGTCAAGATCCTTTCGGCGCTGGGTCGGGTACGGGCGCACAAGGGGCGGGGTCTGTTCGTCGCGGACGACGAAGGCATGCTCATCACCAGCCGGTGGGGAGGCTTCTTCCGCCCCGTCGACATCGATCACGTGCTGATGCTGTTCGAGTTCCGCAGGGTCCAGGAGATGGCCGCCAGCAGTCTGGCGGCCACCCGCGCCACCCCCTCGGAGCTGCGCACCATCGAAGTCGCCATGGAGCAGTGCCGGCACGGGTTCGTTCACGGTCAGGTCGACGTGTTCAACCAGGCGGACGAGGACTTCCACGCGGCCGTGTCGGCGGCCTCGCACAACACGTTCCTCGTCAGCGCCGTGCGGGACGCGCGACGCCTGCAGCGCCAGTCCAGCGCCATCGGTATCCACGACTCGTTCGGGGAGAACACCGAGGCGGCCATCGAGGAGCACGAGGCGATCTACCGGGCCATCCGTGACGGCCGCCCCGAGGAAGCGGCGCAGGCCACCGCGGCACACCTCGACCGAACCCTGGAGGACTACCGGCGCGAGATCCAGCGTCGTCTGTTCGGCTGACGCCGCCCGTCGGCGCGCCGTGCGCGCCCTGTCCCGGCCGCCGCACGTCCCGGAAAGACGCGGACGATCCGTTGACTTCTGTGCGGCAGGGACTCTAACTTCGGCGTCGATCGGTTCGACAAGCCGCCAGTTGTTCGATATATCGACCAAGGTCGTTCCGTCAGTCGCGTGTCCCAAAGGATCGTTGCCCAGGCGTCCGGGGGTCTGCCTTCGTCATGCCGCCACCACCCCCGCGCAGCGCGGGTGAGGGGCGTCAGCCCGCTGGGACGCGGCACGCACGACGCGAAGGCCGTGTCCCTTCCATGTTCTCCCTCCCGCGTTCTCCCCGCGGTGTGCACCCACCGCTCCCGCACGTGATGACCTCCAGCCAAGGACTGCATCGTGGACCTCACCAGAAGACAACTCGGCCGGCTCGCCGCGGTCGGTACCGGCGCCCTCCTCCTCCCGGGCCTGCTCCCGTCGAGCACGGCGGCGGCAGACTCGTTTCCGGCCACAAAGTGGGGTGACCAGGGCGACGGCACGTACGCCAACCCGATCGTCCCGGCCGACCTGAGTGACTGGGACTGCATCCGGGTCGGCTCCGACTACTACGGCATCACCAGCACGTTCGGACACTCGCCCGGCATGGCCGTCCTGCACTCGAAGGACCTGGTCAACTGGCGCACGCTCGGCGGCTCGGTCGACGACGTCACCCGCATCGGACCGGAGCTGAACTGGGACCGGATGAACCGCTACGGCCGCGGTGTGTGGGCCGGGGCCATCCGCTACCACGCGGGGCGGTACTGGGTGTACTTCAACACCCCCGACGAGGGCTTCTTCATGACGTCGGCCCCGTCACCGACCGGGCCCTGGGAGCCGTTGCACTCGATGTGGCGGACCTCCGGCTGGAACGACGTGTGCCCGTTCTGGGACGACGACGGCCAGGGCTACCTGGTCACCACGCACTACTCGGACAACTACAAGATCCACCTCTACAAGCTGTCCGAGGACGGCAAGTCGCTGGTCGGCCCGGCCCCGGTGATCCACCAGTCGAACCGCAGCGAGGCCAGCAAGCTGTACAAGATCGACGGTGTCTACTACCACCTGTTCAGCGAGGTGAAGCCCGAGGGCCGGGTCCTCATGATGAACCGCGGTTCCAGCCTCTACGGCCCCTTCGAGACCCGGCAGCTGCTGCACGTCAACACCTCGGTCGACCGCGAGCCCAACCAGGGCGGGCTGGTGCAGACCCCGGGCGGCGACTGGTACTTCGTGACCCACCACGGCCACGGCGGCTGGGAGGGGCGCGTGCTGTCCCTGCTGCCGGTGACCTGGGTGGACGGCTGGCCGATCATCGGCACGGTGGGCTCGGACGGCATCGGCACCATGGCGTGGACGGGTCAGTTGCCCGCCATCGGCACCCCTGGCCTCCCCGTCGACGCGTTGCCCGCCGTCGTGACCAGCGACTCGTTCACCGGCACCCGCCTCAAGCCGCAGTGGGAGTGGTACTACCAACCCCGCGCGGGCTACTGGTCGTTGACCGAACGCCCCGGCTATCTGCGGCTGAAGGCGTTCGCACCGCTGGCCGGGGACAACCTGATGAAGGTGGGCAACACCCTCACCCAGCGAGTGCTGCGCACCGCGGGCGGCGCCACGGTGACCGTCCGCCTCGAACTGGCCGGCCTCGCCGATGGCCAGCACGCCGGGCTGTGCCACTACGCCGCCACCTACGCCGGACTGGGTGTCCGACGCTCCGGGACCACCACCACGATCGAGCACAACGCAGGCGGCACGCTGACCAGCGGCGCGGCCATCACGCAGAACGCCGTGTGGCTGCGCACCACGTGGGACGTGAACGGGGTCAGCCGCTTCTCCTACAGCCTCGACGGGAGCACGTTCACCCAGGTCGGTGGCACCTACCAGCTCACCTGGGGCGGCTACCGCGGCGACCGGATCGGCCTGTACACCTACAACCCGGGCGGCACCGGTCACATCGACGTGGACTCGGTGCAGTACACCATCGCCCCCGCGCGGACGTACACATGCGTCAGCGTGCGCAGCGGCAAGGTGGCCGACGTCTCCGGTGGGTCCGGCGCGGACGGCGCCGCCGTGATCCAGTGGACCGACAAAGGCGCGACGAACCAGCAGTGGGCCTTCCAGTCCACGGCAGACGGCTACCACACCATCACCTGCGTCCGCAGCGGCAAGGTGCTCGACGTGGCCGGATCCTCCACGGCGGACGGCGCGCGGGTCGTACAGGCGACCCCCGACGGCAGGGCCAGCCAGCAGTGGCAGCTGCGCCCGCTGTCCGGCGGTGTGTTCCAGGTGGTCAACCGCAACAGCGGCAAGGTGCTCGACGTCACCTCCGGCAGCACGGCCGACGGCGCCGCGCTGATCCAGTACGCCGACCGGGGCAGCACCAACCAGCAGTGGACGTTCCGCCGGGTCACCGGCTAGACCTACATCGATTCCGCCCGCCGGCTGATACGAGCCGGCGCGGCCGCGGCCCGGCCCGGCGGCTCCTTCGCCGTGGGGCCGGCCGTCACGCATGGGACACGGTGTCCGGTGGCCCCGAGGACACCGTCCCCGCGACCCGACCACGGTCCTAGTACTGCAACGGTGTCTGTCCTGATTGCTGGGCAGTTTCAGGGGCTGTGTCCGCGTCGTCTGTAGTGACTGGTGCGGGCTTGGTGCTGGCGTCGTCGGCGCCATGTCGACCAGTGCAGGATGTGGTCGATGGGGGTGGGGCGACGATCGGTGAGTCGGGTGATCAGTCGTCGTATCTCGGCGAGACTCACCTGGATGAGCTGGGAGGATCCGTTTCTGCTTTCTCCGTGTCCAGTTGGCGGGCCCGCAGGACGGTGAGGAAGGCGTGGGCGGCCATGGCGAGGGTCATGTGGCGGTGCTAGCCCGGATAGCGGCGGACCTGGTAGTCGTCCAGGCCGCACTCCTGCTTGGCGGTCTGGAAGCACTCCTCCACCGCCCAGCGGCTGCCCGCGACACGGATTAGCTGCTCCAGGGTGGTGTCGGCGGGACAGTAGGCGATGTAGTAGGAGATTTCCTCGGGTCTGCTCACGCTGCGGCGGGCGATGACCCAGTGCCGACGGTCTTCGCGGTGCCAGGGCCTCACCTCGACGCGGGCCCAGTCGTAGATCCGACGGCCATGTGCTCCCTCGCCGCAGGAACGGCGCTTCCACTTCTGCCGTGGCAGGGCGGGAAACAGATCGTGGACGGGGTGGTCGATGGCCCAGCGGGTGACGACCGTGTCGTGCCGGGTGGTCGCCATCACGTGGAAGACATCGGCCTGCTCGAGTTCGAACCGCCAGCCCTTGCTGAACCCGTAAGCGGCATCTGCGGTCACCCACCGAAACGGGATCCGGTCCGTGATGGCCTTGCGGACCATCGCCTTGGCCATGACCACCTTCGTCTCAAAGGCGATCTCGTCGCCGATGCCGGCCCGCCGGCAGCGTTCCCGGTCGTCCGTCCACGACGTGGGCAGATACAGCCGTCGGTCGATCAGGGTGCGTCCGCGGCCGGTGGCGTAGGCGAGGAAGACGCCGATCTGGGAGTTTTCCGTGCGGCCCGCGGTGCCGGAATACTGCCGCTGCACCCCTGCCGAGCGGGTGCCCTTCTTCAAAAAGCCGGTGTCGTCGACGATGAGCACCGCTTCGAGGTCACCGAGGTTGTCGACCACGTAGCGGCGCACGTCGTCGAGGACCTCGTCGGCGTCCCACTCGATCCGGTTCAGCATCCGCTGGATACGGTCCGGCCCGCCATGGCCCGCCTCCTCGGCCAGCGTCCAGCCGTTCTTGCGCTGCAACGGAGCGATCAGCCCCCGCATATAGGCCAGCGCCGACTCCCGCGGCTCCGACCGGTTGAACCGGTGCACGAACCGCCCGTGCACCACATCCAGTTCACTCGCCCAGACACGCACATCAGCAAGGTTCCCACCCATAACCACACCAACGACGCACCTGGCCAGCAGTCACGGTAGACACCGTTGCAGTACTAGGGGCTGTCGTCAAACTCCCGTCGTCGCCCGGAGGGCGGCCCTGCGGCGTCCGGTGCGTGTTCTCGGCGCGCAGGGCGGAAGTCCTCGTACTGGGCGTACTCGGGCTCTCGCCCGGCGTGGAGAGTGGGGGTACCCCCTGCTCGAAGAGCTTGGGGGAGCGTGCCGGGCGTCGCGGGGCTGGGGCACCTCCCACGCCTTTAGGGCAGTGGGGGAGGGAGTCTGCCGACAGCCCCTACAACGCCACGAACCACAGCAGGGCGAGAACCCCCGCCCCGGCCGCCGTCATCAGCATGTTGCTGCGCTTGTGCCCCAGCCAGAGCAGGAGCACCGCGGCGGCGACCGTGAGTACCCGCACCTCACCGTTGAACACGAGCAGCACCCCGAGAATCGGCAACGCCCCCCATATGAGTCCCCCTCCCCCGACCTGCCGGCCTCCCTCTCCGAGAGCTGCCCACGCGAAGAGATCGACATCCCCCGCACCACCACGAGCCGGGCGCACTCGGAGCGTGCGCGTCACCTCAGTACCAGACGGAGAACGTGGCGTCGGCTCTGCCGGTGGCGGTGGAGATCGGGTCGATGCGCAGTTGGTAGGCGTAGTGGCGGATGTAGCGGTCCGGGTGGCTGTGGGAGCGGAACGACGACCAGGACGGGTCGGCGAGCCCGGCGGTCCTGTGGAAGGTGGCGTCCTGGGCGAACCTCGTGGTGCCGTCGTTGGCGTCCAGCCGCAGCTGGTAGAAGGAATGCCGCAGATAGCGGGTCGGCTGGTTGAGGGACTGGAAGGAGACGCCGGAGGGGTCGGCCAGCCCCGGCACCAGCTTCCATTGCGAGTCGGTGTAGGGGTCGAACGGGTACGGGTCGATGCGACCGATGTAGTCGGCGTGCCGCCAGTATCTGTCCGGGAAGTTGTAGGACTTCAGCCGGTTCCAGGCAGGCTTTCCCCACTTGGCGACCATGTTGTCGTACACCGTCTGGGAGATCGGCTTGATGTCGGCGTGCTTGGAGTTCAGCGGCTGGGTGTAGACGCGCCGGTCGGTGGCCGTCCAGGTGCCGGTGGAGAGGTCGTTGGTCTGCCAGGTGTAGAAGAGCGCGTTGGCGTCGCCCCACAGGTACCAGGTGCCGGAGGCCTGGGCGAGGATCGGGCCCTCGATGCCTCCCTGCGGCGCCAGGCCCGAGGTGAACTGGGTGAAGCTGCCGGGGGCGAGGGAGGTGGACCTCGCACCCACCAGGCTGTTGCGGCCCTTGTAGTACAGGTAGTTGACGCCGTTCACGTCCTTGGCCAGGGTGCCGTCGATGATGTCGTAGCCCGGGTCGAAGAAGACCTGCGGTGCCGTCACCGTCTGGAAGTCCGTGGTGTAGTTCACCATGATCACGTTGTGTCCGCTGCTGTTGACGGCCGAGTAGATGAGGGCGTACTGGCCGCGGGAGGGGTCCCAGAAGGCTTCGGGCGCCCAGGTGTGGGTGGCCATGTCGTGCAGTTTCAGCAGACGGTAGTTGTCGAAGGAGCGCAGGTCGGCGGAGTCCCAGACGTGGATGTACGGGGTCTTCTTGGTCCAGTCGGTGCCCTTCAGATTGGTCGCCATGACGACGAAGGTGCCGTCCTGCTTGGGCAGGATGAAGGGGTCGCGCAGACCGCCGTCGCCCGCGGTCGGGGTTACGACGGGGTTGTTCTGGTTCAGCGGCATCCATTGCAGCGCGTCGGTGCTGACCGCGAGGTGCAGGCCGTAGTCCGTGCCGAGGTTTCTCGGTGACTGGGTGAAGTAGGCCATGACGAACGGGGAGGTCGTCGCGGCGCTCGCGGACCGGCTGCCGAGGGTCAGCACGCCGGTGGTGGACAGCGGCACGGCCGCGGCCATGCCGAGGAAGAGCCGGCGCGACGGGAGGGGTGTTGCACTCATCTGGTGCCTCCGGGGCGTAGGAAAGGTGCGGGCGGATCCAGAACCTGTGGGCGGCCCCGGCCTGGAGCCGCCCACAGGTTCGATCCCTCGTCAGCTCCACGGAGCCGCGGTGAGCCAACTGGTGCCTGGGCCCACGCTCTCGTGTTGTCCCAGGCCTTGGTGCCGCCATTAGGGCCGTGCGGACGTGGGGGGGGGTGGGGTGACGCATCCGTGCCGGCGCCGACCTGGGGGCGCCGGCGCTCCTGGCGATGCGGGTCAGTCCGTCACACGGAAGGTGGCGTCACTGCGGGCTGTCGCGGTGGTGATCGGGTCGAGGCGCAGTTGGTAGGCGTAGTGGCGGATGTAGCGGTCGGGGAAGTTGTACGACTGGAACGACGACCAGGTCGAGTCAGCGAGGCCGGCGACCTTCCGGAAGGTCGCGTCCGCGGCGAACTGGCTGCTGCCGTCGTTGTGGGCCAGCTGGAAGTCGTAGTTGGAGTGGCGCAGGAAGTAGCCGGGGTAGTTCACCGACTCGAAGGAGACGGTGCCGGAGCCCGTCAGGCCGGGCCTGATCCGGAACTGGGAGTCCTCGACGGGGCTGACGTTCGGGTCGATGCGCACGTCGAAGTTGGTGTGCCGTACGTAGCGGTCCTGGAAGTTGTACGACTGGAGCCGCTGGGCAGGGGTGTTGGGCCAGCGGGCGAGCACGCGGCTCTCCTCGGCGGCCGTGAGGGTCATGATCGCGCCGTGGCGCTTCGGGGTGCCGCCCATGTCGTAACTTGCCGCATCCTGAAGCCGGTAGGAGCTGACGCTGAACGGGTTGGTGGTCAGGATCGGCCTGTATTCGCGTACGCCTTGCGGGTTGTTGTAGTCGATGTAGAGGGCCCACTCATTGCGGTCCCTGAACTTCATCCAGACCGGGCCTTCGACCACGTTGCCGGTGAGGCCGATGCTGGAGAGGTTGCCGAGGTTGGTCCACGTCCCCAGGATCGAGTTGCTGCCCTCGACGTTGTTCTGGCCGTCGCCGGAGACCCTCAGGTAGCGGTAGGGGCCGGTACCGGCGGGCACCTCGGTCATCTGGGTGTCGACGACCGGGGTGCTGCCGGGCGGGTCGATCCAGATCTGCGGGGTGGTGATGGTGCGGAAGTCCTTGGTGCGGGCGGAGTAGATGCGGTACTTGAAGATGCCGTTCACCGTGGCGTTCGTCGCCCAGTACAGGACGTAGTCGTTGGTCTCGGGGTTCCAGATCGCCTCCGGCGCCCACGCGTTCTTTCCGCCGGGGATCAGTCCGGCGGCGCCGAGTAGCCACGGCTTCGACCAGGTCACCAGGTCGGTCGACTCCCACACCACGAAGTTGGGGCTGCCGTTGGTGTACGTCGAGCCGCAGCGGACGCACAGGTCGGTCGCGATGATCCAGTACTTGCTGCCGTCGGGGGAACGCACCAGTGCGGGGTCGCGCACCCCCTTCGTGCCGATCTTGGAGTTGAGGATCGGCGCTCCGCCGTTGAGGTCGTTCCAGTGCAGGCCGTCCGTGCTGTGCGCGAGGTACAGCATCTGACCGGTCGCGGAGTCGCCGGTGAAGTGCACCATCAGGTAGCCGGGGTCGGCGGCGGCCGCCCGCTGGGGTGTGGTGAGGGCTTGGCCCGTGAAGAGGAGACAGACGGCGAGCAATATCACCGTCAGCCGGGCGCGGAGCGCAGACATCGGATCTCCTGTCGGGTGCGGGTGCCACCGCCGGGCGAAGGGGGAGCGGGGTGGCGGGGAACTTGGTCTCGGATTGGGCGGGACAGGACCCGGACACCGCGCGGGCCGGAAAGGGGGATCCGAACGACGGTGTTTCACCGCTTCGCCCAGGGCGCCGTGGTGACGGCGGGTCAGGGCGCGCGAGCACGTGCGTCCGCCCAGGTGGGGCGGTTGCGGCACGGGCCGGGTGTCTGTGCTTCTCAGCGCCTGTGAAGGCGTTTCAGGTGGGCGGCGCTTCGGCCGGAAGCCTTCATAACCAACTCACTGTCCAATCAGGCACGTTGAACGATATATCGAACAGTGTTCGCGAAATCGGGCAGAGGCTAAATCCGGAAAAGAGAGCGCGTCAATACATCCGACACATCCGATTAACCGAACGTACAAATGAGCGATCCGGCACTCACCCGGCCCCCCTGGGCGTGGCGCGCGACGGGAGACGCGACGCGGCACGTCCGATCAGGACCGACGGGCCCCGTCGCCGCACAGGACCGACCGCGACTACCGGCGATCGACACCCCCCGAGCCGGACGCGAACGAGGGCGCGACAGCGCGGAGAAATCCATGGCACACCGGCCGGACCGGCGACGAGACTGCTCGAATGAGCGCCTCTTCCCCCTGCCCCTGCCGCGGGCAGCGCGTGCTGGAAGCGATGCCCGGCTCGTACGAGATCCGCCCCGTCTGCTGGTGGCTCCCCACGCCCTGGCGCCGGGACCACCCATGACCACGCACGTCGAGAGACTCGTCCAGCAGCTCGACGACGCGACCGGCCCGTCGTACGACGCCCGCGCGGAACTGATCGACATGGGCGCCGACGCCCTCCCCGCCCTCATCGACGGGCTGCCCTCCCTCGGCGGCTTCGGGCAGCTGACCGCCATCGAGGTCTTCGAGGAGGTGGGCGACCCCCGCTGCGGTCCCGCCCTCATCGGGCTTCTGAACAGCGACAACCCGACCGTCCGCGAATGGGCGGCCATGGCCTTGGCGAGCCTGGACGTCGAGGGTGCGGCCGAGCCCCTGCGCCGCGCCCACCGCGCGTGTCTGGAACATGCGACTCCGCCCGACTGGACCGAGCCGGACGGCATTCGCTGGGCCCTGACCGAACTGGGCGCACGCACCCCTGTCGTCCCGCCGCTCACCGCACGCCTCCGAGCCACCGCGGCGGACGACGTCCCCCGCTGGCCCTCGGCTCACTTCACCGACATCATCAACGACCTGGCCGACCACGCCCAGGTGATCCTGTACTCCCAGTTCTGGCAGCTGGACGCCGGCCGCGAGTACGGCATCCCCGGCACCACCCTGGACTGGGAACTCGACTGGACCGCGCCCTGGGAGCACCTGGTCGAAGAGTCCCGCACCTGGTCCCTGCGGGAAGCCTCAGAAGCCCCCGTCGGCGACGGCATCTTCGTCGCCCCGTCCTGGATCGACCGCAGCGACCTGCACCCGGAGAGGTGACCGATGCCGTTCCAGCACCCCGAGGAGATCGGCTACGGCCACGTGATCGAGCGCTACGTGACGGGGAAGGACTCGGACCACCCGCGCTACCTCGAACTGAACAGCGCGCGCGTCCTACGGCCGGGGTGGCCGCACGCCGAACGCTTCGCCCGCCACCTGATCGAGGACGCCGCCACGATCACCGACGCCGAGCTGGAAGCCCTCCTCGCCCACGAATGGCGCTCGCGCCTCACCGCCGCCTGGCTGATCGGTGTAGGCCGGCGGGCGAGCTTCCGCGAACGCGTCGTCGACCTCCTGCTCCTACCGGTACCTCGCCGGACTCCCCCTACGCGGTGCCGTGATCTGGATCCGCAGCCTCCGACCAACGTGATCCGAGTACAGGGCTATCAGGCTCGGACGTGTCTCCTATCGCTGCCATAGCCATACGATGCCAGCACTGCCCGCGAAGTGCCCGGAATGTGGACCGCCCCTGGCAGATTGCCCTGTGGGTTGAAACGTTGCTCGTGCCGTTGCCCCGGTGACGGGGGAGCGCCCCTGCGTTCCGCGTCGCGGATGACATCGAGGCCGTCTGTCTTCACCTGGAGTTGTAGGCCCACGGGGTTGTTCCTGGGAGCGTCCGCCATCGTCGACCTGCCTGTCCAGATGCGTCCGGGTGACGCTGAGTCCCATGACGGAGGACCGTCAAGACCAGCTGCCTTTCATCGGTGGTGCCCACTTTTGTGTTATCGCCCGCTCCGTATCACGTCTCCCTACGTAGGCACTGCCCCCACAAGAGCCCGAGGAACGACACAGTGACACTTCAGATCAGCCGACGCAGCATGCTCAAGGCCGCTGGAGCGGCGACCGGCGCGGTCGCCATCGGTACCGGCACGGGCGTGTCCGCCTCCCCCGCGACGGCGGCGAGCACGTCCTTCGTGCACCCCGGGATGCTCCACACCCGGGCCGATCTCGAGCGCATGGCCGCCAAGGTGAAAGCGGGCGCCGCCCCCTACACGGCGGGTTTCGCCAAGCTCACCCTCACCACCGGCCGCCACTCGCAGAGCGCATGGCGGCCCAACCCGCAGGTGACCCCGATCCGGGGAGGGGGCGGCGTCCAGAACTACGGGGCCCTCTACCGCGACATCCACGCCGCCTACCAGAGGGCGCTGCGCTGGAAGATCACCGGCGACACCGCACACGCCGACACCGCGCGGGACATCTGCAACGCCTGGTCGGGGACGCTGAAGGGCATCGGCGGAGGCTCCGAAGTCGTGCTCCTGGCGGGCATCTACGGGTACCAGTTCGCCAACGTCGGCGAGCTCATGCGCGGCTACCCCGGCTTCGACCTGGCCCGTTTCCAGGACATGCTGGTCAAGCACTTCTATCCGATGAACCGCCACATGATGTACCGCGAGACCAATTGCATCGGCCACTACTGGGCGAACTGGGACCTGTGCACCATGGCCTCGACCATGGCCATCGGGATCCTCTGCGACGACCGGGCCAAGTTCGACGAGACGGTGGACTACTTCTACAACGGCGAAGGCAACGGCGCGCTGGCCAAGGCGATCCCCTACGTCTACAACGACGTGGGCCTGGCCCAGTGGCAGGAGAGCGGGCGCGACCAGGCCCACTCCATGATGGGCATCGGCCTGATGGGCACCATCTGCGAGATGGCCTGGAACCAGGGCGTCGACCTCTACGGCGCGGACGACTCCAGGTTCCGCAAGGCATGTGAGTACGTCGCCCGGTACAACCTCGGCTACGAGGTGCCCTATACCCCCTACACCTGGAAAAACGGCGTGCACTGCGTGGAAACGGTGCAGAACACCATCTCCGAAGGCGGCCGTGGCGGTGGGCGCCCGGTCTGGGCGCGGGTCTACAACCACTACGTCAACAGGCGCCGCATGGCCATGCCGAACACCCGCGAGATGATGGCCCGCAGCGGGCCCGAGGGAGGCGGCGGCCACTACGGCCCGAACAGCGGCGGATTCGACGAACTCGGCTTCGGCACACTGGCGTACACCCGGGACAAGGCCACCGCGGCCGAGGCGGCGGCCTCACCGTCCCCGTCGAAGTCGACGGCCGCCAAGTCCGGTACCTCCGGGTCGTCCGGTTCGTCCAAGTCCCCGGCCGGGCAGTCCTCCGGGGACGTCAGCGCCCAGGGCGGAAAGAGCGACGAGGACCTGGCCGCCACCGGCGCCTCGGACCTCGCTCTGTGGACGGCCGCGACCGGCGTCACCGCGGTAGCCGGCGGCCTCCTGCTGCTCCGCCGCCGCGGCCAGGCCCGCCGCGACGCGGAGTGACACCCGCGGTGACAGACCACAGTCGGGCTCCCTGCACGCGCTGTGCGCTACCGCACGCGGTTCGGGTTCGGGCCTCCTCCGGGACGGTCGACCCCGCCGCTCCCGGGGCGCTGGAGAGCCCGCCGCCCTCCCCCCCCACGTCGAAGTGTCCGTTGCGGAAGACGGCTCTGCCCGTCTGGTCAACGGCCACCTCGCTGTCGGGGCTGCCGGACGGCCGGCTGAGGTTCCGGCACTCCGCCTCGGGGCGTGAACTCCTCGCCGACAAGTCCCCGTACACCCATCATCCCGGCCCCCGCGTCCATGCCGTCGGCGGCCGGACGGAACAGCACTTCGAGGCCTACGGCGGCGAGCGGCTGCACGGACTTGGGCAGCAGCTGCACGGGCTCCTCTCGCCCAGCCGGAGACGGACACCTTCACCGAAGAGTCGAGCAGGGCGCGGCGGGACTCGGGCAGCTCGGCGACGCGCCAGGCGGCCGCGCCCAGCAGCAGCGCGGTGCGCGGGTCGGTGGTGCGCAGCACGTCTGCCACGTCGGCGACCTGGCGGGCCGCTTCCTGGGTGCGCCGGCGCGCGTTGTCGGCGTAGGCCTGCCAGACGGCGAGGGCCGTCAGCAGCGCCACCGCCAGGACGGCGGACAGCGACACGGTCAGGATGCGGTGCCTGCGGGCCGCCGCTCCGCCGCCCGGGCGTCCGGCGCGGCGGACAGGAAGTCCCGCTCCGGCAGCGTCAGCGCGAGGTCGGCCGGGTGGTCCGGGAACAGCTCCTCGGCGCGGGCCAGCCGGTTGCCCCGGTACAGGTCGCCCTGGTCATCGCCGAGCGGGCCGAACTGGAAGAGCTGCGGTCACAAAAGCTGGAGCGGGCCGAGTACGAGGCCGACCGCGCCCGGCGCTGCTACCACCTCGCCGAACCCGAAAACCGCCTGGTCGTGCGCCAGTTGGAGAGGGAGCGGGAGACCTCACTGGCCAACCAGCAGAAACTCCGCGAGGAGCATGACCGCTTCACCCGTACCAGCCCCGCGTCCTCCCCCCGGCCGAGCGGCAGACCATCACCGCTCTGGCCAGTGACATCACCGGGCTGTGGCATGCGAAGACCACCACGGTCACGGACCGCAAGGAGATCGTCCGCGCGATCGTCGACAAGGTCGTCGTCACGGTGATCGGCACCAGCGAACGCGTGAAGGCGACCGTCGTCCGGGCCGGCGGCGCCACCACGTCGGGCGAGCTCGTCCGCCCGGTCCAGCGGCTCAACTAGCTGTCGTACTACCCGCAACTGGTCGACCGCATCCGTGAACTCGCAGGCCAGGGCGTTGGCGCCAGCGGATCGCCGACGCCTCGAAGCCGAGGGCTACCGGCCGGCCAAGGGCGGCAAGCGGATCACCTCGAACACCATCCGCAACCTCATGCGTCAACTCGGCTGCCCCGCTGACCGAGTCCACCGTCACCGCCCCGCACCTGGCGGAGAAAAGCCAGGCCAGGATGAGTGGTGGCTCAAACACCTGGCCGCGGAGCTGGACATGACCACCGCCACCCTCTACGCCTGGATCAACCGCGGCTGGATCGCCACACGCCGCGAGAGCTGCTGGCCGCACCGGCTCATCGCCCACTTTGACCAGCACAAACTCGCCGAACTACGCGAACGGCGGACTCGTCCGCCCGGCTGGTACAGCCGCCGCCTCTGGAGCGACGCCGAGGGACCCCGGCCGATCCACCTTCATGAGTGCACTGCGCTTGACACGTCTCGACGACCCACCTGCGGGGCAGGACAACGAAACCGGCGGTTTTTGTCGGTACGTTTGACGATTGTCACGGTCAGCCGCAGAACGGTCTTGACTCAGGCCACCAGACGTCCGGCGTAGCCGCCATCGGCCCAGACGAGACTGATCGTGGAGAACCGTTCGCGCAGCAGCGCCGGCAGTCGGTGAGCGCCGTCGCGGTCTTGCATGCCGGAGGCGGTGACAGTCACTCAGCCCAGCGCAATTGCGGTCCACGACACCGGCGGCAGCTCGATGCTGAGCAGCCCGTCGGACAGGATCGCGCTCGGGTGCGCGTGCGGGGTCACGCGGTTCTGCTCGGTGAGTGTGTTCCTCGCATACGCATCCGGGTCGGCGAGTGTGACCGCCTCCAGAATCCGTGAGGAGCCAAGGCTGCGCACATCGACCGTGACCTGAGTGGCCTGCGAAAGCCCGCGGTTGACGAGGAAGACCGCGGCCCGGTCCTCGTCGACGGTCGCGACGGCGTCGACGACAGACGCCTCGCCATGGCGTGCCGTCGTGTAGGTCGGCGCCTCGACAACGGGCCGGATCACCTCACCGGCGGCAAGCCGGCTGGTGATCGAGAACGGGTAGAAGGTCGTCTGCCGCCAGGCAGGGCCGCCGGGCTCGGTCATGATCGGCGCGATCACGTTGACGAGTTGCGCGAGCGAGGCCGAGGTGACGCGGTCGCTGTGCTTGAGCAGCGTCATCAGCAGGTTGCCGACGACGACGGCGTCCGCCACCGAGTAGACGTCCTCCAGCTGCCGGGGGGCGTGCCGCCACTCGTCGTTGACCTCGTCGGACTCGTGGTGCTCCTTCTGGTACCAGACGTTCCACTCGTCGAACGAGATGTTGATCTTCTTCTTGGAGCGCTTCTTGTATCCCACGTGGTCGGCGGTCGCGACGACGGTGTCGATGAAGTAGTCCATGTCGGTCGCCGAGGCGAGGAAGGAGCCGAGGTCGCCGTCGAGCTCCTGGTAGTAGGCGTGGCAGGAGACGTAGTCGACGTGGTCGTAGGTGTGCTCGAGCACCGTGCGCTCCCAGTCGCCGAAGGTCGGCATCCAGGAGCCGGAGGAGCCGCAGACCACGAGTTCGAGGTCCTTGTCGGCCATCTTCATCGCGCCGGCGGTACGGGCGGCGAGCTTGCCGTAGTCGTCGGCCGTCATGAAGCCGGTCTGCCAGCGTCCGTCCATCTCGTTCCCGAGGCACCACATGCGCACGTTGTGCGGGTCCGGCGTGCCGTTGGCGATACGCAGGTCCGACAGCGCCGTACCGGACGGGTGGTTGGCGTACTCGAGCAGGTCCAGGGCGGGCTGGATGCCCCGCGTGCCGAGGTTCACCGCGAGCATCAGCTCGGAGTCGGTGAGCTTGAGCCAGCGGGCGAACTCGTCCAGGCCGACCTGGTTCGACTCCAGCGAGTGCCAGGCGAGGTCGCGGCGCACCGGGCGCTTGTCGCGCGGGCCGACCGAGTCCTCCCAGCGGAAGCCGGAGACGAAGTTGCCGCCCGGGTAGCGGATGGTCGTGCTGCCGAGCTCCCTGACGAGCGCGACGACGTCCATACGGAACCCTTCGTCGTTCGCGCTCGGGTGTTCCGGCTCGTAGAGCCCGGTGTACACGCAGCGGCCGAGGTGTTCGACGAACGAGCCGAAGGTGCGGCGCCGGACGGGAGCGATGACGGCCTGCTTGTCGAGAGTGACGTGGGCGCGGGGCAATGCAGTGGTCCTTTGCAGGTCAGGATGGGCGTGGGGCAGCGAACGCGTTACTTGACGGAGCCAGCGGTCAGGCCCTTGCGCCAGAACCGCTGGAGACTGACGAAGGCGACGAGCAGAGGGATCAGCGACAGGAACGCTCCGGTGATCGGCAGCAGCGGCGGCACTCCGCTGGCGAACTCCGAGCGCCACTGCACCAGGCCCACCGTGACGGGCTGCAGTGAGGGGGTGTTGAGCATGAGCGAGGGCAGCAGGTAGTTGTTCCAGATGCCGACGAACTGGAACAGGAAGACGGTCACCAGTGCCGGGGACATCAGCGGCAGGGCGATCCGGAAGAAGGTGCGCTGTTCGCCTGCTCCGTCGAGGCGTGCGGCCTCCAGCAGTTCGTCCGGGACGGACGCCGCGGCGAAGATCCGGCACAGGTAGACGCCGAACGGGCTGACACAGCTGGGCAGCAGCACCGACCAGTAGGAGTTGGTGATGTCGAGCTTGGCCATGAGCAGGAACAACGGCAGGGCGAACATCGGCGCCGGGATGAGAACCGAGGCGAGGACGACGTTGAAGACGCTTTCGCGGCCGCGGAAGTTGAACTTGGACAGCGCGTAGCCGGCCATCGCGGACAGCAGGGTGCCGACGGTGGCGCCGACGAAGCTGTACAGCGCGCTGTTGGCGAGCCAGGTGGAGAAGATGCCGCCCTCGAAGCTGAACACGTCTCTGATGTTGGTGAACAGGTCGAAGTGGGAGAACCACAGCGGCGTACCGGTGTAGAGGTAGCCCGAGCCCTTGGTCGCGGAGACGAAAAGCCACCACAGCGGGATCAGCGTGTACAGGGCCATCAGGCCCAGCATGCCGTTGACGACGACCTTGCTCGCGATGTCGGTGGGGCGGCGGGCCGGTCGGGTCGGGCGGTCGGCCGAGATCACGCTCATGCCATCGCTCCCTTGCGCTGGTTGTACTTGAGAAAGCCGAACGAGAGCACGAGGGTGATCAGCGCGAGCACGACGGACTGGGCGGCGGCGAGGTTCTGGCCGCCCACGTCCATGCCCAGGGTCGCGTTCATGATCGGGGAGAACTTCGGGTCGACGCCCGGGATGCGCGCGCTGACCAGCACCGCCGGCTCGGTGTACAGCTGCGCCGTCCCGATGATGGAGAAGATCGTGGTCAGCACCAGCGCGGAACGTACGAGCGGGATCTTCACCGCCCACGCCAGGCGCCAGCCGGTGCAGCCGTCGAGCGCGGCGGCCTCCATCACCTCCGCCGGGATCGTCTGCAGCGCGGAGTAGATGATCAGCATGTTGTAGCCGGTCCAGCCCCACGTGATCATGTTCCCGATCGAGAACGGGATCCACGACGGCGACAGGAAGTCGACGTCGATCCCGAAGTGGGACAGCGGTCCGGTGAACGGCGAGAGGTCTTTCGCGAGGAGGAAGGACCACATCAACGCGGCGATCGCACCCGGCAGCGCGTAGGGCAGGAAGAACGTGAGCCGGTAGGTCTTCCGCAGCCGGGCCGAGCGGGAGTCCAGCAGGAGCGCGAGCAGGAGGGCCAGGCCGAGCATGACCGGGACCTGGACACAGCCCAGCAGCACGACCCGGACGATCGACGCGGTGAAGTCGTGGTCGCCGAAGGCGGCGGCGTAGTTGGACAGTCCCGCGAACTCCGTGGACTGCGCACCGCCGAACAGCCCGCCGCGGCGGACGGTGAAGAAGCTCTGGTAGATCGCGTAACAGATCGGCGCGACCATCATGGTCAGGAAGAGCACCGCGAACGGCGCCAGGAAAGCCGACGCGGTCAACGCGGTACGGCGGCCGGTGCGCCGAGGCCGGCCGGAGGCGGAGACCCGGGGGGTGCCCGCGGGCACCGGCCGCGGCGGTGACGCGGTCCGGGTGCTGCTGGGACTGCTCATGGAAACCTCGCTGGGCGGTTCGTCGTCAGGGAGCGGGTCCCCGCGGCGCCGGTACCGGCGCCGCGGGGATCCTTCGGGGCGGTTGGAGTCCCGCTGCCTCAGCCGTTGGTCACCGACAGTCCGAGCTGCTTGATCGCGGCGACCGTCGAGGCCTGGACCTTGGTGACCGCGTCCGGCAGGGTGCCCTTGCCCATGGCGCCGGTGAGGTCGGTCTGGACCTGCTGGTAGGTCGGGCCGTTGGTCCAGGTGCTGGGCACCTGTGCGGCGGAGGTCTTGTACACGTCACCGACCTTCTGGCCGCCGAAGTACGGGTCACCCCCCGTGAGCGACGGGTCTTCCTGTCCGGCCTTCGACGCCGGGTACAGCCCGCTTTCGATGCCCGTCTTCACGGCCTGCGGGTCACTGGACAGGAAATCGGCGAACTTCACGGCTTCGCGGGGCGTCTTGCACCCGGTCATCACCGAGGTGGCCGAGCCGCCGTTGCTGGAGCTCTTGCCGTCGCCGGCCTTCCAGGTCGGCATCGGGGCGACCCGCCACTTGCCGGACAGGTCCTTCAGGTCGGACTTGATGCCGCCGGCGGCCCAGGACGCGTTGACGAACGTCAGCACCTTGCCGGCTGTGGCGGCCTTGTTGAACTTCGGGTCCCAGGCGTTGCCGGTCTTCGTCACCAGACCCTTGTCCTTGAGGTCCTGCCAGAATTCGGCGACCTTGCGGGTGCCGGGGTTGTCGATGCTGACGGTCCAGCTGTCTCCCTGGACCGAGTACCAGGACTGGCCGGTCTGCAGGGTGTAGGCCGCCAGATCGTTGCCCTCGCTGGGCGCGTTGCCGAACTTCACGGTCGGATCGGCGGCGGCGACCTTCTTGGCGTCCGCCTTGTACTCGGCCCAGGTGGCCGGCGGCTTGGTGATGCCGTACTTGGCGAACAGGTCCTTGCGGTAGAAGAGGACCATCGGGCCGACGTCCACGGGGACTCCGTAGATCTTGCCGCCGATGCTGGAGGCGGAGACCGCCGACGGGGCGTACTTGGCCATGTCGGCGCTCGCGTACTCCGTGATGTCCATGACCGTGTTCTTCACCAGCATGGAGGGGATGGCCTGGTACTCGATCTGGGCCAGACACGGGCCCTCGCCGGCGGTGATCGCGTTGCCGATCTGGGTGTAGCCGCCCGTGCCGCCCGACGGGATCTTCTTGAAGGTGACCTTGGCGTCCGGGTGGGACGCGTTCCACTGGTCGACTATCTTCTCGTAGCCGGCCCAGCCCCAGAACTCCATGTTCACCGGCCCGGCCTTGCTCTTCTCGGCGGTGTCGGAGGTGCTCTCGGTGCTGCTGCACGCGCCGAGGCCGGCCACGAGGAGCGCCGCGGTGGTGATCGTCAAAAGTCTGCGGGTGCGTATGGTGGTGTTGTTCATGTGAGGAAACCTTCTGTGACAGGGGCGGACTTGCTGGATGGCCGGTGGGCGGGCGGGCAAGGCCCGTCTACCGGCTGGTGCCGAACTCCACGCCGAACGCGGTGGTGACCGCGGCCAGGACGTCCGGCGCCGACGGGCCCGGGCCGCAGGCCGCGCTGCCCAGGCCGTGGTGGGCGTGGTCGAGGTGCAGATGGAGTCTGCCGTCGCGGACCAGGTCGTGCTGGTGGGCCGCGGCGGACAGCGCTTCGGTGCTCCAGGGACGAACGGTCAGGTCGATGACCGGGTCGCCGGTGATGAGCAGGGTGCCGTCCGGGGTCGTGATCCCGGCGCGGCGGACTTGGTGGCGGTTGCCGTTCTCCTGCGGGCGGACCTGGGGGACCTGCATCGCGGAGACGGTCGACCGGTGGCGGCCGACGCGAGCCGCGGCGCGGGAGTCGCGGTAGGCCTCACCGGGACCGGGGCCGAACCACTCGACCTCGGCGTCGGTGCCGGGCAGCGACATCGCGACGCCCAGTCGGGGCAGCGGCACCGACCACGGGCCGTCGGGGGTGACGACGGTTTCCAGCCGGAGCCGGGCCTGGCCCGCGTCGGGTGTGTCGCATGCCGTCCAGCGGTAGACCACGCCGAGCCCGCAGGAGGACCCGGCGGCGGCCAGCCGGGCGGTGACCGTGAGTCCCGACGCGTCGTGCTCGACACCCAGGACGTCGTGGCGCATCCGGTGCAGTCCGGCGGCGAACCAGGCGTCGGTCTGCGGCTCGCCGAAGGCGCTGAGCAGGTCGTTGTCGATCGGGGCCCGCCAGACGTCCAGTCGCGGACCGTCGAGCTCCAGGTCGCCGAGCCGTGTCAGCACCCCGCTGCGGGCGTCGAACCGCGCGGGTCCCAGTGCGATGTACCCGGCGTGGGCGATCGCCGGCGCCGGTGTGAAGGGCACCGGCGAGGCGGCCGGAGCCACGACCAGCCCCTGGGACCAGGCGATCTCGTGGCCGGCCCCGGCCCAGGTCTCGTCGGCGGCGAGCACCGCGGTCACGGTCAGCCACACCTCGTGGCCGGAGTCGTTCTTGCGGGCCGCGTCGAGCGCGGCGGTGACGTCGGCGGGCCATGCGAAGGTCGTCGTCGTACCCGGAGCCGTCGCGGGCACGGTCAGGTCGCCGGAGCCCACCGGCTCGCCGCCGTCCTCGACGGTCCACCGGAAGTCCAGGTAGCCGCTGTCGCGGACGTGGTGCAGGTTGTGCACGCCGATCTGCCGGGTCGCCGGGTCGACGCGGATCCGGACCGGTTCGACGACCTTCTTGTACTCGACCAGGCCCGGCGACGGCGTGCGGTCGGGGAAGAGCAGCCCGTCGGCGACGAAGTTGCCGTCGTGGACCTCCTCGCCGAAGTCACCGCCGTAGGCGTAGTACGACTGGGGGTCCTCCTGCCCGGTGAGCCGGGCGATCCCGTGGTCGATCCACTCCCAGATGAATCCGCCGGCCAGCCGCGGATGCGCCTCGATGACCTGCTGGTACTCGGACAGCCCGCCGGGGCCGGTGCCCATGGCGTGTCCGTACTCGCACAGCACGGCCGGCAGGGCGCGGCGGTGCGCGTCGTCGACCGGGTCGGCCGTCGGTGCCTCCTGGCCACGTCCCACGGCGGCCAGCTCGTCCACGCCGATGTACATGCGGGAGTACAGGTCGACGTACGCACAGCTCGCGAAGTCGCCCTCGTAGTGGATCGGGCGGCTGTCGTCGCGCTGCCGGATCCACGCGGCCGAGGCGGCCAGATTGACGCCGGTGCCGGCCTCGTTCCCCAGCGACCAGACGATGACCGAGGGGTGGTTCTTGTCGCGTTCCACCAGCCGCTCGGCCCGGTCCAGGTAGGCCTCGCGCCACGCGGGGTCGTCGCTGGGGTTGCGCCGCCAGCCGCCGGGTTCGAAGCCGTGCGTCTCGAGGTCGCCCTCGCAGAACACCCACAGGCCGTGCTCGTCGCACAGGTCCAGGAAACGGTGGTCGGGCGGGTAGTGGGCGGTGCGCACCGCGTTGATGTTGTGCCGCTTCATGAGCAGCACGTCGGTCAGCATGGTGTCCTCGGTCAGGGTCCGCCCCGTGAGCGGATGCCATTCGTGGCGGTTGACGCCCCGCAGGGAGATGGGCCTGCCGTTCGCGGTGAGGACACCGTCCACGACGGCCACGGTGCGGAAGCCGATGCGCAGCGGTATCCGCTCCCCGGCCTCGGAGAGCAGTTCCCCCGCGTACAGGCGCGGCTGCTCGTCCGACCAGGGCTCGACGCCGTCGATCACGTGCGGACCGGCCGGGTCGGCGCCGGATATGCCGAGCTCGGGCACCGAGAGGGACACCCGGGTGGGGGCGGTGACGTCGACGGCCAGGGTGCCCTGACCCGTCGTGTGGTCGTAGGCGGCGTGGACGAAGAAGTCCTCGACACCGCGGGCGGCCACGGACACCGACCGGAAGATCCCGGACAGCCACCACATGTCCTGGTCTTCCAGGTAACTGCCGGACGACCACTGGTGCACGCGGACCGCGAGTACGTTCCGGCCGGGCCGCAGAGCGGTGGAGACGTCGAACTCGGTGGTCAGCCGGCTGCCCTTGCCGTCGCCGAGCCGGATCCCGTTGAGCCACACCGCGAACGCGGAGTCGACGCCCTCGAACCGGAGCACCGCGGCCGACGCCGGGAACCCGTCCGGAACGTCGAACGCGCGGCGGTACTCGCCGGTCGGGTTCTGCCGGGGCACCCGCGGCGGGTCGACCGGGAACGGGTACAGGATGTTGGTGTAGGCGGGGGCACCGTAGCGCGGCTCGTCGGGCAGGCCGGTCATCTGCCAGCAGGACGGCACGGCGAGCAGGTCCCAGGCGCCGTCGTCGAACTCCGGCGCGGCGAAGTCCCCGGTGAGGTCGTCCAGCCCCGACGCCAGCCGGAATCGCCAGTCGCCGTCGAGCGTGATCGTGGGCAGGTCGGTGGCGAACGCGGCACGTGGCCGCAGCCGTCCGGTGCCCGGCGCCCGGTCTTCGACGTAGGCGTGGGGATCGAGGTCTGTCATCAGTGGAGGGCTTTCTGTGTCGGAGCTCGTGGCGGTGACGGGAAGCCGGCAGGCAGGACCGTGCCCTCGGCTCATGGGGGCGAGCGCAGGTCGAGCGGAGCCCGGTGCTATCCGGTCGCCCGGGGCGCGGCACTGCTGTCCCGGACGGTCAGGGTGGGGCGCAGCAGCGTCAATGCGTTGGTCGGCGGCCGGCCGGAGTCGACGGCGCGCAGCAGCAGCTCGACGGCCTGCTGTGCCATCTCCCTCTTCGGGAAGGTGACCGTGGTCAGCGCGGGCTGGATCTGTCCGACCTGGGAGATGTCGTCGAAGCCGACGATGCTGACGTCGTCGGGGACGCGCCGCCCGGACCGGACGACCGCCTCGATGGCACCGACGGCCAAGACGTCGTGGGTGGCGAAGATCGCCGTCAGTTCCGGATCGGCCTCCAGCGCCGTACTGCCCGCGGCGAACCCGCCGGCGGCGTCGTCCCTGGTGCAGGCGAACACCTGCCGGTCGTCGATGGTCAGTCCGTCCTCGGCGAACGCCCGGCGCAATCCGCGTACGCGCGGCGAGTGCGCGGGGAGGTCGGCGATCACCGCGACGTTCCGGTGGCCGAGATCCCTCAGGTAGCGCCCGGCCAGGAACCCGGCGTGCTCGTAGTCGATGGACACCACCGGCAGCGTGGTGGGCGGGTCTCCCTCCCAGGCGCACAGCGCGACCGGGAAGGCGGCCTCGACGAGCATCGGCAACTGTTGTTCGACGCCGTTGTCCCCGGCGACCAGCAGTGCGTCCACCGAGCGCGCGGCGAGGTTCTCCAGATGGGCCCGGGTGTAGTCGGGGTCGTCGCGGGTCGTGGCCAGCAGCAGGTTGTACCCATGGCCGACCAGCACGTTCTCGACTTCCTCGACCACTTCCGAATAGAACGGGTTGGCCACCCGGGGCACGAACAGCCCCACGGTCGACGTGCTGCCGGTTCTCAGCGAGCGCGCCACCAGGTTCGGCTTGTAGCCGAGCTCCTCTATCGCCGTGTTCACCTTCGCCAGCGTCTCCGGCCGCACCTTCTTGCCGGACACCACGTTGGAGACGGTTTGCTTGGCGACTCCCGCCCGAGCGGCCACCTCCGCCATCGTCACCACGAGCCCCACCCCAGAACATGTATCGATCCACGAAAGTGGCGACAGCGTAGGTCGACTGTCGCGACAGAGGCAAGACTTCGTCGGATTGTCGTAATCCAGCGGTTACGTGCACACGCTGAGAACTGAGCACGTCGCACCCAGTTCAACATCGGAAAGTCGACGGAACCGTTGACGGCTCCAGAAATGCGACATTAACATCCCGGCCACACCGGTCACATGGATCGGTCAACGAGAAAATCGTCGCGGTCCACCGCGCGGAACCACCCCCCCCATGCCACTCGGCGCCATCGCCCTCGAGGCGCCGCAGTGGTCCTCTCGGTCGCGACAGCGCCGACGGCCGCACCCGGCCGCTGCACCGCGCATGCTCCGCGCCGTCTCCGGCCGGCGCGGAGCGCCTGAACAGACCTGCGAAGGTCTCGTCCTGAGGAGAGACAGGCATGATCCGACCGGCCGGCGACGACGCCGACCCGAACCCCGCCCCGGCGCGACGCCGATCGCGCGTGAAGCGCGTCATCGCGGCAGCCGCGAGCGCCACCATCGCGGCGGCGAGCCTCATGCTCACCGGCGCTGCCCCCGCACAGGCCGCCACCACCGTCCACACGTACGCGCCGAGCGGAGTGGGAGGCGGTACGACGACGTCCCCGGACCAGGCGTCCACCAAGTACCAGGTGCAAGTCGCCGGCACGCCCGTCCAGGCCGTGCGGTACACCGCGAACCGCAACAACTTCGACATCGCGCGCTTCGCGTCGGACTCCCGGACACCGACGATCACGGTCACGCTGCCCAGCACCACGATCGAGACGGTGAACATCTACCCGGCGCGCTACTACCCGTCCAGCAGCGTCTCGGTGAGCGCGGACAAGCACACCCTGACGTTCCAGATGTCAGCCGAAGCCGGGTTGAACCAGGCGATCGTGATGGTCAACGGCGACTCGACCAGCGTGACGGGACAGCCCTACCTGGCGGTCATCAACGACCCTCTGGAAGACCCGGCGCGGCGTCCGAACACCACGAGCGCACCGGACGGTTCCGGCGTCAACCTGCAGACCGGTGTCCTCAACTTCCGGGAGTTCGCCGCGAAGTACCTCGCGGAGCACCCGAACAGCACGGCTCAGAAGGCTCCCGCCGCGACGACGAGCTCCATGGCGGGCAAGACCGTCAACGGCACCGCCATCCCCGCCGGTCAGAAGACCGCGGCCGGGAGCCTGGTGAGCGCGAGCACCGTCAACGTGCGGTACCCCAACGTGCGGACGATGGCCGCGGGCGACGTCACGTACGCCCTGAAGGCCGCCATCGACACCATCAAGGCCAACCCCACGGCGCTCAACACGCTCTACTTCCCGAACGGTACGTACATATCGTCCGGTCTCCTGGTCAACGGTGTGGACGGCAGCAAGCTCAAGGGCGGCAAGCTGAAGATCTACACCGACGAAGGTGCCCTGGTGAAGAACCGCATCCAGGCGTACATGGAGGCGTTCGAGCCGGCGGTCGGGATCATCAACTCGAGCAACATCGAGATCGACGGCCGCGGCATCTTCGACGGCAACGGCGTGGCGAACTACAACGCCCGCAGCGTCGGTGACTCGCACGACGCCTACCGCAGCCAGCACCAGGGCGGCGTCATGGTCATGCACTCGTCGGACATCACGTTCAACGACACCTACCTGCGCGACTCGAAGCAGTGGAACTACGAGACCCACAGCGCCAACAGGGTGACGTTCAACAACATCAAGGGCCTCACCCCGTACCCCCAGCCGTGGATCGACGGGATCGACTTCGCGAGCGGCCAGGACATCACCGCCAACGGCGTCTTCACCCTCGGCAACGACGACGCGTTCGCCTCCGGCCACTACAACCCCAGCGACGGATTCACCCCGATGGCCGCCGGTGTGTGGGGCAACTTCCAGCTCGGCACCTCCACCCCCGACATCCAGGGCTATGCCAACGCGGTGGGCGCCCACGACGCCGTCGCCGACGAGCTCGGGTTCGACAACTACCACTGGGACAAAGCGGAATCGAAGAACATCTCGGTCAGCAACACGCTGAGCTGGTCCTCCGGCGCAGGCAACTCGATCCGCATCGGATGGAGTTCGTGGGGATACAAGCTCAACAACTACTCGTTCGACAACTTCAACTCCATCTCGCAGGGGGCCGGCGGCATCTTCACGCAGAACAGCCCCAAGCCGTACCCGCGCATCTCGAGCATCGTGATCAAGAACAGCTCGTTCGACACCTCCCGCTACACGTCGGGACCGATCAGGCTCAACGGCGGCAACGGGTCCACCCAGACCATCACCGCCGAGGATCAGGCGACCTACGGGTTCGCCCCCAACCCTGACGGGTCGGGCACCACGTACACGTACACCAAGACCCCGATCAGCACCTTCAAGCTCGACAACGTGTGGTTCTCGCAGCAGAAGACGAACAGCAGCCCGCTGAACGGCGCCACGAACGTGACGCTGAACAACCTCCGCGTCGGCGGCCAGCTCGTCAAGTACTCCAGCCAGTTCCCGCTGGCACCGAGCGGGATCTCCACGCTGACCAGCACCTACACGGACGCGAACGGCCAGACCCAGAACGTCAGGACGGGCGCACCGACCGACGGGGACACCTGGGTGGGCGCGTGGACCGGCGACCTGAGCAAGAACAGCTCCTCGGACCTGACGCTCATCACCCGCAACACCGGCGTGGGCCTGATGGGCGAGCAGTACACCACAGGATCCGGAGACGGAAAGCTCTCCTACCTCCAGTTCCCCCTCAACGGCATCACCAAGGCGCCGACCCAGGCGACACTCCGTCTCACCTACGTCGGCCACCGCTACTCGTCGGTCCCGTCGACCGACACCGACCAGCTCCTCGTGCAACCCGTCAGCGACACCACCTGCACCGGCGGCGGCACGTCCTGCCCGGTCAACACCATGACCTGGCAGAACCGGCCGAGCTTCACCGCGACGAACTCCTCCGTGGCGAAGTCGGCCGCCTTCACCCTCGGTTCGACCGTCGTCCCCGAAGGCAGCGGCAACCACCAGGGCGACGCCATCGACGGCCGCGTCATCACCGTCGACATCACCTCCTTCGTCCAGAGCGCCTACGCGGCCAAGCAGCCCACGCTGCTGCTCGCCGTCGGCAACGCGGGAGGCACCAACCACGAGCTGCGCTTCGTCAGCTCCGAAGGCGCCACCGGCTCCGGGAAGCTCACCAACGCGGACGCCGACATGGTGCCCGCGCTGACCGTGACCCCGTAGACGCGCGAGGCCGGCCCGCCCCTGAGGGACGGGCCGGCCTCAGCCGTGCGGGTCTGCCGTCGACG
>NZ_VCHX02000156.1 GCF_005768555.2 Streptomyces sporangiiformans
GACCCCCATCGTTCGTCTTTCGGCTGCGGGTCGGTTGTGGCTGGTCGCGCAGTTCCCCGCGCCCCTGAAGGGGCGCGCCCTCACTCACCCGCAGTCGGCCACCGGCACACGACCCCGACCCACCCACCGGCAGCAGCGAGCCCGCTGAGCCCGCTGAGCCGGCCTCACGTCGACGGTGTAGGTGCCGGGTCCGTTGCCGGTACGCGGCGGCGGCGTCGGCGTTTGAGGAGGGCCCAGGGGCCGCGGGGCCCCGTGGGCATGGCGGCCGTGACCTCCGTGCCCGGCTCGGACGCCGCTTCCGCGGCCGCACGGGCCACCGGCAGGAAGCCCTCGCGGCGGGAGACGTCCGGGCGCTCCTCCTCCGCCGGCCACAGGCCGAGCGCGGCGCAGACCGTGGGGAGTACCGCCATCGCGGCCGTCGCGTAGCCCTCGGCGGAGGGGTGGTAGTTGTCGGGGCCGAACAGCTCACGAGGGTTGGCCTCGAACTCCGGGCCCAGCAGGTCGCCCAGAGACACCGTGCGACCCCCCTGCTCCACCGTGCCGATCGTCTGTGCCGCCGCCAGCTGCCGAGAGGCCCGGCGGGCCAGCCAGCGCAACGGCTGCTGGACGGGCTCGATGGTGCCCAGGTCGGGGCAGGTGCCGACGACAACCTCCGCACCGGCCGTACGCAGCCGCCGTACCGCCGCGGACAGATGGCGGACCGAGCGGGTCGGAGGCATCCGCTGCGTCACGTCATTCGCACCGACCATGATCACGCACACGTCGGGGATCCGAGCCGGATCCCCGAGGATCACCGCGACCTGGCGGTCCAGGTCGTCCGACTGTGCCCCGGGCAGCGCCACGTTCCGCAGCTCCACCGGCCGCTCGGCCACTGCCGCGAGCCCGGAGGCCAGCAGCGCGCCCGGTGTCTGGCGGGCCCGGTGCACCCCCTGCCCCGAAGCCGTGGAGTCGCCGAGCATGGTCAGCCGCAGCGGCTCATCGGCTGCCGCGAAGGAGGACCCGTACAGGCCGTCAGCGCTCGGCGGGTGCGGGCTGTTTCCGTTGCCCACCTGCCGTTTGGCCAGCTGTACCTCGGCGAGGACCAGACCGACCGTCGCCGCGCCCAGAAGCCCTATCCCGCCACCGCCGTACGCCGCGCCTGCCGCGATCCGCCGTGCCACCCTCGCCCTCGACAAGCTCGACATGCGAAGCCGCCACCTCCTCTAAGCCCGTACACCCACTGCTTGCCCCGTACGGACCGTCGCCCAATCTCAACGGCGCGTGAACGTACAGGACGTGCTCACGGCCTGTACGGCGGATTACGCCGGACAGGCCATAGGCTGACGGAACCACCCCGACCATTTCATTTGCAGCTCCGGAGACAACGGTGCAATTCCACGACTCGATGATCAGTCTCGTCGGCAACACCCCGCTGCTGAGGCTCAACAGCGTGACCGCCGGCATCCAGGCGACCGTCCTCGCGAAGGTCGAGTACTTCAATCCCGGCGGCTCCGTGAAGGACCGCATCGCCCTGCGCATGATCGAGGCCGCCGAGAAGAGCGGCGAACTGCAGCCCGGGGGCACCATCGTCGAGCCGACCAGCGGCAACACCGGCGTCGGGCTCGCGATCGTGGCGCAGCAGAAGGGGTACAAGTGCATCTTCGTGTGCCCCGACAAGGTGAGCACCGACAAGATCAACGTCCTGCGGGCGTACGGAGCCGAGGTCGTCGTCTGCCCGACCGCCGTGGACCCGGAGCACCCGGACTCGTACTACAACGTCTCCGACCGGCTGGTGCGCGAGACTCCCGGCGCCTGGAAGCCCGACCAGTACTCCAACCCCAACAATCCCCTCTCGCACTATCACTCCACCGGCCCCGAGCTGTGGGAGCAGACGGGCGGGAGGATCACGCACTTCGTGGCGGGCGTGGGGACCGGCGGGACCATCTCGGGTACGGGCCGGTATCTGAAGGACGTGAGTGACGGCAAGGTGCAGGTCATCGGCGCCGACCCGGAAGGGTCCGTCTACTCCGGCGGGTCCGGGCGGCCGTATCTGGTGGAAGGGGTGGGGGAGGACTTCTGGCCCACCGCCTACGACCGGACCGTCGCCGACGAGATCGTCGCCGTGTCCGACAAGGACTCCTTCCAGATGACGCGGCGGCTCGCGAAGGAAGAGGGGCTGCTGGTCGGTGGGTCCTGCGGGATGGCCGTCGTCGCCGCGCTGCGCGTCGCCGAGCGGCTCGGGCCCGACGATGTCGTCGTCGTGCTGCTGCCGGACAGCGGACGTGGCTACCTGAGCAAGATCTTCAACGACGAGTGGATGGCCGACTACGGCTTCCTCGACGACAGCGGTCCGAACGCGCGCGTCGGTGATGTGCTGAGCGACAAGGCGGCCGGTTCCATCCCCTCGCTCGTCCACATGCACCCGGACGAGACGGTCGGCGAGGCGATCGAGGTGCTGCGCGAGTACGGCGTCTCGCAGATGCCGATCGTCAAGCCCGGCGCCGGACACCCGGACGTGATGGCGGCCGAGGTCGTGGGCTCGGTCGTCGAACGCGAGCTCCTCGACGCCCTGTTCACCAAGAAGGCCTCGCTGGAGGACCCGCTGGAGAAGCACATGTCGCCGCCGCTGCCGCAGGTCGGCTCCGGTGAGCCGGTGGGCGACCTGATGTCCGTACTCGGCGCCGCCGACGCGGCGATCGTCCTGGTCGAGGGCAAGCCGACCGGTGTGGTCAGCCGGCAGGACCTGTTGTCCTTCCTGGCCAAGAACAGTCGGCAGTAAGAAATTCCGGTGAACTGCCCGCGCCGGAGGGGGACTTCCGGCGCGAGCGGTCGGAGCGGGACTTCGCGGAAGTGGTACGAGCGCGTCACGTCCGCGCAGCACACGCTTAACACGCGTCCGGCACATTGGTGGTTGTCGGCGAGGAGGGAGCGGCTCCCCGCCTCAGCCGGCACCGAACGGCGCCAAGGACCTCCGGAGCGGCTCCCGGACCTCCATGGACGCCACGGACGCGTAAGCCCGGCCCTGACCCGGCCCGCGTCCTTCGCGGGGACCGCCGTCGTCCCGCCCCCCGACAAGGGGGTGCGGCGGTCCCCGCGCCAAGCTTTCTGGACGCGGTGACTTCTGCGGTGGACGCGGTGACCTCTCCGGTTACTTCTCCCAGTCCGATTCCGGCTCGTCCTTGCGGCGGCCGAAGAGCGGGGTGTGACGCGTGGCCTGGACCACGTTGACCCCCACGATGCCCGCCCAGGCGACGAGGAGGCCGGGCAGGTCCGCCATGCCGCCGCCGATCGTGGACAGCGGGATCGCGAGGACCAGCGAGACGATTCCGAAGCCGAAGCGCTCGCCCCAGGTGTCGTTGGCCTGCGGGGAGCGCGATTCGCGGGCCACCACCATCTGCTGTTCGGCGAGCTGGCGGCGTACACGGCGATCCACCACGCCGTCCAGGCGCTGCTCGACCTTCTCCAGGAACGACTCGACCAGCGCGGAGTCGTAGTCGTCGCCCAGTTCCCTGCGCACATGCAGGGTGGCGTCGAGTTCCTTCTTGAGTTCGGCGTCGCGGGCATCAGTACCGGTCATGTGCTCACGGTAAGGAGCCGGAGACCGTTTGGCATTGGGGTTAGCCCCCCTGTCGCGGCGGGGCTGTACCCCCTGCGGCCGCTGCCCTACTTCTTGGTCAGGCCCTTCTTCTCGGCATAAGTGTTCGCCACGTCCTCCGGGTCCTTCTTGTCCTTGTCGACCTGGCGGTTCAGCTCGGTGAGGTCTGCCGTGGTGAGGACGTTGCCCAGTTCGGCGAGGGCCTTGCGGACGGTCGAATCGGCCTTGCGGTCGGCGATGAGGGGGACGACGTGCTGGCCGGGGACGAGGTTCTTGGGGTCGGTGAGGACGACCCACCCGTTGGCCTGGATGT
Source organism: Streptomyces sporangiiformans (assembly GCF_005768555.2). GTDB lineage: Bacteria > Actinomycetota > Actinomycetes > Streptomycetales > Streptomycetaceae > Streptomyces > Streptomyces sporangiiformans. The sequence goes on from NZ_VCHX02000156.1 coordinate 3,888, forward strand.
CTGTGTCCGTGGTGAAGAGGTTCGCCACGTCCACGTCGCCCTTCTTGAGGGCGCCCTTCACCAACGGCCCGGAGGAGTCGAGGGACTTGAACTCCTTGAACTCCACCCCGTACACGTCCTTCAGGCCGACCACGCCGACCTCGCGCTTCTTCACCTCGGGCGCCGCCCCGATGACGAGCCTGCCGTTCTGCTTCTTCAGGTCGGCGAGGGAGGAGAGGCCGTACTTGTCGGCCGTCTCCCGGGTGACGGCGAACGCGTCGGAGTCCTCGGCCATGCCGTACGGCAGCACCTGGAGCCCGGCGGGCAGGGCCATCGCGAGGGCGTTCTGCATCTCTCCCTCCTCGGTGGCCTTCGACTTGGGGTCGATGTAGTGGAGGAGCGCGCCCTGGTATTCGGGGAGCAGGTCGATGTCGCCGCCCTTGAGGGCGGGGATGAGGATCTCTCGGGTGCCGAGGTTCGGGCGTACGTTCGTCTTGACGCCCGCGGCGTCGAGTACGGCCGCGTAGAGGTAGCCGAGGACCTGGTTCTCGGTGAAGTTGGCGGTGCCGATGGTGATGCCGTTCTTGCTGGAGCCGCCACCGGAGCCGACGTTGCCCTCGCCGTCGAGCGAGGTGATGCCGCTGCTGCAGGCGGCGAGCGCGGGGACGGAGGCGGCGGCGAAGAGCCCGCCGAGGAGAGTACGTCGGTTCATGGGTGGAAGCTCCTGAGTGGAGTTGCAGAGGTCGGGGGGCGCCCCGTCGGAGGGCGGCGCCCCATCAGGGGCGCGGGGCTTTCACATGTGCGGCTCCGCCGCGTGGGCGCGACCAGCCACATACGGCCCGCAGATTCAGGACGGCGCTGCGGGTGCGCCTACGCCGGGCGATGACGGAACAGCACCCGCTGGAGGCCGCTCAGCGCCAGGTCGAGCACGACGGCGACCACGGCCACGAGCACAGCCCCACCCAGCACCTGCACAAGGTCCCGCTGAGCAAGCCCGTCGAACACATACCGACCCAGCCCGCCGAAAGAGACGTACGCGGCGATCGTGGCCGTCGCCACCACCTGGATCAGCGCGAGCCTGAGGCCGGTCATGATCAGGGGGAGCGCCAGCGGCAGCTCGACCTGGAAGAGGACCTGGTACCAGCGCATGCCCTGTCCGCGCGCGGCGTCCCTCACGTCCGGGTCGACGGCGTTCATGCCCGCGTACGTGTTCGTCACGATCGCCGGGACGGCGAGGGCGACCAGGGCGACGTACACCGGCCACATCGACAGGCCGCTGGCGAGGAAGACCAGGACGACCAGGCCGACGGTGGGCAGGGCGCGGCCGAAGGACGCGAGGTTGATCGCGACGAACGCGCCGCGGCCGGTGTGGCCGATCAGCAGGCCCAGGGGGAGTGCGATCGCGGCCGCCACGAGGGTGGCCAGGAGCGAGTACTGGAGGTGTTCGGCGAGACGGTGGCCGATGCCGTCGGAGCCGGACCACTGCTCGCCGCTGACCAGCCAGCTGCCGAGGTTCTTGAAGAGTTCGTACATGGGCTCAGGCCGCCCTTTGCTTCCGGTGAGTCCACGGGGTGAGTACGTACTGGACGGCGACCAGCAGCGCGTCCGCGACCAGGGCGAGCAGGAGCGTCAGGACGACGCCGACGATCACCGGGGTCGGGAAGTTGCGCTGGAAGCCGTCCGTGAAGAGCTGGCCCAGGCCTCCGTCGCCGATGTAGGTCGCCACGGAGACGAGCGAGATCGACATGACCGTCGCGATGCGGACGCCCGCCATGATCACCGGGAGCGCGAGGGGGAGCTCGACGGTGAGCAGGGCGCGCAGGGGGCGCGTGCCCATGGCTTTCGCGGCTTCCTTGGTCTTCGCGGGGACCGAGTCGAGGCCCTCGACCGTGTTCCGGAGGAGGACGACCAGGGTGTAGATCGTCAGGCCGATGACCGTGGTGGTGCGGGTCAGGCCGGAGACCGGGAGGAGCAGCACGAAGACCGCGATCGACGGGATCGTGAAGAGGACGTTCGAAAGGCCCAGGAGGAGGCCTCGAAGGGGGCGGATCCGGTGGGCCACCACGGCCAGCGGGAGGGAGATCAGCAGGCCGAAGAAGACGGCGGAGAAGGCCGCCTGGAGGTGGGAGAAGGTGAGGGTGGTGAGGTCGTCGGTGTGGTCGCCTATCCACGACCAGTCGGTGGTCATCAGGCGGCCCGGGCTTCCTCGTGGGCGAGGCCGGCATGCGCGTGGATCTCGTCGCGCGACGTCACGCCGGTGAGGGCGCCGTCGGCGTCGACGCGGGCCACGAGTCCGGTCGGGGAGGCGATGGACTCGTTGAGGGCGGCGAGCAGGGAGTCGGCGTCGCTCAGCGGCCGTACGGGGAGTTCGGTGTCCTCGGTGCGCCAGTGCAGGGGTCTGCGGGCGCCGTCCAGCACCAGTTCCCAGGTGCCGCCCTCGGGGGCCGGTGCCTGCGGTATGCCCTCGAGCGCTGTCAGCGACAGGAGCTTGAGGCTGCGCTCGGCGCCCAGGAAGTCCGCCACGAAGTCGTCCGCGGGGTGCGCGAGCAGCTCGGCGGGCGGGGCGCACTGGACGAGGTGGCCGCCGGTGCGGAAGATCGCGATGCGGTCGCCGAGCCGGACCGCCTCGTCGATGTCATGCGTGACGAAGACGATCGTCTTGCTCAACTCCTTCTGAAGCCTGAGCAGTTCGTCCTGGAGCTGAGTGCGGACGACCGGGTCGACCGCACCGAACGGCTCGTCCATCAGCAGCACCGGCGGATCGGCGGCGAGCGCGCGGGCCACGCCGACGCGCTGCTGCTGGCCGCCGGAGAGCTGGTGCGGGTAGCGCTTGCCGGCCTCGGCGGTCAGGCCGACCGTCTCCAGCAGTTCCTCCGCCCGCGCCCGTGCCTTCCTGCGGCCCCAGCCGAGGAGCAGCGGCACGGTCGCGATGTTGTCGAGCACCGTGCGGTGCGGGAAGAGGCCCGACTGCTGGATGACGTAACCGATGGAGCGGCGCAGCTCCGCGGCGTCCTGTTCCAGCACGTCCCGGCCGCCGACCCGGATGGTTCCGGAGGTCGGGTCGACCATCCGGTTGATCATTCGGAGGGTGGTCGTCTTGCCGCAACCGGAAGATCCCACGAGGACCGTCACGCCACCTTCGGGCATCTCCAGGGAGAGGTCGTGGACCGCCGTGGTGCCGTTCGGGAAACGCTTGTGGACCGCATCGAATTGGATCATGAGGTGTCCCTTGCCCGACGTGTATATCGTCATGCAGAGTTCTTGGTATCTGAATAGGTTGTCAACGCTTCCGGGTAAATCGCTGGTTACGGATGACTGTCAGGCGAGATGGGATGTCTGTGTTTGGGAGGAGTTTGCGCGTGATGTCGTCTCGGATCGTGGACGTACCGGGGACCGCCGACCCGAACTCCGGCGCCCCCAACCCGAGTTCCCGTGCCGCCACGCCCGGTCTGGTGGTCCTCGATGGGTACAGCACCGGCGTCGCCGACGTCGTGCGCCTCGCCGACGGGGCCGCCCGGCCGGTCCCCGGCACCGAGGCGCTGAAGCGCGTCGAGGAGTCCTGGGACGCGGCCCGGCGGATCGCCGCGACCGGGCGCGTGTACGGCCGCTCCACCGGCGTCGGTGCCAACCGGAACGAGGACGTGCCGACCGAGGCGGCGACCGGCCACGGGCTGCGGCTGCTGCGCAGCCACGCCGGTGCGATCGGCGCGGAGCTGCCCGCGCGGCAGGTGCGGGCGATGCTGGCGGTACGGGCGAACCAACTGCTCGCGGGCGGGGCCGGACTGCGGCCCACCGTGGTCACGGCGCTGTGCGAGGCGCTGGAGAGCGGGGCGTATCCGGTCGTGAACGAGTTCGGCTCGGTGGGCACCGGGGACATCGCGGCGCTGGCCCAGGTGGGGCTGGCGCTGGCGGGAGAGCATCCGTGGCACGGGGTGGGCGCGCCTGCCCCACAGCCCCTCGACAACAACGACGCCCTCGCCCTCATCAGCAGCAACGCCCTCACCCTCGGCCAGGCCGCACTCGCCCTGCACGAGCTGCGCGGGCTCATCGGGGCCACGCAGGTCGTCGCCGCGCTGTCACTGCTCGCGGTGGACGGCTCGCACGAGGCGTACGCGGCACCCGTGCACGCCGCGCGCCGACACCGCGGGACGGCCGAAGTGGCCCGGCGCATGCGCGAGTTGATCGGCGCCGCCGATCACCCGACGCCGCCGCTCGGCCGCCTCCAGGACCCGTACGGATTCCGCTGCCTGCCCCAGATCCACGGCCCGGCTCAGGACGCGGCCGATGCCCTGGAGGAAGTCCTCACCGTCGAGATCAACGCCGCCGCCGAGAACCCGCTGATCTGCGCCGAGGACATGGCCGCATACCACCACGGCGGCTTCTACCAGGCCCAACTCGCCCTGGCCCTCGACCACTTCAGGCTCTCCCTCACCCAGGTCGCGCGGCTGTCGACGTCCCGGCTGTCGACTTTGAACGAGCCCGCCTACACCCGCCTGCGCCCTTTCCTCGCCGACCACGAGCCCGCCTCCTCCGGCGTGATGATCCTGGAGTACGCCGCCGGAGCCGCCCTCGGCGACCTGCGCGCCTTCTCCGCACCCGCCTCGCTCGGCCACGCTGTACTCTCCCGGGGCGTCGAGGAACAGGCCAGCTTCGCCTCGCTCGCCGCACGTCAGACGCTCCGTGTGTGCGATGCGTACCGTCTCGTCGTCGGCTGCGAGCTCCTCGCCGCCGTACGGGCGTTGCGCCAGCGCGAACTGCGGCCGGAACCGGATCTTCCGGTGGGCCGGGCGCTGGAACTCGCCGAGACGGTGCTCGACGCGGACCAGACCGACCGGCCGCTCACGGACGACGTGACGGCGGCGGCCGCACTGCTCGACCGGTTCACGGACATCTGGAGGGGGAGCACGGCATGAGCGTGGACAGGGGTACGGATGCGAGTGCGGGCGTGGAAGGAGACGCGGGCGTGGGCAGGAACAGGGGCGTGACGGACAGTTCTGCCGCGCGTCTGCAGGCGCTCTTCGAGGGGCACCGGCTGACACCGACGCAGCGGCGCATCGCGCACAGCATGGTGCGGCGGGCGGCCGACGTGCCGTTCCTGTCGAGCGTCGAGCTCGCGGAGCTCGCCGGCGTCAGCCAGCCGTCCGTCACCCGCTTCGCGGTCGCGCTCGGCTTCGACGGCTACCCGGCGCTGCGCAGACATCTGCGGGAGGTCACGCCCACGGAGCCGGTCGCGGACACGGCCGCGTACAACGAGTACCAGCAGGCCGTGGAGGCCGAGATCGAGAACCTGCGGCATCTGGCCTCCGTACTCGCGGACCCGCGGCCGGTGGAACGGGCCGGGCGGCTGCTCGCCGCGTCGCGTCCACTGCCGGTGCTCGGACTGCGCGCCGCCGCCTCCCAGGCGTACGGCTTCGCGTACTTCGCGGCCAAAGTCCATCCCGACGTACGGCTGCTGCACGAGGGCGGCACGATGCTCGCCGACCGCATCGACGCGGCGGCCCGGGCGGGAGCCACGGCTCTGCTGTGCTTCGCGCTGCCGCGGCATCCGCGCGAGGTCGTGGACGCGCTCACGCACGCCAAGGAGACCGGACTGACCGTGGTCACCGTCGCGGACTCGGCGTTCGCGCCGGTGGCGAAGGCGTCCGACCTGCTGCTGCCCGCCGCGGTCGGCACGGGCCTCGCCTTCGACACGGCCTGCGCGCCCATGCTGCTCGGGCGGGTGCTGCTGGAGGCGATGTGCGACGGCCTTCCGGACGCGCAGGCGAGGCTCGAGGAGTTCGACGCGCGGGCGGCGGCGCGGGGGCTGTTCGTGGAGTAGGCGCGGAAATCGGAGAGTTTCTCAGACTCGTCTCACCTTCGGTCACTACCCTGCGCGCCCGAAGAGACTTCGTACCTTCGACGAGGACGACGAGGACGAGGAGGCGGGAAGGTGGCAAGCGGAGGTCAGGGACTGGCTCGGGTGGCCGTCGTCGTACGGGCCGGGGCCGTGCCGTTGTGGTGGCTCGGAGTGTTCGCGGCGGGCATCGGACTGCTCGTGCCGGGCGTGACCGGACGCCGGATCGGGGTGATGGCGGGAGCCGCGCTGTTCCTCGTCACGGTGGCCGTGGCACTGCTGCCGCGCAGGAAGCGGTACGTCGCGCTCGCCGACGGCGCCGCCCGCGCGGGCAAGCACGATGTGCTCCAGGACCGGGCCGTGACCGTACGCAACTGGCGCCGGGGACATCGCTGGTGGCTGCTCCTCGCCTTCGTGGCCGCACTGGGCAGCGCGTTCGCGGTGCCCGCCGCGGGCGGCATGTTGCTCGCCGGGGCGGGGGTCGGCCTGCGCCTGAAGGCCGCCTGGCTCGGCCGCCTGGAGCGGGGTTCCGACGCCTTGCTGTGGGTCCGGGTGGACTGGCTCGACCGGGGGGCGGGTGCGCCCGCGGGCAAGCGGGTGAAGGGGTACCGGGCCACGGGTATCGCGGCGGGCGACGCCGCGCCTGGTGGGGCGCGGCGTCGGGGCGGGGTGCTGGTGTAGGACCACGCCTCGGCCTTCGGCCGGGCGTTGTTCTCCCACCCGCGCACCGCCTGTGCGGGCGTCGCAGTTCGGTGCGGGTTTCTTGTGGGGGTTCCTCGCCGTTGGCGGCTGCGGCAGCGCGCACTCAGTCCTCGCCCCGGACTCGGAGCACCACCTTGTTCACCGCCCACAGGCCCACGCCGATCGCGAGCAGGACGCCCGCGCGGATGTAGACGTCCGCCGGGCGGTCGGCCAGGGGGCTGGCCAGGATCAGGGCGGTGACGGCGCCGAGCACCGGGAGGACGGTGGGGGTGCGGAAGTGCGTGTGGTCCACGGGGTCGCGGCGCAGGACGAGGACCGCGACGTTGACCACGGCGAAGACACACAGCAGCAGGAACGCCGTCGTGTCGCCCAGGCCCTCGATCTCGCCCGTCGAGACCAGGCCGATCGCGAGCAGGGCCACGAAGACGATGCCCACCACGGGGGTGCGACGGCGGCGCAGCACGCGGCCCATGGCGCGGGGCAGGATGCGTTCGTTGGCCATGCCGTAGCACAGCCGCGAGGCCATCATGATGTTGATCAGCGCGGAGTTGGTGACGGCGAACAGCGCGATGAGCGCGAAGAGCTTGTGCGGGAAGTCGACGCCGCCCGCCTTCACGACCTCCAGCAGCGGGCCGCTGGATCCTTCCAGAACCTTGTAGTCGACGAGGAGTGACGAGACGAGCGCCACCAGCACGTAGATCGTGCCGGTCACCGTCACCCCGATGAAGATCGCCCGCGGGAAGGTGCGGACGGGGTCCTTCGTCTCCTCCGCCATGTTGACCGAGTCCTCGAAGCCGACGAAGGCGAAGAAGCCCAGGGCCGTGGCCCCCAGCACGCCGGTGATCAGGGCGTATCCGGTGCCGCTCGCCTCGAACTCGGTCAGCCGGGACGGCTCCCCGTCGCCCGTCAGCACGGCGTACGCACCGATCGAGAGGATGATCAGCAGGCCCGTCAGCTCGACCAGGGTCAGGATCACGTTCGTCTTCACCGACTCGGACACGCCCCGCAGGTTCAGCGCGGCGAGGAGCAGGATGAAGCAGATCGCGACGAGCGTCGGCGGCAGCGCGTCGCCCGTCAACTCGGCCAGATAGTCACCGCTGAACGCGCGGGCCGCCGCGCTCGCGGACGACAGGCCCGAGCACATCACCATGAAGGCGATGATGAACGTGAAGAAGGGGACCTTGAACGCCTTCTGCGTGTAGAGGGCCGCACCTGCCGCCTGCGGATACTTGCCGACGAGTTCGACGTACGACGCCGCCGTCAGGATCGCCACGGCGAAGCCGATGACGAAGGGCAGCCACAGCGCTCCGCCGACCTTCCCGGCGACGCTGCCCGTGGTGGCGTAGATGCCGGTTCCGAGGATGTCGCCGATCACGAAGAGGATCAGCAGCTTGGGACCGATGGCACGTTTGAGTGCCGGTTCCTCGGCCGGAGACTGCGCTCCGGTGCTCGTTTCGGTCGTGGACAAGAGAACCTCCCCCGGTCGGTGATCTGTCCGGGGGAGTACTGCCCGGTCGAGGGCCCGCGATGCGTGCGCGATCGATTCTCAGAGGTTTGTCAGAGGTTGTGCGCCTCGCGGCGCCTCGGGGCCCCGAAGGAGCCCCGAGGCCGCCGTCGCCGGACCTCGCCGGGCCGGCGTCAGACCTCCAGGTCCGCCTCGATCTTCTTCAACTGGTGGCGCGCCATCGCCAGGTTGGCCCGCTTGGAGTCGAGGACCAGGTAGAGGAAGAGGCCGTTGCCGCCGCGGCCCGTGATCAGGCGGATCAGGTGGTACGCGTCGGACAGGGTGATCAGGATGTCCTCGATTTCGCCCTTCAGGCCGAGGTGCTCCATGGTGCGCAGCTTGGCGCGTACGACGTCGGTGTTGCCGGCGGCCGCGACGTTGAGGTCGAAGCTCTTGCTGCCGCCCAGCGTGCCCAGCGCCATGCCGCTGGTGTAGTCGACGAGCGCGGCTCCGGTCGCGCCCTCGATGGAGGCGAGGGCTTCCTTCAACGCGGTTTCGGTGTTCGCCATGGTGTGGTGTCCTTTCAACTCTCAGTGGCGGTAGGGGGATTCGGGATCGCGCGGGTGTTGGTCCGCGCGCCGCCCCGGGCGTTCGCCCGCGCATTGGTCCGCGCGGTTCGGGCTCGTGTGGGGACGGCCTTGTCGGTGGATGTCGAGGTGGAGGTGGAGGTCGCTTCGGAAGGTGGTGTGGAGGTGGTCTTCGCCGTCGCCCTGGAGGGCAGTGGGCCGGTGGTCTTCGCGGGAGCCCTGGCCCCGGCTCCGGCGGTCCGCGGGGGCGGTTCGGCGCGGGCCGCCGCGGCGTCGACCAGCTCGCCGATGCGAGTGCCGGCGCGGCGCCCCTCCAGGTGCAGACGTCCGACGTTGACCCGGTCCTGCGCCAGCAGCGTCAGCACGGCCGACGAGCCCGCAGCGTAGGTCGCCACATAGCCGTTCACGCCGCGGACGAGCAGCTCGCGGAAGTCGCCCTGCCCGGTGGCGTCCGTCATCCGCAAGCCGACGCCCAGTACGGCGGCGGTCAGCGCGGCCAGGCCCTCCGGTTCCACGCCGGGGGTGTCCTGGGCGAGCACGAGCCCGTCGACGCTGGCCGCGAGTGCGCCGGTCAACTGGGGCACTCGGGCCCGCAACCGATGGAGCTCATCGAGGACTTCGGCCTCCGCCGCCATGAGCAGTCTCCTCTCGGCACGCTGTCGAAGCGCGCGGATCACAGGTCCTCCCGTACGTCGCCGCCGGTCAGGGGGGTGTCTTGGGCGCCGCTGGTCACAGGGCCTCCAGGGCGTCTCGGAGCCGGCGCAGCAGGGCGACGTCGGGGTCGGCGGAGGGCTGGGTGAGCAGGGCGGACACAGGGTCGTGGTGCGGGGGCGGCGGCTCGGGCGCCGCGTCTGCCGCGGCGGGGCCCGCTGCCCCGGGCGCCTGGGGTGCCCGGAGGGACTGAGGGGCGGCCGTCGTGACGATGCCGGCCGCGGCAAGCCTGCGCAGATCGACCAGGGTGTGGAACGCCGGGCGGCCCAGGGCGAGCGAGATGTCCGCGGCCGTGCGGACCCCGTTCACCTGGTCGAGTACCGCTTCCTGGCGGGACGGGACCGGGGGCTCGGCGGCGCGGTCGGCCCTGATCAGCGGGGCGGTGTCCGTCGCCGGTGCGGGCCAGATGCGGTGCAGCAACTCGCGGCGGCGCAGGCTCTCCCGCTCCAGCGCTGCCACCGGCACCGGGCGCACCGGTCCGAGCCAGTGCGCGGCACCGTACCGGAAGCGCGCCGGGGCGCCGGACGGCCCGAGCACGAAGTACGCCGCGTCGAACAGGGCCGCCACATGGCACAACTCCAGCGCGCCCTCGGCGACCCGGCCGCTGTCGACGAGGAACCGCCCGACCTGACGCCGCGCCCCGGCCCGCGCGATCGCCTCCCGCCAGGACTCGGCGTCCAGGGCGCCGCCGGTGGCGAGCAGCACGTCGAGGCCCGGGGTCTCGGCGCTCTCGGCGTGCGTGACCTGGCCGTCGGAGAGGTAGAGCGTGCCGTGCTCGCGCAGCAGTACGCCGGTGGCGCGCTCGGCGGCGAGCCGGTGCAGCATCGGGGAGACGCCGGGGCCGGCCGCCGGGGATACGCCGGGTTCGGCCGGCGTCTGCGTCTGTCGTACGGGCAGGCGGGGCGGAGGCGTGTCGACCACGGTCATCCCAGCACCAGCCGTCCGGCCATCTCGCCGAGCCGTATTCGGGCCAGCGCGAGGTTGCCGTCGGCGCGGGCTAGCCACAGATGCAGGAAGACACTGCTGTCGAAGGTCGTCGCCACGAACCGCAGGACGTGGTACGTGTCCCGGTTGCTGACGATCAGGTCCTCGACGGGCGGGTCCTGCCCCTCCTGGTCCGGGCCCTTCTCCGGCGCGAACGCCCCGTGCTCCGCCGCGAGCCGCGCCAGCTCCGCCGCCTCCGCCGCGGTCGTCTCGTGGTCACCGCCCGGCGCCTCACCGACCGTGCCCAGCGCCAGGCCGCTGGTCCAGTCGACCACCGCGGCGCCCAGGGCACCGGGCAGCCTCATGGCTTCCACCAGACACTCGTCGATTCCGGGCACCGTGGCTCCCCTCCCGCCTCGGGTACGGCTGAGTGACGACGAAGCTACGCAACGTGTGCGTGGGAGGTGAGAGTTACGGCATTTTCCGGTGGAACATGCCCGCGCTGACTAAGGTGGGTTGACTGACCTTCTTCCAGGGCGATTTGACGCCTGGCGCGCCATTGGCGGTCTGACGTGAGCGGATGGCTCCGAGCGACGTATCGGACTGTCGGCACCACCGCGTCAATGCGGCAACGGCGCGCGAACGAGTTGAAGCACCGCACTCCGCTGCGCGCCGGGCGCGTCTGTGGGTGCGCACGCCGGGCGCGCGGGCCGTCGGAGTCCTTGTGCTACAGCCCCGCCAAGCCCTCCGCATGGCGGCCGCCCGACTCCGCCACGATCTCCTCCAGCGTCTGCGGCGTCCGTACGGTCGCGAACCGCACCCCGCCTTCCGCATCCGGCCCGAACCCGTAAATCCCCGGCCGCGCCAGCGAGTTGTACGCGTAGTGGTGCGCGAAGTAGTAAGCCCCCGTGTCCAGCACGGCCGCGTAGTCGCCCTGTTCGAGCAGCGGCAGCGAACGCCCCTCGGCCAGCAGGTCACCCGCGAAGCACGCCGGCCCCGCCACGTCCTGCACCACGTCGGGCCCTGCCTTGGGGCGTCCCTTCGCGTCGTATGCGCCCACCCGCAGCGGCCATGACGCCGGCGCGTACACCGTGCGCGCCGCCACCTGCACCCCCGCGTGCGTCACCGCGATCGCTCGCCCGCCGGCCGTCTTCGCGTACTCGACCCGTGCCAGCACCACCCCGTGCTTGGCGAGCAGCGACCGCCCGAACTCCGTGACCAGCCCGTACCGCCCGTCGAACAACCCCGGCACGCTCGATGCCAGCAGCCGCGCGTACTCCCCGAACGTCGGGGTCTGGGCGTCCGCGGTGAAGTTCACCGGCAGCCCGCCGCCGATGTCGATGGTGTCGATCTGCCGTCGCCCGGCGCGCGCGTTGATCTCCTCGGCGAGGCCGTAGGTCTCCGCCACCCCGCGCGCCATCAGCTCCAGCGGCATTCCCTGTGAACCGGAGTGCGCGTGCAGCCGGGTCAGCCACGGCCGGTCCAGATAAGCCCGTACGACCCACTCGCGCGCCCCCTCGTCCCGCAGCGCGACCCCGAACTTCGAGGTCGCCGTCGCCGTGGACAGCGCTTCGATGGAACCCCCGCCGACCTGTGGGTTCACCCGCAGGCCCAGGGGGGAGCGGGTGGCCGCCGACTGGACCAGTGCGTCGATGCGGGCCAGTTCCTGCGGGTTGTCGGCGTTGACCGCGATGCCCAGGGCGAGCGCCTCGCGCAGCTCTGCCGGGGTCTTGGCGGGGGAGTCGAGGACCGTCCGGGACGGCGGCACCCCGGCCGCACGGGCGAGGGCCAGCTCGCCGGGGCTCGCCACCTCCGCGCCGATGCCCTCCTTGTGCAGCAGCCGCAGTACCGGCACGAGCGGAGTCGCCTTCACCGCGAACGCGTGCAGGACCGGTGTGCCCGGTGCGGCCACCGCGTCGAAGGCCGCGTGCAGCGCCGCCGCCGCGGCGCGGATGCCGGTGACGTCGAGGAGTCCGATGATGGGGGTGGCGGGGCCGACGAGCCCCTGTTCCACGGCCGCGCGGACGGCCTCGTCCCGCCGCGCGCCCCCGTCCGTCGGGGCGTCTGTCGCCGCGTCCGTCGTCTCGCCTGTGGAGCCCGTGTCCCCTGTGTGTGCCGCCATACATCCAGCCAAACACCCGCGGCCCGCCCGTGCCGACGTACGAACGTATTGACTAGCTCTATTCATGAAGTCAGGATGTGAATAGCTACTCCAACATTGGAGCGTTCACGTCCGCTAGGAGGCAGACCATGTCAGGACCCCGCCCCGTACGAGCCCCGCGCGGTACGGAACTGAGTGCCCTGGGATGGCAGCAGGAGGCCGCCCTGCGGATGCTCCAGAACAACCTCGACCCCGAGGTCGCCGAGCACCCCGACCAGCTCGTCGTCTACGGCGGCACCGGCAAGGCAGCCCGCGACTGGCGCTCCTTCGACGCGATGGTCCGTACGCTGCGGACCCTGAAGCAGGACGAGACGATGCTCGTCCAGTCCGGCCGCCCCGTCGGCGTCATGCAGACCCACGAGTGGGCCCCGCGCGTGCTCATCGCCAACTCGAACCTGGTGGGCGACTGGGCGAACTGGGAGGAGTTCCGGCGCCTGGAGCAGCTGGGACTCACCATGTACGGCCAGATGACTGCCGGTTCATGGATCTACATCGGTACGCAAGGCATCCTGCAGGGCACGTACGAGACGTTCGCCGCGGTGGCCGCGAAGCGGTTCGGTGGTTCGCTCGCGGGGACGATCACCCTCACCGCCGGGCTGGGCGGCATGGGCGGCGCCCAGCCGCTCGCCGTCACCATGAACGACGGCGTCGCGATCTGTATCGACTGCGATCCGCGCGCGATCGAGCGGCGCATCGAGCACCGGTATCTGGACGTGCGGGCCGACTCCCTGGAGCACGCACTCCAGCTGGCGGTCGAGGCGCGCGACGCCCGCCGGCCACTGTCGATCGGCCTGCTCGGCAACGCGGCGGAGCTGCTGCCGCGCATGCTCGCCGAGGGCGCCCCCGTCGACATCGTGACCGACCAGACCTCGGCGCACGACCCGCTGTCCTACCTGCCGCTCGGCGTGGACTTCGACGACATGGCCTCCCGTGCGGCGAAGGACCCGGCGGGATTCACCACCCTCGCCCGTGAGTCCATGGCCCGGCATGTGGAAGCCATGGTCGGCTTCATGGACGCCGGTGCCGAGGTCTTCGACTACGGCAACTCCATCCGGGGTGAGGCCCAGCTCGCCGGGTACGGCCGGGCGTTCGCCTTCCCCGGCTTCGTGCCCGCGTACATCCGGCCGCTGTTCTGTGAGGGCAAGGGCCCCTTCCGGTGGGCGGCGCTCTCCGGCGAGGCCTCGGACATCGCCAAGACGGACAAGGCGATCCTCGACCTCTTCCCGGAGAACGAGTCCCTGCACCGCTGGATCAGGATGGCCCGTGAGAGGGTCCACTTCCAGGGCCTCCCGGCGCGCATCTGCTGGCTGGGCTACGGCGAGCGGGACCGGGCGGGCGAGCGCTTCAACGACATGGTGGCGAGCGGGGAGTTGCAGGCCCCGCTGGCGATCGGCCGCGACCACCTCGACTGCGGCTCCGTGGCCTCCCCGTACCGCGAGACCGAGTCCATGCTGGACGGCTCCGACGCGATCGCCGACTGGCCCCTGCTGAACGCCATGGTGAACGTGGCCTCCGGTGCCTCCTGGGTCTCCCTCCACCACGGCGGCGGTGTGGGCATGGGCCGCTCCATCCACGCCGGTCAGGTCACCGTCGCCGACGGTACGCGGATCGCCGGGGAGAAGATCCGGCGTGTGCTGACGAACGACCCCGGTATGGGCGTCATCCGTCATGTGGACGCGGGGTACGAGAGCGCGGAGTCGGTGGCGGACGAGCGGGGCGTGCGGGTTCCCATGCGGGAGGGTGACGAGGCGTGAGCCGGTACGACGGCGCGTCCGCCTCGTTCCACGAGATGTGGCGCGACCTCGAACCCCTGGGGCGCAACGCCGGCTCCGGTGGCTATCGCCGGTACGCCTGGAGCGAGGCCGACGTCGAATGCCGGGCCTGGTTCCGGGCGCAGGCCGAGGGGCGCGGCCTGGCCTACGAGGTGGACCGGAACGGCAATCAGTGGGCCTGGCTCGGGGACCCCGAAGCCCAGGACGCCGTCGTCACCGGGTCCCATCTGGACTCCGTTCCCGACGGAGGTGCCTTCGACGGGCCCCTCGGTGTCGTGTCCTCCTTCGCCGCGCTGGACGAACTCCGCGGCCGGGGCGTCGAGTTCGGCAAACCGCTCGCCATCGTCAACTTCGGGGACGAGGAAGGTGCCCGGTTCGGGCTTGCCTGTGTCGGGTCCCGGCTCAGTGCCGGACAGCTCGGCGTCGAGCAGGCGCGGCGGCTCACGGACGCCGACGGGATCAGCCTGCCGCAGGCGATGGAGCGGGCTGGGTACGACCCGACCGCCATCGGCCCGGACCCGGAGCGGCTCGCCCGGATCGGGGCCTTCGTCGAGCTGCACGTGGAGCAGGGGCGTGCGCTCGATCTCTCCGGGGACCAGGTGGGTATCGCCAGCGCCATCTGGCCGCACGGGCGCTGGCGGTTCGACTTCCGGGGCGAGGCCAACCACGCCGGTACGACCCGCCTCGTCGACCGCCGCGACCCGATGCTCTCGTACGCCGAGACCGTTCTCGCCGCCCGGCGGGAGGCCCATCTCGCGGGCGCCGTCGCCACCTTCGGCAAGATCTCGGTCGAGCCGAACGGTGTGAACGCCATCCCCTCCCTCGTGCGCGGCTGGCTCGACTCCCGCGCGGCCGACCAGGCGACCCTCGACACCGTCGTCACCGGCATCGAGAAGGCGGCCCGCGAGTACGCGGACACCCACGGCGTCGAACTCGACATCGTCCGCGAGTCGTTCACCCCCGTCGTCGAGTTCGAGCACGCCCTGCGCGACGAGATCGCGCGCATCCTGCAAGGCGCGAGCGATCGCTTGGAAGTTCCCGTCCTGGGTACCGGTGCGGGACACGACGCCGGGATCCTCTCCGGCTCGGTCCCCACCGCCATGCTGTTCGTACGCAACCCCACCGGCGTCTCGCACTCCCCGGCCGAGTACGCCGCCGAGGACGACTGCGTGGCCGGGGTGATCGCACTCGCCGACGTACTGGAAGGGCTGACCCGCAGGTGACGCAGACGTACTGGCTGGAGCATGCCTGGCTCGACTCGTTCGTCGAGCCGGGCGTGGCCGTCGAGGTCGCGGACGGCAAGATCGCGGTCGTCCGCAAGGGCGCGGACACCCCACCGCCCGGCGCCGAAGTCCTCCGCGGCCTGACCATCCCCGGCCTCGCCAACGCCCACAGCCACGCCTTCCACCGCGCCCTGCGCGGCACCGTCCAGGTCGGATCCGGGACCTTCTGGACGTGGCGCGAGGTCATGTACTCCTTCGCCGACCGGCTGACCCCGGAGACGTACCACGCGCTCGCTCGCGCGGTGTACGCCGAGATGGCGCTGGCCGGTGTCACGGCGGTCGGCGAGTTCCACTACGTCCACCACGCACCCGGCGGCACCCCGTACGCCGACCCGAACGCGATGGGCGAGGCGCTGATCGAGGCCGCGGCGGACGCGGGCATCCGCATCACGCTCCTCGACACCGCCTACCTCTCCTCCGCCATCGTGAACGAGCACACCGGGAAGCCCCCGAACCAGCAACAGCTCCGCTTCTGTGACGGCACGGCGGAGGCCTGGGCGGAACGCTGTTCAGTTCTCAAGGAACGGGATCACGCGCGGATCGGTGCGGCCATCCACTCCGTACGGGCCGTGCCCGCACGGCAGTTGGCGACGGTGGCGCGATGGGCCGAGGAACGGCGGGCCCCGCTCCATGTGCACCTGTCCGAGCAGACGGCGGAGAACGACGCCTGCCGGGCCGCGCACGGCTGCACCCCCACCCGGCTGCTCGCCGACCACGGCGTGCTCGGCCCGCGCACCACGGCCGTCCACAGCACGCACCTCACGGACGAGGACATCGCGCTGCTCGGCGGCTCCACGACCGGCACCTGCATGTGCCCGACCACCGAACGCGATCTCGCCGACGGCATCGGGCCCGCCGCCGCCCTGCAGAAAGCCGGCTCGCCGCTCTCCCTCGGCTCCGACAGCCACGCCGTCATCGACCTGCTCGAAGAGGCGCGCGCGATGGAGCTGAACGAGCGCCTGCGCACCCGCACCCGCGGTCACTGGACGGCGGCCGCACTCCTGCGCGCCGCCACCGCCGACGGGCACGCGGCCCTCGGCTGGGACCGGGCGGGCATCCTGGAGCCCGGCGCCCTGGCCGACTTCACCACCATCGCCCTCGACTCGGTCAGAACAGCGGGACCGCTGCCACGCCTCGGCGCCGAGACCGCCGTATTCGCCGCGACAGCCGCGGACGTACGCCACACGGTCGTGGCCGGCCGTCACGTCGTACGCGACGGGGCGCACACGCGCGTCCCCGACGTGCCGTCAGCGCTCGCGGACGCCGTCGAAGCCCTGCGCGCCTGACATCGCCCGCCACCAGACCCCACGCCCCCGAGGACGCCATGAGCAGCACGACCACCGTCATCACCAACATCGCCGCCCTGGTCACCAACGACCCCTCCCTCGGTGACGGATCCCCCCTCGGCCTGATCCAGGACGCGGCCGTCGTCATCGACGGCGACCGCATCGCGTGGACCGGTGAATCAAGCAAAGCACCCGCCACTGACAACCGGGTCGACGCCGGCGGCCGGGCGGTCATCCCTGGCTTCGTCGACTCCCACTCGCACCTGCTCTTCGCGGGCGACCGCACACAGGAGTTCAACGCCCGCATGTCGGGCCGGGCCTACAGCGCGGGCGGCATCCGCACGACCGTCGCCGCGACCCGCGCCGCGACGGACGAGGAACTGGAGCGGAACCTCACGCACTACCTCGCCGAGGCCCTCCGCCAGGGCACCACCACGCTGGAGACGAAGTCGGGCTACGGCCTGACCGTCGAGGACGAGGCCCGCGCCCTGCGCATCGCCGCCCGCCACACCGACGAGGTGACCTACCTCGGCGCGCACATCGTCAGCCCCGACCTCGCCGACGACCCCGCCGGCCCCGCGGAGTACGTCGCCCTCGTCACCGGCGAGATGCTCGACGCCTGTGCCCCGTACGCCCGTTGGATCGACGTCTTCTGCGAGAAGGGCGCCTTCGACGGCGACCAGGCCCGCGCGGTCCTGACGGCCGGCAAGGCGAAGGGTCTGCACCCGCGCGTCCACGCCAACCAGCTCTCGTACGGCCCCGGCGTCCGGCTCGCGGTCGAACTCGACGCGGCGAGCGCCGACCACTGCACCCACCTCACGGACGCCGACGTGGACGCCCTCGCGAACAGCTCGACGGTGGCCACCCTCCTGCCGGGCGCCGAGTTCTCCACCCGCGCCGAGTGGCCCGACGCCCGCCGCCTCCTCGACGCCGGTGCCACGGTCGCCCTCTCCACCGACTGCAACCCGGGCTCGTCCTTCACGTCCTCCGTCCCGTTCTGCATCGCCCTCGCGGTGCGGGACATGAGGATGACCCCGGACGAGGCCCTCTGGTCGGCGACAGCCGGCGGCGCGGCAGCGCTCCGCCGTACGGACATCGGCCGCCTCACCCCGGGTGCCTACGCCGACCTGGCGCTCCTCGACGCCCCGAGCCATGTCCACCTGGCGTACCGCCCCGGCGTACCGCTGGTCAGCCGGGTGTGGCGGCGCGGGGTCCGGGAAGCTTGAGCAACTGCCTGAACAATCTGAACAATTCTGAACAACAGCCCGAGCACAATTCCCTCACGCTGTGCACTTGGCCCGGTGCTCACTGTTCTCGCTATCGTTGCCCGTCACGGCAAGAGGCGTGAGTACAACGGGGGTTGTCTGTGAGCACACACACCGGTTCTTCGCACAGGTCGGGCGATCCGGGTGAGGAATGGCTCGAACTCGCGGCGCGGGTCGCAGCGTTGGCCAGGAGGGCGGGGCTCGGCACCACGGCGACCGCACTCGACACGCTCGTCACACGCCTGTCCAAGCCCACACGCCGGATCGGCTTCGTCGGGCGGACCTGCGTCGGAAAGTCGCATCTGATCAACCAGTTGATCGGGCAGGACATGCTGGACACCGGCGAGGTGCCGACCACCACGCGATGCCATCTCCTGCGCCCGAGTTCGGCCGACGACGCCGGTCAGGTCGGCCCGGCATGGATCACCGTCCCGTGCGACCATTCCTGGCTGGTCGACGAGCATCTCGAACTCGTGGACATGCCCGGCATCGACGTGGAGGCCGACGACAGGTTCGCGGGCCTCGGATCCTCCGGGTTGTTCGAGGGAAGAAGGGCCGTCGCGGCCAAGGACGTCCAGCAGGTCGTCGACCACGCCCTCGCGGGCTGTGACGTGGTCGTGCTGGTCACTTCGGCGACCCAGCCCCTGCCCCGCACGGACCAGGCGATCCTCAAGAACCTGGTCGACTCCTCCGCCGTGCAGGCGGTGATGGTGGTGGTCACCATGACCGACCAGGTCAAGGGGGAGACGGAGGATGTACTCCGCCGGATTCGGCGGCTCGCCGGAGACATCGCGCCGGGCTGCGCGGTACTCACCGCGCCGACCGGCACGGGCGACCCCAGGATGGATCAGGCCCTGCGCCAGGGCATCCGTGAGGCGCTGCAGAGCGCGGGCAGCGGTGCCCAGCTGCTGCCCCTGCGCATGCAGCGGCTGACCGAAAGCCTCCAGAACACCGTGCACGCGATCTCCAGGATGGCCCTGGACGGCCTGGCCGACGAAAGCCTTGCCCAGGCCGAGAGGGCGGCACGGCAGAACGCCCTGGAGAGGGAACGGCTGGTGTTCAGCGCGGCATGGACCTCGGCCCGGCACGAGTTGCTCACCGCCGCCGAAGCCGCCCACGAAGAGATCAGGGAAGAGGCGCGGCGCGCCCGCACGAAAGCCGTAGCCCTGCTGGAACAGACCGTACGCACGCACCAGGACCCTCTGGCCGTGTGGGACAGCCACATCCCCTTCGCGCTGCGCACGGAGCTCGCGGACTTCGCGAACCTCGCGCTGAGCACGGCCCGCAGCAGTCTGCGCGCGGCCGTGGTGGCGGCCTTCGACCGCCTGAGCGAAGCGCTGGAACACGAGTCGGGCAGTGGGGCGAGCAGTGGGGCGAGCAGTGGGTCGGGCAGTGGGTCCGGCATCGAGTCCGGCATCGACCACGACGTCGACGCCTACCTCGCACTGCTGGACGACATGGACGTCGAGGCGGCACTGGCGGCCGACGTCGACGCGCCGACGCCGGACGGGCTGACGCCGGCTTCCCGCGCCCACGCACGGCTTCGGCTGCTGTTCGAAGGAACGGGTGCGGTGCTTGATCTGGCCCTGAACCTCGCCTTCAGCGCCCTGCCGGTCGCCCGGGTGGTGACCGCCCCGCTCGTGTTCGTCGAGCAGAAACTCGCCGACCGGTCCGTGGCCGCGCGCCGGGATGTGGCCATCGCCCATGTGCCCGCCGCGGTGCAGGACGCGTTCGACGCCTGCCTCGGCTCCTTCCGCGCCGAGATCGACACCGTCTACCGGCGCTGCGCGGACCTCCTCGAGTCGTCCTCGGACGACTGGTGGAACAGGCAGGAAGCGGCTCTCACCGTGGACGGGGGCGCCGAGTGGCGAAACATCCGGAGCCAGGCCGTCGCACTGGCCGAGGAGATCCGGATCGTACGAGCGGAACCGTCCGCCTCCTGACCGCTCCGCCGACCTGCCTCGCACCGCGACCGCTTTTCCCGCTCCCCTCAACCTCCCCCGCTCCCCTCAACCTCTCCCGTTCCCCCTCCCCGCAACCTCTCCCGTTCCCCCTCCCAACCTCTCCCGCTCCCAACTTCCCGCGGAGAACAGATGTCCCCAACAGACGAGCAAGCGCGCCCGGCAGCGATGGAACCGCAGACGACGTGGGTGAACCGGCGTGACCGTCTCGCCTCCTTCTTCCACAAGGTCGGACGGGTCGAATCAGCACTGCGCGCGCATCTGGGCGATGCCCTCGACCCGGAGATCACCGACCGTCTCGACTCGACGTCGAAGGCCCTGCTGCACTCCTCGTTCCGCATCATGGTGTTCGGTGATTTCAGCAGCGGCAAAAGCACCCTCATCAACGCTCTGATAAAGCGGGAGCTGCTGCCCACGAAGGAGAATCCGACCACGGCGTTCACCACCGTGCTCACCCACGGAGAGAGGGAACAGGCCTTCCTCTTCCGGGACTTGGAGTATCCCCACCGGATCAGGCCGGAGACCGTCGGCATCAACGAGTTCCGGGAGGCCGTGGAGCTTCAGTTCGACGCCGACGACATCCTGCGGGACAGCCCGTATGTCATGGGAGAACTCCGTGCGCCGCTGCCGATGCTCGCGGACGGCGTGGAGCTCATCGACTCGGCCGGTACGAACGAGAACCCCGCCCGCGAACGGGTGACCCTCCACTTCCTCCCGCAGGCCGACGCCGTCATCTTCGTCACCCTCGCACGGGGCAGCTTCAAGGACCGTGAGCAGTCCCACTACCTGACGCTGATGAAACGGATGGGGTTCGAGGACCTCTTCTTCGTCGTCAACCAGATGGACATCATCCGCAAGAACTCGGACCGCGACGACGTCAGGCGCCGCTGCCGCCAGATCGCGTCCGAGCACACGTCCAACGTCGACGAGCGGCTCTTCTTCGTCAGCGCGGCCGACTATCTGGATCGCCTGGGCGGCGCGGACCGCGTCGACGAGTCCGCGGACGGCGTGGACGCCCTGCGCGAGGCGCTGCTCGCCTTCTGCCGCACGGAGCGGGCCCGCGTGAAACTGCTCAAGCCGGCCGACTTCCTGCGCCGCGAGATCGTTCTGCTGCGCGACAGCATCAGCGAACGGCGCGCGCTGCTCGCACGGGATGTGGACCAGCTCGCCAAGGACCTGAACGCCCAGCGCGGCCTCGAGCAGACCCTTCTGCAATCGCGTGACCAGATCCGTCAGGTTGTCGAGCAATGGTGTGCCGACACCTCGGAAGGCATCCGACGCGCGATGGAAGGCCACCTCACGAGGGTCGCGGAGGACATCCCGTCCTGGGGTCGGGACATGCGTGAGCCCCTCAAGGTACGGCTCGCCTCGTTCAAGGCGTCCCGGCGCTGGGAGGACGCCATCGACACGATCAAGGGACGTCTTGAGATCACCCTGCAGAAGTCGATCCTGGACTTCGCGTCGACCGATCTCGCCGCGTATCTCGACGCTCGCCAGCAACAGCTGATCGACCTCCTCATGCCGATGCTGCGGACATACTCCGACGACCTCGGACACCTGCAGCAGACGCTCGCACGCACCAGTACGGAGATTCCCGACGAGGAACTGCGCCGCTGGCTGCGTTCGATGAGCGCGCACGTCCCGGACCGGGTACTGGCGCGGACCTCACCCCTGCTGTCGTGGTCGAACTTCGGCCAGGCCACCGTCCAGACCGGAGTGGGCGGCGCGGCGATCGCGGGTCTCGCGGCAAGCGGCCTGCTCGGCTGGGTCCTGGTGCCCATCGGCCTCACCGCCGGAAGCATCGTGGCGACGGCGAAGGTCATCGCCCGCAGGCGGCTCCGGGACAACGCGGTCCAGATGTTCGCCGACGCCGTGGCGGAGGAGCGGGCCGAGATCGCGCAGGCGTACGCCGATCAGTACACGTCGCACATCCAGGACCTCCCCGACGTCATCGACCATCAACTGGAGTCACGGCTCACTACCCTGCTCACCGGAGCGCGCAACATAGTGGAACTGCAGGGGGACCAGACGGCGGTCGAGGAGCAACGCAGGATCCTCGACGCCCTGGACAAAGATCTCACCCAGGTGGACATGGAACTCATCGAGCTGATAACGCCTCTGCACCCGGAACGCTGAATCCGGAACGCTGAATCCGGAACGCCGAATTCCGGAGCGCTGAACCACTCGTGTCAGGCGGGCCTCGCGCCCGCCTTCCACCGCTGGTCGTCGCGCCCCTGTGCCGGGGACAGGGCGAGATGGTCGCCGAACGGGGTGACCGCGTGGTCCGGGGCGATGGCGGGGCGGAGCGCGCCGCTGCCGTCCACGGTGAACCGGAGGTTCCTGCCGTTGTGGCCGTCGACCGACCGGCACTCCCAGATGCCGACGCCTCGGTCCGTGGCACCGCGGCTGTCCAGGCAGTAGTCAGGGTCGGCGTACGACTGGAGGACGTCGCGCTCGGTGTCGACCCGCCACATCTGGGTTCGGGACGCCTCGCAGCGGGCCATCACGACGTCGGTGCCGAGCCGGAAGTCGCCGTCGTGGATGTCCAGGCACAGTCCGGAGTCGGCGTTCACGACCTGGGCGTAGCGGCTGTTGGGCGGATGGGCCTGCGGGAGCTTCTCGGCCGGGGGCGACGGGCGTGGGCTCGCGGCGGGCTTCGAAGGCTTCGAAGTCGTCGTCGGCTTCGGCGACTTGGTGGTGCGGGTGGGGGACGGGGAAGGTGACGGGGACGATGTCGCCGAGACCGTCGCGGTCACCGTCACCGCGGGGGGCCGCGTCGGCGTGGGTAAGGAGTTGGCGGCGCGCCGCGGGTCCGCATCGCTCGACGACAGCAGGTACACCAGGAGTGGTGCCACCGCGACGCCCAGGGCGGCGGAGGCGAGGGCGAAGCGCCGTGAGGGCCACCAGGTCGCCGTGGTCGCCGTGGTCGCCGTGGCCGCCGCCGCGGCCACGGCGGTCCGGGATCTCCGTGAAGCGGGCCGTGGTGTGACGGCTCCGCCCGTGACGTAGGCGGCGCCGCCCCAGATCAGCAGTCCGTCGGCCAGGGCGGTGCGCGGAGTGTCCCGCAGGGCGCACTGCTCCTCGTACGCGGTGGCGCAGGCGGAGCAGACCGCCATGTGGGCGTCCAGGTCCATCCCGTAGCGGGGATGTTCGGGGCGTACGGCCTCTTCGATCAGCCGGCGGAAGTCCTGGCACCGCGGATCGCCGGAACGGGTCAGCCGTACCCGCAGACAGGCCTGACGCAGCGTCTGGAACGCCGACTCCTTGCCGTACTCCACGTCTTGGGATGTGAACCCGAGGAAGACGGCCGCCCCGGCGTCGGGTTCCTCGTCCACGACGCCGTACCAGACGATGCCCTGAACGCGGGTCGGGAGGCTGTGGAAAGCGGCGAGCATCGGCGGTACGGGGCTGTCGGCGTCCGTTTCGCGCAGGCGGGCGAGCAGGCCCGGGTCGAGTCGGTGGCCCCGGTCGTCCGTGGCCCATGCTGCGGCCACGCGCGTGACGATCAGGAGGAGTTGGTGCCGCCAGGGGCCGCGCGGTTCGACGCCCCGCGCCGTCTCGCGGGCCGCGAGGGCGAACGCCTGGGCCGTGAGCCGATGTGCGGCGGGCTCGTCCACGGCGCACAGCCGCGCGTACGCCAGGACGGAGGGTCGGTGGCGCCGGCGTAGTTCGCGCAGTGCCGGGTACGCGGTGGAGGTGTCGGCGCGTATCAGGGTGGTGAGCCGTGCGTCGGGCGCCGTCGCGTGCGGCCCTGCTCCCGGGTCGTCCTCATCGCTCCACTCCGCCCGAGCCATCCCCGCGCCTCCTTGCGCCCACGTTGAGGGGGTTGCCCATAGTGGTGGAAGGAGACCAGTGGGGGTAGGGGTTTCTCCCGGTAATCACCAGCAACACAAGCCGGGTTGACACGGTGCACCCCACCGGGGGGCCAGGGGGGGCGCAGCCCTCTGTTTCGGGAAGCGGCGGGGTTGGGGAAAACAGAGATGGCGCTCGTCGAGTCCTGCTCGGCAGGACCTTGGACGAGCGCCATCGACAATTCCCGGTACCAGAACTTCGGGATCACTCTTCGACAGTCAGACCCTTGCGCAACCGCACCAGTGTTCGCGACAACAGACGCGATACGTGCATCTGCGAGATCCCCAGCTCGTCACCTATCTCCGACTGGGTCATGTTGGCGACGAAGCGAAGGGACAGGATCTTCCGGTCACGGGACGGGAGGTCCGCGATCAGGGGCTTCAACGACTCGACGTACTCGATGCCCTCAAGACCGTGGTCCTCGTAGCCGATGCGGTCGGCCAGGGCGCCCTCGGAGTCGTCCTCCTCGGGCTGGGCGTCCAGCGAGGAAGCCGTGTACGCGTTGGACGCGGCCATGCCTTCGACGACCTCGTCGTTCGAGAGACCCAGACGTTCCGCCAGCTCTCCCACTGTCGGAGCGCGGTCCAGCTGCTGCGCGAGTTCGTCGCCGGCCTTCGCCAGGTCGAGCCGGAGTTCCTGGAGTCTGCGCGGGACGCGCACCGACCAACTGGTATCGCGGAAGAAGCGCTTGATCTCACCGACGATGGTCGGCATCGCGAAGGTCGGGAACTCCACGCCTCGGCTGAGCTCGAAGCGGTCGATCGCCTTGATCAGGCCGATGGTGCCGACCTGGATGATGTCCTCCATCGGCTCGCTGCGCGAGCGGAACCGAGAGGCGGCGAACTTCACCAGAGCGAGGTTCAGTTCGACGAGTGTGTTGCGTACGTAGGAGTACTCGTGCGTGCCTTCTTCCAGGGACTCCAGCCGCTCGAAGAGGGTTTTGGACAAGGCCCGTGCGTCCACCGGCCCCACCTCGTCGTACGGGGGGATCTCCGGAAGTCCGGCGAGCACGTCGAGTTCGTCCTCGATGAGGTGCGCGTGTTCTGGAGCGGGTGTCGACGTCGCTCGGGGGGTATGCGATGCGTCGAGCCGGGGTGACATGATGTCCTCCATCGTTCTCGGCATATGGCCGCCGATGCCAATACGTGCACTGCGGTGTGCGGCGCCTCCAAAGCCGGCCGTGTCGATTTGTGTCCCTACTAGCCCTACCCGCTTTCGCAAGGTCGCCGCAAGTGCGCTTAGCAGCGAAATGTCCGTTTCCGGGCGGTTGTTCAGGTGTCTGAGGTCGTAGAGAAGGCGTAGTGTTCAAGGGCGTCAAGCAACAGCCACGACGGTCGGAAGAGAGAGACGGCATGGACCGCGGGACGGTCGGCAGCGCACAGTCGGGCCGGCTTCTGGTCGAGGTGCGGGAAGAGGGCATCAGTGCCGTCGTGATCCCGGTGGGTGAGTTGGATCACCATACGGCCGATCTGTTGCGCGAACCGCTCGAGGGTTGCCTCGACCGCGGGTTCGCGCGCCTCGTCGTGGACTGTTCACGGCTGGAGTTCTGCGACTCCACCGGCCTGAACGTTCTGCTCGGCGCCCGGCTGAAAGCCGAGGCCGCGGGTGGCGGAGTTCATCTGGCCGGGATGCTGCCGGTGGTCGCCAGGGTCTTCGAGATCACCGGGGCAGACGCGGTTTTCACCGTGCACGACACGCTCGAAGCGGCCCTGGCCGACTAGGTGACCGAGGTCATCGTGCAGAGTTATGGCTCGGTTGTCTCTGCGTGACCGAGGCGTTACCAGCGTCACAGCGACCGTGCCGAATAAGTGGGTGTTCTGACGGTTCGCTCGGGCAGGAGACATCCTGAATATGTCAACAGACCGAACGGCAAGCGCGCGGCAGTCCCGGATCCCGAGTGTCCTGAGCTTTCTGAACGTCCTGAACCTTGAACTGGTGAATCGGTGAGGTGAAGCGCTGATGAGCACCACCCGGCCTTACTCGCCGGGCGACCGCGGCCCGGAGTCGGGCGCCGACGGGGCTTGCGGGGTGGCCCGAGACGGCGGGTCCGCGCACGCTGCCGCCCGCCAGGCCCGTCGGCTGAGTCTCGTCGGCGCGAGCGGTGTCGTCCCACTCGCCCGCGACTTCGCCCGCGAGGCGCTGTACGCGTGGGGCTGGCTGCCCGCCGCGACCGCCGACCGGCGGGCCGCCGCCGAGGATGTACTGCTGGTCGTCTCCGAACTCGTCACCAACGCCTGCCTGCACGCCGAGGGCCCGGACGAGCTGTGGATCGCCTGCGACAACAAGGTCCTCCGCGTCGAGGTCTCCGACCGGGGCACCGGCCAGCCCGCCCCGCGCACCCCGCATCGCGCCGGCCGTCCCGGCGGTCACGGGATGTTCATCGTGCAGCGGTTGTGCCTGGACTGGGGGGTTTTCCGGGACCCCGGGGTCGCCGGCAAGACGGTGTGGGCGGAGCTCGGCGCGCCCGCATAGGCGGAAAGCAACCGTTCCTCATCGCGCGGCGCAGCCGCACAGGGACAGGGCGCCGCCGGTTTCAAACCTTCTTCGTGTGCGCTTTCTACGCGTCGGACCGATCAGGATCCGGCGCGTCCTTTGTCTTCCCTCTACAAGGCCCCGGGCGTACCTTGACGGCCGATCTGATGTGCCGTCAGGAATGAGGGGACCGTGTCATACCGGACGTACCAGAAACGAACCGCCGCGCTCGCGTTCGCCGCGGCCCTGGCCGGCTCGGCGGTGCTGATGGCCGCCCCCGCAGCCCAGGCCGACGTCGTGGACGTCAAGTACAACTGCAAGACGCCGATCGGTGACAAGTCCGCCGTCTCGCCCATCGACATCAAGAGCGCCAAGAGCGGCAGCGGCTACAAGATCACCATGTCCTGGCAGAAGGGCGTCTCGTCCAGCCCGGTGGAGCTGGGCAAGGGTTCGATGAGCCCGAGCGCCACCATCAAGCTCGGCGGCGCCGAGAGCGGCACGCTCACGGTGAAGGGACCGGCCAACGACGCGGCCATCCCTGCCAACACCCCCATCAAAATCAGCGACCTGAGCGGCACGTACACGCCGTCGAAGACCGGCAAGGTCACCTTCACGCCGGGCGTGCTCACCATCAAGGCGCTCGGTACGACGACCACCTGCACGCCCGGCAACAACCCGGGGCCCGCCCTGAGCCTCGACGTGACGGCCGCCGGCGGAGGCGGTTCATCGGGCTCCACCGAAAGCGGCACGCAGGGCGGCACGCCCGCCGGCGGTGAGGAGTTGCCGCAGACCGGCCCCGAGGACTCGGCGATCGCCCTCGGCACTCTCGGCGGCACGGTGCTGCTCGCGGGCGTGGCCGGGGTGTTGTGGCTGACCCGGAGGCATCAGGCGGCGCGCTGACTCGCCCTTTCCGCACGCGCATCAGGAGCCGCCCGTGACGTCCGTGCCGTCCGCCGCCCGTGTCCTTCGTCTCGCAGCCACAGCCACAGTCACAGCCGCAGCCGCAGCGGCCGTTGTCGTGCTCGGCGTCGCGCCGACCGCCGTGGCCGACGACAGATGGTCCGTCGTGCCGTCCACGGGTGGCGAAGGCCGGCCGGCCCAGGAGGGGCGGCCGTACTTCTACGCGGAGGGACTGCCCGGCTCGGTCCTGCAGGACACGGTGTCGGTGATCAACCCGGGCGGGAAGCCGCTGACCGTACGGCTGCGTGGCGCGGACGCCGACAACAGCGGGAAGGGCGGCGGTTTCGCGCTGCGGGCGAGGGCGACGGACACCGGTGCCTGGATCACTTTCGCCGAGCGGACGGTGCAAGTGCCCGCGCGCACCCGCGCTGACGTCCCGTTCACCGTGAGCGTCCCCGAGGGGGCCACTCCCGGCGACCACCCCGGCGCGATCGTCGCGAGCGGCGGCGACCGGTCCGCAGCCGTACGCGTCCAACTGCGGGTCGGCGGCCCGACCCTGTCCGCGCTCACGGTCGAGCACGTGGCCCTGCGGGACGGCCGAATCTCGTACGACCTGGTCAACCGCGGCACCACCGTGCTCGAGCCGAAGCTCGCCGTGCGCGCCGACGGACTGTTCGGCGAGGTGCTCGACCGCGCCCCGCGCACCCTGCCCCTCGAACTGCTCCCCGGCCGCCGCGTCACCCTCAGCGAACCCTGGCCCGACCGGCCGGCGCTCGACTCGGTCGATGTGCGGCTCACGGTCAGTGCTGCGGGCGGGGCGCACGACGAGGCGGGCACGTCGGCACGGTTCGTGCCGTGGAGGGCGGTCGCAGGGGCGGCGGCGGGCGGGCTCGCGCTGTGTGCGGGTGGCGCCTATGGGCTCGTACGACGCCGAAGGCGCGCCGGGGAGAAGCCCGGTGAGCCCGGCGAGCGCTGCGAGTCCGGCGAGTCCGGTGGGAGCGGCCGTACGGAAGTCGAGTTGACGGGAGCGGTGACGTGAGCGTGAGCGGCACGGTGCGGATTCCGGCGTTGGCGGCGGTCCTCGCGTCGCTCCTGCTGCCCCTGGCCCTGGCCCTGGCCCTGGTCCTGGCCGGCGGACCGGCGGTCGCGGCGGAGAAGCCGGCCGTCAAGTTGTCCAAGTCGCAGGCGGGGACGGGTGGCTCGATCACCGTGAACGGCACCGGATGGCGGCCGGACACGCTGCTGATGATGCTGATCTGCGGTCAGTCCTCGACCGACCGGGGCGTGATCGGCGGCACCAACTCGTGCGCCAACGCGGACGGCCGGACCGTCACCACCGACGCGAAGGGCGCGTTCAGCAAGAAGCTGCCCGTCACCGAGCCGCCCGAGCCGTGCCCGTGCGTCGTGCACGTCGCGACCGCGACCGGGGCGAAGGCGGCGGCGGACGCCGCGTTCCTGGTCGCCGGACACGAGGTCGAGCCACTGCCGAAGGAGGACACGAGCGGGCGGCTCTCGGTGCTCACCGACACGCGGCTCGACGGGTCGAGTGGCCTGCTGACCTGGTTCGGCGCGCCGCCGTCCCGCGATTTCGTCTTCACCGTCGGCAATGTCGGCTCCACCGCCGTCAAGGACCCCGTCTTCCGCATCGGCACCTCCCACGGCGTGTTCGCCCCGCAGTGGGAGGAACAGCAGTGGCGCGGCACCATCGAGCCCGGCAGGAAGGCGCGGATCAAACTGCCGGTCGAGCTGTCGGCCGGCGCGCACGGCGACTACACGGTCTCGCTGAAGTTCGGCGGCAAGGTGCTCGCCGAACAGCCGTGGGGCGTGGGGCGCCCCTGGGGCGTGACGCTCTTCTGGATCCTGCTCTGCGTCGTCGTACCGGCCGCGGTGTTCCGGATCGGGATGGCCCTGGTGGACCGCGTCCGGCCGCGCAGGTCGTCCGGGCGGGCCCGAAGGAGCGGCGGGCGGACGGGGCGTGGCGGGCACGCCGGCCGGCGCCGGAGTCTGCGGCTGCCCGAGGTCACCGTGCGGCTGCCGAGGCTGAGCCTTCCCTCGACGGGCGCTGACGCCGGCTCCGACTCCAGCAGCAGTAGCAGTAGTACCCGTACGCGTTCCCGTACGGCCCCGAACTTGCCCTGGTTCACCCCGGACACCGATCCGGGCACCGAGGCCGGTCAGCTCTCCGCACCGCAAGAGAACAGTCCGACGACTCCGAGCAGGAAGGGAACCACGTGAGCACGCAACGGAGAGTCCGGCCGGAGGACGCCCGCGGCCGTAGAGCGAGCG
The DNA here is from genome assembly GCF_005768555.2 of Streptomyces sporangiiformans. Taxonomy (GTDB): domain Bacteria; phylum Actinomycetota; class Actinomycetes; order Streptomycetales; family Streptomycetaceae; genus Streptomyces; species Streptomyces sporangiiformans. Next base: position 33,306 of record NZ_VCHX02000156.1, read on the forward strand.
CGGCCGGAGTCGCGCTGATGCTCGGCGGTGCGGGCATCCTGCTCGGCGTGGCCGCGGCGCCCGCGCAGGCGGCCGAGGTGGCGTACCGGACCGAGTGCATACCGCCCCCGATCTCGGGGATGGACCCGGTGCAGGGCACGACGAAGGTGGAGATCAGCGCGCCCGCCGAGGCGAAGGTCGGGGACGAGGTGGAGATCACCTGGAAGTTCGTCCAGGCCGCCGCCAAGAACCCCGACATCATCGACCTGGAGAAGGACACGGTCCAGCCGACCGGGACGCTCAAGGCGGCCGGCGCGCAGACCGGGGACATCGCCATGCGGGGCCCGCGGGAGAACCCCGCCATCCCGAAGAACAGCGACATGAAGCTGTCCGCCATGAAGGGCAAGCTGAAGCTGACGGCGGCCGGCGAGGTCACGCTGACCCCGGACGCGTACAACGTCAACGTCAGCAAGCCGGTGTCCGCGGACACCAAGTGCTCGCCGAAGGAGACGGTGAAGCCGGCGGCGACGATCAAGGTGAGCGGGGGAGACTCCGGGGGCACGACGGGCGGGCTGCCGACAGGGGTGCCCACAGGGGTGCCGACGGAGGTGCCGACCGGGACGGCGCCGCCCTCCTCGCCGTCCCAGAGCGCGACGGGCGGAAACGCCGGGGGCGGCGGAGGATCGTCGGACTCCGGCGGCTCCGGTGGCGGACAGACCGATTTCACGGGCAAGGAAGTCGAGGTCCCGTACGAGTGCAAGACGCCGATCGGCGACAAGAACGCGACCTCTCCCGTGCAGATCAACGCCAAGAAGGACGGCGGGAGTTTCGACCTCACGGTCCAGTTCAAGAAGTCGGTCATGGACAGCCCCGCGGACATTCCGAAGGACTCCGTGAAGCCGTCGATGGAGGTCGTACTGGGCGGCGCGGACAAGGGCACGGTGCATGTGGAGGGTCCGACCAATGCGGAGCCGATCAAGTCCGGCGATCCGATCGACGTCCCTGATCTGACGGGCACGTACAAGCCGGGCGCGGACGGCGAGTCGACGCTCTCGCCGGGCGTCCTCACAGTGAAGGCCCTCGGCACGACGACGACCTGCACACCGGCCAAGAGCCAGGTCTCCCTGACCCTGGACACCACATCCCAGCCGGGCGGAGCCGCGGGTGGCTCGGGTTCCGGCTCCGGTTCCGGTTCCGGTTCCGGTTCCGGTTCCGGTTCCGGCACGTCGGGCTCGGGCTCGTCGTCCTCGGGCGGCGGCCTCGCGGACACGGGCTCCGACGACAACGGCCTGCTGCGGGCCCTCGGCCTCCTCGCGGGCACGACGATACTGCTGGGCGGAGCGGTGTTCACCTTCATGCCACGCCGCCGCCTGCGCTGACCGAGACCGCTCCCGGCCAGACGACGGGACCCCCGGATGACCGAAGGGCCGCCGCACCACAGGGTGCGGCGGCCCTTCGTCGGTCGCGTCAGCCGTGTCGGTCGC